>CANPFR010000011.1 GCA_947573445.1 uncultured Clostridia bacterium | reverse complement strand
ACAATTATTGTGCTATTAATCTTAGCTGGCGTTAGTCTAAATCTCATTGCAGGCAGCGACGGAATCCTAGGAAAAGCGTCTACAGCAGTGGACAAAACAAAAAGGGCAAGTTCAAAAGAAGAACTAGAACTTGCGATATCAGAAGTGAAAATGAACTATTATGAAACCATGTCAGGTTCTTTAAGGGATTACATGATTGATAACTTAGATGGTTATAAAACCCAAAATGGAAACATCACTTGCGATATAGACGGAAACATAGTTTACACAAGCAAAGATACTACCTTAACAGGTACTATAGATGAAAATGGAGAGTTTCACTATACAGGCCACGTACCAGTGCTAGAGAATATTAATATCACTTTAAAAGATGGCCAAGCCATCCCAGAAGATGGAGCAGTTGATGGAACCGAACTAAAAATTGAATTTACAGCTTCCATTGAAGGCGGAACCATTACATCAATCTCACCAGAATTGCCATATGTAACAAATGGAACAGAAAAAGAAGTGAAGTTTACGATTACTGGAACAGTTGAAGGAGAAACGTTTACTGCTGCTAAAACAATTAATTTAAAAGATAAGTATGAGAAAACAGAATTTGAAGCAACAGATATTGTGAAAAAGCCGACAAAGTTTTATGGGGCGATTGTAGATAATTACCAAGTGAAGGGGACAGCATCAGATGCAGTAAAAGATGCAGTAACAACATGGAGAATCTTTTATGCAGGGAAAGAACCTGGGGGAACTGAGGATAATGTGTATTTGATTGCAGATGATTATATACATTATACCGCTGTGCCAAATGGAAAAGAGGGAACAGCAATAACAACACATGCTCCTTATAGAGTGTCATTTAATGATGTAAACAATGATTATAATGGAGGAAAATTTATCTGGGAAAATAGTTTAGCAAAAAATTGGTTAGGTCAGTATTTAAATTATACAGAGGATAATGGAGTAACCTATCCCAATAGAGAAGAAAGTACCAATATTAATATAAAAGCAACAGCTTATTTGATGGATACCAATATATGGAGTGAATATGCAGGAGAAAAAGCAAAATATGCAATAGGTGGGCCAACAGTAGAAATGTTTATAACCTCCTATGAAGACACACATCCAGATAAGGAGATGAATTGTTCTATGGCGAATGCAATTGGATATACATGGGAAAATGGAGCTAAATTATTAAGTGATTATAATAAAATATATATAAAGACAGACATAAGCAAAACGTTAGGTATGTGGCTGGCTTCTCCGTGGCATTACTACACTGATTTTATGGTTGATGCAAATTGTAATAGCGGTTTGGTACGGCAACGGTCATTACGATAGTGCGTTGGGACTATGTCCGCTAGTTTGTCTAGAATCTGGTGTCCAATTGGAGAAAAAAGAGGAGGGAGTATATTCAATTAAGTGATTTTTCAATGAAAAATCATTCATTTTTGAATAAACATGCCATAACATACATTCTGGTGTCTCTAGAGGATATAAAAATATAAGGTCTCAAGAAAATACCAAAAATGGAGAAAAAATATGGGAAAATCGAAGGAGAGGGGTCTAATGGACTCAAAACGAGGCATTACGTTAATTGCGTTAGTGATTACAATTATAGTCTTATTAATCCTAGCAGGCGTCAGCCTAAGCCTCATTGCAGGCAGTGACGGAATCCTAGGAAAAGCGTCCACAGCCGTGGACAAAACGAAAAAAGCGAGTGCAAAAGAAGAGCTAGAACTAGCAGTTTCAGAAGTAAAAATGGGTTATTATGAAACCATGTCAGGTAATTTAAGGGATTATATGATTGAAAATTTAAATGGTTATCAAACGGGAAATGGAAATATCACTTGTGATGAATCAGGAAAAGTGATTTATACAGGAAATAATGAAACAGTAAGTGGAAGTATCGATGCCGAAGGCAATTTTGAGTTTGATAAAATAGGACTTTTTTTAAATTTGAGAAATATAACATTAAAAATTGAAAGTGAAACGATGCCAACAGAAACGATTACAGCTAACTTAATGGAAATAAGTGGAGAAATTACATGGACGAGTTCTGACCCAAGTGTAGCAACAGTTACAGGAACAGGAGCAAATGCGACAATTACAGGTGTTTCCAAAGGTACAACAACGATTACAGCCGAGTGTGGAGATTATAGTGATACTTGTACAGTAACCGTAAAAAAGATGTTAATTGGATTGGAAATTGGTTCAGAAGTGACGTATTCCCCAAGTGGAACCTATACCTGGCAGGCAGAATATGCAGCGCCTATGCAAATAGCAGATGTAACCCTTAGTAGTGAAACTGGAAATAGTTTTCAAATCACAAAATGGCGAGTGCTAGATATTGACGAAAAGAAGGAAAACGTAAAAATGGTGCCAGCAACATTGTTACAGACATCACTATCAAATGAAAGTGTAGAACTAGGTGGAGCTCAAGGCTATAATAATGCGGTAAAACTACTAGATGATGCATGTAAAGAACTATATTCTAGTGATGGAGTAAGTGCAAGGAGTATAAAAATAGAAGATATTGAAGAATTATTAACAAAAGAGGCAATAGAGGAAAGGAATAATTATGCTAATTTAAATTGTGCAAAATATGGAGAAAGACATAAAACTGCACATTCAAGTTCTAGAAATGATCAAGGGGAGTTTGTAATTAACAAAACTTATCCAGTGATGTATGAGAGGGAAAAAGATAATATTATAAAAGCATTTCCAGAAATAGCGGAAGGAAAGGAGACAAATTTAGACTTGAGCGAACAAACACAATTTATAGAACAAAGTGAAGGAAACATAGTGGGGAGTATGCGAGAAGGAGCTAAGGTAGCAAGTATAAGCATCCATCCAAAACAGACCTATTATAAATGGCAGTATGAGGAATTGAAGACGAAATTCAAGGAGTATGCACCAGGAAGGTCATATGAGAGTATTATATTGCCAAAGGGGGAAAGTACACATTATTGGATCGCCTCTCGTTGTATTGATCAAGAGATTTCAAGTGCTAATTTCAAAGTTCATTATATAATGGGAGGGAATTTGGATGCTTGTTTAATGTGTACTAGTTCAGGAAATGTGACAGGTAATAGTGTTCCATTGTTTCCTGTAGTTTCACTAAGTTCTGAACTGATTAGTGGAGATGTAACAAATGGGTTTGTAGTAGAGTAAAATATTGGAAAAGATTTTTTGTTTGTTGGTGTGTTTAAATATTAAAGTTCGATAAAAAATCAGCGGAATCTACTCAATTAAATAATTTATGAATGAAAAATCATTCATTTTATTACAAACACGCCTTAAAATGCATTCTAATGCCTCTGATAGGTGTAAAATATAAGGTATCAAGAAAATACCCAAAAAGGAGAAAAAAATGGAAAAATCATCCCATTCGCCAAATTGCTCTAGAAGGCGATACCATCACAGGAATTGTCGTACCAGACCAAGTGAAAATGCTGTAGCAGATGCAACAGTAAAATTTTCGACCAATTATGGCACCACTTTGGCTAAACACAGAAAATAAAGTGATACCACCTCCAAACGAGCTATATTTATACAATAATGGTCTAACTCCAGTTACTTGGACCAAAAATGTGAAATATGGACAGGAGATGAAAATGCGCAATCTACTTGGTATAACTTACACATTAGCTAGTGAAGGTGACACCAAAGAAAGCATGTGGGCAAATGCTCAAAACGGTGATGGTAGTTTTTTGTCTGGATTCCAAGATTTGCCTACCGAATTACCTATTATAATGTGCAAGGCGACACAACACCAACAGGTTATTATGATGGAAATGGGATGTGGAAAGCAGAAGATGGCAGTTTAAAATATGCTTTAGATGTAGGGATTGAGACATGATGATACTTCAGCATTAGCTTTTGTTTCTAAACCATTTTTTGACCGTGGAAGTAGCCCAGCTTGAGAAAAGTAGACATAAATATTAAAAATACGAAAAGTTGCTGAAAATTGGTTTTAAAAGGATTAGTGAAAAATGTCGAATGAAAAAGCTTGATAAGAGAAATAGATTATGTTAAAATAAAGTTGTAAAAATTAAATAAGAAAGGTGGTGATGATATGGAAGGAAAAATTTTACAAACTTTGGTTCAAATGAATCAAAAAATGGAGCAACAATTCGAGGAATTGAAAAACGACATAAAAGAAGTCAAAGAGGGAAATCATCAGTTAGGTCAAAGAATAGACAGATTAGAAAGAAAAGTCGATGAATGCATAGAAAGAATGGACGTATTAGAAAGAAAAGTTGATGAAAACATAGTAAGAATTGATGAGAATACGGCAAAAATAAACGAATTGAGGAGAATGCTTAAGGAAGGTATGATAAGAATGAATGAAAGGATGGATGAAATTTTAGAACAACAATATGCTTTTGAAGATGAATATGGCCAAAAAATTAATACGATGTTTGAGTTTGTTGATTTCCATCAAAAAAATAATTTGAAAAGATTTGATCGAATTGGTGATTTAGAAATAAGAGTTGAAAAAACAGAAGTTAATCTTTTTAAACATGAAAAGAGACTATTTGATTTAGAGAAGAGAAAGAGTTGATAATTTTTTTCTAAGATTAAAAAAATCCACAAATAAAGAGCCTATCGATGATTTTTGTAAAAAAGTCATCGATAGGCTCTTTATCTATTTACCAAAATTGCAAAAAAATTTGTCAAAAAGATGTACAAAAAATTTTTTTAATGATATAATTCACCTGAAAATATATACAATAGAAAAGAGGAAAAATAGATGGGAAATATTGTTCTATTAGATGATTTAACAATTAACAAAATAGCAGCAGGAGAAGTAATTGAAAGGCCTGCATCAGTAGTTAAGGAAATGGTCGAAAATTCGATTGATGCAAAAGCTAAAAATATAACAGTAGAAATCAAAAATGGAGGCATCTCATTCATTAAAATTACAGATGATGGGTGTGGTATTTCAGAAGATGATATGGAAATGGCGTTTGAACGTCATGCAACCAGTAAAATTCGAAAGGCAGATGATTTGGTGACAGTTAGTACAATGGGGTTTCGTGGAGAAGCATTGGCGAGTATTGCAGCGATTGCGAATGTGGAAATGGTTTCTAAAAAAGAGGGAGAAGAAATTGGCCACAAAATTGTGGTAGAAGGCGGAAAAATTTTAGAAAAAGCGGAAATTGGATGTCCTGTTGGGACAACCATTATAGTAAAAAATCTATTTTTTAATACACCAGTACGTTATAAATTTTTGAAAAAAGATTATACAGAAGCAGGTTATATTGAGGATAATGTGCGTAGAATTGCTTTGGTTAATAAGGAGATTGCACTTAAACTGATTAGTTCAGGAAAAACCATCGTTCAAACCAATGGAAGTGGTGATTTTAAAAACATTGTTTATAGTATTTATGGGAAAGATATTGCAAATGGAATCATGGAAGTTGATTATACCTATGAGGACATTAAAGTAAGTGGTGTTGTAGGAAAACCAGAGATTGCAAGAGCCAATCGCCAAAATCAAATCTTTTTTGTAAATGGACGTTATATTAAAGATAAAAATTTGACTTCTGCAGTGGAACAAGCTTATAAAGGCATGATACCCATTGGAAAATTTGGTTTTGTGATTTTGAATGTTGAGATGAATCCAGAAAAATTGGATGTGAATGTACATCCTGCAAAATTGGAAGTCAGATTTCAGGATGGAAATGCAGTATTTAAGGCAGTTTATCATGCGATAAAAGCAGGATTTGGAAAAAATGAATTGGTTTCTAATATCGAAAGACCAATTGATGCAGAAGCCAAAAAAGTAGCGATTGAACAAGAAAATCTGAAATTAGAAATCAAAGAAGGGATGACAATTGAAGACAGAATCAATGCAATTAATTCTTTAATTCACAAGATTACACCTGAAAAAACACTTCAAACAGCCAACAAAATGGATGTACCAAGCACAAATGTAGAAAATAAGATTGAAGATTTGTATAAAACAGGAAAAATTGCGGATAAAATGCAAGAGGAGGAAGAACAAGAAAAGAAAATTAAATTGGGAAATACAGAGATTTCAAGTAGTACCCAAGAAATTGATACAGGTGAAGTAAATACCCAATTATCTAGTGGAGAAACCACAGAAAATCAGGAGCTACCTGCTGAAGAAATACCACAGGAAACAGTAAAACTTGAATTACCTAAACAAGAAGAAAAACAAGAAGAACCAATCAAGGATGAACCAGAAGAATTACCAGAAAGCCTAGAGGAAAATCAAGAAGCGGAAGAAAAGAAGGATGAATTTATAGCAGCTGTAACTGATAAATTACTAGAAGCTCAACTAAATGAGGAAGATAAAACAGAGATGATTGATACGAGCAAGGTAAGAGAAGCTTTAAAGGAAATTCCAGAAATTACTCCTGAATTTGAAGAAATGTATAAAAAGGCATTTGGTATTGATTTAGGGGCAAGTCGAAAAGAGGAGGAAGAAGAGGAAGAAAAATTAGACATTAAAGAAGTGGAATATGCAAATGGTTTAAATCAAAGTTTGTTTGAGACAGGAGAAGAATATGAAGAAATTCATTATAAATTGATTGGTATTGCCTTTTCAACCTATATCTTAATTGAAATGAACCAAGATTTGTATATGATTGATCAACATGCGGCACATGAGAGAATTATGTATGAGAAGGTAAAAGCCAATTATTATAGAGAAGAAGAGAAGGACTCGCAGTTGTTATTGTTACCAGATGTGATT
The DNA here is from genome assembly GCA_947573445.1 of uncultured Clostridia bacterium. Lineage (GTDB taxonomy): Bacteria > Bacillota > Clostridia > TANB77 > CAG-508 > Scatovivens. The sequence continues at coordinate 48,755 of CANPFR010000011.1, read as the reverse complement.
ATGGTTAGTAATAAGGAAATGGATATTGCAAAAGAAAATGTGGAAATGTTTGCCAAAGCAGGTTTTGAATTTGAAGAATTTGGGGATAATACAATTAAAGTTACATCTGTTCCAAGTATGTGTGAACAAATGAATACAAAAGAATTATTTTTGGAGTTGCTAGATGAAATTGATACAGTAGCAGTAACGGCAACCCAAGAAAAGGAAGACAAATTTATTGCAACAGTTGCCTGTAAAGCAGCAGTAAAAGCAAATATGAAGTTAGAACCAGAAGAAGTAGATCGTTTGATGCAAAATTTGTTGCAATTGCCAAATCCATTTACTTGCCCACATGGGAGACCAACCGCGATTAAGATGACAAAGTATGATTTAGAAAGAAAATTTAATCGAAAATAAGTAATGTCAAACATAAAAGGAGAAAAATATGAAACCGAAGGTAATTGTGATAGCAGGACCAACAGCTTCTGGAAAAACAGCACTAGCTATTGAATTAGCGAAGAAAATCAAGGGGGAAGTGGTATCAAGTGATTCAATGCAAATCTACAAAGAAATGAATATTGGAACAGCAAAAGTAACCAAGGAAGAAATGCAAGGAATTAAGCACCATTTGATTGATATTATTTCTCCCAATGAACGATATTCAGTATCTAATTTTAAAAAAGATAGTGAGAAGGCACTAGAAGAGATTTTACTAAAAGGACATGTTCCAATTGTTGCTGGAGGAACAGGCTTGTATGTGGATTCTTTAGTATATGGGATTGAATATCCAGATATGGAATTTGATGAAGAGTATAGGCAATTTCTTATGAAACAAGCTGAAACAGAAGAGGGATTGAAAGAATTATGGAGGCAGGCTGTGGTAATTGATGAAGAAGCAATGGAAAAAATCAGTCCAAATGATCAAAAACGAATCATTCGTGTTTTGGAGGTATTTAAGGCAACAGGTAAAAACAAAACAGAACAGGAACGATTATCTAGAAGCAAAGGAGTAAAATACGATTTTAAAATGTTTGCATTGGACATGGAACGAGAAAAGTTGTATGAACGAATTAACAAACGAGTGGACATGATGTTGGAACAAGGCTTGGTTCAAGAAGTAAGAAATTTGAAGGAAAAGTACCACTGTTTTCCAACAGCTATGCAGGGACTTGGTTATAAGGAAGTGATGGAGTATTTAGAGGAAAAATATACTTATGAGGAAATGGTGGAAAACTTGAAGAAAGAAACAAGGCATTATGCCAAAAGACAACTTACATGGTTTCGTAAGAATAAAGAGACAAGGTGGCTGAGAGCTGAAGATGGCATAGAACAAAATATGAATATTATTTTGCAAGAGTATGAGACCTAAGAAGAAAGGAGACTTGTTAGCCTAACAACTAACAGGGAAGAGAAAATTGAATGAAGAAAATAGCAAATTAAGTTTTGGAAAAATCCTAAGTGCTATTTTGGCAATAGGTTGCATCATTATTTTGGTGCAAAAGGGAATTCATGTGCTGAGAAATTTGTCACAGATTTGTATTGTAGAGGAAGGCTCCTTGCGTTTTGAAGAGACTGCAGAAGGCTATATTTTGAGGGATGAAAAAGTGTTACAAGGAGAAAATTATAAAAATGGTATGGTTCAGATTATTGCAGAAGGGCAAAGAGTTGCCAAAAATGAGACTGCTTTTCGTTATTATTCAAATGGAGAGGAAGAGATTTTGAGGCAAATGGAAACATTGTCAGATGAAATTAATGCTGCAATAGAAAGTAGTGGATTGAAAATATTTTCAACCGATATTACCAATTTAGAAACTCAAATTGAAAAGGTAGTGGATTCGATGTATGACCTCAATGATTTTGGGGAAATACAAGATAAAAAGGCTGAATTAGATTCTTATATCCTGAAAAAAACGAAAATAACAGGAAGTTTGAGTCCAGCTGATTCTCATGTAAAATCTTTGATTGAAAAAAGAAATACTTTGGAACAACAATTGAGTAATGAGTCAGAGGTAATTAATGCACCAGTAGCTGGTTTGGTTTCTTACCGAGTGGATGGGTTGGAAGAAATTTTACGGAGTAGAGGATTTTGGATATTTGAATGCGGAATTGTTGAAATCTTTGGATACAAAAACAGGTGCTATTATTTCAACAAGTGAAGAAAAAGGAAAAGTAATCAATAATTTTGTGTGTTATATTGCCTGTGTTATGGACACGGAAAAGGCATCTGTTGCTAAAGTGGGAGATACCGTGATATTACGATTGTCTTCTGGACAAGAAGTAGAGGCAAGTATCGAATATATTGCAGAAGGAGAAGAGGAAAGAGTAATTGTGTTCAAGATTACAGAATATGTGGAAGAGTTAGTGGCATATCGAGAAATTGTTGTGGATGTTGTTTGGTGGAATTATAAAGGATTAAAAGTGAGTAATTTAGCTATTTTGGAGGAAAAAGATATCAGTTATGTAGAAAGAAGTAAGGCTGGATATGTGGAAAAAATTTATGTGAAAGTTTTAAGACAAAATGATACTTATTCCATTTTAAAAAATTATACAGATGAGGAGTTGGCAGAGTTAGGATTTGACGAAACGTACATAAGTTCTAGAAAAGAGCTTGGGTTATATGATGAAATATTGTTGCATTAATGTAACGAAAATGTAACAATATTTTGCAAAATATTACAAAAATATTAAATTTGTGTTACAAATGCAAAAAATGGAAAAAAACTATTGACAATCTTTCAAAAAAGGTAGATACTATATGTATGTTATAACACGAAGGAGAAAAAATTAGGAGGTTAGTAAAGTGGCAGGAACAGCAATTAAAAAATTTATGAATTATTTTTGGGGAGAAGAAGAACCGGTAGAAGAATATGATGAAGAACTAGAAAATGTAGAGTATGAAGATGAATATGAAGAAGAGGAAAATACAGGAAAAACATTAAATATTTTTAGAAATAATAAAAGTAAAGTAGTAAGCATTCCTCAGCAACAACAAATCAAAATGCAAATTTCGAAACCAACCAGTTTTGAGCAAGCAATTGATATTATTGCACAGTTAAAAAGTAAAAATTCGGTTGTTATTAATTTGGAATATGTAAGTAAAGATGTTGGAAGAAGAATAGTTGATGTTGTCAGTGGTGCTGTCAAAGCGTTAGATGGTAACATGGAAAAAGTTTCTAATTCAATATTTGTGATTGCTCCATACAATTATGATATAGAGAATCAATTTTCAAAAGAAAAATTGGATGGAAAATTTTCAGCTTCTTGGATGAAGTAGTGAAAGTAGGAGGAAGTGTTATATGTTAACACCTTTAGATATAGAAAACAAAAGATTTACCAAAACGATTAAAGGGTATAATGTAGATGAAGTCGATGATTTTTTAGATCAGGTGACATTAGAATATGAAAAAATCTATAAAGAAAATGCTGAATTCAAAAGTAAATTTGAAGAACAAAATAAAGAATTAGAACATTACAAAACAGTAGAACATACTTTGCAGAGTACATTACTTATGGCTCAATCTACTGCTGAAGATATCAAAATGATGGCACAAAAACAAGCTGACCAAATTATAGCAGAAGCCAAAAAAGAAGCACAAAAAATGGTGGAATCAGTTAACCAAGATGAAGTTGAGGTTCGAAGAAAAACAGAAGATTTAAAGAAACAATTTAATGTATACAAAGCTAAAATGGAAGCTTTACTTATCTCACAATTAGAATTATTACAAGATAAAGATAATAATCAAAATAATGAATAAAAAATTGCTTTTTTAGAGCAATTTTTTTTGATAAAATTGCTGATTAATTTGTCGAAAAATAAGATTAAAAAACTTAAAAAATCGCAAATTATAACTAGGAAATTCTTGACAGGTAAAAACGAATTATAGTATAATTATTTATATACATATTATTTTTTACAAAAGGAAAAAATTAAAAAAGGAGAGTTGAATCATGAAATTCAAAAAGTTAATCATTATTTGTTTACTTGCAGTGCTTTTAGCATCACAATTTGGCTGGCTTGATTTTTCTAATATTGTGCATGCTACAGAAAGCCAAGTTGTAGACGAAACAGAACTAATTGGAAAGTTTCATTACGATCAATTAAAGCCAGAAGCTAAAAAAATATACCAAGGAATGTATAGTATGTATAAACAGGGTATGTTTGAAAGAGGGACAGAAAGATATGACCTTGTAGAAAACGGTATGTTTACAGAAGATGAAATCAAAGAGTATGAGAAAGGAAATGCTAGCTTAACTTCAGCAATGAATGCTGCAAGATATGCTTTTTATGCAGATTTTCCAGAAGTTTTTTATGTGAATTTTCAAAAACTTTCACTTAGAACAACAAAAGATATGGATGAAAAATACCATGTTTATATTAGTTCTGGAAGATATGCAGACTATTACACAGAGGGGTTCACAAATGAAACACAAGTACAACAAGCAATAGTTGAATTTAATAGTAGTTTGGATGAAATTGCTCAAAAGGCTCAAGAGGTTGAAGCAGTAGAAAATCAAAGTAGAACAATGGGACAAATAAAATTAGTTCATAATGAGCTTATTAATAATACAGGTTATAGACTAGAAAGTGATTGTGTACCAGGAAATGAAGGATTTATTTCTACCCCATATGGAGCCCTTGTAAAAAAAGAAGCTGTATGTGAAGGGTATGCTAGAGCATTTAAAGTGGCTTTAGACAAAGTAGGAATTAACAGTATCCTTGTACAAGGAACCCATCAGTCACAAGGAGCTGCAGCAGTTCCTCATATGTGGAATTATGTAGAAGTAGAAAAAGAAACCAATGCAAGATCAACAGAAAAAGTTTGGTATGCGGTTGATAGTACATTAGATGATCCATTTTTACGTGATACAACTATGGATACTACTGATCCAGAATTTGTACCAGGAAGTGACATACAAGAAGGGTTTGAAAATACAAGATATTGTATGGTTGGAACAGAAACAATGGACAAAGAACATATTGCTTTAGAAACGGTAGAAGCAGCAGGAAATTATACATTTAAATATCCTCAATTAAACTTAGAAGATTATGGTATGGATAGTATAACAAATGTGAATGGATTATTAGTAAAATTTAAACAGGAAGGAACTGAAACAGAAGAGTACAAAGCAGGTGATTTTTATATCAGCTATAATGGAAAAGGATATGCAGCAGCCAAAGCAGAGGGTAAATATATATTAATGAAATATCATGAATATAGACCTGGAGATGACATATGGCTTGAAGGTAAATGGGGATATATGGATCCAACATATTATGCAGGAGGATTTAAAGATAATGGAGATTATATCTATATTACAGTTCCAAATTCAGAGTATGTTGAATTTGCAGTAACAACATTAGAACCATCAGGTACAGACTTGGAGAAATTAACTTACCAAGGTAATGGTTCAGATTTTGTAGCACAATCAGGAAAATTATACAATCCAAATGGAACTTATAAAGCTCCTCCATATATTAAATATCAGACCCCACCGCCAACAGCAACACTTACGGTAGGTCCAACCTATCATGTTGATGTTACTTATGATGATGATTTAGTATTAGCGGAAGGGGCTACTCAAATTGGTTATAGAATGGAATCAACAGGAGCGACAGGAGCTGCTAAATCTGAAATAACAAATTTTGTTTTTGATGGAAAACGTAGAGTAACATTTGATTTAAAATTTAGTAAAATGTTTGCAGATGATAATGCAATGTATAGAATTTATTTAACAGGAGTAGTTGGAAGAAATAGTGGAAAAGAACCAAACCATATTTCTTATGGAGCATCCAATATAATTGGATGTTCAACTCGTATGAATGCAGCTAAAAATTGGGAAGTATTTGCTACCCCAACACTTCTTGAAAATGAGGATTTATCAATGAATGGATGGCTAACAAGTGATGGAAAACCAGTATCAGATAAATTAAAAAGCAGAATTGCATTAGTAACAACAAGAACAAATCAAACAGAAAAAGAATCAATGGATAATTTAATGGAAGAAGAATTAGGGGAACAAGGATTAATTACAAGTGAAACTTACAATATTTCATTAAATGTATGTAAAAAATATGTTGTAAAAACAGGCCATAGATTAAGATTATCTCTTGGTTTTCCAGCAGGATATGGTCCAGATGATGCAGGTGTCACTTTTAAAGCATATCACTTTATGAGAGATGATGAAGGAAATGTAACAGGTGTAGAGGAAATCCCTTGTGTTGTAACGCCATATGGATTGATTGTAACATGTGATTCGTTCAGTCCATTTGCAGTTGCAGTAACTGAAAATGATGGAACTGTATCACCAAATAAATCAATTGTTGTATCTGCTACAGAAGGTGGTATCATTGAGGGAGCTAATCGAGAAGAAGGAAATATTGTTACACTTGCAGAAAATGATTCTGCTACATTACAGGTAATACCAGAGGACGGTTATGAAATTGAAACAGTTACAGTATGTGGAGAACAAAAAGAAGTAACCGATAAAAACGCAATGGATATTACAGTTAATTATAATGACGTAAAAGATGGAAATTGTATAGTAGAAGCAACTTTTGTTGCAAAAACAGTTACAGAAAGAGAAGAGAACAGTGGAGAAACCGTCGTTGTTCCAACCGCTGTACCAGCAGAAATTAAAATGCCAAAAATGCAAACAGCAACACTTAACGAAACATTGAGAATTGAGCCAGAAGTGTCAGTAACACCAGGGGTTCAGACTTATCAATGGTATAAAGATGATGTAAAACTAGAAGGAAAAACGAATAAAATATTAGAAATTCAAAATTGTACAAAAGCAGATGCAGGAAATTATGTGTTAAAAGTTACAAGTACAGTAGAAACAACTTGTGAAGAAGTTACAAGTACACCTTGTACAGTAACATTTACAGTTGTTCCAACATTTGAAACATTAATTGAAAAAGCAAGTTCATCACCAGAGGAAATTCGTCCAGAAGATGAATTTGAAGTAGATGTAAAAATTGATCATTTTGAAAATATAGAAGAAGGATTGATTTCTTTGGGTGGTCAATTAGAATATGATAGCAATGTTTTGGAAAAAATAAAAGTGACTGAAAATCAAAGTCAGTGGAATACAGGCGTTTTCAATGAGGAAAATTTCAAATTTGTAACAGATGCTGAAAAATTAGTAACAGAAGCTGGTAGATTATTCACGGTTAAATTTAAGGTAAAAGATACTGTTACAGCACCAATGAAAACAACAGTAACTGTTAAAAATATAGTGGCAAGTGATGGAGAAAAAGATATTTCTTCACAAGATGCAAGCTTAGAAATTAATATTCAAAAAAGAATGGATGCTATTGAGTCTGATAAATATTTGATTGAAGGTGACATTATTTCAAGAATTGTACCAAATACAAAGGTAAGTGATTTTAAAAACAATGTTCAAACCTATCAAGAGATGATATTTACTGACAAAAATGGAAATGTTCTAGGCGATGATGCTAAATTAGCAACTGGTACCAAATTACAAGTAGGTGATACATTACATTTCACATTAGTTGTTATTGCAGATATTGATGGAAATGGTGAAATCACAATTACAGATTTAGCAAAATTGAAATTACATTATATTGAACAAAAATTATTGACAGGAGTTTATTTAAAAGCTGCTGATATTAATAACGATGGTGGAATTACAATTACAGATTTAGCACAACTAAAATTGGTATTAATTGGTTCAAAAGTAATACAATAAAGCAAAAGAGGAGAAAAGATGAAAAGATTAGTAAAAATAAGTTTAATTTTATTAAGTATCATGTGTATTATGACAAAGGTATATGCAGTTTCATGTACATTAAATCTTCAAACTGCAAAAAATGAGTTTACAAAAAATCAAGAATTTACGGTGGATGTTGTTATATCTGATGTTCAGACTCCAGAAGGCATTATTGGTGTGGGAGCAACTTTGCAATATGACAAAAATAGTTTGACATTGGTAAACATGAAGGGAGAAAACAGTTGGTCAACGCCATCACTTAATGAGGCAAATGGAAAATTAATCGTTGATAGAGGATCTTTGGTGAACAAACCTGAAACAGTGTTTAAAATGACATTTAGAGTCAATGAACAAAGTGTCGAGAATCCTACGATTTCTTTGAAAAATATTACAGTTTCTGGTGGAGAAGAAGATATCAACGTGCCAGACATTTCTAAAACAATAACGATACAAGGAGGTACAGTAACGCCAGATCCAACGCCAACCCCAGATGACAATAATCAGCCTGAAAATAACAATGGAGATAATGCCAATGGAAATCAAAATAATAACCAAGGAAATTCTGATGAAGATCATAATATAAAAGCTAATACAAGTAACAATAACAAAGAAGGCGATTCTATGAAAAAGGGAATTTTGCCAAAAGCTGGTGCAACAAATGTTATATTAATTGTATTAGGAGGTGCATTAATTGTAGCAATAATTTTCTATTTTAGAATGAAAATTATTAACAAAATAGTAAAATAGCTATTTTAGTAACTAGAAGTTAGTTTATGACTAATTTCTAGTTATTTTTTTATTACAATTATGTAATATTTTTTTTACAATGTTACAACAATATTAAGACTTTATTACATTTCGCTAAATACTATTGACTTTTTTAGAAATTGGAATAAAATGTATGTATAAATTGAAAAATTGTATAAATAGAGGAAACCATGAGGATAATAGGTGGAAAACATAGAGGAACAAAATTATATACATTAGAAGGATTAAACACAAGACCAACACTAGATAGAGTCAAAGAATCATTGTTTAATATTCTACAATTTGAGTTGCCAGAGGCTACTGTATTAGATTTGTTTTCAGGTAGTGGAGCAATTGGATTAGAGGCCATAAGCAGGGGGGCTAGAAAGGCAATCTTGTGTGATAATACATTAGAAGCTATCCACATTATTGAAAAAAATGTGGAAAAAGTGACACCTAAATCAGAAATACAGATTTTTCATAAAGATTATCAACTTGTTTTGGAAACTTTAAAAAACCAAAATGAAAAATTGGACATTGTATTTTTAGATCCACCATATGCCACAAATTATGCTGAAATAGCAAGTCAGAAAATAGCTAAGTGGGATTTATTAAATGAAGATGGAAGAATAATCATAGAAACAGATAGAGAAAAAGAAGTTGTTCAAAATTTAGAAAAGTTGCAACAATTTGAAATTTACGACCAAAGAAAGTATGGCAAAGTGAGACTTCTATTTTTAAGAAAAAAGTAGAAATGACTGCTTTTTTTAAAAGAAAGGAAAAGAGTTAAGTATGGAAATTTTTACACTTCTGGAAACAATAGAGGACATTTTAGAGAAGGGGAAAAATGTTCCTTTTACAGAAAAATGCATTGTTGAGAAAAATGAGTTACTGGATATTATAAAAGAAATTCGTTTGAATTTGCCTGATGAGTTAAAACAAGCTAAATGGATTCGAGAAGAAAGAGAACGAATTATTGCAGAAGCCCAAAAAGATGCAGAGGATATTGTAAAAGAAGCAGAAAATAGAATTATTTCAATGATTGATGAGCATGAAATCACTAGAAAGGCATATGATAAGAAAAATGAAATTATTGCAGAAGCTAATGAAATGTATCGAGAATATAACAAAGATGCTATTCATTATGCAGATGGTATATTAAGTAATATGGAAGATAATATCATAAAATTAGGAGAAACTTTAAGTAGTGTAGAAGATGCCATAAAAATTGCTTTAGAGACAATTCAAAATAATCGAAAAGAATTAAAATAGAAAAAGAATTATTCTGTAGGAGTCTCCTGCAGAATAATTTTTGAATTAATCTCTTTGACAGATGGTGAATTTTATTATATGATAAAAAGAAAAAAGGCTTATATAAGGAGGATGTTATAATGGGAAAAAAACGTAAAAAAACAAGTACGACACGTCAAAAAAAGAAGAGTAGTAGTATTGACTTAGCCGTAATAGGATGCTTTATATTGGGTATATTATTAATGATTTTAATTTATGCAGAAACAGGTACAGTGGGTGAGATTTTAAGTCCTGTTTTAGGTGGTATTGTTGGGATGATTAAATATGTTATTCCAATAGGAATGGTTGGATTGTCGATTTCTTTAGTAAAAAATGATAAAGATTATTTATTTTCTAAGATTTGTCAATATTTAGTTTTTTTATCCTGTGTTGCAGCAATGATGTCGATTTTTCAGGTTTCAAAAGGCAATTTAAATATGGATATGAAATTTAGTGATGCTTTAGAAAAAGCATATGAATTGGGAACTGCTAATATTGGTGGAGGAACGATAGGGACTGTAATTGCATATCCACTTATTTCGTTACTTGGTATGTTTGGTGCAGCTGTGATGACAACAGGTATTGCTATTATTATGTTAGTTTTCACATTTGGGTTAAAGCCAGCTCAATTTATAATTGAAATATTGGATGTTTTGGAAGAACGAAAAGAGCAACGAAATGAAGAACTAGATTCTCGTCGTGAAGAAAGAATGGCGAAAGTAAGACAACATAACAAAGAAGAAATGGCACAACATCAAAAAATGCAGAAAGTAAAAACAAGAAAACAGAAAAAGTCCACCAATACAGAATTTTATACCATTGATGATGATGAAACTCCAGAAATAGATGATGACCAAATTACCATAAATTTAAACAATAAAAAAGAAGAAATTACAGAAGAACCATTGGCTGATGCAAAATTTAGTTTATTTGGTAAGAAAAATAAAGTAGTTCAAGTGGAGCCAGAACCAGAAAAAGAAATCCTAAATCCAAATGAAATTGAGAGCAATCTATTTGTGCAAAAAGCAGAAGAAAAAGAAGAAAAAGTAAAAGAAGTTTTGCAATTGGAACATAATGCGATTGTTTCTGAAGATGAAAATTATGAATTTCCACCAGTTGAATTATTGAAACAGGGGACACCAAAAGCTTTAAAAGGTGGCAAAAAAGCCCTTACGGATACAGCAACCAAGCTTCAGAAAACACTCTATAGTTTTGGTGTGTCAGCTAAGGTGGAAAATGTTTCTGTTGGACCAGCGATCACAAGATATGAATTAAAGCCAGCAGAAGGGGTTAGAGTTAGCAAAATAGCAAAGTTATCAGATGATATAGCTTTGAATTTGGCAGCAGAAAGCATTAGAATTGAGGCTCCAATTCCAGGTAAACAGGCAGTTGGAATTGAAATTCCAAACAAAGAAAAAGAAGTGGTTCATTTTAGAGATATGATAGAGTCTACAGCTTTTGAAGATGCAGAATCTAAGTTATCGGTAGCACTTGGAAAAGATATTTCGGGAGAACCAGTTATTGCAGATGTTGGAAAAATGCCCCATGTATTAATTGCAGGTTCGACAGGTGCTGGAAAATCAGTTTGTATTAATACATTGATTACCAGTATGATTTATAAAGCCAAACCAAGTGAAGTCAAACTTGTGATGATTGATCCGAAAGTTGTTGAACTTTCTGTTTATAACGGTATTCCACATTTGTTAATTCCTGTTGTAACCGATTCTAAAAAGGCAGCTGGTGCACTTGCTTGGGCGGTACAGGAAATGGAAAATCGTTATCAATTATTTGCTACCAAAGGCGTAAGAGATTTGAAGGGCTATAATGCTACAACTGGTGAGGAAGAAGGAAAATTACCACAAATTGTTATCATCATAGACGAGCTTGCTGATTTAATGATGGTGGCTGCTAAAGATGTAGAAGATTCAATTTGTCGATTGGCTCAAAAAGCCAGAGCAGCTGGAATGCATTTGGTTATTGCAACCCAAAGACCTTCTGTTGATGTTATTACAGGTATTATTAAAGCCAATATTCCATCTAGAATTGCGTTTGCTGTTTCTTCTCAAATCGATTCTAGAACCATTTTGGATATGGTAGGAGCTGAAAAATTACTTGGAAAAGGGGATATGCTATTTTATCCAATAGGAAGTTCAAAGCCAACCAGAGTGCAAGGAGCATTTGTATCTGACCAAGAAGTAGAAAAAATTGTTGATTTTATTAAATCAAATGGTGGAGAAGCTACTTACAATGAGGATATTTTAGAAGAAATTGAAAAAGCGAACAAATCAGATAGAGAAATGGAAGAGGTTGACGATGATGATGATACAGATCCATTCTTAGAAGACGCCATAAAAACGGTTGTTGAAGTGGGGCAAGCTTCTACCTCATTTATTCAAAGAAGATTCAAAGTAGGATATGCACGTGCAGGTAGAATTATTGACCAAATGGAGGCAAGAGGTATTATTTCAGGATACGAAGGAAGTAAACCAAGACAAGTCTTAATTACCATGGAAAGATTACAAGAGCTAAGTATGGCACAACCAGTTAATGCAGGTGAAGCCACTGGAGAAGGGTAATATTAGTTTTTTAAAGAGAGGAGAGCAATGAATGAAATTTTTTTCTAAATTAAAAGATTATCATAATTTATTAGAAGAAATTTTAGAGCAAAAAACGTTTTCCTCTATTGCGAAAAGTTTGTTATTAAGCATGATTTACAAGCTAGAGATTTCCTATAAAGATTATTCTGGTGTAAAAGTAGATTGTATATCCAAAGATGTCTTTTTGGATGCTATGTTAGAGGCGATAAAAAATTATTGTGACCATATAAAAATTGTGGAGCCTGAGTCAACTCAGGCTACTTTGCTTGTCAAAAATAAGGTGCAAACGCTTACCAATACAAAAGAAAGAAGTATTTTAGCTTATCCAACTGAAATTGCTATGTTGGAAGCAATTGCAGATATTCAGCCTAAGTACTTTTTTGTCAAAAAGGATTTTCCTTTTAAGGAAATATTGCAGAATTTGTTGGTAAAAGGATATAAGCAAAATACGGTAGAAATTTTGAAAAATTTCAATGGTTGGTCTTGGGACATTAATGAAAATGAAAAAATGGATTATGTGGCTAATCTAATTTACCAAAACATTATGATGATTAAAGGAGAGTTGTTTCTTTATAAATGGCGAACTGATGCAAAAGGTAGAAAGAATTATTTGGCTGAACTAAAAGATTACATTCAACGAATAACAGGAAATGAGGAGTATTATTTTGCATTTTGTAATGTATTGGATTGTGTTTCGAAAAATGTGGAAGAAACGGAAATGCGAAAAGCCTTAATTGATTTACAAAAGAATTTTTTGAAAATAATTGAAAAAAAGATAAAAGATATTTCTTTACGAGAAGAAATTTTGAAGATTTTTTATCAACTAAGACTTTTTCAAAATTTAAACTTTGGAGAAGGTGAACTTATCAAGAATTGTCCAGAGCTTAGCAAGCCTTTTCAACATGCATTAAAATTGGTGGTTACAAAGGCTTGTAAATTGGGGATTTTGAAGATTATCAGTATGGATATTGAAACGAATTTTCAGGTTTTTCAATATATATTGGATACCAGAATCATTGATTTGGAACAAATTAAGATTTATTTAGAAATGGAAAGAGATTATCTTTTTATCAAAGTTTATGATAAAGAAGTTTTTGAAAAACAAACAAAAATAAAATGGAAAGGTAATAAAAAAGATATTATCATTCGAAAAAAGAAAAAGATAAATATATTTCATTAAGGAGGAATAGTATGAAAATAACATTTTTAGGTGCTGCACAAACAGTTACAGGATCCAATTTTTTAGTAGAAACGTCTCGGTAAAAAATTTTTGGTGGATTGTGGCATGTATCAGGGGAAAGTGACACAAGAATTGGAAAATTCAGATCCTTTTTTATTTGATATCCAAAGCATTGATTTTATGTTGCTGACACATGCTCACATTGATCATGCAGGTCGCATTCCAAAGCTTTGTAAAGAAGGGTATGCGAATCCAATTTATGCACATAAAGCAACTTGTGATTTGTGTGAAATTATGTTACCAGATAGTGGTCATATTCAAGAAGTAGAAATTGAGTGGCAAAATAAAAAGCGAAAAAGAGAAGGAAAAGAAGAATTACCACCGTTGTATACAGCAGAGGAGGCATATGAATGCTTGCCATATTTTGTACCTGTCAAATATGACGAAATTATAGAAATTGATGAAAACATAAGTGTTCGTTTTAATGATGCTGGCCACATGTTAGGGTCTAGCGTTATTGAAGTGTGGGTAAAAGAGAATGGTAAAACGACAAAAGCTGTATTTACAGGAGATTTAGGCAATAATGACTTACCATTACTGGATTCTCCAACAATGATAGAAAGTGCAGATTATTTAATCATGGAATCTACTTATGGAAATCGACTTCATATCAGAAATGACGAAAAAGCTAGGTTATTTTTGGACATTGTATCCAGTACATTAGACAAAGGTGGAACCGTTGTTATCCCTTCTTTTGCAGTAGGGAGAACCCAAGAGATTTTATATGAAATCGACAAATTAAAGGATGAATATGGACAAGATGAGGAATTTTTTAAAAAATACCAAACACTGATGAATATTCCAGTTTATGTAGATAGTCCTCTTGCTATCTCAGCAACTGAAATTTTCAAGAAAAATATGGATTTATTTGAGGATGAAATCAAGGAAAAAATCAAATCAGGAGATAATCCACTGGATTTTCCAGGTTTACAATTTACCAAAACAGCAGAGGAATCCAAAGCATTAAATGCTAGCGATGAACCAGCTATTATTTTGTCAGCAAGTGGAATGTGTGAAGTAGGAAGAATCAAGCATCATTTGAAACATAATTTATGGGATGCAAAGAATACGATTTTGTTTGTGGGATATCAAGCTCCAGGTACTTTAGGAAGAAGTATCGTAGAGGGGGCTAAAAAGGTTAAAATACTGGGAGAAGAAATTGCAGTAAATGCTAGAATTGAATATATAGAAGGGTATTCTGGTCATGCAGACCAAGAATGGTTATTAAATTTTGTATATTCTTTTATTCATAAACCAAAACATATTTTCTTGGTGCATGGTGAAATTGAAGGACAAGAAGTTCTGAAACAGAAAATAGAAGAAACGGCTAAAATTCCAGTTACAATTCCAAGTTTTGGAGAGTCATATGAATTGAGTGAAACACCTGAATTGCTAGAAAGAGAAGAGAAAATTGTAAATTATGATCAAGTATTCTTAAGATTAGATGTTTTGGAAAGAATCGAAAATTTGAAAGAGCAAATTGAAGATATTGAAAATGTGGTAAAAGAGGATATTAATACAAATGACTTGGATGTGATTCAGATGAATCATCGTATTAAGGAAATTCAAGAACAGATTGAGAAATTGATTTCATAAATACGTAAAAAAGTGTATTGTTCCGATGACGGAATAATACACTTCGCTTGTTTTAATTGAGATTTTGTTTATTATTATTTTTCATTATGTTGTAGAATTCGTAATAAAAAATCAGGTGCCATATAATAATACAAAAGCACCTGATTAAGGAATTAAGGCGAATCAATTTCAGTTTTGGGAACATATTTTCCTTGTACTGAATCCCAAATGACTTCATTCGAATCCCGATCTACAAGTTTGGGAACATGTTTTTTTTGTTCTGGCTCCCAAACATGAATGTAAAATACTTCACTATGTTTGGATTGCACGCCAGTAAGATCGCCAGTAGATAACTTCCGTGTTTTTAATGGTGAAAAAGAACTATGACCGACTTGACTAAAATACTCATCAATTGGAGACCACATGTTTTTTTCCTCCTTTTCTAGACTTCTATGATTTTGTACAATATTATTTTATAATATATTTAGGTAATTGTCAATTGTTTTACGATTCAACCGTCACAGATTTTGCCAAATTTCTTGGTTTATCGATATCTAAGTCTATAACATAAAGAAAACAATTGAAGTGGCCTAATGAATAAAATCTGAAACAGGAAAAAACTGCCCATTTGGACAGCTTCCCCCTTACTTATTTCCATTCCCCCCTTTTTTTTATAGATTCGATAGGAGCTATAGACTCGATAGGAGTTTCTGCTACTAACTCAACTCCTACTAATAGTGGATTTCCATGTTCGTCTGATTCTTCGATTGGAAAAGTTATTTTCCAGTCGAATTTACTTAACCAATCATGAATTTCTTGGGCTCTGTGAAACGTTTCGACAGAGCGAAAGTCATCGTAAAACTCTTCTATCTCCTCATATCTATCTTCGAACAGACGAAGGCAACAACTCACTGTTGAGGAATCATAATTACAAAAACACCTAACAGTTTCTTCTTTTAATGCCCGCTCTATTTCTGTTTCTAGGCATTTTTTAACTTTTTTTGTCAGTTGCTCTGGGAAAATAACTGTTTCGTAATAGTTTCTAGCAAATGTTATCTAACTTTCCATATTTCTTCCTCCTATTTACATATACAGGGTTGTTTTTTATTCAACTGTTACAGATTTCGCCAAATTTCTTGGTTTATCGACATCTAAGCCTTTTTGTTTTGTAATATAATAAGCAAATAGTTGAAGTGGTATAATCGATAAAATTGGTGATAAGAAATGATTGGTTTCTGGTATTTTTATAATTTTGGTAAAATTGGTATTTTCCACATTTTTGTCTGTAATGATAAGTGTTTTAGCACCACGAGTGATGACTTCTTGAATGTTACTAATTGATTTTTCAATCAAATCAGGAACTGTTAAAATGGAAACTACAAGCGTATCGTTTTCGATCAATGCGATTGGACCATGCTTTAGTTCTCCACTGAAAAAAGCCTCAGAATGAATGTAGGAAATTTCCTTTAGTTTTAATGAACTTTCTGCTGCTGTATTGTAATCAAGTCCTCTGCCAAGGAAAAAGACATCTTTATTTTGATACACTTCCTTTGCAAAATTTTTGATTTCTGTCAGATTACTCAAAAGTTGTTCAGCTTTGGTTGGTAATTCTAAAATCGAATTTTTGATATCTTGTAAAGTAGAAGTATTTTTTTCTAGAATTTCTGCAAAATAAAGCACCATAATTGCTAACAAAGTAATTTGAGAAGTGTAAGCTTTTGTTGAGGCAACAGCGATTTCTGGTCCAGCATGTGTATAGGTTACAAAGTCAGCTTCTCGTGTAATTGAACTGCCTTCCACATTTGAGATAGCGAGTGTTGTGGCTCCTTTTGATTTGGCTAATTTTAAGGCAGCAAGTGTGTCAGCAGTTTCTCCAGATTGAGAAATGAAAATGCATAAGGTATTCTTATTGATGAGAGGTTTGCGATACCTAAATTCTGAAGCAATATCTACTTCTGTTGGAATTTCACAAATATTTTCTAACATGGTTTTTGCAGTTAATCCAGCATGCATTGCAGTTCCACAAGCTACAATATAGATTTTTTGAATGGAATTTAAAAAATCTTTTGTGAAAGGTAATTCATCAAATCGGCAAGATTGACCAGCCATTAAATGAGAACCAATGGTTTCGCGAATGGCCGTTGGTTGTTCGTAAATTTCTTTTAACATAAAATCTTCATAGCCATTTTTCTCGGCAGAAGTGGCGTTCCATTCAATCTTTTTGCTCTCTTTGGTGAGTGGATGTAAGTTATCATCATAAAATGCAATATTTTCTTTTGATAAAATAGCAAATTCGTTGTCTTTTAAAAGATAAAAGTTTCTAGTAAAGGCTAGATAAGCTGGAATGTCAGAACTGATAAAGTTTTCTCCATCTCCTTTACCAATGACAAGAGGACTATCTTTTCGAACCACAATCATGATGTCAGGGAAGTGTGTTGAAAGAACGCCTATTGCAAAACTTCCTTTTAAGTGATGACATGTTTGATGAACAGCCTTTAAAAAGGCTTCTTTTGTCTCATTTTCTTCTTGTGCAAAATAATAATGAATTAAATTGGGAATTACTTCAGTATCGGTTTCTGATAAAAAGTGATAATCATGATCTTTCAAAAAGTTTTTTAGTTCAATGTGATTTTCAACAATTCCATTATGTACAACAGAAAATGTATTTGAATTATCATTATGGGGATGTGAATTTTCAGATGAAGGTTTACCATGTGTAGCCCAACGAGTATGAGCAATTCCAATGGTTCCTGTTAAAGATTCTTGATTGACTAATTCAGATAATTCTTTTACTCTTCCTTTATTTTTTAGTGTTTTAAAATTTTCATTTTCCATAATCGTAAGCCCAGCTGAATCGTAACCTCTGTATTCTAATTTTGTAAGGCCATCGATTAAAATGGATTTGGCTTTTTTATTTCCTATATATCCAACTATACCACACATAAAATCCTCCTTTTGTGTTTTTAATATGATATATTATATATGTTAATTGTGTTCATTTTGTGAAATTTTGAAAAAAGTTAGACAGAAAATTATTTTTATGATATAACTAAAATAACAAAATAAAAATAAAGGAGGTTACAATGATTAAATTTAATTTTGAAAATTCTAGCATAAATGAAAAAGTGTTTCAAGAATACAGTCAGGAAATTGCAAGAATTCACAATCATATCAACCAAAATGTAAGCAAAAAAGATGCTTTTTTGGGATGGGTAGAATTACCAACTAATTTTGATAAAGCAGAATTTGAAAGAATCAAAAAAGCGGCAACCAAAATCCAAAAAGATTCTGATGTTTTGATTGTGATTGGAATTGGTGGTTCTTATCTCGGTGCAAGAGCTGTGATTGATACAATGACTAATTCTTTTTACAACTTGCAAACGAAAACAAAAAGAAAAACACCACAAATTATATATGTGGGAAATAATATTAGTCCAGTTTATATGAATGATTTATTAGATTTGATTGCTGATAAAAACATTTCTGTTAATGTGATTTCAAAATCGGGAACGACAACTGAACCAGCAATTGCATTTCGTATTTTTAGAGAAGTTTTGGAGACCAAATATGGTACCAAGGAAGCACAAAAAAGAATTTATGTTACAACAGATAAAGAAAAAGGTGCTTTGAAAACATTGGCTGATAAAGAAAAGTATGAAGCATTTGTTATTCCAGACAATGTTGGTGGGAGATTTTCAGTTTTAACAGCTGTTGGATTATTGCCGATTGCAGTAGCTGGAATTGATATTGAACAACTAATGCTGGGAGCTAAACTTGCCCAAGATAAATACAATGATCCAGAAATCAAATATAATGATTGTTACAAATATGCTTTGATTCGCAATCTATTGTATAAATCTGGAAAAACGATTGAAATTTTAGCTAATTATGAACCTAAATTGCATTATTTTACAGAATGGTGGAAACAACTGTATGGAGAAAGTGAGGGCAAAGACAAAAAAGGAATTTTTCCAGCAGGCGTTGATTTAACAACAGATTTACATTCTATGGGACAATACATCCAAGATGGAGAAAGAAATTTAATGGAGACTGTTTTGAAAGTTGCCCAAAATTCATCTGAAATCAGTGTTCAACCAGATGAACAAAACTTAGATGGTTTAAATTATTTGGCAGGAAAAGAACTAGGGTATATCAATAGCAAAGCTATGGAAGGGACGATTCAAGCACATGTGAATGGAAATGTACCAAATTTATTAATTGAAATTGAACGATTAGATGAAGAAAATATAGGAGAATTAATTTATTTCTTCGAAAAGGCAGTTGCTATGTCTGGCTATTTACTTGGGGTGAATCCATTTAACCAACCAGGAGTGGAGGAATATAAGAAAAATATGTTCCATTTATTGGAAAAGCCAGGATATTAGAAATAAAAAACGATAAGCAATAAGTGAAAACAAGAAAAGTATTACTGAATAGATTAAGAAAGGAAAACAAAAGATGAAAACGAAATTTACCCAAGGGGCTGAAAGCCTTGTCGCTGTACACACACACACACACATGTAATTTTACAAGACATAATGTAGGGGTCGACTTCCACGTCGACCCAATCTCCAACGCAATTGCTCCATCAAAAATTATCAAAAACATCCACGCAATTTTTCTATTCAAAAATAACCCAAAAAACAACCACTGTAGAGGTCGGACCTCGGTCCGCCATCCCTACACAGGTTGTTTTTGAATGAAAAATCATTCATTTTCACACAAACATATCAAAAAATGCCCCAGAACACCTCAGAAGGGCATAAAAACACATAGTATGAAGAAAATAGAGAAAAAGGAGAAAATTATGAAAAAATCAAAGGAGAGGCCTCTAATAAGGTCAAATAGAGGCATAACGCTCATTGCGTTAGTTATCACCATTATTGTGCTATTAATCTTAGCAGGAGTGAGTTTTAGTTTGATGGCAGGAAGCGATGGAATACTAGGCAAAGCATCTAATGCAACTGACCAAACCAAAAAAGCTACTGCCAAGGAACAAGTGGAATTATTATTGGCAGACTACAAAGCCGACTATTTCGAAGGAAAGTATGTTGAAGGAACAGAAAACTCAAATCCAAAGGAGTATATACAAGGAAAGTTAGAACCAGGGAAGGTGACAGGTGATTATTATGTAAAAGCTACAGGGGATAACGTAAAGGTTTATGAAGGGAAGGATACAACAGGAAAAGCAATTCTTAAAGGCACACTTCAGGAGGATGGCTCTATTCAATGGGGAGAAATAAGTGAAGATGATGAGCTCTTAGAGGAGGCAAATGCAAATCCAGAGAAATATAGACATCCAGAGCAACAAAAGAGTAATACATTAGGAATTGGTGTACATGGAGAGGCAATAAATATGGATTTGTGGATTTATCAAGGTGCTGAATGGGAAAATGGTCAGTATAGGGGGTATGCTTTGTGTAATGAGGGATATACAAGTCAGGGCCCATACTATGATACTGCATATTTAGGTTCGGATTTTGATAATATTGTGATACCAAAGTATATAAAAACAGCGGAAGATGAAGAGTTTAAACCAGTAAGCAGTTTGCTTTATACATTTGATGGGTGTAGTCAGATAACAAAAGCACCAGAAGTCCCAAATTCAGTGACAAGTATGGAAGGTACATTTATAGGATGTACAAGTTTAAGCGAAGCTCCAATAATCCCAAATTCAGTGACAGATATGAGCTATACATTTTCAGGATGTACGAATTTAAGCCAAGTCCCAATAATCCCAAATTCAGTGACAAGTATGGAAGGTACATTTTCAGGATGTACGAATTTAAGCCAAGCCCCAATAATTCCAAATTCAGTGACAAGTATGGAAGGTACATTTTCAGGATGTACGAATTTAAGCGAAGTCCCAATAATTCTAAATTCAGTGACAAGTATGGAAGGTACATTTCGAGGATGTACAAGTTTAAGAGAAGCCCCAATAATTCCAAATTCAGTGACAAATATGAGATATACATTTAAAGGATGTACAAGTCTTAGTGGAACAATTAGAATTAATAGTAGTGATATAGCCAATTCTAGCTATAATATCGGTATTTTTGATGAAATAACCAATAACTTAATCGTCCAAGTACCAGCCAATTCTGCGACTTATGATACAATTTCTAAAGGGCATTATGGTTCTAAGATTACAATTGAGACGTTTTAAAAATAAAAAATTTGTAGGGGGGAGAATTAAAAAAATTCTCCTCTTTTTATTGTGGAAAACTAAAAATAAAGTTGAGAGAAAAAGTGAACAAATAACAAAAGAGCCAATAGAAGAAATGAAAAAATACCAGTAAAATCAACTAAGAGCACATTTTTTAAGAAAAGTCAAGTTGACAAAATGGCGAAAATATGATATAATAAAAGGTAGAGGTTTAAACGGGGATAATTAAAAATTATTTCCGTTTTTTGGTATGAAAAAAAGGAGGGGAGGCTCCTTAAATTTCTATAATTTTATGGGTATAATCCAAATTAGCAACAGGCTCATTTTGATATCCTAAAGTATAAACATTAGTCGCAAAAATATCTTTTGATAGCAGATTGGTTAAATGTCGATCTAGGTTGTTGTCCATAAATTTTTTGACAGAAATAATAATGTGTGTTTTGGGATTTTGTTTGGCCATAGCTGAAATAATTTTTTTGCCATGTTTGTTAAAACCAAGAACACGAATGTAAGGAAAAGTTCTTTTTGCGATATTCATGTCTTTTTGCGAAATATTCAAAAGGGCATAAAGAAGAATGCGTTGGATACGTGTTGCTGTGAAACGTTTGGATTTGATATTTTGTATTAAATCGGTTAAATGGTTGCAATGATTGGCAGCTAGTTTGATTTTGTTTTCCAAACCTTCTGAAACATCTGGCAAACTGGCAATTTCTGGAAGTGTCATACGGCGCAGGGTATAAATAATTTCTTTTTCAAAAATGGCTAAATGAGGAATCATTTTTCCATCTTGAATTTGTTTTTCGAGAAGTTCATAGGTTTCGAAGGGAACAACAGTATGAATGTTTTTCTTTTTTTGCAATAGATGACGAATGGCTGTACTGCTTGCGATTCCTTTCTTTATGGTAGTGGAATTGTGGTCACTATATTCTCTTTTAATGGTGATTGGCTTGATTTTAGATTTGTATTTTTTGAGTGCTTTTAAATATTCAATTCCTAAAATATTATTGGGATGACTAAGGGCTTGTTTATAAATCGGATTTTCGCCAAGGAATTGCATAAGAGCGGTTTCACGAGCATGTGGATAAGAAACACCAGTTTTTAGGTGTTGATGAATAAGGGCAGATAATTCTTTTGGCTCTTTATGCAAAAGTGTAGCTAAATCATCCAAAGGCTCAATTTCACCCAGTTCACTACCAAAGGATAAATAGTCTACAATACCTAAACTATGGAGCATTTTGATAGCACCTTCAGCGAAATTTTCGGCACTAGAAATGGCATAAATAGTGGGTAATTCGAGGACAATATCAAAGCCAGCGTGAAGTGCCATTTCTGCTTTGGTCCATTTATCAATAATTGAAACATCGCCTCGTTGGACAAAATTGCCAGAAATAACAGCAATTGAAAAATCTGCTTTGGTTAATTGTTTGGAAAAGGTCAAATGTCTTAAATGGCCATTGTGAAAAGGATTATATTCTGATATAATTGCTAGAATTCCACTCATAAAAACCTCCTTTGTTATTGTAAGTTTTTGTTCTTAATTTACAAAAAATTGATTACGTATCTTGTCATCTTTGTTATTTACTGATATAATATCACAAAGACAAAAAAAAGGAAAGAGTTTTATGAAAAAAGTAACAATCTATACCGATGGTGCTTGCTCAGGTAATCCAGGACCAGGTGGCTGGGGAGCCGTTTTAATATGCGATGAAACCAAAAAAGAAATTTCAGGAGCACAAAAAGATACCACCAATAATATCATGGAAATAACGGCTGTTTTAGAAGCACTCAAATTACTAAAATTTGAATGTGAAGTAGAAATTTATAGTGATAGTGCTTATGTTGTAAATGCCTTTAAGCAAGGTTGGATTTATAATTGGCAAAAAAATAACTGGAAAACAGCTAGCAAAGAACCTGTGAAAAATCGAGAATTGTGGGAAGAATTATATGCTTTAACGAAAAAACACAAAACCACCTTTATCAAAGTAAAAGGTCATAGTGATAACGAGCTAAATAATCGTTGCGACTTTTTGGCAACCAGTGCGATTAAGAAATTGTAAAAAGGAGAGAATTATGAATCTACTAAATCATTGGATTTTATATGTAATTTTATATATTATCCTATCTACAATTTTTACACAATTCTACAAAATAGCTACCAAAAACCTAAAAAATGCTGGTGCTTTAACTGTAATTTTGGAAGTAATAGGTGTCATAACAGCATTGTTGATTTGCCCATTTTTTGATTTAACTTTTCCAACGAATTTTGAAGTTTGGTTTTTTTTAGGATTATCCATCATTTTTTATGCGATAACAGATAGAGTCAATACAACCGTAAGAAGTGGCATAGAAGCTTCTACTTTTAGCATACTAAAACAATTATCAACTACGTTCTTAACATTAGCAGGATTTTTATTTTTAAATGAAGAATTTATCTTCCATAAATTTTTAGGAGCGATGTTAATTATTCTTAGTAATATTTTTATTTTTTATAAAAAAGGTGAATTCAAAATGAATCGTTATATTGGACTTGGCGTATTAGCGAATCTATCTTTTACGATAGCCATGTTTTTAGATGTCAACCTTTCAAAACATTTCAATTTGCCATTTTATGTAGCAATGACTTTAGGGATTCCAGCCATTTTAATTGCACTAACAGAAAAAATAAAAATTTCAGAAATGAAAAAGGAACTCAAAATTGCCAATAAAAAAGTATTATTGATAACAGGAATTACGTGGAGTTTATCGATTATAGCACAACTAAGGGCATATCAATTGCAAAAGGTAAGTATTGTGGCACCAATTTGTAGTTTATCGGTTATTTTAAATGTAATCGTTGGCTATCTATTCTTAAAAGAACGAGACAATTTACCACGAAAAATCATAGCAGCTATTTTGATTGTTATTAGTATTTTATTAATCAAAATTTAGGAGAAAAGTATGAAAGTAATTGGAATAACAGGTTCTTCTGGTTCAGGAAAAACCACCATCAGTGAAATTTTAAACCAAAGAAAAGATACCAAAATAATGAACGCAGACCAAATGGCAAAAGCTCTAAATAAGCCAGGAACAGAATATTTTTCTGAGATTCAAAAAGCTTTTGAAAATGAAAATATCCTGCTGGAAAATGGCACATTAAATCGAGCTAAGCTAGCGAATTTAATTTATCACGATAACCATTGTTTAGAAACGTTAAATTGTATTACATTTCGCCATTTAATTCCTCAAATTGAAACAGAAATTCATTCTATTTTGCCAGGAATAAAAATCCTTGTGATTGATGCACCATTATTATTTGAAGCAGGTTTAGATAAGCTTTGTGATATAACCATTGCAATCGAAGCACCAATAGAATTAAAAATAAAACGAATTTGCAAGCGAGACAAGATTTCAGAAGAAGTTGCCAAAGCACGATTAGAAATTCAAAAGTCCAACCAATTTTATCGAGAAAATGCTGATTATGTGATTGAAAATCATGAAAACATTAGTCTGGAAGAATTAGAAGAAAAGGTAAATAAACTATTTTTCTCATTTACATAATTTTTGGTTTACATTTTGGAAAAAATGTGATAAAATAGCGACAGGAGGAAAATATGGGAAAGAAACAAACCTTAAAATCAATTTTGAAAAAATTATATCAATTATTAGAACAAAAACAAAAATTAACATTTATATTGATTATTTTTATCATGATTCTTTCAGCAGGATTAACCCAAGTGACCCCCAAAGCAATTGGCTGGTTAACGGATGACATTTTAGTGCAAAATGAAGTTGCTTTTTCAAAAGTGGTTCCATTTTTGATTTTAATATTAATTGTTAATGTTGTGAATGAAATTATAAAAATTGTCAGAAGAGTAATGGTAGAAGATACCGCAACCAGAACCGAAAAGCGTGCAAGAGGCATGGTGATAAAATCGCTATTGATGGCGCCACTTTCTTATTTTAGAGAAAACATGACAGGAAATATTCATGGTAAAATGAATCGATGTTTAGAAGGAACTGTCAAACTAGAAAAGTTATTATTTATGGATTTTGCGCCAGCTATTTTTAATAGTATTGCTGCGATTATAACCATTTTTATAACATTACCAGTTGTACTTGCTTTACCAATGATGCTAGTCATTCCGATTGGAATTTTGATTGTATTTAAACAAATTAGCAGTCAAAAAGGAATCCGAGTTGAATTATTGGAAAGTAAATCACAAATGGATGGTACGATTGTAGAATTAATCAATGGAATTGAAGTCATAAGAATTAGTGATAGTGTTGACTTTGAAACCAATCGATTTAATGAAAAATCTGAATTTTTAAGAAAAAAGGAAATGAAACATCATAAAGCAATGGCAGGATATGATTGTTTAAAATTTATTAATCAAGCTTTTTTTACCGTATTAATTATTGGAATATCGACCTATTTAGCAACCAAAAGTATCATTTCTGTGGGAAGTGTATTGACTGCTTATTTGTGCTTTAACCAACTCATAAAGCCATTAGAAGAATTACATAGAATTTTTGACGAACTGTCAGAATGCACTGTTTTAGCAACAGATTTCTTTCAAATGGTGGAAATTCCAAATGATTTCTCGTATCAACTTTTAAGCGCACCAAAAACAGAAAAGAGAATTGCACCAATTTTAAAAATAGAAAATTTGAATTTCTACTACCAAGAAGACAAAGAAAAAATAGTTTTACAAAACTTTGATTTGGAATTAGAAAAAGGCATGTTTCTAGGAATTGCAGGACCAAGTGGCTGTGGGAAATCTTCTTTGATTAAATCAATTTGTAAATTAGAAAAAGGAGAAGGAGAAATTATTTTAGATTCGAAAAATGTGGATTCTTTGACCAGAAAAGAGATTTCACAAATCATAGCACTGGTACCACAATCTCCGTTTTTGATTGCAGGAACGATTTATGAAAATATTTGCTATGGATTAGAACGAAAAGTAACACAAGAAGAAGTAGAAGAGGCAGCCCAAAAAGCTTATATTTATGATTATATTAATGGACTTCCAGACAAATTTAATGCCATGCTATCAGAAGGTGGCAATAATTTATCAGGAGGTCAAAGACAAAGAATTGCAATTGCTAGAATTTTTTTAAGACAACCCAAAATATTAATTCTAGATGAAGCAACTTCCGCTTTAGATAATACTTCTGAAAGATATATTCAAACAGAAATTGAAAAATTGCAAAAAGAAAATGACACGACCATTATTTCCATTGCTCACAGATTAACCACTTTGAAAAATTGTAATCGAATCCTTGTGTTAAATAAAGGAAAAATCGAACAAGATGGGAAATACGATGAATTAATTCAAAAAGAAGGAATTTTTAAAGATATGTATCATGGCAAACTAAAATAAAAGCCAAACAAAGAAAGGAAGTCCAAAATGAAAGTATCCGAATTCAACTATGACTTACCAGAAGAACTGATTGCCCAACATCCTTACGATAAACGTGACGAGGCACGTCTTTTAGTCATGGATAGAACTACCCAAAAAATGAAACATACTGTGTTTAAACAGGTAATCGATTATCTCAATCCAGGTGATTGCCTTGTTATTAATAATACCAAAGTTCTTCCAGCTAGATTATATGGCAAAAAAGCTACAGGTGCTAATGTCGAATTTTTATTGTTAAAAAATTTGCAAAATGATGAATGGGAAACCATGGTTCGTCCAGGCAATAAGTTAAAACCAGGAACCAAAGTAACCTTTGGAAATGGGTTATTAAAAGCAGAAATTCTGGAAGTATTAGCAGGGGGAAATCGAAAAGTAAAGTTTGAATATCAAGGCATTTTCAACGAAATTTTAGACCAAATTGGTTTGATGCCATTGCCACCATATATTAAAGAAAGCCTAAAAGAAAATGACAAATATCAAACCGTGTATGCGAAATATGAAGGTTCCAGTGCTGCACCAACAGCTGGTTTACATTTTACAGAAGAATTATTAGAGGAAATCAAGAAAAAGGGTGTAAAAATTGCCAAAGTAACGTTACATGTTGGAATTGGAACATTTCGTCCTGTCAAAGTGGAAAATGTGGAAGAACATACCATGCATTCTGAACATTATTACATCAAAAAAGAGGATGCTGATGTAATCAACGAAACAAAAAAAAGTGGACATAAAATCATTAGTGTTGGAACCACATCTTGTCGTGTTTTAGAATCTGTAGCAGATGAGAATGGCTTTGTGAAAGAAACAGAAGGCGATACCAGCATTTTTATTTATCCAGGTTATCAATTCAAATGCATTGACCAATTAATTACCAATTTTCATTTGCCAGAATCAACGCTGATTATGTTAGTCTCAAGCTTGGCAGGCAAAGATTTTGTGATGAAAGCATATGAAGAAGCAGTCAAAGAAAAATATCACTTTTTCAGCTTTGGAGATGCAATGATGATTTTATAAAATTTTTAGGAGAAATGATGAATCGAAAAGAGAAGTTGGAGGAAATTGAAAATTTAAAAGAAGAGGGTAGATTTGAAGATATTTTTAGAAAATATGGGGAAAGAGAATATAAGAAAATTTTAACATTTGCGATGTATTCTGAAATCAAAGAATATAGAGGAAACTGCAAAGCCAAAATGTGGTGGATGCAACAGATAATTAAGAAAGAACTTAGAAAGTTTGCCGTAAGACTTGCTTTTGGGATAACGATTATGACAGCTGGAAATATTTCGTATCAATCGCATGCTACTTTGGGTGAAATCGAGAAGAATGCAATTATCTATGAGGATGAAATAGAAAAGTATGGTCAAAAAATTTCACAGTATGCTGAGGAAGTAAGAAAAATTGGATTAGAAGATATTGAAATTTTTATGAAAGTCATGTATGATATGTGGGAGAATATTCAAGGATATGGAAATCCACAAGAGGATGTGTGTGGTTTTTGGGAATTGGATTTGGCGACTTTGGAGGGCTATGGTGTGTGTCGCAATATGGCAAGTGATGTAGCCAAAAAGTTGAATGCAATTGATAACAATTATAATGCACGTATTATGAGTGTTATTACGAATGGCTATGAAAATTATGAAGCAGCTGATATTAAACGAAACTATATTAACGATGAATTAACTGAGCAAGTGACAGAAAAAGAACAAAGTAATATGGAACAGGAAACGAAGACTAGAAGACATATGGTAACATTAGTGGATGTTTTAGCAGATAATGCAACATTGGTTTTAGATCCAACTAATCCAGGAATTGGGATTTATAAAAATGGAAAAATCAAAATGTTTAATGCAAAGAAGAAAAATACTTTTCAATTTGATGCACAAGAACTAAGAACAGCAATTTTGTATGAAGGTGGCTGGAATGGAATTGAACGTGTGATAAAAGATTATGTACAGAGTTTTAGAAAATGCCGATTGAGTCAAAAAGAGTTGGAAGAAAAATATGCTTTAAGTGCACAAAATATGGCACTTGCTAAAATAAAATTTCTTGAAGAATGGCAAAAACAGAAGGCATGTTTTGAAGAAAGGATAAAAGTTAAAGGGGTTCCAAAGGGGAAGGTTAACCAAAATAGTGAAAGTTTTGAAATAAAGCAACATACTAGAAACATATGGGAGAAGTAAAATAAAAGGAGTAAATTATGCAAGCAATTACTTATGAACTACTTCATGTAGATCAAAATTCGGGAGCTAGAAGAGGGGTTATTCATACACCTCATGGTGATATACAAACACCGATTTTTATGCCTGTGGGAACACAAGCAACAGTTAAAGGGGTCAATCCCAAACAGTTGAAAGAGGATGTGAAAGCACAAATTATATTAAGTAATACATACCACTTATTTTTGCGTCCAGGACATGAAATAATCAAACAAGCTGGAGGATTACACGAATTTATGCATTGGGACAGGCCAATTTTAACTGATAGTGGTGGATTTCAAGTGTTTAGTTTAGGTGATTTACGAAAAATTCGTGAAGAGGGAGTTGATTTTCGTTCTCATTTAGATGGGAGCAAAAAATTTATCAGTCCAGAAATTTCGGTCGAAATTCAAGAAGCACTTCGGCTCCGATATTATGATGGCTTTTGATGAATGTTGTCCATATGGCGTAACTTATGAGTATACTAAAAAATCGATGGAACGAACGATAAGATGGGAAACACGTTGCAAAGAGGCTCATAAAAATATAGAAAAACAAGGTTTATTTGGTATTATCCAAGGTGGATATTTTGAAGATTTAAGAGATGAATGTTTAGAAAGATTAGTGGAATTAGATTTACCAGGTTATGCGATTGGGGGAATTGCCATTGGTGAACCAAAAGAAGAATATTTAAGAATTTTACGTTATATAGCTCCCAAAATGCCAGAAAATAAACCAAGATATATGATGGGAATTGGTTCTCCTGATTATTTGATTGAAGCAGTTTTAGCCGGAATTGATATGGGAGACTGTGTTTTGCCAACCCGTATTGCAAGACACGGAACAGCAATGACTTCACATGGGAAAGTAGTTGTCAGAAATGCTAGTTACGAAAAAGATTTTTCTCCCATTGATTCTGAATGTGATTGTTATGCTTGCCAAAACTTTACAAGAGCGTATATTAGGCATTTAATAAATAGCAAAGAAATTTTAGGAGTACAACTTTTATCGATTCATAACTTAAGGTTCTTGACGAAATTGATGGAAAGAGTTAGAATAGAAATAGAAAATGATAATTTATTGAAATTTAGAGATGAATTTTATTGTAAATATGGGTATACAAAAGTTTAAGAAAATGGAGGAAAGAGAATGAATTTTGAAGAAAGTAATCAATTTGTAGAACAGATGGAAAAGAATAATAAGAATAAAAAGAACGTTTTGATGGTACTCATGATTTGTGCGGTAATTGTAGTAATTTTGGTGGGTCTTATTTTTTATATGCAAAAAAAAGAAGAGGAAAAATTGAAAATGTTTGTGGATGGTAAGGAAGTTTCTATGTCATCTACATTATTACTTGAGTCCGAAGAGGGGACATATTTTATGAATGTTAAAGAATTGGCTGAGATGTTAGGATATTCATATCAAAAAGGGGAATATAAAAAGTATACAGAAGATGTGGAAAGTTGCTATTTGAGAACACCATATGAGATTATCTCAATGAATGCTAATTCAAATACAATTACAAAATATATTTTAAATGAAAAAGATGACACAAGGGAAGAAGAAACATCACCTAATTTAAGTAATCAGACTATTTCCAAAGAGTTATTGCTTACCGATGAAGAAACTGGTGAGAAGATTTTGAATATTGTGGTTGATTCCAAAAATGAAACAGAGGAAATTTTTACAATTACAGAGCCAATTCAGTATGTGAATGATGAGTTATATGTGTCTTTTATGGAGTTAGCAAAAATTTTTAGTGTGCAGTTGGTTACAACTCAATATAATGGGCAATTAAATCGTATTAAGGTCAATTCATTGCCGCAAATTGCTGAGCCAATTCTGAAACTGGCTACGAATAGTGGGTATTCTGAAGTAAGTAATTTATACGAAAATTTGACAGCAATAGCAAATGATATGTTGGTTGTAGGTGATGGACAAATGTATGGTGTGATTTCTTTGCAGGATGGAAAAGAGATCATCAGTTTGAAGTATGACAAAATTGTGTATCGTCAAAATACAGAAGAGTTTTTTGTTACAGCGGAGAATTCAGTAGGCATTGTAGATAAAGAGGGAAACACAATTATTAAGCCGACAGAATATGACAATATTACAAGTTTGGATGAAGTGAATAAATTATATTTGGTGGATAAAAACGAGAAATATGGTGTCATTAATCGTGCAGGTGAGACAGTTGTTTATGCAGAGTATGATTCGATTGGATTGGAAAACCATGAGGAGTTTGAAAATGAAAACATTCGAAATTTTAGTTTATTATTTGAAGATTGTATCCCTGTTAATCATAATGGAAAAGTGGGAATTATTGATAAAGATGGAAATGAACGATTAAAATGTGTTTATGATTCATTAGGCTATACCAAAACAGTTACAACAACAGATGATGACGAGGAAGAGAATGAGGAGAGTTCTAATACTACGAATCAAGTTGATAATCAATTATCAAATACCACATCAAAAAATACAACAACAAATTTGACGGATTATGATAGTGTGTTAACGATTCCAGAGAGTGTAGGAATCAAAGGAATTGTTGTGAATTTGAATGGATTATATGGTATTTTTGATGCAGAAGTAAAACATTTGATTATTCCATGTGCTTGTTCTAAAATTTATGCAAAAACAAGAGCAGGTGTTACGAAGTATTATTTAGAGTATAATGAGCAAGAACTTGATTTGGAAAATTATTTGAAAGAAAATAATTTGATAAGTGTGAAGAAAGCTGAAAATTTAGAAAATCCAGGGACAAGTGAAAGTCAGGATAATGAAAGTTAAAAATAATAGGAATAAAAAATCTTTTTGGAAGTATAATTTTCTAAGAAGATTTTTTTATTTTGGAGGGAAATATGGAAGAATTGAATCAAAATGAAGGAGTGAATAAATTTCTTCTCATGTTAAAAGGAATTGGAATTTCGATGATATTATCACTTGTGATGTTATTGGTGTTATCCATTGTACTGAGTTTTTCGAATATAAAAGAAAATGTGATTATGCCAGCAGTGATTTTTATTTCATCTTTTAGCATTTTAATTGGGGGATTTTTGGTGGCTAAAAGGATTGATAAAAGTGGAATTGTTCATGGAAGTGTGTTAGGATTTATTTATATGTTAATCTTGTATTTAATATCTAGTATCATGAGTTTTGATTTTTCGCTAAATATGAATGCAGTTATTATGATTGTAGTTGGTATAATAGGTGGTGCAATTGGTGGAATTTTAGGAGTGAATTTGAAATAGATGGACTTAAAACTCAAAAAGAAGATAGGAATTGAGAAAAATGATAAATTTTTTCAATTCCTATTTTTGACGAAAAATGTCGAATGAAAAAATATATTTTTCTTGTAAAAACCAGGAAAGTGTGTTAAAATTCAATTATAATCTTTAATGATAAAGTAAAAAAGAGAAGGGAGGTGAAATTATGGAAGAAAAGATATTAATGTTGTTAGGGGAAATGAATCAAAAATTAAATCAATTAAGTGATGGACTAAACCAAACAAGAGAGGATATGTTTAAGTTGGAAAAAGAACTAAAACAAGAAATAAGTGATTTGAGTCAAGAAGTGAAAAATGATATCAATCATCTACATCAAGAAACTAAGGAAACGATAAATGCTTTAGAAAAGAAGACAGCAGAACGTCAATATTTATGGGAAGATGAGTATGGTGCGAAGATTGATGCTATTTTTGATTATGTTCAATTTCATCAAAAAATGAATTTAGAAAGATTTGAAAGAATTGAAGATTTAGAAAAAAGAGTTTCCGCTTTGGAAAGAAAACAGGCATAATTTTGATTCTCGAAATGCAAGAATTTCCCAATAATAGAGAGCATAGCAATTATTTTTATGGAAAAAGTAATTGTTATGCTCTCTATTTTATTTAGAATTTAAAATAAATTTTTCAAAAAGAGTTGATATTTTTAAAAAAGTAATATAAAATAAAAAAGACTGAAA
Source organism: uncultured Clostridia bacterium (assembly GCA_947573445.1). Lineage (GTDB taxonomy): Bacteria > Bacillota > Clostridia > TANB77 > CAG-508 > Scatovivens. Next base: position 15,867 of record CANPFR010000011.1, on the reverse strand, counting down.
AAGTAAGGAGGACATATGATAAGTTTTGACGATATTGTAAAAAATGCTGAAATTAGAGAATTGATGAAAAATGCTCAAAAACAATTGGATGTTTTGGGATATACAGAACATTCTCGGAAGGCATTGTACACTTGTGGCAGAAAGAGCAGCTTATATTTTGCAACAGTTAAATTATGATGAACATCGCATAGAACTTACGAAAATAGCTGGTTATATTCATGATATTGGAAATTCAGTTAATCGAATTGATCATGCTCATTCAGGTGCTATTTTAGCGTATCATATTTTGAAAGATATGGGAATGGAGGTATCAGATCGTACAGAAGTTATGATGGCCATTGGAAATCATGATGAAAATACAGGAACAGCAGTGAGTGATATTTCTGCAGCCCTAATTTTGGCGGATAAATCTGATGTGCATAGAAGTAGGGTTTCAAAAAAAGATAGAAATATATTTGATAAGCATGATGCAGTCAATTATGCTGTTACGAATTCAGAGTTAAGAGTGGATACAGAACAAAGGAAAGTAATTTTGGACTTGAAAATTGATACCAGAATTTGTCCAGTGATTGATTATTTTGAAATATTTATGGAACGTACCCAGATGAGCAAACGTGCAGCTAAATATTTGGGATTGTGGTTTGAATTAATTATTAATGATACAAATTTATTGTAATAGGAGGAGATTGTTTTGAAAAAAATAAAAGAGATTGTGATGATATTAATTGTAATATTGCTATCAATAATTGCCTTTTTTGGCGTTTTTACGAAGGAAAATGGAATTTGGAAGAATCACTTACCAGATGTTTCCTATGGAATGGACTTAAAAGGGGCACGTGAGTTAATTTATGTTGTTTCAAATAAAGAAGATGAAAAATATGTATATGTAGATGAAGCAGGAAATATCAAAGGTGAGGTCTGGAAAGAAGGAAAGGCAATAACAGAAGATGATGAAAAGTCATCAAGTGAAGAGACAACAGAAGGTGATGGGCAAGAAGAAACGACCAATTCAGAAGAAACTAAAACTTCAGATACAAACGAGGTTCCATATACCAAAGAAACACGAACCATTAAGAAAAATCCAGATGATGTTATGAATAAGAAAAATTTTGAGCAGTCTAAGAAAATAATTCAAAAAAGATTAAAAGAACAGGGAATTGATGAATATCATATCAGAATTGATGATATTACAGGAAAAATTGTTATTGAGAATGCAAGTGATAATGAAGAGGTTTCACGAATTGAACAATTGGTTGCAAATCCTGGAAAATTTCAAATCATTGATTATCAAACAGGTGTCGTATTAATGGATAATTCAGATATTAAACAAGCATCTGTTGTATATTCCAATAATGAAACCTATCAGACTTATTTACAAATCCAATTTAATAAAGCGGGAAGTGAAAAATTAAAGGAAATTAGTAATCAATACATTGAAATAAAAGAGGAAACACAAGAAGTGCCAAAAGAAGAAAATACTGAAACTACTGAAGAGGACACAGACAAAGAAACAGAGAAAAAATATGTCTCCATAGTATTTGATGATACAACCATGATGACCACCTATTTTGGGGAAGAGATGGCTAATGGTATTTTGCAAATTTCAGTAGGACAAGCAAGAACGGAGCATAAAGATTTCATGGAAGATTACAATTCTGCCAAAACAATTGCAGATATGTTGAATACAGGGGTTTTACCAGTTACTTATGAATTGGAGACAGATAATTTTGTAAAATCTGCAATTACAGAAGCTATGTTGGAAACATTAAAAATAGTAGTTATTATTGCGATTATTATCATTTCTTTAATTTTGATTATAAAATTCAAGAAAAAAGGAGCTTTAGCAGCGGTTTTAAATATTGGTTATATTGCCTTATTGTCAATTGTTCTTCGCTATGCTAAGGTTGAAATAACGATAAATGCTATGATTTCACTAATTTTTGTTATGGGAATAAATGTTGTATTTTTGAAAATGTTTTTACAAAAATGCCAAATATCAAACAATGGAGAAGCTTACAAACAAGTTTGTAAAGAGTTTTATTTAACAATTGTTCCATTAATAGTAATAGCGATTGTCTTTACACTGACTCAGTATTATGCTATCAATAGTATTGGTATGGTAATATTTTGGGGAATCTTTTTACAAGGATTGTATAACCTATTATTAACGAAAACACTTTTAAATAACAGAAAGGATTGATAAAAAATGGATAGCAATAAAAATAGTAAAAAAATAATTATATTAGGATTGATTTTGTTGATTATAGCAGGGTTGATCGTAGTTAGCTTAAAGGGAGTGAATGTTTCTTTATTATTTGGAAAACATGAAAGTATAGAGCTAAAGCTTGGGAAAGAAGTGAATATGAAGATAATTAATGAAATTTGTCGAGAAGTTTTTCAAGATAAAAGATATGTAGCTAAGGAATTAGAGGTGTTTGGGGATTCTTTCCAAATTAATATTAAGTCTATTACAGATGATGAAAAAACAAATTTAATCAATAAAATCAATGAAAAGTTTGAAACGCAAAAAACAGTGGAGGATTTGAATATTCACTCGATATCCAATAAAAGGATAAGAGATGTCATTAAACCATATATCGTTCCAATGTTAGTTGTATTTGTTATTGTTTCAGTTTATGAATTCGTACGTTTTAGAAAAATGGAGGCCATAAAATTTGTTATAGATTCTACATGGAAAATTGTTTTGACAGAAATCATATGTTTAAGTGTAGTTTCTATTGTACGTATTCCAGTGGATGATACTGTGATTAATATATTTATGATAATTGCCATAGCAGGACTTATTTTCTTTATTCACAAAGGTGAGAAAGAACTTGCCAAAATTATGTCTGAGGAACGGCTAATAAAGCCGTTTTCTTTTCGACAAAATTTTAATAAGAAAGACATTTTTTTTATTGACTTTTAGAAAAGATAAAGATATAATTTCAATGTAAACTTTAATTCAGGAGGTAGTAGGATGAAAAAAAACAAATTCATAAAAATATCAATTGTTTTTGCTATTTTATTATATACTATGTTAATACTCGCCAATGATTCATTTGCTGGTACATTAAGCTCAGATATTAATGGCATCAATGAAGGAAAATATCCAGGTGTTAAAAGTTTAATTCAGAATTTGCAAAAAAAACATGGAAATTACAAATTTCAAGTTTATTATACAGGAATTGATTGGACAGAGGCTGTTACAATGGAATATCAAGGGCATGGGGGAACACCTAAAAATTTATTTAGTGTATCCAATTCTTATAAAGGAAAATGGTATTGTCCAATTTGTGGCTCAAAAACGTATGATACTGGCTGGTATTGTGCTTCTATAGATGCCATCAAATATATGATGGATCCAAGAAATTCATTAGATGAGACAAGTGTATTTCAATTTAAAAATCTAGAATCATCAGATGTTTCTGCTAATCATATTGCATCTGTTATCAATAGTAAATATGCTTCATATTCTTATATTAATAATTCGACAATGATTAATGCGATTGTTAATGCAAGTGCAAAATGTAATTTAAATGGGTATTCCATATTAGCGAAAATTGTCAATGAGCAAGGAAGAGGAAGTTCACCATTGGCAACAGGTAGTGGTTATAATGGTCAATATACTGGATATTACAACTTTTTTAATGTAGGAGCTTATGGAAATGGAATTTCTAATGTTATTACAAATGGTTTAAAATATGCACAAAATAAAGGATGGAATTCAGTAGAAAAGTCAGTTTTAGGTGGTTCAGAATATTACAAATCACAATACATTGGAAGAGGACAAAATACATTACATTATCAAAGATTTAATGTAATATATACGCCTTCTTTATTCTCACATCAATATCAACAAGATGTTATGGGAGCGCAAACAAGTGCAACATTGCTGAAAAGTTACTATACGACTTCAGGAACTATTTCAAGTATTAATCATACTTTTGTGATACCATTATATGAAAATATGCCATCAGTAGCATGTAGTAGGCCAAGTACAACCCAAAATAGTACATTGAATTACGAAGAGGCAACAGTTACAACGAATCGATTGGCTGTAAAAGCATCACCAAATAGTGGACGAATCGTTAGTTATTTGAATGCAAATGAGAAAATTAAAGTGTTAGAAAGAGCAAGCAGACCTTCTGCAGATGGAAATTATTGGGATGTAATTGTTACTAACACAGATGGAACTTATGGTTATGTGGCACGTTCGGGAATAGCTATTACTGGAACAGCTTCAGGAAACATATCAATCACCAATAATTTTCCAAGATATATTTTTGATGCTAAATATTATGCAGATCAATACAAAGATTTGAAAAATGCATTTGGCTATAATGAATCTGCTTTATTTAATCACTTTGTAAATTATGGAATGGCAGAAGGAAGAAGTGCTTCACCAGTTTTTAATGCAAAATATTATTTTCAAACGTATGGTGATTTAAGAGCAGCATATGGAAATAATTATCTGGAACTATGTAATCATTTCATCAATTTTGGATGTAATGAATATCGTAAAAGTTCAACAGAATATGATGGCCAGTTCTATAAATATTATTATTCAGATTTAACGAGTTTTAATGGGGTGCAATTGGCTGATCATTATGTAAATTATGGAAGAGCAGAAGGTAGGTTGGCTTATTTGGGAGCTGAGATGGAAAGTATCTTATTTGATGCAAGCGTATATGCAGAATGCAATAGCGACTTGAGGGCTGTTTTTGGAAATAATGCTCAAGAATTGAAGAAACATTGGTTAACTTATGGAATCAGAGAAGGAAGAACAGCGTCATTATTGTATAGTTCAGAGATTTATAGTTTGTTAAGTGATGATTTACAAAGAGCATATGGAGGAAATCATGAAGAATTATTTAAACATTTTATCCGAAATGGTATTAATGAAAATCGTCAAACCAGTTTATTCTTTTACATTACAAGATATACAGATTTAAATGCTGATGTGAAAAATGCGTTTAAAAATGATCGTAAACAAATTTATTTACATTTCAAGAATTTTGGAATTTCAGAAGGTAGAGATGCAAGTGATTTATTCAATACTAAAACTTATATAAACTCAAATAGCGATTTGAAAGCTGCATTTGGAACTAATTATAAGGCAGCATGTATCCATTTCTTGCAATTTGGTATAAAAGAGAAAAGAAAAACCAGTTCTAATTTTGATTGTGTTGCTTATGCTAGAAATTATCAAGATTTACAAAGAGCGTTTGGAAATAATAATCGCGAATATTATTATCACTATTTAAGATATGGAAGAAAAGAAGGCAGAAAAGGAATTTAATGATTAAATAAAAGAGGCTGTAAAAACTCAATATATTGCATGACAACTTGGTGTTTTTAACAGTCTCTTTTATTTTTAGTTTTTTTTAGAATTTTACTTGACAAATCTAGAAAAATGGTGTAAAGTATAATAGCATTACACATACAAAGGAGTAGTTATGGAACCAGAAAATAGTATCAAAATAAGTATTTTACTGGAAATTTATGGTAAGTTATTAACACAAAAACAATATCATTTATTAAATGACTACTACAATAACGATTTGTCACTAGCAGAAATTGCAGAAAATGAAAAGATTACCAGGCAAGCTGTTAGAGATAATCTAAAAAAGGGGGAAAGAAGACTTTTCGATTATGAAGAAAAGCTTAAAATCATGAAGAAAAATAGAATGCAAGAAGAACAGATTGCAATCATTTTGTCTGAAATCAATACATTGACAGAAAATTCCAGTGATACAGAAGTTGCAAATGTTCTCGAGGATGTGAAAAACAAATTGAATTGTTTGGTTTAAAAACAAAGGCGAAAGGATGAAGGAAAAATGGCGTTTGAAGGATTATCTTCTAGATTACAAGAAATAACAAGAAAGCTTAGAGGAAAGTCAAGGATTACAGAAAATGACTTAAAAGAGGTAACTCGTGAAGTAAAACTTGCTTTGTTAGAAGCTGATGTTAACTATAAAATTGTAAAAGATTTTGTTAAAGTAATTGAAGAGAAATCCTTAGGACAGGATGTTCTGAAGTCCTTGACACCAGGACAACAAGTTATTAAAATTGTAAAAGATGAATTGATTGAGTTACTGGGAGGAGAAGATGCTAAATTAAATTTTACACCAAATCCACCAACGGTTATCATGTTAGTTGGTTTACAAGGTTCTGGTAAAACGACAACAGCTGGAAAATTAGCCAATATTATTCGAAAGCAAGGTAAAAAACCATTGCTGGTTGCTTGCGATGTATATAGACCAGCTGCTATCAAACAATTACAAGTCGTTGGGAAACAACTGGATATACCAGTTTATGCTAACGAGGAATCGAAAGATGTTAATTTAATAGCTAAACAAGCCATGTCAGTTGCTATTTCAAAATTGAATGATGTTGTTATTTTAGATACAGCAGGACGTTTGCAAATTGATGAGTTACTGATGCAGGAATTAAAAGATGTGAAAAAAAGTGTCAAACCGCATGAAATCTTGTTAGTTGTTGATTCCATGATTGGTCAAGATGCAGTCAATATTGCAGAAAAGTTTAACACAGAAGTTGGGATTGATGGAATTGTCTTAACCAAATTAGATGGTGATACAAGAGGTGGAGCGGCATTATCGGTGAAAAAAGTTACAGGTAAGCCGATAAAGTACATTGCTACAGGGGAGAAGTTAAGTGATATTGAGGAATTTCATCCAGAAAGAATGGCATCACGTATTCTTGGTATGGGAGATGTGCTTTCTATTATTGAAAAAGCTGAAGAAAACTTTGATTTGAGCGAAGCTGAAAAATTAGAAAAAGCACTAAAGAAAAACAAATTTGATTTAGATGATTATCTAGCACAATTAAGGCAAATGAAAAAATTAGGTTCTTTTTCGTCCATTTTGAAAATGATTCCAGGCATGGGTAATTTATCAGATGCTAAAATTGATGATAAAGAAATTGCTAGAATTGAAGCCATGATTTGTTCAATGACTTTAGAGGAAAGACGAAATCCAAAGATTTTAAATGCCAGTAGACGTATTAGAATTGCCAAAGGAAGTGGCACAACGGTTCAGCAACTTAACAAATTTATGAAAACATTTGAAATGACACGGAAAAATGATGAAAGAATTAAAATCACCAAAAAAGATGAAAAATATGATGCGCAAAATGAATATCAATCCAGATGAAATTGATATGAGTGATTTTGAAGATATGAAATAATATTATAATTTATTTTCAATTATAATTTTATGATAAATTAAAATTTACGTAGGGGGTGAAATAATGGTAAAAATAAGATTACAAAGAGTTGGAAAGAAAAAAGCACCTTTTTATCACATTGTTGTAGCTGATTCAAAATCTCCAAGAGATGGAAAAATCATCGAACAAATTGGAACTTATGACCCAATGACAAAACCATCTACAATCGTTGTAGATCATGAAAAAGTAACAACTTGGATGAAAAATGGAGCACAACCAACGGAAACAGTAAAAGCATTAATCGCAAAAGCAACAAAATAGTTTTAAGAGGTGTGTTTATGAAAGAATTATTAGAAGTAATCATCAAAGGATTAGTAGATAACAAAGAGGCTGTGTGTATTAGTGAAAAAGAAGTCAATCATATTATCACATATCAGGTAAAAGTAAACCAAGGCGATATGGGACGTATTATAGGCAGACAAGGGAAAATGGCAAAATCCATTCGAACGGTAATGAAGTCAGTAGCTAGTAAAGAACATAAAAAAATGAATATAGAATTTGTGGGTTAAAACAATGAAAGATTATTTAGAATTAGGTCAAATTGTAAATACCAAAGGATTAAAAGGGGAGATAAAACTCAATTCTTTTGCAGAAGATAATACAATATTTGAAAGATTACCTAAAGTTTTTTTAAAACGAAAACAGGAATTGCTTGAGAAACAAATTGAAAAAGTTAGTTACAATAAAAACCAAGTAATTTTGAAATTCAAAGATTGTCATTCAATTGAAGAGGCTGAGTTGCTTAGGAATTTATCTGTATTTGTCAAACGAGAAGACTTAGGGGAATTGCCTGAAGGTATTTATTATATTGCAGATTTAATTGGCTTACTAGTTTATACAGAGAACAATGAATTACTTGGAAAAGTAGATGACATTTATTCGACAGGAGCTAACGATATTTATGTGATAAAAGACGAAATGGGCAAGCAAAAATTACTTCCAGGCATCCCAGATGTTATTCGAAAGATTGATTTACAAAATGGGAAGATAACAGTCCATTTGTTAGAAGGATTATAAAATGAAATTTGATGTTTTAACACTTTTTCCAGAAATGTTTGATTTGATGAAAGAAAGCATTATTGGAAGAGCAATGGATAAAAAGTTAATACAAATTCACACAGTTAACATCCGAGATTTTTCCAAAGACAAACACAAAAAAGTGGATGATACCGTTTATGGTGGAGGGGCAGGCATGCTAATGAGACCAGATGTCGTATATGGAGCCTACCAATCTGTACAAACGGAAAAGGCGAAAGTTATTTTTCTATCGCCACAGGGGAAAACATTAAACCAAGATAAAGTCTTGGAACTAGCCAAAGAAGAACATTTAATTTTATTATGTGGTCATTATGAAGGCATTGATCAACGTGTGATTGATAAAATTGTGGATGAAGAAATTTCCATTGGAGACTATGTGTTGACTGGTGGAGAATTACCAGCCATGGTGTTAATTGACAGTGTTTCACGATATGTAAATGGTGTTTTGTCTGCTGGTTCAAAATTTGAGGAATCATTTTCAGAGGGATTTTTGGAATACCCACAATACACAAGACCAGAAATATTTGAAGGTAAGAAAGTACCAGAAATATTACTTTCAGGACATCATGAAAAAATCGAACAATGGCGAAGAAAAGAAGCCTTAAAAATGACAGCAAGAAAAAGACCAGATTTATTAGAAAACAAAAATCTGTCAAATGAGGACAGGAAGATTTTAAAAGATTTTATAATTTAAGAAAAGGAGGAAAAAATGGATATTTTAAAATCAATTGAGCATGAACAAATGAAAAATAAAATACCTGAATTAAAGATTGGTAATACGGTTCGTGTTCATGTTAGAGTAAAAGAAGGAAATCGAGAGAGAATTCAAGTTTTTGAAGGAATCATCATCAAAAAACAAGGTGGAGGCGTAAATGCTACCTTTACTGTAAGAAAAATCTCTTATGGTGTAGGGGTTGAAAAGACATTTTTAGTTCATTCACCAAGAATTGAAAAAGTTGAGGTTGTTAGAGTTGGTAAAGCAAGACGTGCGAAATTGTATTACCTAAGAGACAGAGTTGGTAAAGCAGCTAAAACCAAAGAGCAAGTTGGGGCAAGAATTGAAACAAAGGAAATTACTGTCAAAGAAGATGTTGTGCCAGTTGAATCTGCTCCAGAAGAAGCACCAGCAGTAGAAACAACAGAAGTTGTTAAAGAAGAAGTGGTTGATACTGTGACAGAAACTCCAGTGGAAGAAGTAAAAGAAGCACCAGAAGTAGAAAAAGATTCGAGTGCTAAAGAAGATGTGAAAGCAGAAAAAAGCACAGAAAAAGAAGACAAAAAAGCAGAATAATAAAAACTCTAACCTATTATTATATCATATTTTCCTCAAAAAGTCAAGTTGACAAAACGATGAAAATATGGTATAATTAAAGGTAGAGATGCTTTTTAGAAATAATTTTAGATTATTTCTTTTTTTTAATAAAAAAATTGACAAATGTAAATAGTGATAATAAATTGAATTCGTTTTTTGGCTCTATTCTAAGTAAAATGAGTGAAAAGGATGGATGTCATATGATGTATGAAAGATGAAGAATTCAAGTAGAGACAAATAACATAAAGAGACAGGAGATAGAATATTTTTTTAAAAATTGTAAAAAACTATTGACAATTTTTGACAAAAAATATAAAATAATAAAAATATGTTATCAAGAGTGGACGAGAGAATCGGCTCTGTGACTCCACAGCAACCTAAATTTTTAAGGTGCTAATACCGACAAAGCAAAAATGCTTTGGCTGATGATTTTTAAGAAGAATGAAATGATGCCTTTGCATAACTGCAAAGGTTTTTTTGTAGAAAAATTTTTCAAAATTTCAATCAAAAACTTGTAACATACCAATTATTATAATAAGAAAGGAAAAAAGAAAATGAGAAAATTATTTACGTCAGAAAGTGTCACGGAAGGGCATCCAGATAAGTTATGTGATTTTATATCAGATAGTGTATTAGATCGTTATTTTGAGAAGGATCCAAATGCTAGGGTTGCCTGCGAGACAGTAGCAGGGAAAGGGCAAATTTTGCTTACAGGAGAAATTACATCAAAGGCAGAAGTGGATTTAGAAAGAGTAGTAAGAAATGCAATAAAAGAAGTTGGTTATCATGACAAAGAGGTTGATATTGATTATGCAACTTGTGAGGTTTTAATTAACATATCGAAGCAATCACCAGATATTGCTTTAGGGGTGGATCAATCTTATGAAGATAAAGAAGGAGAAAATCTAGCATCTGAAGGAGCGGGAGATCAAGGAATGATGTTTGGTTTTGCTACTGATGAAACAGAGAATTTTATGCCAATGCCAATTGATTTGGCACATAAATTATCCAAACGATTGACAGAGGTTAGAAAACAAGGAATTTTGCCATATTTAAGACCAGATGGAAAAGTGCAGGTTACTGTGGAATATGAAGAAGAGAAACCAGTTAGGATTGATACAATTGTTATGTCAACTCAGCATACGCCTGAAACAGATTTGACAGTTTTGAAAAGTGATATTAAGGAAATGGTTATTGGTGAAATTGTACCAAAAACATTATTAGATGCAGAAACGAAATATTACATCAATCCGACAGGAAGGTTTGTAATTGGTGGACCATTAGGAGATAGTGGCTTAACAGGGCGAAAGATTATTGTAGATACATATGGTGGTTATAGTCGTCATGGAGGGGGAGCTTTTTCGGGAAAAGATCCAACAAAAGTGGATCGTTCAGCTAGTTACATGGCACGATTTATTGCAAAAAATGTGGTGGCAAATGGGTATGCTAAAAAGTGTGAAATTCAGCTTTCCTATGCCATTGGAGTAGCAAAACCAGTTTCGATTTTTATTGATACATTTGGAACGGCTACCATTTCAGAGGAAGAAATCATTCGAAAAATTGAAAATAAGTTTGATTTAACACCAAGAGGCATTATCACTACATTAAATTTACGAAGACCAATTTACACAAAGTCAACTAATTATGGACATTTTGGAAAACCAAATTTGCCTTGGGAACAAGTAATAGAATTTTAATTAAAAATTTGCATATTTTTCAGAAAAATGAAGATACTACCAATAGATAAAAACGAAAGGATTTGATTTTATATGGGTAGAAAAGATTTTTTTGAAGAAGAAAAAAGAAGAAAAATGGTCATGACATTTGCAATTTCTGTAGGATTAGCAGTGGTTGCATTTGTAACAATTTTTGTGATGTATAGTAAAAAATTAAATGATGAGGCAGAAACAAATTTATTGGCTTTGTCAGAGCAAAGTGAAAATATTGTTTCCAATGATGGTTTGCAAGAAACGAGTTTTTCGACAGACAAAACAATACCAAATGCAAATGAAGTTAATAACAGTGTACAAGTTGAATTGGATAATGTAGCCAATAATACTGTGGAAAATACAGTGAAAGTGCCAGAAAAGACCAGCAAAGAGCCAGTTTCGCAGGTAGTAGAGGAGCAAGAGGATACTAAAAACACAGTGGAACAACCAAAAGCACAAGAGAAATCACAAGAACCTGAACAAGCAGAGGAGGAACTTGCTTTTAGTGCTCCTATGGCAGGAGAGATTATTAAAGATTACGCGATGGAGACATTAGTATATTCCGAAACTTTAGATGAATGGTGCACACATAGTGGTATTGACATTAAAGCGGAAAAGGCAGCAGTTGTAGCATCAGCTGAAAAAGGAACTGTGGAAAGCATTAAAAATGATCCGAGATATGGACTTACAGTCATTATTTCGCATGGTAATGGGTTTAAATCAGTGTATTCAAATTTGTTAACAACAGAGTTTGTGAAAGAAGGAGAACAGGTAGAAAAAGGTCAAACAATTGCGACAGTGGGAGAAAGTGCAAGTTTTGAAATTGCAGATGAGTGCCATTTGCATTTTGAGATGTATAAGGATGGGATTGCTGTAAATCCGACAATTTATTTTAAATAAAATAAAAGTGGAAAGTATCAAGTATGAAGTGTATCCGAAAAGTTAGACACTTTTGGATTAAGTTTATAGTAGGTAACTTGAAGGAAATGAGTTTTGTGTTTAACAAGGCTCATTTCTTTTCATTTGTGCTGAATCCTTTTATTGTGATAGTAATCTATGTATTCAACTAATTCTTTCTTAGAATGTTCTATTGGTTCAAAATAATGATAAAATAAAGTATTATCAACACTTATTATAGATTTTACGTTAATATAAAATCTATAAACTTTCAAGTTTTTTGAAAAAATATCTTTTTATTTGTTGATAAAATTGTAAATTTATGATACTATTTATTTATAAAATACAGATATTAAGGAAAAATAAATATGATAATAGATAGAATTGATTGGTACGAGGAATTTATTACTGATGATATTTCAGAGGAGGAACGTTTGGAAAAAGCTGGGGCACATATTGGATATTATCTTGAATGGGCATATAAAAAAGGTTTTGCACCAAGTAATCCTGAAACTCATGCTGTTGCCGAATATCAAAAAGTTGCAAATTCAGAAATAACAGGAATACAATTTTTAATTGAAAATTGTGATACTAAGTTTTGGGATGTAGATTTGAATGAAGAAGGACAAAAATTTACTTCTTTTGCTTATAATACATATCTAAGCAATCTTGAAACGATTTTAGGACATAAACCTTATATTGAAAAATATAATCAACTAGATTTACAAAATGTTTCTAAATATTTAGACAAAGTTTATGCAGATTATTTAACTAACCCACCATCTGAATTGACAAGTAGAGAAAAGCAATCCTTTTTTCAAAAATTAAAAGACTGCTTACTTAAAAAATAAGTAACTACCATACAACTTAATCGAATGATTTTCGAGTCATTCGATTTATAATTTTTATATATAAATCAATTTGCTAAAAACAATTTCTTCAGCTTGAGTCCTAATAGCGTTCATAGAACCTATCCCATAAAAGAATATATTTTTTTCATATCTTGTCTTCTATATTTTGGTGCAAACACAACATGGTACTTGCATTCATATGTTGTGTGTGATAAACTTTCTGTGTATGATTTTTTCATACGTCCCACTCCTCTCATGTTTAATATTTTTAGCTGTCAAACTTTAAATATTATCCCATGTTAAAGTGGGATTTTTTTGTTACTCTGTTCATAACTATAAGTCTTTTTTACCCCCAGTATAACCGGGGGTTTCTTCTTAAATTAATGAAAAAAATCAACCATTTTACTGATTGATTTTTTTATCTCTCTGGTTCAATTTAGTTCGAACAGAATTGTTGTTGGTGCAGATGGCGTAGTTATCTACAACTTTTTCGGCTCTCATAACGATTGATACAAATATCAATCAATTTATATATAGATTACCAAATTATTTAATAAAAAGCAAGTGATTTATAAAAAATTTTAAGACTTTGTTCATAGTTTTCAATATATTCATAAAAAACTAAAAAAAGGCTTTAAATAAATATTAAATTATGATATTATTAGAAATGAAAGAAGGCGAAAAATTATGGAAGAAATTATAAATATCGTATATGAAAAAATAAAATCATTAGAGGCAGGAACAGAAGTGACTATCCTTCAGCTAATCCCTAAAGAATCAAGAAATAAATACACAAATCAACAACTAATCGAAGTCACATCAAAAGTATTTATGAAATGTAAAGATAATAATATTGGTTTAAACCATGATAAATACAAAGATAAAGAGGTTGGATTACCATATAATATTCCTTTTATAAAAGAATAATTTTAAAATAATAATATAATAACTCAAAGGAGAAAGAAAATGTTTTTGAATTTACAGGAATTGATAAAAGAAATAGAAGATGGTAAATCAACAGATGATATAGTTGAAGAAAGATTAACTTATTTAAATTCTAAAGACTATAAAAGTAAAATGAACAGAAGTGACAGAGCTGATTTTATTCAAGGTTATATAAGTGATGATGAAAAAATGTCTGGTACTCTTGGTGATGGTACATATTATTGGATGGATGAAAAACAAATTTTTAAAGATGTGATAGACTCTATTATAAGAAAAAATTTACCAACAATAAAACAACATAATGCATTACCTACACAAAATCTAATGCAAGGAGTCAGAAATTATTTTCTTGGAGCACAACCTAATAAAGAAAGCCTATTAGTTTATCAACAAATGATAAATGAGGGCAAAAGTAAAGCTAATATAAGAGAAGAATTTGGAGAAAGATTGACAAAGCATTTACTAGATAAGATAGATGCTGAAAGTAAAGAAGAACTATATGCTCAAATAGAAGAAAGAGAAAATTATGGTAACATAGTCCCTATTCCTATAAGTTCTATTAAAGGGTTAAAAATTGGAGAATGTACTGAAATGACATTATTATCTCAAAATTTATTATCATTTTTTGGATATAATACATTTATGGTTGAAGGAAAAACATATAATAGTGAAAATGAAACAGAGTTCCATAACTTTAATTTTATTGAAAGAAATGGAAAATACTATGCATTTGATTCGGCTATGTCTTTTTTTGGAGTAGCACCTGAAATAAAAACTCCAGAAGAACTCTTGATTTTTGATGAGATGACTTTAAGCAATAGTCAAAAGTCTATAACTTATTTTTCAAGTAGAAAAAGTAAATTATATAGCAATCCAGAATCAAAACTAGGTATATTAGCAAAAAGAGGTTTAAATTTTAGAAATACAGCTATGACTGATTTAAAAGGAATACTACTTTCAAAGAAAGTAATAAATAACCAAAGAGAAAGTGAAGAAAGAGATGGATAAAGAAAAATATAGTAAAGCATTTAAAGAAGTTTATATGATATTAAAATCTGTTGGAAAAGAAGTGCAAGAAAAAATTCCTACCAGCTTATTATATTTCATAGAAGAAAATATGGATAAAGATTATTTCTTTATGCTAGATGATAGTATTCCACTTGAAGAACAATCATTTATGGATGAAACTTTAGGAATAATTTCATTAATATGGCGAGATTATTTATGCATAGCTGAAGAAAGAGAAAAAATAAAAAAAGAAGATGAAAAAAATTTTAAAGAAATACAAAATCAAATAGAAAAAGAACGCAGAGAGAAATATAATCCAGATGATATATTCAAAAATAAAGCAACTATACAACAAGATCAACAAGTACAAAATGATGTCGCATTAATACAAGTAAAAGAAAATTCGTTTACTAAATTTTTAAAGAAATTAAAATATATCTTGCACATAAATTAGTTTTCTAACTTTGATGCTAATATTTTAGAAAAGACTTTTTGAAAATTATTTGACAAACGTAAAAAATGATTCTATACTAATTATCTAAAACTATCAAGCGAATGAATTTTTTAACTCATTCGCTTTTAACAACTTTTACACATAAATCAATTCTTTATAAACAATTTCTTCGGCTTGTGCTTTAATGGAGTTCATAGTTCCAACCCAATAAAGCATCTTCGGTCAAATCGCTTTTTGCTTTTAACTTTCTAATAATCTGTTGCACTCTATTATCTGCCGTTTCTTGTAGTTCTTTCAAATGTGTATTTAATGTTCCATCCATAAGCATTATAGTATAATCAGCCTTTTTATACTCTTTCAAATATTTTAATCTCATTCTTCCATATTTATTTAAAGTAATTTTTTCTT
>CANPFR010000010.1 GCA_947573445.1 uncultured Clostridia bacterium | reverse complement strand
TAGGGGAGTTTGGCGTTTTTTGCTCAACGTATTGTTGATATTCTTCTTTGCTATTGATTTGCTTCATAATGACTCCTTTCTATATAGTAGTTACATATTGTCAATGTCTTCTGGGGCTGGTTGTTCTTGAAAAGGCTCAATTTTAAAGGCAATATCTAAGTCTACCATATATTCTGAAATTTTATTGCCAACGATGTTGGCACGTTGTTCTAATACTATAATATTGGTTAAATTATTTAAGGTTTTGGATGCTTCATCAATTGTTTTTACAATAGCATCCTTCCATGAAATATTAGAATACCCTGTAACTCTGATATGTTTTTCTGAATTCATAATTTCCTCCTTATAAATGAATATTGTATTTTTAGATTTTCCAAAAAAGTAAAAAAATATACAGAAACTTCAAAAAATGTAAAAATAAAATGATGTATTAAGTTTGAAAAATTGGACAAAATATAAATATTTCAAGACTATGAAAATACTGACATTAGAAGAAATATTACAAAAATGTTACAATTACATTATATTTATGTTACATTTGTCGAATGCTATTGACTTTTTTTGATATTATAGATATAAAATATTTATATAATGTAAAAATTAATCTAAGGAGAAAATGATGCAAAGCTGTTTGGGAATCTATATCGAAGATCATATAATTAAATACGCTAAATTGCACAAAGAAAAAGATAATGTAAGAATTGAATCTTATAATATAGCATTTTATGATGATAATTTAGAAGAAGTTTTGAAAAAAGTTATCAGTGAAACATATAGTTATAAAGTGCCAATTAGCATTAATGTATCAAATGAAATTTATAATACGTTTCAGATATCTTCTTTGCTTAGCAAACAGGATACAAAAAAAGCAGTGAATATTGAATATGAAATGCTATGTAATGAAAAAGGATATGATAAATCCGCTGTACAACATAATTATTTGATTAATGTTCCAAGAGAAAGTTATGAAACACAAAAAGTGATTAGTATTATAGCCAATAAAAATGAAATTTCCAAAAGGCTAAGAGCATTAAGCGGAAGCAAAGTCAGTACTGTGACTCCAATAACAACAAGTATTACAAATTTGGTTCATGAAGATAGTAGAAAAAATATTGCTATTATTAATATAGAAGATAAAACAAAGATTACCACAATGGTTGATGGTCAAATTAGTCAAATTGATGTTTTGGAAGAAGGGATGGGAAAGATTTTAGAAACGATCAATCGAACTGAAAATTCTCTCCAAAAATCTTATGAAGTTTGCAAAAATATGACGATTTATACGCAAAATGCAATGGAATTATATTCTGAAAGCAATGAATATATGGATATGGTAACTTCAGTTTTATTAAATATTGCAACACAGGCAAAGCAAATTATGAGTGAAATGTTTTCTAGTATTGATACAGTGTATATTACTGGATTGGGAACTTGTATTAATAATGTGGATTTGTTTTTTCAAGAATACATTCCTTCTGCAAAATGTGAAATTTTAAAACCATATTTCTTAAAAAATGCATCTTTGCAATTGCCAATTAAGGAATATATTGAAGTTAATTCTGCAATTGCTTTAGCATTAGATGGCTTGGGTATGGTGGAAAAAAACTTGAATTTCGCTAAATCTGCTAAAGCAGCAAGTGGAAAAGCGACGATGAATTCAATTTTGAATCAAGAAGTTAGTCTTAGTACAATTAAAGATTTATTCTCTTATTTGGGGGATAAAATAAAAACAGATTTTTCTGCACCGTTTTCGAGTGGAGAAAAGCTATTGGCAAGAGGCGTTGTGAGTTGTATTATGATTATAATTCTGTTTACTTTGTTTAGCCATGTAATTGCAGGTCAGTTGAAAACGAAAACAGAACAAGTGGAAACTGCAATATTAAAAAATGATACAGAATTAGGAAAATTGGAAACGGATATCAAAACAATTTCTTCAAGGGCAACCACTTATGAGGAATTGATTCAGGAAATTACGACATCTGCAGAGGAAACAGAGGAGAATCAACCAACTTCTAAAAGAGTAATTCAAAAGGATTCGATTCCTAATTTGTTGAATCGTATTATGTTTGTGATTCCTAAAAAAGTAAAATTAACTTCCATCAAAAATACAACAACCAATCATATTGTCATTCAAGCAGAAGCAGAAAAATATGAACAATTAGGTTATTTTAAAGCAGTTCTTACTACAAATGGGATCTTAAATAATGTCAAATCAACAAGTGGACAAAAGTCAGGTTCTGCTGTTCAAGTAACAATAGAAGGAGATTTACCATAATGAGAAAATTTAGTTTAAGCTTAATATTGATTTTGTTAATATGGGGATGTTATGAAATTGCATTTGGTGGTTCAGTGTTTATTCGCGAAAAAGTAGAGGGCGTCAATGAACTGGCTACAGCAAGTAAGAAATTAAATACACAGGTAGCACGGCTTAGAAAAATCTTCAACAGATGGATTTGAGGCTAAAAAGAAGGAACTTTCTGAAAGCATTGAAAATTATCGAACCATTAAACAGGAATATGAACAAGTGGTTTCGCAATTTTCAGCAGAGACAGCAGAAAATTTAGTGCAAATGCAAGAAAGTGATTTGAAAGATATATATGATGTAGATTTCTTATGGACAATTGTTGGTAATTATGCAACAGAAGAAGGAATTAATTTGAAGTTTGATGTGAATCGAAATACAACATCAGCTAGTTCTTTAAATAATGTATCCACTAACTATGTAGTGTGTGATTTGAAATTTGTGATAACAGGAAATTATATTAATTTAACAGATTTTATTTATGATTTAGAAGATGATGATAGATTGAATTTCGAAATTAATGATTTTAATATGCAAAAGTTGGATTCTGACTTACAAGTTACTTTAACCGTTAAGGAAGTAAAAATCAATTCTGATAATTTTATTCAGTCTGCGTCTAATGTAGTAGGAGGAGTTACTGATGCAGTGACACAAACCATTGATTCAACAACAAGTGCACAAAATCAAGTGAATAATACAACCAATACATCCAATACTACGAATACTACTAATACAAGCAATGAAACAGGAAAAAGTGGAAACACAAATTAAAATACGAAAGGAAAGAAAAATGAAAAATAAAAATTATGGAAAAGAAATTATAATTTTGCTACTGATTTTAATATTAATCATGTTAATATTAGCAGTTGCGTTGTATGATTTTATTCCAGCGAATGTAAGCGTTCCAGAAACAATAACCTATACATCTGATACAACAACAACTTCGATTAAACAAGAAATTGCTTACACAAATGGTGGTGATACTACAGCTGATACCAATCAAACAGATGAACAATTGGTTACTTCATTGAAATCATACAGTATTGATTCATCTGATTTAACAGTGTATGGGGAAAAGAATTTATACAATAGTGGAAATTCAAATCCGTTTGATTATGCCTCAGAACAACAACCAGCCACTACACCAGAGCAAAATCCAGCAACAACAAATAACAATAGCAATCAAACACAATCTGGTAGTGATAATCAAACAACTAATTCTACAACGAACACATCAACGCCAGGAACTTTTTTTGAAAGTCCGACGACTAAATAATTTTCGATATATTATTTTTTAATATATAAAAAAATAAAAAAATATAGATTTTTTGAAGGGAGTGATGAGGAAAAAACATAGAATTTCTGGATGATATTTAAGCAGGAAGATATGTTTTTAGAACATATGAAAAATAAAAAATTTAAATTACAAAGGAGATTAAAAAAATGAAAAATTTAAGAAATCAAAAAGGTATTACTTTGGTAGCTCTTGTAGTTACAATTATCGTATTGTTAATATTAGCAGGTGTATCACTAAGCTTGGTAGCTGGAAGTGATGGAATTTTAAAGAAAGCTGATACAGCAGTAAGCAGAACTTCAAAACAATCTGCAATTGAACAAGCTGATTTGCTTATAGCAGAATATAAAGCTGATTATTTGGAAGGAAAATATACAGGAGAAGGAACTGCTTATCCAAGCTTTGATGCATGTTTACAAGCTAAAATTAAAACAGAAGGAAATGATTTAAGTGATGGGGCTAAGTTGACCTATTCTTCAGGAACATTAACTGTTACACTTAGAGGTGGTGTAAATACTAAAGCTACTGTTACAATTTCTGGAGATGACGAAGGAAAAGTATCTTCATGGGAAACATGGTCTGATGGAACTTCAACACCAGAAGGTGGTAATGGTGAATAAAATATAAATTTCAAGAGGTATATGCTTCTATGCAGACGGTGTATGCCTCTTTTTGATAAAAAGGTAAATTATGAATGTTTTTATATATATCATGTTGTTTATTATGGGAACTTTTTTTGGAAGTTTTTTTACGTTAGCAGTTTATCGTATTCCGCTTGGAAAAGATATTACGCATGAGCGTTCTTTTTGCCCAACATGTAATCATAAATTAGGGGCTTGGGATTTAATTCCAGTTTGGAGTTATTTGTTTTTAAAAGGAAAATGCAGATATTGTGGTGAAAAAGTAAGGATTCGTTATTTCATTTTGGAAATTCTTTCAGGTATTGTTTTTGTGATTGCTTATGTTTCTTATAACATTCAGAATGTCTTGCTAGAACCAAATAAACTTGCTATTTTTATTGCTTTTGTTATGATGTATGTGACACTTATATTAGTAGCTGGTATTGATAAGGAATATAGGAAAATTAATGCATCTGTCTTAGGATTTGGTGTAATTTGTCAAAGTATATATAT
Organism: uncultured Clostridia bacterium; assembly: GCA_947573445.1. GTDB lineage: Bacteria > Bacillota > Clostridia > TANB77 > CAG-508 > Scatovivens. The sequence goes on along the minus strand of CANPFR010000010.1, from coordinate 53,779 downwards.
GTTATATCTATGTATGATAGAAAAAGAAAATGATAGTATATATAGATATACTATGTATTTTGCCTCGTTTATCTTGGTATTTATCGTTTTTAAAGTGAGGCAAAAAAACAAAAGTAATTATCCATTGCAAGTTGGATTGCTGTTTACTTACATACTATGTGTAATAGATTGGAAAGCTAGTCTGATGATTGTATTGTTTAGTTTCTTAGATTTAATTATTTGGAAATGCGTAAGTAAAAAACAGAAACTTCCATGGGGATTTGTGATGAGTCTTTGCACAATTGTATATGTAATTGTGGAAAATGGGATAAAATTTTGGATGATATAAGGAATGAGAAGAATGAACAAAAAACAACTTGTTAATCAATTAAATAGTCAAAAAGGTGTGACAGGTGCTGATGTTGTAATTGCTTTGCTGATTATTTTAACAGCTGTTGGTGTGATTGCGATGGTATATGTCAATCTTGTGATTGGTTCAAGAGATGTGGACAGAAAAACAGGTGCTACTAGAATTGCTACCAATATACTTGAGAATATGTCTCAAGTATATTATGATGAAATAGAAGCTAATTTAGAGATTAACGGAAATGCCAACAAAGTGGATAATCGTTATGATGTATCAACAGATAAAATTTTTAATACATCCATTCCAAATGGTTATCATGTTCAAATCAGAATGGAAGAAATTGGTTCTTATGATTTAGTAAAGAAAGCGACGGTTGCTGTACAATATAAAACAGATGGCCAAGAAAAGGAAGTTGCTTTTGAAAAAGTTTTTGAAAGGGAAAATGTAAGAGAGTGTAATTCTCCTAATTTTTCGCAAGTTTACATTAGGCAGATGATAGAAGAGAGTGAGAATTATGAAATGTATTCCGAACAAGCCAAAAATGCTGCTGGTATCAAGATTATTTGTCCTATTCAATATAATCATGAAACCAAAACGTATCAAATCGTTACAAACACAGATGAGTTATGGTATAGTTATTCCAATAAACAGTGGGCACGTGTTTTAGTTATGGAGGCTGAAGCAATAGAAACTCCAATTACAAACGAAATGTTAAAAGGAGAAAATTCTTATGTTTGGATTCCAAGATTTGGTATTGAAAATGGTAAAGATTTGTTTGGTGGAACCTGTTTTAAATATAAAACAACAGATTATGCAATTTTTAATTCTTACTACAAGCAAGCAGAAGAATCATTCTTTTATAATTATATTGATAGCAACTTAGAATGGTCTGTTAATCGAGGATTTGATGAACCAGGAAAAGTTGGAAGGTGGTGTCCATATAGAGAACTGAAAGAACGAGGAACGGTTGCCTATACTTTAAATGAATCGCAATATGGTCCAATGAGGGAACGATAGTAATTATTGGTAATTCACTAAAAACTATTTTATTGTAATAAGATTTGTAGTATAATAAAACTATAACAGAAAACAAAAGAGGAAGGAGATTAGAGAAGGATGAATGGAAGATCGCCAATTGGTGTAGAACTAGTAAAAAAAGGAGTTGTAAAGGAAAATGATATTCAAACTGCCATTGAATATCAAAAACAACATCCACAAAAAAAGTTAGGTGATATTTTAAATATATTAAATTTATGTCCTCAAAAACAATTGATTGAAGCTATGGGGCAAATCTTGGGAGAAAATGTTATTATTTTGACAACAGATGATATTAAAATTCAAGAAAATGATTATTTACCTCTTGAACTTTGCAAATCTTGCAAAGCGGTTTTATTTGAAGTAATTGGTAAAAGAGCCAAAGTGTGTTTTGCTGATACAGCTAATTTTAGGGCTATTGAACAGGTCAGAGCTGCTTTGGTAAGTCATGATTTGGTTATGGAAAAATTTTTGACGTTTGAAACGAATATTGAAACCGTTATTCGATCACTTGAAAATCGAAATGAGGCAACTATTTCAAGTTCAGGAGATGTGACTAAATTAGTAGATACCATCATTAGGTCTGCAATGGATAAAAGAGCCAGTGACGTACATATAGAGCCACTTGAAAAGTCAGTGCGTGTTAGATACAGAGTAGATGGTGAGTTAATTACTGTTGCCAATATTGAAAAAATGAAGCAAGCACAATTGATTGGTAGAATTAAAGCGATTTCTAATATGCATCAAGAAAAACAAGAAGCACAAGATGGAGCGATTAATTCATATGAAGATTTCAATATTCGTGTGGCTTCTCAAAAAACTATTAATGGAGAAAAAATCTGCTTAAGATTACTAAAGAAAAATGAAGGAATCCGTAATATATTTGATTTAGGATTTCCTGCTGATGAAGGGATGCTAAAAAAATGTTTTGACAAAAGAAACAGCATTACAATTATAGCAGCACCAACAGGACAAGGTAAAACAACGACTTTATATAGTATTTTAGATTATTTAAATCGACCTGAAATTAATATTACAACCGTTGAAGATCCAGTTGAAATTAGGGTGCCTGGTATTAATCAAATTGAGATTGATGAAAAGTCTAGTTTCGCTTCTGCTTTACGTTCTATGTTAAGAAGTGACCCAGATATTATTCTATTGGGAGAAATTCGTGATACGGAATCTGCAGAAATTGCGATTCAAGCAGGTCAAACAGGTCATTATGTGTTATCTACAATTCATACGATTAATGCGATTGAAGTCATTACCAGATTGAGAAAAATGGGAATTTCGGATTATGATATTTCAAGTACATTGGCAACTTCGGTTTCACAACGATTAATTAGAAGGGTATGTCCACATTGTGCAGTACAAAGACCATTTAGCAAACAAGAAAAAGAAATTATCAATAAATTTGGAGAACGTTATCATGTTCAGTTTGATTTTACAAATAAACATGCTTATGATGTAAAAGGTTGTCGTGAATGTAATCATACTGGATATTTAGAGAGAATTGCAATATATGAAGTATTGGAATTAACAGATGGCATTAAAGATTTAATTGTTTCAGGTGCTTCAAGTTTGAAAATTCGAGAATTGGCTCTTGAGCAAGGGTATCGACCATTGGTTATTGATGCTTTTCAAAAGGTCTTAGATGGCATTACAACAGTTGAGGAAGTCAATAATCGATTAGCATTGTATTAAAAAAGAGGAGGAAGATTCAAATGATATTAATAGAAAGTATAATAAAAGAAGCAGTCAAAAAAGATGCATCTGATATTCACTTAATCAATGGTTTGAGGCCGATTATAAGGGTTACTAGGACTTTGGTTGAATTGAAGGAATTTGAGATATTAGATGAAGCGGCTTTGTATGATATATATGATTATATTGTAAAAGGAAATGTAAAGAAAAATGAGGAGTATATGAATGAGAGAAGACTAGATACTTCATTGGTTTTTGAAAATATTCGTTTAAGAGTAAACTGTTCATTTGCGGATGATATTCCTGTATTTACAATGCGTCTGATTAAAGATTCTTTGCCAGCTTTTGAAACTTTGGGAATTCCTGAAATTGTAAGAAGTATGACACGTCAGCCACAAGGTTTGATATTAGTTACTGGTAAAACAAATTCTGGTAAAACTACAACACTCAATTCTTTAATTGATGATATTAATCAAACCCAAAATAAAAAAATATTAACTTTGGAACATCCAGTTGAATATAGACACAAAAGTAAAAAGTCTATGATTGTACAAAAAGAAGTGGGAGAGGGAAAAGACGTAGAAAGTTTTATTGATGGTGTAAAAAACTCACTAAGAGAGGATTGCGATATTTTGGTAATTGGAGAGATTCGTGATAAAGAAACGATGGAAGCAGCCATTGATATGGTAGAATCTCGGACATTTAGTAATTCGGTACCTTACACACAAGATCCTGTGCAGAGACGATTGATAGAATGATTAACTTTTACGAAATTCGTGATCAAACGAATGTTAAAAATTTAATTTCTGCTTTGTTAAAATTGGTTGTTTCTCAAAGATTGCTAAAATCACAGGAAACAGGAGAATTAATTTTGGTACCAGAGGTTATGGTTGTGGACAATGTAATTGCTGCTTGTATCAGGAAAGATAAATTTAACATTTCGGAAATTGAAGATGCGATTCAGGGAAATAGTGAGAAAGGTTGTATTGGTCTTGTTAATTCCCTTGCGAATTTGTATGTTGATGGAAAATTATCACTAGAACAAGTAAAAGCACAAGTTGAAGAAAAAAATTATGAAACTTTAAATAGAACAATTATGCAATTGAATTTAAAAAAGAAACATTAATCAAGTAGAAAGATTGTAATATTTTAAATGGAGGAAGTATAAATGCCAACCTATATGTATAAAGCAATGACGAAACATGGGCAAATCGTAAAAAATAGAATCACAGAAGCCAATAAAGTAAATTGTATTAAGCGATTAAAGAAAAACGATTTGGTTCCAATTAGCATTGTTCAAACGTTAAGATTAGAGAAAAAAGTAAAAAAAGGACCAAGAAACTTTAGAAGAGCTAATGTTAATACTGAATTAAAGAAGATTGGTCAACAAAGACTCAAAGAAAATTCATTAGAGAGAAAGACGTTAAGAGAAAAGATATTTTCCAAATTAATGGGAAGTCAAAAAATCACTTCAAGAGATATTAGAATTTTTACCCAAAACTTTTATTTATTGAAAAAAGCAAACTTCAACAATGTTCATGCATTAAGTACAGTGGTTGAAGCAATTGAAAATCCTAAATTAAAATTAATTATAGAAGACGTATTATATGGTGTAGAATCTGGAGAATTTATGCATACAACGCTGGAATATTATTCAGAAACTTTCCCTTATATCTATGTAAATATGATAAAAGTAGGGGAACTTTCAGGAACTTTAGATTTGTCTTTACAGCAAGCTGTGAAATATTTGGATGAAAGTGAAGCTTTGCGAACCAAAATCAAAAGAATTTTGTTACCGAATATTATCATGTTTGTGGGTATTATGGTTATGCTATTTGTGTGCGTAATTGTTGGTGTTCCTGTAATTCAGAATTTGTTTCAGGAATTAGGAAGTACAGACCAATTACCATGGATTACTTTATGGTTTGCAGGTGTTGTTGATACACTCATGAAATATTGGTATATACCAGTTACACTGATTGTAGGAGCGATATCTGGAATTCTATTTTATATTAATACACCAGGTGGTAGATTTAAATTTGATACTTTTAAATATACGATGCCAATTTTTGGTCATTTGATTTATTTAATTGACTTTTCAAGATTGCTTAAAAATATGTTACTAAACTTGGAAAGTGGTATCAGAATTCAGGATGCTCTGGATGTTAGTAAAAGTGTTATTAAAAACAATGTTATGCTTTCTATGATTGATATGTCGATTAATAACATATTTGTGGGTCAATCTTGGATTGAGCCATTTGAGCAAGCGACTTTTTCAAATCCAATGACCATTGAAATGTTGAAAATTGGTATGCAAACAGATTTACCAGAAATGATGGCAAAATTAGTAGAATACATGGATATTGACATTGATAATACATTAGATAAAATAACTCGAGTTTTACCAGAAGTATCTTATGCTATTGTTGGTGTGGTTTTGATTTTCTTCGTAGTAGTTGTTCTTGTGCCATGTATCCAGATTTATATGGGTGGATTCTTGTTCTCTGCTTATAATGTGTAAAAAAGTGAATGTGAAATAAGCAACAAAAAGCTTTATTTAGAATATCTTATTCTAAGTAAAGTTTTTTTTTATAGGCTAGGAATTTTTAGAAAATGTTAGAGAAACAAATGAGATTTTCTAAAAGCGAAGGGAGCTTTTTTATGAAGTTAGGACTGTGTTTATCTGGAGGAGGCATTAAAGGGGCAGCTCATATTGGGGCAATTCAGGCATTAAAGGAGGCAAATTTGCATTTTGATTATATTTCAGGAACGTCTTCTGGAAGTATTGTTGCGACATTATATGCTTGTGGTTATAGAGCAGATGAGATTTATCAAGCATTCAAAAAATATGCTAAAAAGATTGGGTATTGGGATTGGAGAAATGTTTGGAAGGTAGGTAAGAATTTTGCCAAAACAGGAAAAATTCAGGTTACAGGCTTAAACAGTGGAAAATCGATTTATGATTTTGCCTGTAAACTTTGTGGAGCAAAAGGAATTTCAAATATTCACCAAATTCCAAGAACCTTATTAATTCCAACTGTGAATATTTATACAGAGGAATTGTATGTATTTCATTCTGGGCCACCAATTAAAAATGAGAAGAATATTAAATACATTAATCATGTGGATATTGGGACAGCAGTGCAAGCAAGTTGTAGTTATCCAGGTATTTTTTGTCCTTGTGAATACAAAAATACGCTTTTGGTGGATGGTGGTGTTTCTGAGAATTTGCCATGGCGTGAAACTAAGAGGATTGGGGCAGATAAAGTTTTGAGCATTGTTTTTGTAGAGAAAAAGCCTAAAAAATGTTGTGATAATTTGGTGCAAGTGCTAGATAAATCGTTTGCTATTTTGTGCCATGAATTAGCACGTTATGAATGGGATGGAACCGATTATTTATTAGAAATTGAGTTAGCCAAGACAGGTTTATTGGATTGGAGAAGAGTAGATGAATTTTATCAAGAAGGATATGTTCAAACCAAGAAAAAATTGGAGGAGTTTAATATGACAAAATAATGTCATATTTAGAATTTTTTTGGAAAAAAATGTTTACTGGTTGCATAATATTGGATTTATGGATATAATATTTTTAGTAAAAAATGAGGTAAAATATGAAACAGAAATACAGTTTTTTGAAAGAAACATTAAAGGGAACAAAAAAATTAATTGTGTTGATTTTGGGAATTACGGTTTTGCATTCAAAGTTAAATGTTTATGTACCAATGTTTATCCAATATGTTTTAGATGGTGTTGTAATGGGAGAGGAATCAGTGATTCCTGTGTATATCAGAAAGTTGTTTTGGAAGGATTCACCTGCTTGTAAAATTCTGATTTTGATAGGTGTGTTAATTGTTATCAACACATTGATTTTTATTTTGCAATATGGGAGAAAAAGAATCAGTACGAAATTTAATTTGAAAATTAATCGTAATGTGAAACATACTATTTTAAATCATATAGCAAGGTTGGAGTATATGCAATTTAGTAGTATTAATCATGCAGATGTGATTCAAAGAGTGAATAATGATGCAATCATTTATTCCGATTTTTTTAATTCACAGATTAATTTATTTTTGGATACAATTTTCATTGTGGGATTTTCTGCTTTACAGATTTTTGAATTAAATCAAGTGGTGGGAATTTTTGTAATGATTATTTGTTTGCTAATTATTGTGTTATCAATATGGTATTATAAGGTGTCTAAACCATTAGTAGAAGATACGGTTGAGGCGAATCAACAAATGATTGAAAAAACAAGGGAGGCTGTTAGCAATTCAAAAATGCAAAAAGCATTTAATAGGAAAACAGTTGAAATAGAGGAATTTAGAAAGCTTAATGAAGGATATCGAAAAAAGGAGAAAAGGCTTGGAAAATACAGAACTATTTATGGAATTGGAACCCATACGATTCGAAATTTTAAAGAGCCATTTATTTTATTATTAGGTGGAATTTTAGTAGTACGAGGAGAGATGACATTGGCAACTGTGTCAATTTTGCTTACTTTTGCCACTAAAATTTCGGATTATATTTATGATACAGTTAATAAGTTGAAGGATTTTAACCAATTTTTGGTGGCATATAAAAAATTATCTCTTTTGATGCAAACAAAAGAAGAAGATGGCGAGAAGGAAGAGAAACGATTAAGCGGAGATATTGTGTTTCGTGATGTTACGATAAAAATAAATGAGATGGCGATAATTCAAGATATTAATTTAGAGATCAAACAGGGGGAAAATATTGCTATTATTGGCGATAATGGTGTTCGGAAAGACGGTTTTGGCAAAAACATTGATTGGTTTTTATGAATATGAGGGACAAATTTTGATTGGAGATACTAATATCAAAGAGGTGAATCCAAAAAGTATACGTGCTTATATAGGGTTAGCTTTACAGGATACTTATTTATTTCAGGGAACAATTAGGGACAATGTGAATATCACAAATCAAGAATTATTAGAATGTGAGATTGAGGAGATATTAAAGGCTGCTGATATTTATGAAGATGTGCAAAAATTTGAAATGAAATTAGAAACAATACTAAAAAGTGGAGGCGATAATTTATCAGGAGGACAAAAGCAGAGGTTGGCAATTGCAAGAAATATAGTAGCAGATAATGAATTTATGATTTTGGATGATTCCCTTTCGAAATTGGACACACGTACAAAGTTGAATATTTTAGAAAATATGATAGCAATTCATAAAGGTGTGATAATGATATCACATGATATTAATGTTGTGAAAGCTTGTGATAAAGTGGTATTTATCAATCATAAAAAAATGGAGATGAATACACATACGTATTTTATGGAAAATAATGAAGAATATAAGCAAATTATTGAGATGAGACAAAATAATATATTAGAAGATGAGGATGAAGGATGTTAAAAGAAATTTTTAATCATTATAAGAAAATTGCGATTTATGCAATATTAGGAAGAATTGCAACAACTGTGATGGTGATTGTTTTTATTTCATTTATGATTGTTATGGTGGAATTTGCGATTCCAAGTGGTGATATTGAGTTAATTGTAAAAATAGGAATTATGTATGCGTTTGTAAATATTTTAAGAGCAGTTGCAACATTTGGGGAAGAGTTTTCAGAGACGAAAATGGTGAAAGATATAGCAGCTGATTATCGAGAAAAAATATTTGTTAAATTACAAAAAATGCAACAAGCGGATATTGATTACTTAAAAGTTGGCGATATTTTAGAAAATATGTTAAATGATACAAAAGAAGTAGCAAGATTTTTTGTATGGGGAGTAAATTTTCCTTATGTAGGAGGTCTTTTTCGATTGATAGGAACATTAGTGGTTTTAATGTGTTTGAATGTACCGATTATTATTGTAGCAATGGTAATTTATTGTATTGGTTTTTGGGTAGTATTTATTTTTAATAAAAAATCTTTACAATTTACAGAGCAGAAAAGAAAAATTAATAGCCAAATTTTGAATTTTTCCAATGAACAAGTGAAGGGATTTGAAACAATTAAATCGTTAGAAGTACAAGCTCAAAGAATGGCTGTGTTAAATCGATTGTTGAAAGATTATGAAAGAAGTGTGAAACGATTAGAAAAAAATATTCGAAGATATACTTGTTTATATGATTATATTATTTCTTTCGTACTTGTAGCAACGATATTTTTAAGTGGAATGGGAGCTTTGGAAGGAGTGTTTTCATATGGTGTTCTGGTAATTTTGGCAAGGTATATTTCGTCTCCCAAAATATATGCAAGATGGGTGATAGAAGGATTTCAAACTAGAAATGTTTGTTATGTTTCATATGAAAAAATTCTTGGAATTTTAGAAAAGCAAGAAGAGAGGCTTGAGAAGGGAGAGAAATTAGAAGAAGTTAAAGACATTGAATTTCAAAATATTCATTTTGCTTATAATGAAAATCAAAAAGTGTTAAATGGAATTTCTTTGAAAGTAGGAAAAGATGAAAAAGTAGCTTTAATTGGAAGAACAGGAAGTGGAAAGACAACTTTAGTCAATCTAATGTGCCGATTTTATGATTTAAAAGAAGGGCAAATTTTAATTAATGGACAAAATTATAAAAATTATAATCTCCAAAGTTTGCGTGACAAAATTGGGTATATTATGCAAAAAGTTGTGATTTTTGAAGGGACAATTTTGGAAAATATTAATTATGCAAATAAAGAAATTAGTAAAGAAGAAATTATCCAGATTTGTCAAAAATTGAATTTGCATGATAAAATTATGGAATTTGAGAACGGTTATGAAACAGTTATCAATAATGAAACCAATTTGTTTTCTAATGGGGAAAAACAATTACTGAATTTCGCAAGAGTTATGGTAGAAGATCCAGAAATTATTATTTTGGATGAGGCAACTCGGATCTCTTAGCTATAAATCAGAAATGCTGGTAAGAAATGCGACACGTGAAATCATGAAAAATAAAATTAGTTTTATTATTGCTCATCGATTGTCTACTATTAAAGATTGCGATAAAATTTTATTGATGCAAAATGGAAAAGTAATTGAGGAAGGAAATCACGAAAGTTTAATGGAGAAACAAGGTGAATATTATAAATTAATTCATGTCTAAATGTAAAGATTGTTCTTGATGAAATTGTAGAAAGGAAAAAGCGTCTATAGTGTTAATATAGATAATCATATTGTTTGTTAACATAATTATAAATAAAGGTTTATGGGTAACCTTTTAAAAACCTAAATATATGATACAAGGAATGAAAAATGGAATTAGAAAAACGTAAGAAAGTAAAAGAAGCCAAAAGAAGAAATGCTCGTTTATATCCTATTTATAAGATGTTTTCATGGGATTTGCTATTTTTTTATTCAGTTGAGTTTTTATTTTATACCATAACTAAGGGATTAACAGCCTCAGAAGTTCTAGCGGTTTTTGGCTTATATGTTGTATTTAAAGTAATAATGAATGTTCCTGCTATTATGATTTGTGATCGTATTGGAAAAAGAAAAAGTATGATTTTGGGCAATTTATTAGTGGTTTTTGGGATGGTGATTCTGATTGTTCTACCTGGGGTTATGAGTGTGATACTTTGTAATTTAATATCAGCTTTGGGGTGGATGATGAAATCAATTTCGGATTCGAATCTTCTCTATGATTCAGTTGCAACGCATGGTGGAGATGGCTTATATACAAAATTGGATGCTAAAGGTGGTGCTTTTTATTATTTATTAGATGGAATTGCTTCCTTGATGGCAGGTTATTTATTTGTGATTGATAATTATTTGCCAATGTATATTTGTTTAACACTTTGTGTGATAGCAACGATATTATCTTTATTTTTTAAGGAGGTTTATCCTACTCAAAAAGAGGAAAAAAAGAGTTTGGGGAAATTTGTGAGAGAGTATAAAAATGACTTAAAAGTTGCTATGAAATTTATTCTAAAATCCAGAAGGATGAAATCATATATTTTATTTGGAGCTATTTTTTATGGAATGATTTCTATATTTGATACTTACAAAGGTGATTTGTTAACCGATATGGGAGTGCCTGAAGAGCAATATTCGATGATATTTGCCATATTAACATTGATTGGCGGACTTTCTATTAATTTGATTCGAACTTTAGAAAAGAAGTTTAAAAATAGAATTTTGACATTTTTATCGTTAACTTATATTGGAAGTTTTGTAATAGTTGGAGTGTTAGTAACTAATTTTTCAGGAAGATTATTATTGCCAATTATTTTGTTCATGTATTGTTTGTCTCGAGTAACAAATTCGATTTGGTACATATTGGAATATAAATATTTGAAAAACTTTACGACACCTGAAATGAGAAATAAAATTACGTTTGCATATGAATTAATTAATGGTATTGTAGCAAGCATTATGGCTGTTTTGGGAGGGTTAGTACTGAAGATAATTGAGATACAGGATGCTGTTTTGGTAGTAAGTTTAGCATCACTGGTAGTGATTATTTTGATTTTAGATTATATGCGAACGAGGTTTGGTTTAAAACCAGAAGAATATAAGAAGGAAGATATTGAATTTGAAGAAAGAGAAGAGGAAAAAGTTTAAAAGAAAAACAGGGGGAGAATTGAGGAGTAAAAAATGAAGGAGTATTTTTACAAAAGTGAATACAAATGGTTATATTTGTCAAAATTTTTCTTTGCATTTGCCAATTCCTTTATGGATTTATTTGGAGTTGTTATGTTGTATAAAAATGGTATGGCATTGTATTGGATTCTTTTCATATATGGTTTGCGTTTTGGGATAATGGGTTTATGTTCACCACTATTTTTGAAGATTTCTGCCAAACATGGAATCGCAAGTTGTACCATTTTGGCAGATTTACTAAGGTTAATGGGAGTATATTTCATACAAAATGGTGCACAAAATAATGTTTTTTTATTTATTTTAGCAACAGGTTTACCAGGAGCTTTACAAAATCCAATTGAAGATACGATATCAAGCCAATATGTGAACTCTGAACATCGTGGAAGATATAACAGTATGAGAAGTATTGCAAGAATTTGTGGACAAGCTCTAGCCAGTATTTTTGTTACTTGGGGAGTAGTAACAAAGAATAATTTATTACTTTTATTAGTTATAGCTATATTTTTTGTACTAGAGTATTTATGTATTGCAGTTGTGGATTATAGACCAAAAGTAGTGGAGCAAGATATCTTTCGAGAAACCATAAAATATATGTTTAAAAATGTGAATCGTTATGAATTAATTTATGCTTTAAGAACGAATCACGTGATTGAAAGATTGTTTGTGCCATTATACATTTATCTTGTTTTGCAAGATTTTTTGGCATTTTCCACTGTAGTAACCATTTCTTTGTTAGTACAGATAATAACAGTAATAATTGTTGGAAAACTTACTGATAAAAATATGCAAAAGACAAATCATATTGTAACAGCTATTAAAAGTTTGATAACAGTTGTATTTTTATTTGTTAGAAGTAAAGTGGTAATTGCTTTTAATAAGATGTTGAGTGACAATTTTGAAAAAGTATATGAAACAACACTTCAAACTTCAATTCAAAACATGATAAAACAAGCAGAAGATGACAACACAGTTCTAGCAACAGTTGGGCAAATGAGCTTGTGTTTTATGGAAGTAATTGTGTTTTCAGGACTTGCCATTATTAGTTATTTTGTGGATACAAAGGTATTTTATGTCATTTTTATTTTGTCTATTGTTTCGACTTTGGATATTAATTTGCTATTAACCAAAAGTAAAAAATAAGAGGAGGAAAGTGATGATTTCTCAAATTAAACAAGAATTACAAGAGCTAATTGATGAAGAATATGCTAAGTTCAATCAAAAATTATGTCCAGACACTAACAAAAAGATGCTTGGTATACGTATTCCGAAACTTCGAAAATTGGCACAAAAAATAGTGAAACAATATGAATGGAAAGCTGTTTTAGAGAAGTTAGATGAGACGTATTTTGAAGAAGTTTTACTAAAAGGCTTAATGATTGGGTATGCACCTATTCCCATTGACGAAAAATTATCATTAATTGAATGGTTTGTGCCCAAAATAGATAGTTGGGCGATTTCGGATACGTTTTGTCCAACGCTTAAAATAAAGAAGGAGACTTTGGCTAAAGTTTGGGATTTTATTTTACCTTATTTAAAATCAGAACAGGAATTTGAAGTGCGTTTTGCGGTTATTATGATGTTGGATTATTATCTGATTGATGAATATGTGGATCATGTATTGGCTGAATTGGACAAAGTACAAAATGAGGGCTATTATGCTAAAATGGCGATTAGTTGGTGCATTGCCGAAATGGGAATTAAGTATAACGAAAAAGTCATGAAATATTTAAAGGGAGACAATCATTTGGATAAGTTTTGTTTTAATAAAGTATTGCAAAAGATGAGGGAATCATATAGAATAAAGGCAGAGCAAAAAGAAGAATTAAAATTAATGAAAAGAAAATAGAAGGTGAAACAAAAGAAGAGGTGTAAAAAGTGAAAATAAGAAATAAATCATTAAAAAACATAACTGCTATTTATGTAATGTTGCCCATTATACTATTTCTTTTTGAGTGGTTGAAATGGCCGATTGCCATTGTCTCAACATTGGCAAGTATTGTTGTTTTAAGAGCTTATATTAAGAAAAATAAAAAAGATGATACTACATTTGAAATTTCCAAAAATGCGTTAATTTGTGTTGGGATGATAGCGATTGTTTATGTTTTATTAAGTGGTGTTGGTAAATTAGTTGCACAACCTACTTTTTATTATGATCACATAATTCGAAATTCGATTTTTAAAGATATGGTATTTGCAGATTGGCCAGTTCGTTATGAAGAAAACATTTTTCTATGTTACTATATTGGTCACTGGATTGTACCAGCTTTTATAGGAAAAATTTTAACCATTTTGATTCCAAATACAGAAGTCACTTACTTTTTAGCCAATGTATTTCAATATATTTTGAGTGTTTTTGGAATGGGTTTGCTATTTGTTTGGATTGCTAAAATGCTGAAGAAATCTTCTGCTAAAAAAGTTGTTTGTGTGATTATGATGTTTATTTTATATTCTGGATTGGATATTATTGGGAAGTTTATTATGGATAAACAAATTACCATGGAACAATTTTGGTATGGTTTTAAATGGTGGAGTGAGCTTTGGCATTATTCATCTTTTACAGAAGCAATGTATTGGAGTTATAATCAATTTATTTTTCCTTTGCTAGTTATTGTTATGTTACGAGAAGACAAAGGAAAGCAGAATCGAGGCATGTTTTTAATAGCAGGTTTGCTATATGCACCTTATCCAATTGTTGTATTTGGTTTGTATTTATTAACCATGGATTTTCTGGAAATCCTTCAAACAAAATCGTTTAAAGGATTGAGGGAATATGTTAGTGTTGAAAATATAGTATCTACAGTTTTCATTTTTCCAATTTTGTTCTTTTATTTTAAGGCCAATTGGAAAATTACAGAACACATGCTGGAACCGCAAGTAGATATGGCAGTTTTTAAATGGTTTAATTATACGTTGTTTGTATTGTGTGATTTCCTAATTTACGTAATTTTAATTTTCAGAAAAGGCCATAAAAATAATGCAAGTTTAATTGTGGCAACATTTTATTTAATGCTTGTTATCCCAATTTTTCATAATTTGCCTGATTTTATTATGCGTTCTTCAATGACGTTTATGTTTATCATTTTTCTTCATGTGGCAGAATTTATATTTGACACAAACGCTAATTTATACAAAAGAATTATTTTAGGATATTTACTTATCATTGCTGCTTTAAATCCATTTTGCGAAATAAACCGAGCAATTCGGGGAGACAGTGCAGCAAGGACATTTGGGGTCAGAAGTGCGTGAAATCAATATTATGACACTTCCAGAATATTTTAGATATAACTATATTTCAAGTGAAGATTCGATTTTTTTTAATTATTTGATAAAAGGAAAGTAAAATGAAAAAAGTATTACAAATTTTAAGTGTGGTGGCAATTTTCTCAGGTTTGTTTATGCTAAGTTTCCATTTGCCAACTAGAAATTTAATAAAAGTGTACACCTATTATGGTTTTTATGCCTTGTTTTTTTTGTGTTTATGTTTAATATTTGTATTATGGTTATTGGTCAAGAAAGAAAAATTAAAGTTTGATAAGAAAGATTGTGTGATTGTTTTATTATTGTGCTTTTTTTGCAATGCTCTTTTCTTTGGAATGGTGCCAGTAACGTTAGAAAGAAGTATTTCTGTTTTTATGCTAAGTGAAATAGACAAAGCAGGGGAAATGAGTAAAGACGAAATAGAGTCTAATTTTATCAAGCAATATGTACAAGAATATGATGCTTTTGAGAAAAGACTAGAAGAGCAAATTTGTATTCATAATTTGGCCGAAAAAGAAGAGAAATATGAACTGTCAAATGGTGGAAAGTTTATGTTAAAATGTTTTCAATTGATTAATAAAATGTATTGTGTAGGTTCAAATTTATTGTAGTACGGAGAAGAAAAAATGAAAAAATATAAGATGCTGTATTTAGTGGTAATCAGTATTGTGATGGAATTGATTTTATCCAATATCACATATTTAAATTTGTTATGGTGCGATGAAAAAAATCAGGAGGCTCAATTTTATTCCACTGTGCAAAAAGAAATGGTAGATATAGAGATTGAGACAAAGGATATTCAAATTCAAAATATAAAAGTATATTATAAAAATCCTAAGAATCAAGACCAAGTGATGGTATATACACCTATGTTAGTTATGCATGGTTTGCAAAATGAAATAAGAACGTTGCAACCCAAATATACAGTTGGGAATCAGAATGTCAAAATTAATTTGAATTCTGAAAATAGATGTTTGCAATTGGCTATAAAAATTGAGGGATTGTTGCGTGCAGATGAAATCGAAAAAATAGTAATAAACGATACACATATGGAATATTCGTTTTTTAGAAATCTGGTGATATTCTTTGTTTTGTTAGGAATTTATGGAATACGAAAAGTAGAGAATAAAACAGAATGGGATATGACAAGTCGAATCCAAAAAAGAAAATTTTATTTAATCATAGGAACGATTGTAATAGGGTTTATAATAGAAGCATTTCTAATTATTCCAGATATTCATTTATGTGATGAAGAAATAAAATTTGATGTTAATTTCCTAAATGCTCAAATACATGCCATTTTGCAAAACCAAATTGAAATAACAGGAGTTCAGATTGAAGAAATTGGAGATTATTCGATGTATAATGAAAAAGTCTATTCCTATTTTGGGCTTGCACCAGTTGTTCTTTTAATGTTGCCATTTCGATTGTTGACAGGAACTTATATCACTAATTTTGTTACCAATCTAATATTTTTTATAGGAATGATTTTTCTATTTGCTAAATTGTACGAAAAATTGGTTAAAAGATATGTTAAAAAAGTTACTTATTTTAATTATGTATTAGGTTTTGTGACACTTCTTTTTTCTACTTTAATCATGTTTTTTTTAAGAGGTGGGGCACATGATGTAGTGACTGTTTGTGCCATATTATTTACACTTCTTGCGTATTTGTTGATTTTATCCATTTATGAAAACCCACGGGAAAAAAGTTTATAGAAAAGTTATTTTATGTAGTATTTGTATGGGGTTAATGGTGTTATCAAAACCAAGTTATGTGGCTTATTATATTGTGCTATTTTGTTTGTTGATTGGTTTGAAAAAAGAACTAGGACAAAAGGAGTTTTTCAATTGTGTTAAAGTGTTTGTGATTCCTATTTCACTGATTGCTATTTTTCAGATGTGGTGGAATTATGCAAGGTTTGATTCTATATTTTGTTTTGGGGCTAAGTATCAAATAACGAAATTTGATATGAAAAATTTAACTTATTTTTCGCCTGTGAAACTATTAAAAGGAACTTGTCAATATTTATTTTCATTACCGATTTTAGATTTTGCTAAGTTTCCGTTTATCTTTATTAAATATTATAATGCAATCAATTATGATTTTAATGTTGTTATGTATGATATGACAACATTAGGCATTTTTATAACACCAGTTTCGTGGATTTATGCAATGTATCGTATACTGAAAAGGACATTAAAACTACCAAAAGAATTAACGAAAACCATATTGGCATTTTTGATAACATCTTTTATTTTACTGATGATTGATATTCGAAATGGTGTGGCAGAAGTATATATTACAGATATCAAAATATTTTTGTATACATTTGCTATTTTACTTTATTTTAAAGTATTGGAAAATACAAAAAATCCACTGGTTCAAAAAGTTTTTTGCTTGATTTGTATGGCATCTATTTTATTAACATTACCAATGAATTTGACTTTAGGATGGGATTATTGGGATACAATTGATACTAATTTTGAAGTTTATTTAAAAAACATATTTGAATTTTGGATGTAAAATGAATAAAAGAGGAACCAAAAATGAAACAAAGAAAAATAAAACCATTATTTTATCTTATAATTGCGAGCGTTTTAGTAGAATTGATTTTATCCAATATAACATACTTAAACTTATTAAATTGTGATACCAAAAATCAAATTGCTACGATTGTTCCAATGTTTCAACGAAATGAGATAAATTTGAGGATTGAAACAAAAGAATTACAAATTCAAAATATAAAAATATATTATAAAGAACCAAAAAATAGTAAGGAAATGATTAGTTATACACCAATAGTGTGTGTGGAGGGGCTACAAAATGAAGTGAGAACTTTAAGCACGAAATACTCAATTGGCAATCAAAATACCAAAATCAATCTTAATTCTGAACAAAGATGCTTGGAATTAAATTTACAAATTACGGGTTTGGAAAGTGAAGAAGAGATTGAAAAAATCGTCATAAATGATACCAACATCGAATATTCCATTCCAAGAATTGTGATTATTTTTCTTATTTTCTTATTGTTATATTATCTTAAAAAAGCTGATAAACAGACCGTATTTCAAGCTTCAAATCCAAAACAAAGTTGGCTTTTTTATGGAATTATAGGAGGTGTGTTTATATTTTTTCTATTGGAAACTTTGGTTGTCAACCCAGAAGGAAAGTTTCTGGAAAAAGAAATATCGTATGCCTATACTTTCTTGAATCCACAAGTAGAGGCACTTTTAAACAAAACACCATTTTTGACATTGCAACCAAGTGATGAACTGTTAGCACTAGAAAATCCATATGATGAAACTTTACGAAGAGAAGATTTGGTTTGTGATTATAAAGACTATTCCTTTTACAAAGGAAAATTCTATTCTTATTTTGGCCTTGCTCCAATCATTCTTTTGATGTTGCCATTTAAGCTATTAACAGGTTATTATATCAGCAATCTAGCGGTAACAATTTTGTTTTTCATAATGTTGTTATTAACTTTTGCTAAGCTATATACAGAGCTGGTTAAACGTTATATACAAAAAATAACTTATTTTAATTATGTATTAGGTTTTATAACCATTCTTTTTTCAGCGTTAACGATGTATTTACTAAGAGGTTGGGGATATGATGTTGTAACAATTTGTGCGATTTTATTTACTCTGTTATCGTATGGATTGATTTTATCTATCTATGAAAATCCAACTCAAAAAGTATATCGAAAAATATTGGCATGTAGTATTTGCATGGGATTGATGATTTTGTCAAAACCAACGTATATTGCTTACTATATCATATTATTCTACTTATTAATTAATTTAAATAAGAAATTGAAAAAAACAGAATTTTTAAATAGTATCAAAGTATTTGTTGTACCGATATCGATTATTGCTATGGTTCAAATGTGGTGGAATTATGTGAGATTTGATTCTATATTTTGCTTTGGAGCCAAGTATCAGTTAACTGTGTTTGATATGCAGAATTTAACCTATTTTTCACCAATTAAGCTTCTAAAAGGATTTTGCCAATACTTATTTACAATGCCAAACCTAAATTTTGATAAGGTACCATTTTATTTTGTTCAAAATTATGGTTATATCAATTATGATTTTAATGTGATTACATATGATGCGATTGTTTTAGGTATTTTTACAGTACCAATTGCATGGATTTATTGGCTGTATCGTCCTATTCAAAGGCAAGTAAAATTGCCAAAGGAATTCAGGAAAACAATGGGAGTTTTTGTAATTTCATGTTTCACAATATTGATTTTAAATAGTCGAAATGGTGTAACAGATGTGTATGTGACTGATGTCAAATTAGGATTGTATACAGTTGCTATTTTGCTTTATTTCAAACTTTTGGAAACGACCACGAATCCACTTGTCCAAAAAATGTTTTGGATTTTATGCACAGCGTCTATTTTATTGACGATTCCATTTAATTTGACATTAGGTCATGAAAATATAGATTCAAATGTTGGTGTTTATCTAAAAAATATTTTTGAATTTTGGCTTTAATAAAGTATTGCTATTTTTGAAAAAATATACTATAATAGATGTATTAAAATAAGGAGGAAACTTTTATGGAAAAAAGTTTTAGCGAAAGTTATAAAAAAGCAGGAGTTGATGTAACAGCTGGTTATAAATCTATTGAACTGATGAAACAATCGATTCAAAGTACATATAAGGAAGGTGTTGTTGGTGACATTGGTGGATTTGGAGGCTTATTTGCACCGAATATAAAAGGGATGAAAGAGCCAATTTTGGTTTCTGGAACTGATGGTGTAGGAACCAAGTTAAAATTAGCTTTTTTGATGAATAAACATCATACAATTGGACAAGATTGTGTTGCTATGTGTGTGAATGATATTGTCTGTTGTGGAGCCCAACCATTGTTTTTCTTGGATTATATTTCTCTTTGGAAAAATATCCCAGAAATGGTTGCTGAGATTGTAGGTGGTGTTGCCAATGGGTGTAGGCAAGCGGGTTGTAGTTTGATTGGTGGAGAGACAGCAGAAATGCCTGGTATGTATGCAGAAAACGAATACGATTTAGCTGGATTTGCAGTTGGCTTAGTTGACAAAGAAAAAATGATAAAAAATGACAAAATTGAAGTAGGGGATAAAGTTATTGGTTTAACTTCAAGTGGCGTTCACTCCAATGGTTTTTCACTTGTTCGCAAAATATTTCATATAGGAACCGAAGAAAATGCTCTAAATCAATACCAAACAGAACTAGGAATGTCACTTGGTGAATGTTTATTACAACCTACTAAAATATATGTAAAACCAGCTTTAGAGCTTATCTCAAAAGTGAATGTAAAAGGCATTTCTCATATTACAGGAGGTGGATTTTATGAAAATATGCCACGTATGCTAAATGAAAAAGTGGCTTTGAATATCAAAGCTGATGCTTATGAAATACCACCAATTTTCAAACTAATTCAAAAGCTTGGAGATGTACCAATGCATGATATGTACAACACATTCAATATGGGAATTGGTATGGCGATTATAGTTCCTGAACAAGAAGTTGAACAGTCATTACAAATTTTAAAAGATTGTGGTGAAGAGGCTTATGTGATTGGAGAAGTAGTGGAAGGGAAAAAAGAAATACATATCCTATAAAAATTGGGGGCAGAGAAGAAAATCTGCTCTTAATTTTTACCAAAATTGCCGATATTTTTAATTGACAACGTGTTTATTAATTTATATAATAGAATAGAATGAATAAAGGTATCGGAGAAGTTAGTCTGAAGGGAGAGATAAGTTAGTCAAAAACTTATACTGATAAAATGGAAGAACAAGAATATATTTTAGAGAAACCAGAATCATTTGAGTTAAAACATATCTTTGAATGTGGTCAATGTTTTCGCTGGAATGAACAGCAAGATGGAAGTTATATAGGAGTTATCAAACAGGGGGTTATTCAAGTCCAAAAACAGGGGGATAAAATTGTTTTTTATGGCAACTGCAGAAATGGCCTTAAAAACGCCGTAAACGATTATTTTGACTTAGACAACAATTATGATAAAATTAAGCAGAAACTGGCCAAAATAGATGTTTTTATGCGAAATAGCACTACTTTTGGGGCAGGCATCAGGATTTTGCATCAAGATTTGTGGGAGACCATCATTTCATTCATTATTTCGGCCAATAATAACATTCCAAGAATCAAAAAAATCATTGAAAGAATTTCGCAGGAATATGGTGAAAAAATAGAATTGAAAGGAAAAATTTATCATACTTTTCCAACACCAGAAGCATTATCTAAGGCAACCATCGCAGAATTAAGAGCCTGTGGCTTGGGATTTCGTGATAAGAGAGTTTTTCATACGACTAGAATGGTTTTGGAAAAGGAAATCGATTTAGAGCAGTTAAAATGTATCAATGATTCTGAAAAATTGCGTAATGAATTGTTGAAATTGGATGGTGTTGGACGAAAAGTGGCAGATTGTATTTTACTATTTGCTTTAAAAAGATTTGATGTTTTTCCAATTGATGTATGGGTGAGAAGAGTCATGAATGAATTATATATTCATGAGTCAAATGAAGAAAAAGTAAATCAAAAAATGTTACTAGAATTAGCTAACCAAAAGTTTTTCAATTTGGCAGGAGTTGCACAACAATACTTATATTATTGGAAACGTGAAACGTCGTAAGACTAGAGGGGGATAAAAATCATGAAAAAAAGAAATCAAAATGGTTTTTTGCATGTTATAGCTTATTTTATAATAGGGCTTATTTTTGCAGTAACAGTATATGCTTGTTTGGATATTCTAGATTTAATTGAAGTGCCAGAAAAATATAGTGTAGCCAAATGGCTGTTGGATCAGAAGGGAAATGTCATAGAAGAAATAGTGGATCAAGATGTTACTCAAAACATATTCCACAAAGTAAGAGTTGAAATAGAAGAACCAAATAGTGTAATAGAAAATTCGAGTTTTGATTTGTCACAACTAAATGGTTATGAGCCTACGAGATTCCAGGAAAATGGTCAGCCTAAAATGGTTCATATGATGTATTATCAGCAATTGGATTCTTATGCAAAAATAATTTATCAAGAATTGGTAAAAAATTTAGAAAACATGAAATCCGGAACCTATAACATCCAATTTGGTAAAACATTTGATGATTTATTACATCAAGAAAATGGTGAGGAAACATTGAATCAATCTTTTCAATTAGCAATTAATGCGTTAAGTTTTGATTATCCAGATTTATTTTATTTGGATGTTTCTAAAATTTATTTGTTAACAGAAATTACGACCAAACTTTGGGGAACAACGTATGAGGTAGAAATTGGAGCGAGTCAAGGACAAAGTTATTTGAATCCAATTTTTGCAAATCAACAACAAGTAAAGCAAGCGATTCAACAGATAGAAAATGAAAAACAGAAAATCAGAAGTACATTGAAAGGTGATACAGAAAGTCAAATCAAAGGTGTTCATGATTACTTAGTAGAAAATTTAGAATATGATAGTACTCTGGCTAAAGATAATATTTACAATATATATGGTGCTTTGATTAACAAAAGCACTGTATGTGAAGGGTATGCACGTGCTTTTAAATACCTGATGGATGATTTAGGAATTCCGTGTTTAATTGCCTGTGGAACAGCGATTAATAGTAGTGGCCAAATGGAAAATCATGCTTGGAATTATGTTCAGCTAAACGAAAATTGGTATGCGATTGATGTTACTTGGGATGACCCAGTTATCATTGGAAATGGTTATGTAAGCAGTAGTACCAAATACAAATATTATTTAAAAGGAGCGAAAGAGTTTTTCACCAATCATACAGAAGATGGTAATATTGTAGGAGATGCAAATTTTAAATATCCAACAATCAGTAATGAGAATTATTAAAAGAGTGAGGAAATAAAAATGGAGCAACCAAAAAAACTCAATCTAATTTATGGAAAAAGTGGTACTGGAAAAAGTGAATTAATCTATCAAGATATCAAGCAAAAAATGGATGTTTTTAAGAATATTTTTATTATCGTTCCAGAACAAAGTAATTTAACAAGTGAGAAAAAATTTTTTGAAGTCACTGGCAAAAAATGTATGTTGAATGTCGAGGTATTGACTTTGAGCAGAATGGCTTACCGCATTTCAAATGAAACAGGGGAAGATAAAACACCATTATCAAAAGTTGGCAAATCTATGATTTTATATGATTTGTTAAATAAAAATAGAAAAAATTTAAATTTTTTAGGTAAATCGGAAAAAAATATTGATCTTGTAGGTAATATGTTAACTGAATTGAAAAAACATAACATATCTTTAGAAATGCTAAAAAATGTAGAGTTAGAGGATGAATATACCAAATTAAAACTAAAAGACATTGAACGATTGTATGAAAAATATGAGGAACGTTTAGCGGATCAGTTAATTGATGAAAATGACCAATTAACGAAACTTTCGGAACAAATCAAAAATTCAGAAATGTTTGAAAATGCAAGTATTTATATAGATGAATTTTTTGGTTTTACACCACAAGAATATGTTATTTTTGAGGAACTATTAAAGAAATGTGATGAAATGACGGTTTCTGTTACTTTAGATAAAATCGAAAGCACCCAAAAAAAAGAGAATGACATTTTTTATTTTAATCGATTATACGCAAAAAAAATTTTGGAGATAGCAGAACGCCAGCAATATAGAATTAATCTGATTTTTCTTGAGAAACCACATCGATTCAAAAATGAAGAATTGTTGTTGCTTGAGAAGAATTTATATGCGGAAAACCAAAAATACGAAAAAGAAACAAGAGATATCCAATTATTTTTGGCTAATAATCCGTATTCAGAAATAGAAAATGTAGCAAAGAAGATTTATCAATTGGTGAAAGAAGAAGGCTATAAATATCGAGAAATTGGGATTGTTACCAATGAAATTGCAAATTATGCAGAAGATGCAAAAGCGATTTTTCAAAAGTATAACATTCCGATTTTCATTGATGAAAAGAAAGATTTAAATCAAAATATTTTGATCAAATACATTCTGAGTTTATTGGATATTTTCACCAATCAGTGGTCTTATGATGCTGTTTTTAACTATTTAAAACTGGGTCTTTTGGATTTTGATTATTACACTATTTGTGTGCTCGAAAATTATTGCAAAAAGTGGGGAATTCGAGGTGCAAAGTGGTATAAACAAAGTTTTTCCTATGAACCATTAAATGAAAAACAGGAAGAACTAGAAACCATGCGAAAACATATTGTAGAGCCCTTAATGGCTTTCAAACAAAGTTTTATGCAAAATAAAACGGTTTTAGAGTTAACACAAAATATTTATCAATTTTTAATACAAAATAAGGTGATTGAGCGTCTGGATGAAAAAATAAAAAGTTATCGCAAAATTGAAGTTTCGAATGAATTGAATACAAGTTATAAAATTTTGATTCATATTTTAGAAGAGATGGTTACTTTATTTGGGGAAGAAAAGATTACTTTTGAAACTTATCAAGAATTGTTGACAATTGGAATTCAGGCATCTGAATTAGGGAAAATTCCAGCGACCCAAGACCAAGTGATGTTAGGAGATTTAGAACGTACGAGAAGTAATAAAATTAAAGTTTTATTTGTGCTTGGGATGAATGATGGTTTATTTCCAAAGGAAAATAAGCAAGAAGGATATTTTAATGACAAAGACAGAAATTTGTTAACAAGTGCACGGAATAGAACTTGCTAAAACGTCCTTAGACAGTCTTTTTGAAAGTCAATTTAACATTTACAGAACCCTTACCATTCCAGAGGAAAAGCTATATTTAAGTTATTGTTCTTCTGATAAAGAAGGAAAATCGATTCGACCTTCCATTATCCTAAAAAAGATAAAAAGGATTTTTCCAAAAATGACACAAAAAAGTGATGTTGTGACTAGACAGTATGCCATAACAAATGAGAAAGCTACCTTTGAGGAGGCTTTGGAAAAATATCAGAAATTTTTAGAAGGGGGAGAAATAGAAGAAATTTGGAAGGAACTTTTGATTTATTTTTATCATCATAAGAAAAAAGAATTTTCAAGGGCGATTTCTGGTATGAGTTACACAAATCAGGCCGAAAAGATTACTTTAAAAAATATCCATAAAATGTATGGAAGTAATTTAAAAACAACGATTTCAAGGTTAGAAAATTATCGTAGATGTCCATTTTCATTTCACATGACCTATGGTTTAAAGCTAAAAGAAAATGACAATTTTCAAATGACAACGATAGATACAGGGTCTTTTATGCATGAAGTGATTGATACTTTTTTTCAGCATCTGGAAGAGAATGAAATGGATTTGAAAGTGATTTCAGAAAACGAAATGAGGCAAATTGTGAATCAAATCATTGACGAAATTTTGCAAACATCGAGGTATTACTTGTTTTCCAGTTCTGCTAAGTTTCGCATGATGACCAAAAGGTTAAAAAAGGTTGTGTTACAGTCTATGAGTTATATTGTATATTCCTTGAAATGTAGTGATTTTAAACCTATGGGGCATGAAGTGGAATTTGGCAATAAGAGTGCAGATAAACCGATCAAACAACAACTAGATTCTGGTGAAAATATTGAAATCATTGGCAAAATTGACCGTGTTGATGTAGGAAAACTAAATGATAAAGAATATATAAGAATTATTGATTACAAATCTCAAATTAAAAGATTGGATTTGAATCAAGTTGTTAGTGGTTTGCAAATTCAGCTAATTACGTATATGGATGCAATGACGAAACAAGACCGATTTGAGCCAGCTGGAATTTTATATATGGGATTGATTGATAATATTGTGAAAGCCAAAAAGAATTTATCAGAAGAGGAAATTGAAAAAGAAATTCGAAAAGGTTTTAAAATGCAAGGTTTGCTTTTGGCGGATGTAAATGTTGTTAAAATGATGGATCAAAAATTGGAGCAAGGTTATTCTGATATTGTGCCTGTGTATATTGGAAAAGATGGAACCTTGAGCAAGAAGTCTAGCATTGCTACTAAGGAGGAATTTGAGGCATTGCAAAAAACAGTACAAAAGACAATTCGCGAAATTTCTCAAGAAATTCTACAAGGAAATATTAATATAAAACCATATTCTTATCAGAAGAAAACAGGGTGTGATTATTGTAAATATAAGTCAATTTGTATGTTTAATCCTAATTTAAAAGGCAATGAATATGCTTATATAAAACATCAAAGTAATCAGGAAATTTTGGATGGATTAAGGGAAGAGAAAAAATAAATTTTGCTTAAAAATGGGTTTATGTCTAGACTCATATAAAAAAAGAAAGGAAGAAAGGTTTATGTTTCATTTTTCAAACGATACAATCATTTACCAAAATAAAGGAGATATTCAATACATTCAATTTAAGAAATTACTCAAATATGGCGTGAAACATGCTTATACTTTGAAAGGAGAGGATTTGGATTTTAGTCACGATACACCAGTCGAAAAATCCAGTTATTTACGTCTTTCGAAGGCATTAGAAGTGGAAGAAGACACGTTTGTTAAACCGATTCAGACACATACAGGTACAGTAAAATGCATTACAAAGGTACAAAAAAGTGAGGAACTTTTTGCAGTGGATGGATTGATAACAGATCAGAAAAATATTACCTTAACAACGAAAAACGCAGATTGTATTTTGTTTTTATTGTATGACCCTGTCAAGAAAGTGATTGCCAATGTACATTCTGGTTGGAAAGGAACATTCCAAAAAATAGTAGAAAAAACAGTTGTTAAGATGATGAATTTTTATCAATGCAAGCCAAGTGATCTAATTTGTTGCATTTGCCCAAGCATTCGAAAATGTCATTTTGAAGTTGATGAAGAGGTGAAGGATTTATGTAGTGAAATATTTAGATTTACCAATCGATTAGAAGAAATAATAGAAGTTGGAGAAATCAAAGATGGAAAGACCAAATATATGATTGATACTGTTTTGATTAACAAAATATTGCTTCAAGATTTAGGATTGAAAGAAAATAACATAATTGATTGCGGCATTTGTAGTGTTTGTAATCAAGATAAAATTCACTCAGCAAGAGCAGAAGGTGAGAATTTTAAACGAGCAACAGCGATGATTAGTTTGTAAAAGAGATGGTGTTAAAAAATTAGGAAGAAAATGAAATGATAAACAAAGAAAGGAAATAATATGTACCAAACATTAGAAGAAATCAATGAAGAAGTGAAAAAATGCACCAGATGTGGTTTGTGCGAAAATAGGACGAATACTGTATTTGCAGATGGAGATCCCAATGCCAAAATTATGTTTATTGGGGAAGGACCTGGAGCCGATGAGGATAAACAAGGTGTGCCATTTGTTGGAAAAGCGGGAAAATTAATGAATCAAGCCTTTAAGGGACTTGGTATACCAAGAGAAAAAATTTATATTGCTAATATTGTAAAATGTAGGCCACCTGGCAATCGTACTCCATTAAAGAACGAGGCCAATAGTTGTTTAGATTATTTACGCAATCAAGTGATGCTTGTCAAACCAGAAATTGTTGTATTAATGGGGAATACAGCCCTAAAAAACATCTTAGGTGACCAATATGGCATTACATCTAGTCGTGGAAAATGGATTGAAAGAAAAGGAATCAAATATATGCCCACATTTCATCCAGCAGCATTGCTTAGAGATGATTCCAAAAAAATTGATTTTTGGAATGATTTGCAATTAGTGATTCGTGAGTGTGATGGTAAATTGGAAAAGGAAGAATGAGGTATGATTTAATCAACAAGAGAGAAAAAAGAAGAAAAATGGAGATAATATATAGAAAATATATAAAAATACAACGAAAACAGCAAAAAAACTTGAAAATAAAACTGGAAACGACAAAAAACCTATTTTTGAGACTTGACAAATTAAATAATGTGTTGTTGGGTAAAAACGCAAATAAGATCTGATTTGAATTATAAAAAAGAAATTCTTTCCTAAGATGAAAAGAGTATATTTATTATTTTTGTAGCAAAAGTAATAGATATACTCTCTGTTTTTTCAAAACTTATAAAAATTCTTAAAAATTAACGAAAAATACTTGTAAATTCTCTCATATATTGATATACTAAAAGAAAATTATAAAAGGAGGGAATCAAAATGTCTGATCAAAATGAAATCATAGAAAATGAAACTCCAGAAGAAGTTTCGGTAAGAGGAAATGATACAATTAAGATTTCCAATGATGTGGTAGCAACTTATGCTGGTATTGCTGTTTCAGAAGTAGAAGGAGTACATGCTATGGCAGGTGGATTTGCAGGAATCACGGAGGCTTTTAGTGGAAAGAAGAATTTGAGTAGAGGAATCAAAGTTGAAGTTGGAGAAAAAAGTACCAAAATTGATGTGAATGTAATTGTTGAATATGGTGCTAGAATCCCAGATGTTGCTTATGAAATTCAAACGAGGATTAAAAAATCAGTAGAAGCGATGACAGATTTAAAAGTGCTTGAAGTAAATGTTCATGTACAAGGAGTTCATAAAAAAACGGAAAAGGAACGCGAAGAAGAAAATAGTAATAGAGAAGAATAAAAGTGATAAACGGAGGAAAAAAATGAAATTTTTAGAAAAATTATCTTTAATCTTATTTTCAATCATCATGAGTATTATTTCGATTGCTTTGATTTTGATAATGCTAGATATTATTCAAGTAAGTGTTGTGACGCAAACGATAGTAGCTCTATTAAGAGATGAAATGTCTATAAAAGTGACCATTGGAGTATCGATAGTTGTGTTATTATTGGCGATGAAATGTCTATTTTTTGGCAAGAGTTCAGAAGATGATGGAAGAAATGGGGTTACGTTAGAAAATAATGCTGGAAAACTGGTAATTTCAAGAGAAAGCCTAGAAAATTTAATTGCTAATATTGTAAAAGATGTGCAAGGAATCGAAGCAATAGCTAGTAGGACATTTTTAGATAAAAACAATAATCTAGTTGTTTATGTTACAACTTTAGTTTCCAAAGATATGATGATAAAAGAAGTTTCAGTGGAAATTCAAAATAGAATTAAAGAGGCTTTGAGCAAAACGGCTGATTTGGAAGTAAAACAAGTTAATGTTAAAGTGAAAAATATTACCAATAAAAAAATCAAAGGTTTACCAGCAGCAGAAGAGACTGAAATAACAAAAGAAGAGGAAAAACAAGAGCAAGAACAAGCATAAAAGTGCAAAGAAAGGAAGCGGATTGTAAAATGAATGATTCTAACAATTTTAAAGAATTTTGGAATAAATACAAAGGGGCGATAATTGGAGCGGTTATTGCACTCATTCTTTTGGGTACAGCTTTGTATAAATTATGTATTGCCGTGATTGTGATTGTTGCGGGGATTTATGTAGGAAATTATGTACAAAAAAATAAGGAAAATGTGAAAGAGAATTTAAAGAATTTTATTGACAAATTTTAGGAGGAAATCATGCAAAGGTCAGCAATGAGAGAACTAGCTTTTAAACTCATCTACGGTTTAGAAATGCAAAAAAGCCAGGAAGATTTGGAGCAAGTTGCTATTTTTATAGAAAATAATGAAGTAACAGATGAAAAAGTGATTACGTATTTAAAAGATATACAGGGTCGGATTAATCCAATATTCCTCTGAAATTAATACGTTGATTGAAAAAAATTTAAAAGAGAATTGGAGTTTAAATCGTGTTTCAAAAATTAACTTAAGTTTAATCAAAATAGCCATTTATGAGATGCTTTATAAGCAAGTTCCTTATAAAGTCGCTATTAATGAAGTGATTGAATTAGCCAAAAGGTATTCAGATGAGTCAGCACCTGTATTTATCAATGGAATTTTGGCAAGTGTTGTGAAAGATAAAAATTTAGATAAAAAGGTGGAACAATGAAAATAAAGCCGATTTCTGTAGCAGAATTAAATCAATATGTGAAAGATAAAATGGCAAATGACGAGTATTTAAATGCTGTTTATGTCTCAGGCGAAATTTCGAATTTCAAACATCATTATACAGGTCATATGTATTTTACCTTAAAAGATGAGAAAGCCTTAGTAAAATGTGTGATGTTTAAAAGTGCGACTCCACATCTGAATTTTGTGCCAAAAGATGGAATGAAAGTAAATGTGTTGGGAAGTGTTGGCGTTTTTGAACGTGATGGTGTTTATCAGATTTATGTGCAAGCAATGCAGGAGGATGGAATTGGAAATTTGTATGCTCAATACGAACAGCTAAAAGAAAGACTGGAAAAACAAGGGCTATTTGATGAATCGCACAAGAAGAAAATTCCATTTATGCCTAAAGTGATTGGTGTTTTAACATCAAATACAGGTGCTGTTATTCGTGATATTATCAATGTTTCCACCAGAAGAAATCCGAATGTTTATATTCGTTTATTGCCGATTCCAGTGCAAGGAACTGGGGCGGCTGTTAAAATTGTAGAAGCAATTCAACTGATGAATGAGAAAAACTTAGCAGATGTAATCATTTTGGCGAGAGGTGGGGGGTCATTAGAGGATTTATGGCCATTTAATGAGGAGATTGTGGCACATGCCATTTATGAATCTGGCTTACCAATTGTATCAGCAGTAGGGCATGAAACTGATTTTACCATAGCCGATTTTGTGGCTGATTTAAGGGCACCAACTCCATCAGCTGCTGCGGAATTGGTGGTGGCAGATAGAACTGATTTGAAAAATACAATAACAGTTTATCAAAATCGATTGAAAATGGCATTAAAAAGAAAAACAGATTGGATGAAATTAAAATTAGAAAAATGCATGAATTCTATGGTATATAAGGAACCATATCAGAAAGTTCAACAACAGTATTTGCGAATTGATCAATTGGCAAAACAAATGGAACAGGCTGTCCAAAAAAGAGTAAAAGAACTGAACATGCAATTTTCAAAAGAAGTAACGAAATTGGATGCATTAAGCCCCCTAAAAACTTTATCAAGAGGATATTGTGTGGCAGAATGGGAGGGCAAAATTATGACACATGCAAAAGAGCTACAAAGCAATATGGAAATTAATTTAAGATTTCAAGATGGAGAGGCAAAAGCAAAGATAATTTAAGGAGGAGTAAAATGGCAAAAAGAGAAAAAAAAGGAAGACTAAATTTGAAAATTTGGGTACCAATCATTTGTATTTTGGTAGTTGTGATAACTTTTTTTATGATTCATGATATCCAAAATAAAGTAAAGGATAAGGATGTCTCAAACACAACGAATACGGAAGAAAATCAAGGTGAAGAAATCAGTAATGAGACAGAAAGCATTGAAAATGACGTTCAAAATGAGATAACCAATTCACCAGAAGATGCCACAACAGATTCATCTCAAAATACCAATCCTTCTGCTCAAAATACAACCGTATCTACCAACAAAAATAATACATCTCCTACACAACCTGGGATTACCGATCAAAAGCAAAAAGCGATTGAATTAGTCAAAAAAGAATTGCAAGATGATACAGTTAATTATGTATTTGATTATGTGAATGAAAAAGGAGAATACGTTGTAGCAGTGAAAGATAAAGTATCTGCAACAGTGAAATATTATTTTAGAGTTAATTTAGAGACAGGAGCAGTAGAACTTGACTAAAAGAAGAAACCAAATAGAAGGGAGACTCTTTCAGTGAAAAAGCAAGAGAATTTTGAAGATTTGTTAAATCGATTAGAAGATATTACAACAAAATTAGAGAAAGAAGAAGGCATTTCATTAGAAGAAACAATGAAGTTATTTGAAGAAGGAATTGGTATTTCTAAAAAGTGTAGTCAACAAATTGAAGAAGCAGAGAAAAAAATATCAATATTAATCAAAGAAAATGACGAGATAAAGGAGGAAAACTTCAATCAAGGGGATTGAGGTGTAAGAAAGATGCAAATTTTTAATGATATTATACATAATAAATGTGTCTATATTCCATTTGTATTATGGTTTTTAATTCAAACATTTAAGGTATTAACGGAATTAATTGTTAATAAAAAACTTGATGTAAAAAGAATTATAGGGGCTGGTGGAATGCCAAGTTCACATTCGGCTGTAGTTTGCTCATTAGCAACTTGTGTAGGGAAAGAATATGGTTTTGATAATGGAATTTTTGCAATTAGCATGGTGATGGCATTTGTGGTTATGTATGATGCGGCAGGAGTAAGACGTGCTGCGGGAAAACAAGCAAGAATTTTAAACAAAATATTAGAAACACCAGGTCTTACAACATTGGAAGTACAGGAAAAATTAGTCGAAGTATTAGGACATACACCAATTCAAGTATTTGTAGGAGCAATATTAGGAATTGTAATTGGAGCATTATTATAAGAAGAAAGGAAAGAGAAATATGAATGATATTGAAATTGCCAAAAGTGTAACTTTAGATAAAATAACGAAAGTAGCAGAAAAATTTGGAATTCTAGAGGATGATTTGATTCCATATGGAAAATACAAAGCCAAAGTGGATGCTCAATTAATGAAAAAATTACAAAATAAAGAAAATGGCAAATTGATTTTGGTTACTTCTATTAATCCAACTCCGTTGGGAGAAGGAAAAACAACCATTTCAATTGGGTTATCAGATGGTTTAAACCGATTAGGAAAAAAATCAGTTTTGGCTTTAAGAGAGCCATCTTTAGGACCTGTTTTTGGAATGAAAGGTGGTGCAACAGGTGGAGGTTATGCTCAAGTTGCTCCAATGGATGAAATCAATTTGCATTTCACAGGTGATATTCATAGTATAACAGCTGCTAACAACTTAATTTCGGCCATGATTGACAATCATCTTTATTTTGGAAATAAGTTAAAATTTAAAAAAGTGATTTGGAAACGATGTATGGATTTAAATGACAGAGCTTTGCGTGAAGTACAAGTAGGACTTTCCCAGGAAAAAAATATTGTACCAAGAAAGGATGGATTTGATATAACAGTTGCTTCCGAAATCATGGCAGTCATGTGTTTATCCAATGATTTAAAGGATTTTGAAAGAAGAGTTGGGAATATAACCATCGGATTTAACGAAGAAAATGAACCAATTAAAGTGAGTGATTTGAAAGCACAAGGAGCGGTTACAGCATTGATGAAAGATGCGATGTATCCTAATATTGTACAAACGTTAGAGCATAATTTAGCTTTTATTCATGGTGGGCCTTTTGCCAATATTGCTCATGGTTGTAACAGTGTGATGGCAACAAAAATGGCATTGAAATTGGGTGACTTTGTTGTCACAGAGGCAGGATTTGGAGCAGACTTAGGAGCAGAGAAATTTGTGGATATCAAATGTAGAAAATCTGGTTTGAAACCATCAGTAGCAGTTTGTGTAGCAACTTTAAAAGCATTAAAATATCATGGTGGTCTAGATGTCAAAGAATGTACCTCTGAGAATATCGAAGCATTGGAAAATGGCATTGAAAATTTATTGAAACATGTGGATAATATTAAAAATCAATATGGCATAGAAGTTGTAGTTGCGATTAATAAATTTGTTTCTGACACAGAGAAGGAAATTGACTTTTTGTCAAATCGTTTGAAAGAAGCTGGCGTGGAATTGAGTCTTGCTGAGGTATGGGCAAAAGGGGGAGAAGGTGCGTTGGATTTGGCAGAAAAAGTCATGAAAAATGCCCAAAAAGAAACCATTCAGTTTGTTTATGAGGAAGAAGATGATATTCAAACGAAAATAGAAAAGATTGCCACAAAAATTTATGGTGCAGAAGGTGTTGAATATAGTGAAGAAGCAATAAAAGAGATTGAAAATATTGAAAAGTTAGGGTATCAAAAATATCCTGTATGTATTGCCAAAACACAATATTCATTTTCAGATGATGCCAAAAATCTGCAATGTAAAGAACCATTCAAAATTCACGTTAGTGAAATTATCTTAAAAACAGGAGCTGAATTTGTTGTTGTCAAAACGGGTAAAATATTTACCATGCCAGGACTTCCAAGAGTTCCAGCAGCAGAAGATATTTATGTAGATGAGAATGGGGAGATTGTTGGAATTTTTTAAAAAATAAAAAGCAGTAAAATCGAAGATGAAACAAACCAATAGAATAAAACAATTTACCCAAAAGACTGAAAGCCTTGTTACTGTATACACGTACTTTTAAAAGTTTGAAAAATATCAAATAATTATATTTAAAAATAAAAAACAATGTATATAAGATGGATGTTTTGTACACTACTTATGTAGATTGTTTTTTGACGTATGTGGCTTAAAAAAGCCGCAAATATAGAATATACTAAGAGGAAAAAAGAAATGAAAAAAACAAAAGAAGAAATTATACTGATTGCATTATTCATTACAACAGTAGTTTTGATGTTGTTATCAGGAGTTACAATTTTTGTTTTGAAAGGTAATAATGCTTTATTGGCTAAAGCAGAGCAAACGACCACTCAGTCTGAATCTATACCATCAACAGGTGGGGCAAGAGTTAACAAGAAGAATGAGGAAATATCTTCCGAGGTAGTGGTTTGCATGAGATAGAATTTTAAAATTAACCATAACACCATTGACATTTTATGTAAATTATGATACAATAACAACATTGTAGAAGTTTACAAAATAATTAGAAAAGGAGGATAGGTTTTTTATTGTAGCAATTAATCTTGTTTTTCATAAAAAAGGAGAATGAAAATGACAGCATTAAAAAGTTTAGGAACAATAGTAAGTATAGGTGTATATGCATTATTATATTATGTTTGGTTACCCACTATTTCATTGGCCTATTTAGATGGTTTTATTTTTATCGGAATAGGAGTGGTTCTGGGAGCAGCTATTATAGGATGGTGGATCGCAACTTCCAATAAGAATGTGGATGAATATGGAATCATAGGCACTTTTTCTGGTGTAGCATGTGTTGTTTTTATCATATTATTGCTGGGCGGTTTGTTCATTGGAAGCAGTCTTTTTAATGCAACAACCATGTATAACCAAATCGGGGGAATTTCCGAAAAATCTTTTGAGAATGATGTGGTAGAAATCGACACTTCACAAATTCCAGTGGTAGATATTGCACTGGCTGAAAAATTGGCAGATAAGAAATTGGGCGAAGATATTGCCTTAGGTTCTCAAATGAAGGTTGGGAAATTTACAAACAAGCAACAAGTAAATGGAAAACTGATTTATGTGGCACCTTTGGAATATCGAGGTTTTTTCAAATGGAATTCCAATAAGAGAGGAACAACTGGCTATGTAGTTGTATCAGCCACCAATCCGAATGATGTTCAGTTGGTACAACGGTATGACGATAAAGAAATACGCTTAAAATACTTGGGTTCTGCGTATTTTGGCAATGATTTGAAACGTCATATACGTTCAAGTGGCTATAGAAGTGTTGGATTAACAGAATACAGTTTTGAATTGGATGATACAGGAAAGCCGTATTGGGTAGTAACCACTTATGAAAATTCTACATTATGGGGAAACCCAGAAGCAACAGGTGTTGTAGTATGTGATGCTCAAAGTGGAGCGTGCCAATGGTATTCCATGATGGAGATTGTTATTACTATACTGGAATGAGTTCAGTTGGTGATGATAATGGCACAGTTGGTTTCATTATGGTAAATACACGTGATAAATCAGCTAAGATGTATCGTATGGTAGGAGCTACAGAAGAAGCGGCGATGAGAAGTGCAGAAGGCAAAGTCCAAAATATGGGATATATTGCGACAACACCAATACCATTAAATGTGTCTGGTGTGCCAACTTACTTTTGTACACTAAAGGATAACGAAGGATTGGTAAAGCAATATGCCATGCTGAAAATTAAGGATTATTCAGTGGTTGCCAGTGATCAATCAATTATGGCCACCAAAAGAGCATTCATTAATGCTGTCAATAGTAGTGGTGCTGCTGTTGATTTTGGAGAGGATGTCTATGGCTATACAGTTGAGGGGAAGATTTCGAGGATTAATGCCAATATTGAAAGTGGGGAAACCTATTATTACCTCATTTTGGATGATGATACGACCAAGCTGTTTTTGGTATCCTATATGGTGTCAGAGGAGCTTCCAATTACGAGGGAAGGAGATAAGGTAAAAATATCCTATATGGATGAAGCCAATGGCGCAATTAATGTTGTTGCTTTTGACAATTTAGAGTTTACGCAAGAAATTAGCGAGGCTCAAGAAAGATTGAACAAAGAGCAAAAAAATCTGATTCAAAGTGATGACAATCATGTCATAGAAGTAGATCCCAAGAAAAATGAGGAAATTTGGGAAAATATGTCAGATGAAGAAAAAGCGGAGTTATTAAAAGAACTCCCCAAATAAACTAAATGTTATAAAAAATCTATTTTCAAGGAGGCAGGACGAAATGTTCTGTCTCCTAAAATTTTTTATAAAAATTTGCATTTTGACAACTTTTCTAGAATATGCTATAATAGGAAAATAAAAAATAGAAAACAAAGCATTCCCGATTGGGAAAGGAGGAAAAAATATGAGGTATATGAGTTGGCGGACGTTAATTAAAAAGTATATTCCAGCCCAGATAAAGGTAATACAAAATGGGGTAGATATTTTAGAACAATTACCAACAGCACTTTCCATCATACCAGAAGAGGAAAAAGATATTTACATTACAATGTCCTATTTATTAGATAAGGAGGAACGTACTTCTTATGGAATTTTTCTCGAATTGGAAGAAAGAGAAACAAGGTATCAAAAGATTTTGGATTTTGTTGAAGAAACAAGAGAATGGTATCAAAAAAGGTATAAAATCGAAAAGCCATCAGTAGTGGCTTTAGCAGTCACAGTGTATGATAGAAATGATGCAAGCAAGAATCAGACGTGTTTGCTCGTAAATGCAAGATTTTACCG
Organism: uncultured Clostridia bacterium; assembly: GCA_947573445.1. Taxonomy (GTDB): domain Bacteria; phylum Bacillota; class Clostridia; order TANB77; family CAG-508; genus Scatovivens. The sequence goes on along the minus strand of CANPFR010000010.1, from coordinate 17,154 downwards.
AGAAAGAGAATGGTTATAATGCAGAAGTGGTTATCATGTAAAAATGGTTATAATGTAATATTATAACCATTTTTTATGTTTGCTTTAAAAATAAAAAATGAAACTTAAAGTAAAAAAGCATTGAAAAAAATAGTAAGATTGTATAAAATACAAATACAAGAGGAGTAAAAGGAGAGAAAAATTGAAAATTAAAATACTATCTATCTGTGTGATACTAATATCAATTGTTTCAATTTATCAGCTTACAAGAAAAACAGATTATATTGAATCAATCAATTTAATAGAAAATAATAACATTAAATTTGAAATAAATGAAGATACCAACGCAAATGAACAGGAATTCCAAATTCCATACGATGTATTTTGGGGACTAGACTTTTTTTTTCAAAATGATGAGAATCAACCTTATTTTGAAATGATTATCAAAGACAAAACAACGAATCAAGAGATTGTTTCCCAAGAATTTCAGGCAAACCAAAAAAAGGAGCACCTCTATGAAATTCTATTAAAAACGCCGATAAAGGCAAATCCAGAACATCAATATTCTGTTCAACTCAAACAAAACGGTGAATTGATACAGAATAATAGAATTTTTTATACAACTTTATATGGTGGAGAATCAAGAGGATTTTGGAATATTTTTGCCTTTTTTTGTGTGATGTATGTTAGTTTTTTTGTAGTGCATATCAATTATTTACAAAAACACCAAAAAAGCATTCGACAAAATACGCTTGTACAAGCAGGAATATTAGGAATTCTTACTTTTTTAATGATGTTACCATTTTCTAAATGTAATACATTTATTGATGAAACAGAATATATTATGGGGGGCCTGTATCTTTTCAGAGGAAACAATATGTATACTGATTTTTATAATCAGCATACACCAGTATTTTACTTTATAACAGCCTTTTTTCATATCTTTAATGCGTATTCTGAACAACAATTTCGCATTTGTTTTTATGTATTTTTGTCTCTGATTTATATGGGGTTGTATCAACGTCATAAAAAGCAATTTGGGAAAGCAATGTTCTTTTTGCCAATCTGTTTAATTGCTTTTCAAGCTTTAATTCCATGGGAAGATACAATACGTGTAATCGCAGAAAATCTGCAAGCGATTTGCATGGTTGCTTTATTATTGGAATTTTTATCCTATTTGAAAGATGAGTGCTTAGATTGGAAAAGATCCCTCCTTGTTTCATTATGTTTAGTGGGAGGAATTGGTTCTGTTTTCATCTGTGTTTATGAAGTATTTGCTATTTTTTTGGGGGTTTTGATAAAAGAAATTGGATATTGGAGAAAAAATACCATCAAAATTTCATGGAAATGTTTGTTGAAACGTTATTACAAATTATTAATTGCTTGTATAATACCAGTTTTATTATTTTTAATTTATTTAATAATGACACATTCGTTAGGTGAATTTTATAAACAGGCGTTTCAATTCAATAGAGAAGTATATTCTAATTATCAAATTAGTGTAACACATCCTGATTTTGGAAAAAGTATCTGGAAACCTTTTTGGTTCGGAATTCATAATTTTATAACAATTATTCCAACCATCAAATTGAATTTTGACATAAATTATGATACAATCTTTTCAGTAGCTCAAATCATCACCATTTTGTATTTTTGTTATGTGATGTTTTCAGAACTTAAACAGAAAAAATGGCTACAAGTAGCTACCACATTGTTATTTGTAATACTTGGATTTGTAAGAACTAATATAGATTTTCATACCATGGCAGCTTGGGCTACGATTGTGACAAGTATTGTTATATATTTATCTGGGAAAGAATTAAAAAGTAATTTTATAACTTATGCTGTATTTGAAGTGATTTTAATTTTAGTTTTTTACCAATATATCATAGATGTTGATTTTAGATTAAAATTTCCAGAACAAGTTGTACCAAGTACAGAGCAAAAAATTGTAGCAGAAACAACAGAAGAAGAAAAGATATTTGTAGATTTGTTTTCTATTTCAAGGCCGTTATATTTGACTTACAAAAATAGAATTATTTTAAACAAATGTTGGTGCATTTATCCATGGTACATGGAGTGGTATCAAGAGGATTGTGTGAAAGATTTGGCAGAAGAAAAACCAAACATGGTAGTTTATAGTAAAGATATTGAAAATATTGCTGGAAATGTTGGTTTTGCAGAAGAATTTCGAGCGTATTTACAAGAACATTATGAACCATCAAAAATAGAACCAACGATTTGGTATCTGATGAACAAGAAGGAAGGAGAAAAAAATGAATCATAAACAAGAATTAGAACAAATTGAAACCAAACATCAAATTTTACTACAAAAGGCGATTGAGTTCATGCAGCAAGTAACTGACCCCAAACACTCACTTTCTCATATGGAGGCGATTGTAAATTATACCAAAGAAATCTTAGAAAAAATACCAGAAGCAGATCCAGAAGTATGCCTTATCGCTGCTTATTGGCATGATGTAGGAAGAATAGTGCAAGAAAAAGGGCATGCAGAAATAAGTGCTGAAATGTTACAAACAGAAATGAAAAATTTAAATTACAATGAGGAACTCATTGAAAAATGTTATTTAGCAATCTACAAACATAGTTGGAAAGAAAATCCCGAAACGTTAGAAGGAAAAATCATTCGCGATGCTGATAAAATAGATTTTGTTGGTATTGGCAGATGGAAAGAATGCATTGAGACCAATTGTCGTTTCTCGAAAATTCTCAAATTATTACCAACCATGCGAAAAGAGCTTCTAAAATTAGATTGCTCAAGAGAAATTTTTGACCGAGAAATAGCGAATTTGATAGTATATTTGCATAATCAAGTTTTTGGGATAGAGGAATAACTGGAATTTGGAATTTTGCTTAGGATAGAGAAGATTAACATAGGGTTAACTCCTAAAATTAAAAATATAGAACGATTTAACGAAAAAACAGAGGATTTCCGTTTATAAAAATATCCCAAAAGAAGAAGTGGAACGTACAAGTGGCAGGCATTGTATACTTTCTCTGACCAAACGTCAGAAAATGATAGGATACTTAGTAGTGTAGAAGGAGAAAGTTTTTGAATAATGAAATGGAAAGGATTAGACATAAGAAAAAACTACAAACATAGACTAAAAGACCAAATGAACAGACATTAGAAAATGCAAGATTATAAGGATTATAAGACGATAGTAATGTAGCAAAATATTATATGACATATGTAGTTTAACTGTCCTAGTGAAGATGTAAGTGCGAGAAACGTACCAAAAGTGGATTTGTGGTGAAAAAACTTGACAGAATTATGTAAATATGATAAAATAATATTATAATTTAGAAAACTTATTGAAGCAATCGCCGTTTTTGTGGCAAGGAAGGAGAGAATGATGGCATTATTTATTGATTTACGGGAGTATCCGAGGCAAGAGGAGATGAAGCGGCATGTGTTTCTCACCAAGAAATACTCAAAAAAGGAATTAGCAAGAAAGCTAAGGCCTTTGGTAGATGAGTATAATGTTGATAAATTCTATGTTAACAGAGTTTTGCAAGAAGGCGAAGTCTTACAAAAAGATTGTATTATTGAGCTGAAAGGCGAAACAGTGTTGACTACACAGGCAAGAGGAACCACCTGGTATTATGGTCCCAAAGATAAACTTACCATTCATCCAGATGGGACTTGGGATGTGGAATACTATGAACCTTGGTGGAGAAAGGTGGATGCACTTTATGAGAAAAAAAAAGAGGCATTAAGAATTTTGGAAGTATAAAAAAGGCGGGCGAGACTGAAATTGTCAAGCTCGCCTGTTTTTTTTATTTTTGGAAATTGTCAATTTGTCAAATTATTTTCGATTTGATACTTAAATATCTTAAATTTAAAACGTATAATTACTGTTGTAATATAAAAATTGGAAAAATTAAAAAAAGATATTGTCAAAAAAAAAATTATTTATTATAATAATGTCAAAAATAAAAAAGGAGTGAAAAAAGTATGTATAATTAAGAATGAAAATATTTGTAATGCTAGATATATAGAGCTTTGAAAGGTTAATATTAATAAAGAAAGGAAAGAGAAAAGGAAAATTGAAAACAGAAGAAAAAAGAAATATCATTATCCTAATCATAATCGCAGTTAGTATTATTATTATCTTAATTAATTTGCGAGGAAAACAAGAAAGTTTTAGTAGGGACGAGTCAACAAGCGATACAGAGCAAACTGTAGCAGAACTAGAAAGTGGAACAAAACTAAATGTAAGTGAAAAAGTGGCAGAGAGGAAATATTTTGCTGATTTTGAGGTAAGTAATATTCAACTTACGGAAAAAGACGAAAAAACGAATTTATCAGCTGATGTAAAAAATTTAAGTCTACAAAAGAGTGAAATCACATCATTAGAAATCAACTTTTATGACAAAGAAGGCAATTTATTAACAACCATAAAAGATGCATTAATTGCAGAGATAGAAGCTGGCGAAAAAACAAAATTAAATGTTTCAACCAATTCAAAATGCATAGAAGCGTATGATTTTTCAATAAAAATAGCAGAAGAAGGAGGAACAGTAAGATGAAAAATAAGGGAATTACACTAATTGCATTGGTTATAACGATTATTGTATTATTGATTTTGACTGGAGTGAGTTTAAGTTTAGTGGCAGGAAATGATGGAATATTACAAAAAGCCACAAAAGCAGTTAGTGAAAATCAAAAGGCAAGTTTACAGGAAGAATTAGAACTAAAAATGTCAGAATTAGTTATGGAATATTATTCAGAAGAAAATTCAGAATATGCAACAATAGGTGAGTATATCAAACAAAAAATAAAAGGATATAAACTTGCCAATGGTTCAAAAATTAAGTATGATGAAGGCAAAGAACAATTTTCATTTGAAATCGGAGGAGGAGAAGCAACATTTAAAATTGATGAAAATGGAAAAATAATAGATTTAGAATTTCCAAAAGATAGTAATTCAGGGTCAGGAAGTAGTAAACCAAAAGACACGATACCACCAGCAGTAAGGATAAAAGAAACAACCACAAATTCTATTACATTTTATGCAACAGATGCTGTAGGAATTGTAGCATATGCAAAAACAGAAAGCAATGAGCAACCAACAGAATGGGAAGAAATAGAAGAAATTCAAGAACTAGAAAAGACAATGACAGGACTAATCAACAATAAAACATATTATATTTGGGTAAAAGATGGAGCAGGCAACATAAGTGAACCACAAGAAGCAATTACAATCAATTTTGAAAATTTTACTCATGAAGAAACATGGACAGGTTCAACTGCAATGATTACAGTAACAGCACCAAAGACAGGTGTTAAATATAGAATTGGTGCAACAGGAGAATGGAGTGATTACGACACGCCAATATCAGTAGAAAGTGGAACAACAGTGCAATTTATCATAACAGATGGAACGAATTCAACAACAGCGACCTCAGTAACGCCAAGGCTAAAATCAATGGTAAGTTATGATAAAAATGGTGGAACAGGAAACGTACCAGCAACCAAAGAATGTGCTCATGAAGATAATGTCAAAGTGGATTTTGCAAGTAAACCAACAAGAGAAGGATATACTTTTAATGGATGGAGTACTAATCGAAGTGCAAGTAATGCAGAATATACAGAAAATGGAGAAAATAAAACATTTGAAATGCCAGCAAGAGCAGTGATATTGTATGCTATTTGGATACCAAATTCAGGAACAGTGTATAAAGTAGAACATAGGCAAATGAATGTGGATGGAAATGGATATACCATTGTAGAAACAGAAAATTTGGCAGGGACAACAGGAGCGAGTATAACACCAACAGTAAAAGCATATACAGGATTTACACAACCAAGTACGCAAACAACAACAATTGCGGCTGATGGAAGTACAACAGTAGTATATGATTATATAAGAAATCAATATTCTTATACGTTAGAACGTGCAGATGGAGTTAGTACAACAGGAAGTACAGAGACAGGAGAGTATTATTATGATGCAACAATTACATTGAATGCGAGTGTAATGCCAGGTTATACATGGGATAAATGGATAGGAAGTGATTCAAGTTTCACAAAGACAGAGGCTGTTACGACGCTACGTATGCCAGCAAGTAGTTTAACAATGACCCCAAAGGCAAATTTGCAAAGTTACACAGTTACTTATGATGCGAATGGAGGAGAAAATGCACCAACCAATCAGACAAAAATCCATGGAACAGCATTAACATTGAGTACAGTAGAACCGACGAGAGAAGGCTATACTTTTAAAGAATGGAATACAAATGCAGAGGGGACAGGAAGAAGTTATCCTGCAGGAGAAAGTTATGAAGTAGAAAGTAATGTGACACTTTATGCTATTTGGAATCAAGTCACATCTCTTGTTGAGCAAGTGAAACCAGCAAATTATGGAGATAGAGTTACCAACTATAGTGCTGGTGGAGTGACTGATTGGAGAGTATTTTATAATGATGGAAATAATGTATATTTGATTACGACGGATTTAATAAGTGAAAAAATAAATTCAGCTCAGGATATAAAGAATTTATCAGTTGCAAGTCAGTGGACATCCTATATTGATCCATCAATTCCTAATGCAATAGCTTATGGTGCTCCGACAGAATCAATGTTACTTGCAAGTTACAATGCAAAAAATGGAACATCACAAACTTCACAAGTAGAAGGAGATTTGTATGTTATCGGCAAAATATATTGTTTATCTGAAAAGGCCTATAGTATGGCAGGAATTGTAAATAGTAGTAAACAACGTCAAAGATATGCAATATTACCTACTTCAAGAAGTTTTGAAAGAAAGATTGCTGCAGCACCTCCAGGTGGATGGGGAGAAAATGGAGTTAGATATGTAAGTTCTGAAGGAGAGATTTTTACAAATTATTATTGGGATCATACTGATACGTTACGTGCAGTTGTTTGTTTACCAACAGATTGCGAAGGAAGTTTATCAAATGGAGAACTTACTATAAAAAAGTAATAAATTGATTTTTTAATAAAAATCTAATGCAAAAGGAAAAGTATGCTTTGATTTAGAGGAGTGCTTAGAGCAAACAGGAGTTTTAAGAATATTGAAAGCTAGATAAAAAAGCAGGTGGGTAAGACTATAAGAGTCATGCCGATCTGTTTTTTTGAAGATAGAAAAAATTGTATACAAAAATTCTTGAAAAATTCCTCATTATGTAATATAATAGAAACGATGATTAGTGTTCATTTAAAATAAAAAATAAAATTTTAGGAGGTATTCCCATGTCAGTCAAAAGAATTTATGTTCAAAAAAAGCCAGGTTTTGATGTAGAAGCAGTTGATTTATTGAATGATATCAGAGAAAATCTACAAATGAGTAATTTGGAAAAAATTGTTGTATTAAACAGATACGATGTGGAAGGAATCACAGAAGAAGTATTTAACCAAGCCAAAGGCACTATTTTTTCAGAGCCACAGGTTGATGATTATTTTGTGGAAGATTATCCAGTAGGGGAAAATGCAAAAGTTTTTGGAGTGGAATTTTTGCCAGGGCAATTTGATCAAAGAGCCAATTCTTTGTCAGAATGTTTGCAAATCCTAGCAGGTGGACAAAAGCCAATGACTAAATCTGCCCAAATTTATAGCTTAGAAGGCAATATAAATGAGGAAGAAATGGAGAAAATCAAAAAATACATCATTAACCCAGTGGATTCGAGAGAGTGTTCTTTGGCAAAAGTAGATACATTAGAAGATAAGATGGAAGTACCAGAAGATGTTGCTATTATTGAAGGATTTATCCATATGACTGACGAAGATAGCGAAAAATTTTACAAAAAATATGGTTTTGCTATGGATTTAGCTGACTTAAAATTTTGTCAAAAATATTTTAAAGAAACAGAAAAAAGAGATCCAACTATGACAGAAATGAAAATGATTGACACCTACTGGTCAGACCATTGCCGTCACACAACTTTCTTAACAAAACTAGAGAAAATTGACATCAACTGGGATTTACTTTCTAAAATTTATGAACAATATACCAAATCCAGAGAATATGTTTATGAAGGAAGACGTGCAAAAGATGTTTGTTTAATGGATTTAGGAACGATTGTTGCGAAAGAATTAAAGAAAAGAGGTGTACTGAAAAATTTAGACGAATCCGAAGAAATCAACGCTTGCAGTTTTCGTGCTGAAATTTTAGTCGATGGGAAACCAGAAGAATATTTAATTATGTTCAAAAACGAAACCCATAATCATCCAACAGAAATCGAGCCATTTGGTGGAGCAGCCACTTGTTTAGGCGGTTGTATTCGTGACCCATTATCAGGTAGAGTGTATGTATATCAAGCCATGCGTATTACAGGATGTGGAAATCCAACGCAATCCGTAGCAGATACCTTGCCAAATAAATTGCCACAACGTAAATTAACCAACGAAGCAGCACGCGGATATAGTTCTTACGGAAACCAAATTGGACTTGCCACAGGACAAGTTGCTGAAATTTATGATGATGGTTATCTAGCCAAAAGAATGGAATTAGGTGCTTTAATCGGAGCAGCACCAAAAGAAAATGTTGTACGAGAACGTCCTGAGCCAGGCGATATTGTCGTTCTTTTAGGTGGTCGTACAGGACGCGATGGATGTGGAGGAGCAACAGGAAGTTCCAAAGCTCATACAAGTGAATCGTTAACAACTTGTGGTGCAGAAGTCCAAAAAGGAAATGCTCCAGAAGAAAGAAAAATTCAAAGGTTATTCCGAAATCCAGAAGCTACAAAGTTAATCAAACGATGCAATGATTTTGGTGCAGGTGGTGTATCGGTTGCTATTGGAGAATTAGCAGATGGTTTGGTAATCCAGTTAGACAAAGTACCTAAAAAATATGAAGGTTTGGATGGAACAGAACTTGCTATTTCTGAATCACAAGAAAGAATGGCAGTTGTGATAGCCAAAGAAAATGCCGAAAAATTCATTCAGTTGGCGGAAACTGAAAATATTGAATCCACAATTGTGGCAGAAGTTGTGGAAGAACCACGTGTAAAAATGTATTGGCGAGAAAAATGCATTGTAGATATAGCCAGAGAATTTTTAGATACCAATGGAGATGTCAAAAAAACGGCAGCATCTGTTCAAAAGCCAGATTACGAGAAATCTCCATTGAAGGCACAACAAACTGCAAAAGATTTAGAAGCAAAATGGAAAGAGACGATTTCTAGTTTAAATTGTTGCTCTCAAAAAGGATTAGTAGAAAGATTTGATAGTACAATTGGAGCAAACACGGTGTTAATGCCATTTGGTGGAAAATATCAATTAACGCCAAGCGAAGGAATGGTTGCTAGAATTCCAACTTTAAAAGGTTACACCAATACTGGAACGATTATGACTTATGGTTATAATCCAGAAATTGCAAAATGGAGTCCATTTCATGGAGCACTGTATGCGATTCTTGAATCAGTGACGAAGTTAGTTGCCATTGGTGGAGATTATAAAGAATCTTGGTTAACACTTCAAGAATATTTTGAAAAATTAGGAACAGATAGCAAACGTTGGGGAAAACCATTTTCAGCTTTATTGGGAACCTATTTAATACAAGAAAAATTAGGCATTGCTTCCATTGGTGGAAAAGATAGTATGTCTGGTTCTTACAATGAGTTAGATGTACCACCAACCGTTGTTTCCTTTAGTGTTAGCACAGTTGAAATTAATAAAGTAGTTTCTAATGAGTTCAAAAAAGCAGGTTCAAAAGTCGTATTATTGAGAAGTAAAATGGATAACGATTATTTGCCTGATTTTGATGATTTAAAAGAAAATTATGAAATGGTACATAAATTAATTGAAGAAGGAAAAGCATTGTCAGTTTCAACAGTTCGAAATGGTGGATTAGCGGATTGTTTAACAAAAGCTTGTATAGGGAATCAAGTAGGGTTTAAAATGACAGCAGAGGTAAATCCATTTGAGTTGATGTATGGTTCCTTTGTCATAGAATTGAGTGAAAATGTTGAAAATGGGAAATTTATTGAACTGGGAACTACTTGCGATTGTGGTAAAATCATTGTTCGTGATGTAGAGATGCCAATCGAAGAATTGATAAAAGTTTGGAAAAAACCGTTAGAAAAAGTATTCCCAACAAAAACAAAAGTAGAAAATGCAAAAGTAGAGAATATTGCGTCCGATAAAAAATGCACCATAAAATGTTCACAACCAATTGCAAAACCACGTGTATTTATCCCTGTATTTCCAGGGACAAACTGTGAATATGATTTGACGAAAGCGTTTGAAGATGCAGGAGCAGTAGTACATACAAGTGTATTTAAAAATATAAAACCAAATGATGTTGCAGAATCGATTCAAGAATTTGCCAAACAAATCAAACAAGCTCAAATTATTATGTTGCCAGGAGGATTTAGTGCAGGAGATGAGCCAGATGGTTCTGGAAAATTTATGAGTACTGTATTCCGAAATCCAAAATTGAAAGATTTAATTCATAGTCATTTATATGAAAAGGATGGATTAATGCTAGGAATTTGCAATGGTTTTCAGGCTTTAGTAAAAACAGGCTTATTACCTTATGGAAAAATTAGAGAAATGGATGACACGATGCCAACGCTTACATTTAACCAAATTGCAAGACACCAATCTTGTATGGTGCAAACAAAAGTCACATCGAAATTGTCACCTTGGTTTAGCAAAATAGAAATGGGAGAGGTATTTACCATTCCTATATCACATGGAGAAGGAAGATTTGTAGTATCTGAGGAGATGTATCAAAGTTTAGTTCAAAATGGACAAATTGCGACACAATATGTTGATTTCGAGGGAAATGCTTCAATGGATATTACGTTTAATCCAAATGGATCAAACTATGCTATTGAATGTATTACGAGTCCTGATGGAAGAATTATGGGAAAGATGGGGCATTCCGAAAGATGTTATAAGGATATTTACAAGAATATGCCAGGAAAGAAGGATCAAAGATTATTTGAATCAGGTGTTGCTTATTTTTCATAAAATGACAATTTCAAGGCAGATAAAAAATCTGCCTTGAATGTTAGTAATAGCAATACTTTAAATGTAGTCATTTTTTTCAAATTGACTACTGAAACTGTAACAAACAAGTTTGAACAGTTTCAGATAATTGACAAATTTACATAAATATGATATAATAAAAGATGAGGGGTTTTAAGAAATAATGGTAAATTATTTCTTAATTTTTTGATTGTTAAAGGATTTTGGTTTTTATATCAATTTATTGACAGAAATCTAGAAAAATGATATAATATAAGCGTATTAGAAATTTGTAAAAGCAGAATGAAAGGAGAATGACTATGGAAAAAGAAAAGAGAATGCGGGAGCATAATTTTGTAAGCGTAGAAGAAAGGGACATCAGTGAAAAGGTTTCTAATATAGTAAGAGGTATAATCGAAACCTTTAAGTTGGATATTTCTGATGATGAAATAGCTGGATTTGATTTCAAATGGGATAAAGAAACAACAAGATTTTCCTTAAAGACGTTTCCAGTTAAGCCTACGCCCATAAAAGGAAGCTACAAAGATTCTCAGTTTTTTGGAGAAGTTTCTTGTGTGGAAACTGGTTATTTAGATAAAAATCCGTGATGCTGCTAAAGTTCCTCCTGTTTCAAAACTATGAAACAGGAGGATTTTTTTTGGATTAGACTTGACTAAATTGTTAAAAAATTATATGATACCAATGTACAAAAAATAAAAGGAGATTTTTATGGAAAAAAATAAATATATGACTCCATTAAGTGGCAGATATCCAAGCCAAGAAATGAATTACATATGGTCAGATGACAGCAAATATTCTACTTGGCGTAAGTTGTGGATTGCACTTGCTGAAACGGAAAAAGAACTAGGAATTGATATTACAGATGAACAAATTAATGAAATGAAACAACATGTTTTTGATATTGACTATGATGTAGTTGCAAAAAGAGAGGCAGAATGTAGACATGATGTCATGTCACATGTTTATGAATTTGGTACAAAATGCCCTTTGGCAAAGCCGATTATTCATTTAGGAGCGACTTCTTGTTATGTAACTGATAATACAGATGTCATTTTGATGACAGAAGCTTTAAAATTAATTAAGCAAAAATTAGTGGTTGTGATTCACAATTTGAAGAATTTTGCAGAAAAATATAAAAGTGTTACTTGTTTAGGATACACCCATTTTCAACCAGCACAATTAACAACAGTTGGCAAAAGAGCAACGCTTTGGTTACAAGATTTAATCGAAGATTTAGAAGAATTAGAATTTGTGGAAAGTCACATGAAGTTATTGGGATGTAAGGGAACAACTGGAACACAAGAAAGTTTCATGAAATTATTTAAAGAGGAAGAAAAAGTGAAACAAATTGATGGCAAAATCGCAGAGAAAATGGGATTTAATAAAGTATTTGAAGTATCTCGGACAAACCTATACTAGAAAATTAGATAGCAGAGTTTTAAGTTTGTTATCCCAAATTGCACAAAGTGCGTCGAAATTTGCTAATGATATGCGATTATTGCAACACGAAAAAGAATTAGAAGAACCATTTGAAACAGGTCAAATTGGTTCGTCAGCAATGGCCTATAAAAGAAATCCAATGCGAAGTGAACGTATCAATTCACTTAGCAGGCATGTGATAGCACTTTCGATGGATCCTAATATGACAGCTAGTACCCAATGGCTAGAAAGAACCTTAGATGATTCTGCGAACAAAAGAATTTGTGTACCAGAAGCATTTTTAGCAGTAGATTCGATTCTGATTTTATATGCTAATATCACAAGTGGAATTGTGGTTTATGAAAATGTCATCAAAACCAATATGATGCAAGAATTGCCTTTTATGGGAACCGAAGAAATTTTGATGAATGCTGTTTTAAAAGGCGGAGATAGACAAGAACTACATGAAAAAATTCGTATATATTCCATGGAAGCAGGAAGAGAAGTCAAAGAATTTGGTAGACCAAATGATTTAGTAGAGCGAATTGCAAAGGATGATACATTTGGCATGTCAAAAGAAGAAATTTTATCAGCTTTAAATCCAGAAAATTTATGTGGCCGAAGTACAAATCAAGTAACAGGTTTTATAGAAAGTGTTGTAAATCCGATTTTAGAGCAATATCAAGAATTATTAAATATTGATATTGGAAATGTGAAGGTATAAAATTTGTATTTAGGCATGGAATACCATGTCTAAAATACTTTAAAAATATAGGGTTGAAAGGAACAAAAATATGGCAAAAGTAAATGTAGTGATTCGGAACTTTTTATGGAGATGAGGGGAAAGGTAAAATCATTGATTATTTATCAAAAGATGCAGATTTTGCGGTTAGATGTACTGGTGGAAATAATGCAGGACATACAATTTATGTAGATGGGAAAAAATTTGCTTTTCATCTCATTCCTTCTGGAATTTTAAATCCTTGCACAAAAGCAATAATTGGAAATGGTGTTGTGGTTGATCCTAAAGTTTTGATAGAGGAAATTGAGAATTTAAAAGAAAATGGATACAAAGCTGATAACTTGTACATCAGTGATAAGGCACATGTGATTTTTCCTTATCATATTCAATTTGATCAGTTGCTAGAAGATTTGAGAGATAAAAATGATAAAATTGGAACAACCAAAAGAGGAATTGGTCCAGCGTATTGTGATAAATTTGAGAGAAGCGGGATTCGATTTGATGATTTTATATCTGACCGATTTGAAACTTTACTAAAGAGAAATGTAGGGCAACGAAATAAGATTTTAGAATTGTATGGTTGTGAGCAGTTTGATAGCAATCAAATTTTTGAAGAATATAAAAAGTATGCTGATTATTTGAAGAAATATGTTGTAGATACAGTAAGTATGCTCCATGAGGCATTAGAGCAAAACAAAACAATATTGTGTGAAGGAGCACAAGCAACTTTATTGGATATTGATTTTGGAAGTTATCCATTTGTAACGTCTTCTAATCCAACGATTGGAGGAGTTTCAAGTGGTAGTGGAATTGGAGCTAAATATATTAATGAAGTATATGGTGTATTAAAAGGATACTCCTCAAGAGTAGGAAGTGGGCCCTATTTAACAGAAGAAGACAGTGAAATGGGGGATAAAATCAGAGAGTTAGGGCATGAATACGGAACTACGACGAAAAGACCTCGCCGCTGTGGGTGGTTAGATTGTGTGGCTTTGAAGTATGCAGTAATGCTTAATGGAATAACTGGATTAGCAATGAATCATTTGGATACCATTGGAAAATTAGATAAAATAAAATTGTGTGTTGCTTATAGGCACGATGGGGTGGAAAATATGAAATTTTCGACAAATCCAGATTATATTGCAAAATGCGAACCAGTTTATGAAGAATTTGAAGGAAATTTTGGGGATATTTCAGGAATAAAAAAACGTGAAGATTTGCCTGAAAAGGCCAAAAAATATTTAGCTAGAATTGAAGAATTAGTTGGTGTGCCAGTGAAATTTATTGGAACGGGTGCAGGAAGAGATGAATTAATTGTAGAATAAAAAATATAAATTTTGCAAGCAAAACATTCTGACAAAATTCGACAAGACAAAACAAAAGTGCTAGAAATATTTTTTCTAGCACTTTAAATTTATATTAGTGTTTAAAATGTCTCATATGCGTAAATATCATGGTCATTCCATATTCATTGCATTTATCAATTGAAAGTTGGTCTTTTTTAGCACCACCTGGTTGGATGATAGCTGTAATTCCAGCGGCGTGAGCTGCTTCTACACAATCATCGAATGGAAAAAAGGCATCTGATGCCAGAACAGCACCTTGTGTTGCATTTTTACCGATCAATTCTTCTGCGTGTTCTACACATTGTTTTGTTGACCAAATACGATTGACTTGTCCAGGTCCAATTCCTACTGTTTGTTTGTTCTTTGCCAACGCGATTCCGTTTGACTTTACAAATTTAACAACTTTCCAAGCAAACATTAAATCTTCTAATTCTTTTTCAGTTGGTTTTCTATTGGTAACAACTTCATATTCATCTAATAATTTTGCATCAATTGTTTGCATAATAATTCCGCCATTGATTTTTTTGATATCATAAGAGGTTGCTGGCTGTTTTACAGTAATTTCTGGTAATTCTAAAACACGAACATTTTTCTTCTTTTTCAAAATTTCCAAGGCTTTTTCCGAATAAGAAGGAGCAACAATGACCTCCAAAAACATCTCAGACATTTCGTTTGCAATTGTTTCATTAATTTCACGATTAGCTACTACAATACCGCCGAAAATAGACATTTTATCAGCCAAATAGGCTTTTTGCCAAGCTTGATAAATATCTTTGTCGCTTCCAACACCACAAGGATTTCCATGTTTACAAGCGACAACAGTTGGGTCTTCAAATTCTTTTAGCAATTCCAAAGCACCATTTGTATCATTAATATTATTGAAAGATAATTCTTTTCCATTTAGTTGTTTGGCAGTTACCAAAGAACCGTTGCATTTTCCGACTTCTTTATATAAGCATCCAGTCTGGTGTGGATTTTCACCATAACGCATTTCTTGGACTTTCTCAAATGTCAAAGAAAGTGTTTCTGGATAAGAAGTGTCTTGACGTTCATTTTTTATGTAATGACAAATCATAGCATCGTAGTTTGCTGTATGTTCAAATACTTTTTGCATAAGGTAAAATTTTGTATCTATGGAAACTTGTCCATTTTCTTTCAATTCTTCTAAAACTTTAGCATAATCATTTGGATCAGTAATTACGCAAACATCTTGATAATTTTTTGCAGCAGAACGAAGCATGGTTGGCCCTCCAATATCAATATTTTCAACACATTCTGCACGACTTACATTTTCCTTCATCATGGTTTGCTTAAATGGATATAAATTCACAATCACAAAATCAATGGTATCAACCTTTAAATCTGCCAATTGTTTCATATGGTCTGGATTGTTTCGCATGGCCAATATTCCAGCATGAACCTTTGGATGTAATGTTTTTACACGTCCGTCCAGACATTCAGGAAATCCAGTCAAATCCGAAATCTCAATTGCCTTAACCTTTTCTTCCTTTAATTTTTGATAAGTACCACCAGTTGAAATAATTTCAATTCCCAAAGCCTCTAGTTCTTTTGCAAACTCTACAATACCAGTTTTATCTGATACACTAATCAAAGCTTTCATAAAATTTCCTCCTAATATAATATTCTTCTATTATATAACAAAAATTAAAAAATGTAAAGAGAAAAATTAGCGTTATGTAAATTATTTTATGAAGAGGGCTTGAAAAGGATAGAAAAATATGTTATAATAATAAATAATTAAAAATGTAGGAGGTATCTTAGAGATGAACAGACGGAAGTGGAAAAAGCAACAGTTGCAGAAGTGGGGCCAGAGAAATTATGTGGCTTTTTTAGGTTGCAAAATTGTAACAACAATTCTTCTTATTATTATAGTTATAGTAGGAATTATTGGAGTCGTTTTTTGTAAGGCTAAAAAGAAAGGAGTAGTTGATGTTATATCACACAAAGGGGAAGTAGCTGATTTGGTTGATTTTCAGGAAATAGAAAAAGTACTGGAAGAAAAACAACCAAAAGTGGAAATGTCTTATGATTCCATTCAAAAAGAAGAGAAAAAGGTTAAGTATGTTTTGCTGGCAGAACATACAATTGACAATCCTGCTTCAGGAGAAAATAGAAATCATAATATGAGGCGGGTGATGGAAATTATATGTGGAGAAGATAAAGATTATTATGTCTTACTCCCAGAAGAAACTTTCTCTTATTTAGAAGTAGTAGGCGATACTACTCTTGAGAAAGGATTCCTTGAGGCGGGAGTAATTTTATATGGTGAACCTGCTACAGGAATTGGTGGTGGGGTATGCCAGGTGACGACTACATTAAATAGTGCGTTACAAAAAATTCCCGATTTAAAAAAGGATAAGGAGCACTTGCATGCGGAAAAGCATAATGCTAACAAACCACTTGCTTATATTAATCCTGCAAATGGTGATCTGGAGGCATCAGTTGCCTTCAGTAATAACAAAGATTTTTGGGTTGTGAATACCCTTGATTATCCAATGATGTTTAAATTTGAGATAGAGAAGGGAAAAGTAACCGTAAGAATTTTTGGAGTTATAGAAGAATAATAAAAGATACCAAGATATAGGGGAGGCGAATGCCTCTCCATTTTTTTAAAAATAAAAATACCTATTGACAAGGAATGAAAAAGGTGCTAAAATAAAACACGC
>CANPFR010000009.1 GCA_947573445.1 uncultured Clostridia bacterium | reverse complement strand
ACCTTTTGTAGTCGAAGTTAAAAATACAGGAATTAAAGTGGCATAGTATATTATAAAAGCAGAA
Organism: uncultured Clostridia bacterium; assembly: GCA_947573445.1. Lineage (GTDB taxonomy): Bacteria > Bacillota > Clostridia > TANB77 > CAG-508 > Scatovivens. The sequence goes on along the minus strand of CANPFR010000009.1, from coordinate 67,374 downwards.
ATAGACTGGAGTTGAGGAGTTTGGAAAGATATTTGAGAAGAATGCATGGAGAGGACATTTAGCAATTTCAATAGGAAAATATTCAAATGAAGAAATAATGGGAAAACCAATAATTAAAGATAAAACGGGAATTGAACATTTAGGTATTAGTCAGTTTCCATTTATAATAACAAAAGTTAAAAATGAGTTCCAATAAGTTTACAAGTCGATTTTTTCGCAGAAATAGAGAGGTTGAAAGGGGTTACTTTTTTGACAGCCCAGCCAAGAAAAATAGCGAATTTCGAGAAATTAGGATTCGTTATTTTTTTAATTTAGATTCTAATGGGAGCATGTATTTGCCATGATTAGAATGATAGAAAATGTAGAGGGAGGCAATAGAATGGATGCAACACTAAAAAATGCTTATACAGAGGTTAGTCAAATATTAGAATTATTGGGAGAAGAATATCAAACCCAAATACCTGAAAAACTACTAACTTTTTTTAATGAAAAGCAAAATTTTAATTATAAAACGAATATAAGTAAAGATACACCGATTGATAAAATAGAAGTAAGTAGGACTGCTTTAATCATTATAAGTATTTTAAATTTAAAGTACTGGGAAACAGATGAAGTTAAAAAAGAGGAATTGAAGAGGATATATGATGAAAATGAAAGGAAGTTTCAGGAAAAAGTAAACCTTTACAAACAAAATGATTGGTTGAAAAATGATATGATTCAAGAAGATGGTGAACAGATAAAATCTCTTGTTGTACAAAAGGATGTTTCTTGGATTGAAAAAATAAGAAAGTTTTTTAGAAATTTGGTTCATTTTAATAGAAAGTGAGAAAATTAAATGAAGTTTGTTAATAGCCAATATTCTTTAGAAGAATGGTTTTATCGATTTATCTTTAATGCTTACAAAAGTCACTGTCATATTGATGGTGACTTTTTATTTTTTCATAAAACCTCTTGACAAAATCAAAAGCAAATAGTATTATTGTATTATGCAAGTAATACAATAAGGAAGGAAAACTATGGTGGAATATATTTTTGATAATGATAGGCCGATTTATGTGCAATTAGTGGAAAAATTGAAGATTGAGATTGTCTCTCAAAGACTGAAAGCGGGAGAGAGATTGCCTTCTGTTAGAGAGCTAGCACTAACAGCAAGAGTTAATCCAAATACAATGCAAAAAGCATTAGCTGAATTAGAGAGTCAAGGCTTGATTTATACCGAAAGAACCAATGGAAAATTTGTGACACAGGATGTTAAACAAATCGAAACAATGAAAAAAGAATTGGCCAAAGAAAAAGTAAATCATTATTTGAATGATATGAAAAACTTAGCTATTACTTATGAAGAAGCGATAACATACTTGCAAGAATTAGGAGGGAAGTAAAATGGAATTGTTAGAATGCAAACATTTGTGCAAAGAATTTGACCATAAACCAATTCTAAAAGACATTAATTTGAAGATTCCCAAAGGAAGAATAGTGGGTCTTTTAGGAAAAAATGGGGCTGGAAAAAGTACTTTGATAAAATTAATCAATGATTTATTAACACCAACACGGTGGAGAAATTTTAATTCGGTGGAGAAAAACCAGGTGTTCATTCCAAAGAAGTAATTGCGTATTTGCCAGAACGTACTTATTTGGATAAAGAAATGAAGATTTCGCAAGTATTGCAATATTTTTCAGAGTTTTATACTAATTTTGATACCCAAAAAGCACTTAAATTGTTGACAGATTTGAATTTGGATATTCATACAAGAATTGCCAAAATGTCAAAAGGAATGCAAGAAAAACTGCAATTGATTTTGGTTATGAGCCGAGATGCGAAATTATATATTTTGGATGAGCCGTTAGGTGGAGTGGATCCTGCTACAAGAGATTATATTTTAGATACGATTCTTTCTAATTTTAGTGATGGGGCAAGTGTTCTAATTTCTACGCATTTGATTGCAGATATTGAGCGTATTTTGGATGAAGTCATTTTTATAGGGGATGGGGAAGTTATTTTAACATCTTCAGCAGATGAACTTAGAAATAAGGAAAATGCCTCCATTGATGAGATATTTAGGAGGTGTTTTAAATGTTAAGAAAATTATTAAAGTATGATTTGAAATGGTGTTATAAACCATTAATCGTTTTTTATGGATTGGCTTTATTTTTTTCAGTAATAACAAGAGTAGTAGAACAATTTCCAGAGTCTGTTATTTTTATGCTAATTGATAAAATATGTTGTGGCATTGTAATTGTTATGTTAATTAATATTTTGATTAATAATTTTATACGAGCATGGGTAAGATTTATCAAAAATTTGTATAAAGATGAATCGTATTTGACACATACGTTGCCAGTTCACAAAAATACGATTTTTTTAGCCAAAATTCTAACAGCGATTATAACCATGTTGACTTCAGCGGTGGTGATATTAGTTTGTCTTGTAATTTGTTATGGGAGCGAAGAGAATTGGCAAATGTTTCAGAATTTTATGGAACAAACGGCGTTGTTGTTTGATTGCAGTGTGGTGAGTTTTGTGGTGACAATGGTAATTACGCTGTTTTTTCAAAGTTTATTTGTGATTTTTGTAGGATATTTTGGAATTATCATTGGGTATAGGGCCAATCAATTCAAATTGGTAAAGTCCATTGTAATAGGCTTTTTTGCGTATATTGTACCTTGTTTGTTAACTTTGGGAGTGATGTATGGGATTGGTATTTTTGATCCTGAAGTTATGAAGTTGTTTCAAAGTGTCTCAGGATTTAGTATGAAAGCATTAAAAACATTGTTATGGAGTGGTATTGCTTTGTATTTGATATACGATATTGTTTACTATTTGTTGGGTAAAAAAATCCTTGAAAAAGGAGTAAATGTGGATTAAGTGTAACAAAAAATTGAAATAATTTGTAACCTTTTTTCAAAAAATGGGATTATATAGATGAAAGTACTTTCGGATAAAGGAGTTTAACTGAAATTGGAGCCTAAAACAATTGCGGATTTTGTGGAAGAAAATCAATTGGATATTGAGAAAATCATAGAAAAGTATGAACCATATGTTTACACAATTTTGAAAAACGGGATGAGAAATCAGGAAGATAGGGAAGAAATTTTATCAGATGTATTTATGATTTTATGGAAAAATTATGAGTATTTGGATAGAACGATTGAGATAAAGCCCTATTTGATAGGAATTACTAGAAATTTGCTGAAAAAGAAATATCACCAAAAGGGATGGGAAAAAACGTTTGAAGCAATGGAAAAATATGAAGATAAAGTGAGTAGTTTCATTGATGTTCAAGATTTGGCTGAGGAAAATGAAAAAAGCAAAGTGGTAGCAGATACGATTAAAAGAATGAATTTTCAGGAACAGCAGATTTTTATGATGTTTTATTATCAATCAAGGAAAATCAAAGAAATTTCGAAAGAATTGGAGATTTCAGAAACAAAGGTGAAAGTGACGCTACATAGGCTTCGTAAAAAAATCAAAAAGAAATTAAAAGAAAGAGGGTATGGCTATGGAAAATCATGAATTGAATAAAAAAGTGATAGCAAATGTTAAAAATAGAATAGTTGTATCCAATTTGGAAAGAGAGGAAAGTATGAAATTAAGAGCAAGAAAACGCATGATTTCGATGTGTGCTGTAGCAGTGATTTTATTATCTGGTAGCTTGTTGTCGGTTAATGCAGCAACCGATGGAAAGTTAGCAGAAGATATCAGAGAAAAATATGAGGAAATTGTGGTTGTGAAATTTAATAAAGAGGATGATACAGTTACAACACAAAAGGATGAAAAAGAAGAAAAATATGAAAATTACATCGAGGTGATAACTAAAAATTTTCAAGAAGTATAGAAGCTAAAAATTTGGAAGTTTAGGATTGTATTTTGAAATGTAACAGAAATGTAACGAAAAAGTAATGTAAATGATACAATTCAAAATGAAATCAATAAAAGTATTGAAAATACTGGTTTTTATGGATTGCCATTCTAAAATTCAATTTTGACAATTACGTTGTCCTGTGATATAAAAAAATAAGAAAAACGTAAGATTGGATGGTGTACAAAAATGGGAATTTATAAAGCTGAAATTGCGAACATGAGAAAAAATATTGGAAGTAACGCAGGACAAAAGATTATGATTAAAGAGCCAGCAGGCAAAAGGAGTAAACCAGAAGAAAGAGAAGCAACAATTGAGAGAACTTACAAAGATTATTTCATGGTGAGGTTTGATCAAGTGAATCGAATTGGTTCTTATAATTATACGGATTTATTTATGAAGACAGTTGAAGTGAGTATTTTTGATGGGAAAAATTATGTTCCATTAGAGATTCCAGATGTAGCAGACAGGAAAAATAAATTGCATAAATTATCACCAGAACAAGTGGAAGGTAAAATTTTGGGTAGACCAGAAGCGAATTTAGATTTTCCAAGCGAAATTGCATAAAAATTAAAGGAAATAGGTATTTTTAAGAAAATTCTCCATATATATGTTATATAAACTTAAAATAACAAAAAGGAGGATTTTTTTTATGGAAAAAAATACAATCTCAATTAACAAAAAAATGGCATCCAAAATGAAAAATATAGAAGTGAAAGGTGATATTATTGTACCAGACGCAAAACCAGATATTGTAACAATCATTAACACCAATTCTAATTCCTATATTTATAAAGAAGAATGTATAGATGGCAAATATCGATTTGATGGAAATGTAGATACACGTATTGTTTATTTATCGGATAATGGGGAAACGAAATGCATCCAAACCACGTTGGATTTTATGGATTTTATCGAAGAAGTGAATATCAGTAGTCAAATGACAACCAAATATAGAATTGAAGTAGTTAATCAAGAGACAAAAATATTAAATGAGAGAAAAATTTCGGTTACAATGAATTTGAAGGTTTATGTTCAATTTTTTGAATGCCAAAATATTGAATATATGGATGATTTAAGTTCGTTGTCTGGCGTCGAAAAATTGCAAGAAAGTGTTGAGTTAAACACAATTGTAGCAATGAATACCATTAAAAGTTCCTTAAAAGAAGACATTAGTTTTGATGAAACAGAAGGAATTGAGGAGATTTTAAAAAGCGATATAATGATTGGGAATATTGAAAATAAAATGAGTTATCATAAGGTATTATCCAAGGCGGATGTTACTATAAAAATATTATATATAACGGAAAGTGCAAAAATTGGAACTTGTGAAGCAACGATTCCTATTATGAATTTTATTGATATGGAAAAAGTTACAGATGAAGATGTTTGTCATATTGATTATAAAATTCGTAATTTGAATTTTAAGCCAAATGCGAAAGAAATGAAAACAATTAATTGTCAAATTGATTTTGAGGTGGGATGCGAAGTTTACCAAAAAAAGACGATTGAGCTGGTGCAAGATATGTATGGTATTCATAAAAATATTATGTTTAATCAAAAAACGGTAGAAGTGCAAACACAGATGGAATCTGTGAAAGAAACCGTGAATGTTAGTGAAAATGTTTTGGTGGAAGATATTCGTTCTCTTTGTGATGTGGATTGCCATCCTCATATTACGAACAAAACACGGAAGTCGGAAATGGAGCTAATTATGAAGGGGAGCTTGTGGTGGATATTTATTTTGAAGCAGGCAATCATTTAGGGGTGAAAACTGCTAAAATTCCATTTATGGTGAAATTAGATTGCGATACAGAGGATATCGAGATTGGTGTTTCCAAAAAACATTTCAAATTAAGCAATGAAGATGTTGTTTGTGATGTTGATTTAGAAGTTATACCAAATGATGCGAATTATAAAACAATTCGTATCATTGATGAGATTCAAGAAGAGGATTGCCAAGAGGAAAGCGATTATGCAATGATTGTTTATTTTGTAAAAGAGGGAGACACGATTTGGAATATTGCCAGAGATTTTAGAGTCACTATGGACAGCATAAGACAAACCAATCATTTACAAGAAAATGAAAAAATCAATGTTGGTGAAAAATTATACATCATGAAATAATATAGGGGCAGGGGGCTATCCCTGCCCTTCTAAAATGTAAAAATAGTTCTAGAGGTAACAATCATGGATAAAATTTATTCAAGAAAAAGAATCAAAATTCCAATGATGAAACAAAGAAAAACCAAGAAAAAAAGTAAAATCAAACATTTTTTAATGTTTTTGTGTATCATATTTATCATTTCTGTTGGAAGTTTTATGAGTGCCTCATATCCCATTTTTATAGCCAGTTGTAAAACAGCAGCTACTTCTAAAGCCACCCATATTATGAACGATGAGGTGGAAGAGCGAATGAATGATTATACTTATAGTGATTTTATCAAAATTGAAAAAGATGAAACGGGAAAAGTCACTTTGATGCAAGCCAATACTGTTTTGCTAAATCAAGTCATTAGTAAAATTACGAACCAAATTCAAACCAGAATTGACCAAAGTCCAACCACAATGGTGTATATTAATTATGGAAGTGTTAGTGGTATCACGATTTTGAAAAATTTTGGACCCAAATTTGATATTGAATTGGAAACAGCAGGTTCGATAAAAACACAAGTGCAATCGGAATTTGCAAATGTTGGCATTAATCAAACATTACATAAAATTTATTTAGAACTAACCACTTCCATTGGGATTTTAACACCAATTGGTTCTTTTAGCGAACCAATTGCTTCCAAAGTGTTGTTAACAGAAGCTGTTATTGTGGGGGAAGTCCCTGAAACATTCTATAATTTTGAAGGGATGAATCAAGATGATGTTTTGAACGTTTTGGAATAATTTGCTTGCCAAACGCAAAAAAATACAGTATAATAAAGGAAAATAAAAATGGAGGAAAACATTTTGCAACACAACCAAAAAAATATTAGAAATTTTAGTATTATTGCTCATATTGATCACGGAAAATCTACCTTAGCAGACAGACTTATTGAAATGACAGGTGCATTATCGAATCGTGAAATGGAGTCACAAGTTCTTGATAATATGGATATTGAACGTGAAAGAGGTATCACAATCAAATCACAAGCTGTTAAAATGAATTATACGGCAAAAGATGGGCAAAAGTATGAATTTAACTTAATTGATACACCAGGTCATGTTGATTTCAATTATGAAGTCTCTAGAAGTCTTGCTGCTTGTGAGGGAGCAATTCTAGTGGTGGATAGTACCCAAGGGGTAGAGGCACAAACACTTGCCAATGTCTATTTGGCGTTAGATGACAATTTGGAAATTTTGCCAGTGATTAACAAAGTGGATTTGCCCAATAGCAGAGCAGATGAAGTGAAAAATGAAATTGAAGAAATCATTGGGATTCCAGCTCAAGATGCTCCTTGTATTTCAGCCAAAACAGGTTTGCATGTGGATGAAGTTTTAGAAAGAATTGTAACCGATATTCCCGCACCAGATGGTGATAGTGAAGCTCCTTTGCAAGCCTTAATTTTTGATTCGGTTTATGATAATTACAAAGGAGCTTTAAGTTATGTTAGAATCAAAAATGGTAGGGTCAAACCAAATGATGAAATTCTTTTTATGGCAACTGGAAAGATATTTACAGTAACGGAAGTTGGTTATTTTAAAGCTGGTGGGTATCAACCAGCAGAGGAATTAACTGCTGGTGAAGTTGGTTATATTTCAGCTAGTGTAAAAACCGTTTCTGATTTGCATGTTGGGGATACCATTACTTTAAAAAATAAACCAGCTTCACAAGCTTTACCAGGTTACAAAAAGGCCAATTCAATGGTGTATTGTGGAATGTATCCAATCGATGGAAGTGAATATGAACCACTGAAAGAGGCTTTAGAAAAATTAAAATTAAACGATGCTGCCTTAAATTATGAACCAGAGACGTCAGCTGCTTTGGGATTTGGTTTCCGTTGTGGTTTTTTGGGACTTTTGCATTTGGAAATTGTGATGGAAAGATTGGAGAGGGAGTTTGATATTGGTTTAATCACAACTGCTCCATCTGTTATTTACAAAGTGCACAAAACAAGTGGCGAAATCATCGAATTATACAATCCAATTGATTTGCCACCAAGTACAGAGATTCGTATGATGGAAGAACCGATTATGAAGGCTGAAATCATGATTCCCAAAGAATTTGTTGGAAATGTTATGAAGGTATGCCAAGAAAGGCGTGGAACTTATTTGGATATGCGTTATTTGGACGAAACAAGGGTTACACTGGAATATGATTTGCCACTCAATGAAATCATTTACGATTTTTTTGATACCATAAAATCCAAAACCAAAGGTTATGCATCTGTTGATTATGAATTCAAAGAATATCGAAAAGCTGATTTAGTGAAATTAGATTTGCATATCAATAATCAAGCAGTAGATGCTTTGTCATTTATTGTGCATAAAGATTCTAGCTATGAACGTGGTCGTAAAATGGCAGAAAAGCTAAAAACGGTGATACCAAGGCAATTATTTGAAGTACCGATTCAAGCAGTTGTGGGTGGAAAAATCATTGCAAGAGAGACGATTTCAGCGATGCGAAAAGACGTTCTTGCTAAATGTTATGGAGGCGATATTACAAGAAAAAAGAAACTTTTAGAAAAACAGAAACGAGGCAAAAAGAAAATGCGTGAAATTGGCAATGTACAAGTACCACAAGAGGCTTTTTTGGCAGTGTTAAAATTGAATGACGAAGATAAATAAATTGACAAATTATGTAATTCATGTTAAAATAGATAGAAGAAAAATATTGTAACTTGTAAAAAATAATTTTTTTAGAAAGAGGACACAAGATGGAAAATAAAAAAGCAACGCAAGTTCAATTTTGGATGGATTTGCAAACAATGGGAAAAGCATTTTGGGTAGAAGGAACCCAAAAAGGTCGGTTTTTTGTCAAAAGTGTCGAAGCTGGTAAAGTGTTTATCCATACAGAGCTTGGCAGTATGCGAAAAACTGCACAAATTATGGCTGGATGTTTGGCAGAAGAATCCAATTTTTTAGCTGAACTTGCCAAAGCCTATGAAGGCAAAATAGAAAAGGTGGAATCCATTTGTTTCAAAATGGAAAATGTTACTGTGTTTGTAACACAACAAACTGCAGAACCAGAAAGCATCTTGGAAGAGTGGAAGTACCAAAGGGCAAAGGTAGAAAACCTAGCCTGTCTGATGCGTGAAGACAGTCAAGCTGAAAATATTCGTTTTATTATTGAGGAGACCTCTTTTTTATGGAGAAATCCACAAGATATAGAAAAATGGGAAGAAATACGATCCAGGGATTCCGATTTGGTAGAATTTGCTGAGTATTGGGCTAAGTTGATGCAGTATTGGAAGGAGCAATATACAGTAAAAATTTCTACCATCGAAAAGAAGGCTTCTATTGCAGTAGGACAATTTTTTAAAATGAATAGTTCTCTTTATTGTTGTGCACGGGATCTTTTGATTGCTTATTGGCACTATGGGGACATGCTGAAACTTTAAAAAATACTTATTTTTAGGCTCCGAGAAAGGAGCCGTTTTTTTTGTCCAATTTTCAAAATGCAGAAGATTTGACAAAAACAGATTTTGATTTTAATCAGCTTTTGTTTGATTTTTGGAGGAAAATGACTAAAAATTGAAAAAAATCAAGATATGATGCTTTTTTATAGCTTTTAGAGGTATAAGAGAATAAGGGACGATAAAAATATTTCTTAAAACAAGGCCATACAATGACCAGGAAGGCTCTTTTTAAGCAAAAATAGACATAAATCATTAAAATAGGGATAAAATTGGGTTAAAACGATGTTAGGGTGGTCTGGAGGGCAATGTTTTTGCTATGACGATTACAAATTAAATTTAAAAATATATTCACAAAGGCCATACAAAATGGCGATTGCGTGAGAAAAAGCTTAGCCCAGTTGAGGGAGAAAATTCGTGATGGGAAGGCAGAAAAATTGACATAAATAAAGAGAAGTGTTATAATTATAGTAGAAACAATAAATATTTTTAGAAAAGAGAGGAGACAAAATGACACGAGACGAATTTTTAAAATTCCTGGAAAATTTTCCAGGAAGGAAGGAACTGGAGGAAACAGGAGAGCCAAATCGTGAGGATTTTGCGGAATATGATTTTGTAGCATTGGCACGGACGTTGAAGAAAGTGAGATGGAAATTATTTCCAGGGAAAGAGGAAGAACTTTGGGTGAAACTTTTGGTTTTCTTGGATTTGGTCAATTACAGGTGTGCCTGTGAGACCTTCCCTCACTTCTACTTGGAATTGCAGGATATTGTTTCCAAAGAGATTGTTCGAAAATATTCTCAAGAAATTACAGATAAATTTAATGATTTCTTAGAAGAAAATGGCAATGGAGGGATTTGTCTTGACCCAGAAGGAATGCTGATGGGGGAATTGGCTAGTTTTTTGAAAGCTGGAGAAAGGCTTTTTGACCTGTAAAATGGAAACTTTAGTTGACATAGTTTGAATTTTGTGATATAAACTATTTTATGTAACATTAAATAGCGTTTTGGAAAGGAGAGGTCTTAGATGACAAACGATGATTTCCTGAAAGAATTGAAAAAGTTTCCAGATCGGAAACAGCTTGCAAAGTTGAGCAAATTAGATATCAGGCCAAGAGTATCAGAAATTCCTTTCGGTAAGATGATAGTATCAATCCGAAAAAAACAGATTATGCTTGGAGAAAATGATCTGACGTGGGAGAGATGGTTTAAGATTGCGGTTTTCATTTGCTTTTCAAAGTGGCTGTATGCACAAGATATTCATACAGTTGAATTTATTGATAGTACCGTAGCTGTAGAGGGTGAGCGAATGATTAAAGGCCTGGCAACAAATGGCATCTTTGTCTTTTCAGATTTGAAATTTGAGGATCTGAAGAAGATTTAGTACAGGTAACTAAAAAAACCTTAACGATAAAGCAATTGCTTTGTCGTTAAGGTTTTTTATTCTTTTTTTATTGGGAACAAGAATAAAATTGACTTTCTTAAATCATACTATTCTTATGAATCAAATTATTGTTTTAAAGCAAGGAAATAAATTACATAAACGATTTTTCAAAACACAGCTGATTGTGTCCATTTTAGCAGTGATGGCTTTGTGTGGTTATCAATTTGGGAAAAAGAGGAAAGAGGCCGAAATGGAACAGGTTTCGGTGCTATTGAATCAGGCATTTCGACTGGAAACGGTGTATACGGTTCAAAGAAGTAGTCAGGAGATAAGTAATGAGCAGAATCGTTATTTTGCTACGATAAAAATTCCAAAAATTAATTTGGAATATAGTGTTTTTAATGAATGTAATGATGAGCTGTTAAAAATTTTACCATGTAGATTTTATGGTGCTGAGCTTGGAGAAAAGGGAAATATTTGCATTGCGGGTCATAATTATGAGGATGAACGTTTTTTTGGACAGTTGAGTCAATTGAAAAAGGGAGATAGGATTTATTTAGAAGAACGTGAAGGAACAACTTATCAATATGTTGTGTATGAGAAATATAAGGTAAAACCAGATGATTTTACATGTTTGGAGCCAATGCGAAAATATGATTTAACACTCGTTACATGTGATAATTTGAATCAGAAAAGATGGATTATAAGAGCAAGTCGATAAATTTTTGATTAGGTATTGAAATTAATTTTTAGTAGAGATATAATAAAAAAAGACTGGGAAAGGAAGGAAAAAATTGGAGGAAATATTGAATGATTTAATTGCTGTTGATGAAGCGTGTAAGGCTGTTTTGCAAGAACTGCAGGAAAAAAAAGAAAATATAGAATACCTTGTAAATGATGAATTGGTAAAGCGTAAAGAGGAAATCAAAACCAAATATAAGTTTAAAATGGATATGAGAAAAAATGAATATGATAGGAAATTGATGGAAAATAGTCAAAGAATAGAAACCAACAAAAACCAAGAAATAGAACAGATTAAAGCTCAGTATGAACAAGAGAAATCGAATCTTATCCAAGATATGTTACAATCGATTTTATAGAGGGAGAGTAGAAAAGAAGGAAAATGGCAATGATAAATATTCGTTATCCAGCGATTCATGCCAAGTTAAATGGTATGTATGCACAAAAACTAAAAAAAGTACAATTCGAGGAACTGATTAAACAGAATTCGACAAGACAAGTGATTGCATTATTAAAAAGTTTTCATGAAGATTTTAAAGAATTGGAAGATACACCTCGTAGAATTAAAATCAAAATATTGTTAGATGATATTTTGATAAGAGATATCCAAAAAGTGGAACGATTATTGAAGGCAAAAGACAAGGAGGTATTTTATCAATTTATTTGTATTTATGAAATAAAATGTCTTAAAAGTGCTTTGCGAAAATTAGTTTCTGGAAGTACAATCAATGAGCCCGTAGAAGAAGTAAAAAATTGGACAAACCAATTGTTTCAAAATTTGAGACGGTTTGGAACAGATCAAAAAATGGGATGATTTTTTAGAAGTTGTGAGAAAAACGCGATTTGCACCAGTTTTTTTGGACTATGCTAAAAAAGAGGATACAATTGATTTATTCCAAATCGAAAACAAACTGGATCGATTCTATTTTGAAAATATGATACGAACAGCAAAACAATATAATGCGTCCTTAACAGATATGCTTGGAAAACAAATTGATTTGAATAATATTGTATGGATTTATCGTATGAAGAAACAAGGAGAATTTTCACCAGAACAAATAAGAGAAATTCTGATTCATGCTCATGACAAACTTTCTAAAATAGAGATGGAAAAGTTATTGCAAGCGAGTAATGAAAATGAGTTTTGTGGGATTTTGAAACAAACTTTTTATGCAAAATATGTAAATTTTAGTGAGTTAGGTGGTTTGGAAGAGAAAATCGATCGCTATTTATACCACTTATATCAAAAATATTTCCGAAATAATATTTTTGATATTGGTGCTGTGTATGCTTATATGAGCATGATTGAAAAAGAAAATAATGATATTATGAACATTGTAGAGGGAATTCGTTATCATTTAAGCAAAGACGAAATTCGTCAAAAATTAATTTAAACCAAAGAAAGGGATGAAATTCAATATGGCAATTGAAAAAATGAAATTGCTTACCATAACAGGCCCTGAAAAAGATCTTGACCGTTTTCTAGCGAGGAATTTGCTAGATAGTGATATCCAAATGGAAGATGCCAAAAAAATATATAATAAAGGCTGGAAATTTGAGTATTACGACTATGACTATACCATTCAGGACAATCTCAAAAAATGCAAAAATCTAATGGAAAATTTGGCTATTTTATATCGTGAAGAATATAGCAATTTGTATATAGAAAATACAGTTAGTCAAATTGAAGCCAAAATTGAACATGTTCAAAATGCTTATGTAGAGCAAAAAGAACAAGTAAAAAATTGTCAAAAAGTCAAAGAAGAGATTTTGCAAAAAATTGCTTCTGTAGAAAAATTAAATAATATGGAGATTGATATCAAAAAAATTTATGATTTGAAATACATTAAGTTTCGCTATCGGAAATATTGCTAATGATACGCTAGAAGAGATTAGAGGCGATTTAGAAGACATGAATGTGATGGTATTTGAAATTGCCAAAGAGGAAGAAATTACTTGGATAATTTATGTTACTACGATTGAATTTGTGGATCAAGTTGATGTTTTTTTTAATCGTCAAAATTTTGAAAGAGTTTGGTTAGATGCTAATATTGTGGGAACACCAAAAAAATATATGGACAATTTATACAAATCCATGAGTGATCAAACCATGGAAATGCTTGCGATTCAAAAAGAAATAGAAACATTAACTGACAATTGCAGACATATTTTGTTGTCTTCTTATAGGCAACTTCAAACCTATGACAAAATTAACAAAATCAAAAAATATATTATGCATGATTCGAAAAATACGTTTTATATTGTTGCTTGGGTTCCAATTTCAGAATTGAACGAAATTGTGGACAAGTTAGATGTTTGCCAGAATATTGATTATAAAATAGAGGAAAAGATTGATAATAAAAGTCCAACCAAATTAAAAAATCATCCATGGATTAAACCATTTGAGATACTGGTCAAAATGTATGGTGTGCCAAATGCAAATGAAATTGACCCAACTTTGTTTGTTGCTATTACTGCTTTTATAATGTTTGGATTTATGTTTGGGGATGTGGGGCATGGATTGGTGTTTTTGATATTGGGCATTATTTTGCGTCATCATCAAAAAGATTTCGGCGATATTTTAGTGGCACGGTGGTATTTCATCAGCTTTGTTTGGTTTTTTGTATGGAAGTGTTTTTGGAAAAGAAAATATCTTAAAAGCTAAATTAATTAGCCCAATGGAAAATATCAATACTATGTTGGTTTATGGGATTGTTGTTGGATGTGTGTTTATTTTGCTGGCAATGGTCATTCATATTGTAAATGGTATCAAAAACAAGAATTTTAAACGTATTTGGTTAGAAGGAAATGGTGTGGTACGGCTTGCTTTTGTATGGGTTTATTTTAGGGAATATTGCTTATTATTTTAATAAGGGAACAATGTTAGTATCAGTAAATGCAATTGTGGTTGTTACGTGTGTGTTACTAATTTTGATTTTATTCAATGAAACATTAACCAAACTTGTAACCAAGAAAAAACAGGAAACAAAAATTCCAATGGTTGAGAAAATATTTGAATTGATTGAGATGTTGTTGTCTTTTGCAAGTAATACGATTTCGTTTTTGAGATTGGCAGCTTTTGCGATCAATCATGCACGGTTTGTGTATGGCGATTTATTTATTGGCTGATATGACAAGTGGTGCAGGAAATATTGTGATTTCGATTCTTGGCAATGTGATTGTACTGGTTTTGGAGGGATTAATTGTAGGAATTCAAATTTTGCGACTGGAGTATTATGAATTGTTTAGTAGGTTTTATGAAGGAAATGGGACTGAATATGTTTCCATTAAAACACAAATCAATGAGTAGAGAAGGAGAAGAGAGAAATGTTAAAAAAATTGAGTATTGTATTGATAATTTTAATAATAGGTGTGTTTGTTGTAACAGGTTTGAAAGTGTATGCAACGACTTTGGAAAGAGAAGAAGTGAGTGAGCAAGGAAACATAGAACAAACGGTTTCTACGAATCATGGTGTTCGGCTTAATTGCAGCAGCTTTAGCCATTGGATTGTCTGCGATTGGTTCGGGGATTGCAGTTGCAGTTGTGGCATCGAGTGCAGTTGGAGCGATTAGTGAAAATCCAAGTTTGCTTGGAAAAACGGTTATTTTTGCAGGACTTGCAGAAGGAATTGCGATTTATGGCTTGATTATTGCTATTATGATTTTAAGTAAAATATAAGGAGAATTCCATGAAAATGTATTGTATAACCGATCAGATTGATACGGCTGTGGGCTTAAAATTAAGCGGTATTGATACCATTATTTTACAAGAAAAAGCAGAAATTGAGTCAGAAATTGATAAAGTATTGCAAGACAAAGAAATTGGGATTTTGATTGTGACAGAAACCATTTATCAAATTGCTCAGCCCACATTAAATAAGATTCGTAATCAACGAAAGACGCCATTGTTAGTTCAAATATAAAGGAGAAATTATGAATAATCAGGAAAAGGTGAGAATTTTTCAAACAAGTTGTGAAAAAGCACTACAAAAGGATGTTTCTCAATTGAATAGACAAATTGAGGTTGAAATGGAACAACAAATGAAAGACGAGATACACGAATATCAAGAAAAAGAAGAATGGGTTTATACAAAGAATTTAGAAAAACTTGAAAAAGAATATAATAAACAGATTTATGCACTTGAAATGGATGCGAAAAAGGAAGTTTTGAACCAGAAAAAACAAATCCAAAAGGATTTGAAAAAAGAAGTTCTTCAAATCGTAAAAGAGTTCACAAAAACACCAGAATACAAAGCTTTTTTGATGAAACGAATAGAAGAAGTTTTTCAAAAAGTAGAAGATACAGAGCATACTATTTTGCGTTTGTTACCAACTGATTTAGAAAAATATGGAGAAGAAATTCAAAAAACGTATCATGTCAAGATGCAAACAATGGCGAATGAATATATGGGAGGCTGTATGTTAGAAGATGAAACGCATGGTTTGTTTATTGACCATACGATTCAAAATAGTATGGATGAAAAGTTTGGAAACGAATTGAGGTGAGAAATAGGTGCAAAAGAAAAACATTGTGTCGATCAATGGGTCTGTCATTTTAGCAAAAGGTGATGGCGATTTTGCAATGCATGATATTGTGCAAATTGGTGAGTTGAAATTATTGGGTGAAGTCATCAAACTAGAGCAAGATGGTGCAACCATACAAGTTTATGAAAATACGACAGGTTTGCAAATTGGAGAAGAAGTGATTGGCAAAGAGGAACCATTATCTGTGATTTTAGGGCCAGGTATTGTTGGTAATATTTTTGATGGGATTGAAAGGCCACTAAAAACTTTGGAGGAGATTTCTGGTAATTTCATTGAAAGGGGAATTGATTGCATTGGTGTTGATTTACAAAAGAAATGGCATTTTGTGCCAAGTCTTAAAATAGGGGATAAGGTTCATTTAAATACGGTGATTGGAACCGTCAAAGAAACGGAATTAATTACGAATAAAATTATGTGTCCATTTGATTTAGAAGCTGAAATTATTGAAATCAAGCCAGAAGGTGATTATGTTGTAAAAGATGGGATAGCCAAAATAAAAAATGCAGAAAATGAGATATTCGAAATAACAATGATTCAAAAATGGCCGGTTCGACAAGGAAGACCGTATCAAGAAAGATTAGTGGCTAAAGAATTGTTGGTAACAGGTCAAAGAGTAATTGATACATTTTTCCCGATTGCAAAAGGTGGTACAGCCATGCTTCCAGGTGGATTTGGAACAGGTAAAACAATGCTTCAACATCAACTTGCCAAATGGTCAGATAGTGATTTGATTGTATATATTGGTTGTGGTGAAAGAGGAAATGAAATTACAGAGGTTTTGGAAGATTTTCCTAATATCATTGACCCTAAAACGAAAAAATCGTTGATGGAAAGGACGGTATTAATTGCGAATACCTCCAATATGCCAGTTGCTGCAAGGGAAGCTAGTATTTATACAGGAATTACAATCGCTGAATATTATCGAGATATGGGCTATCATGTTGCGGTTATGGCAGATTCTACTTCAAGATGGGCAGAAGCACTACGTGAAATTTCAGGAAGATTGGAAGAAATGCCTGCTGAAGAAGGGTTTCCTTCGTATTTACCATCACGTCTTTCCGAGTTTTATGGAAGAGCAGGGGTAGTGGAAAGTTTTAATGGGAAAGTTGGTTCGATTTCTATCATTGGTGCGGTTTCACCACAAGGTTCTGATTTTTCCGAGCCAGTGACTCAAAATACCAAACGATTTGTTCATACGTTTTGGGCTTTGGCCAGAGAATTAGCGTATTCGAGGCATTATCCAGCTGTGGATTGGAACATTAGTTATAGTGAATATATCAGTGAATTGCAAGATTGGTATGAAGAAAAGGTAGATATCGAATTTTTAGATTGTAGACAAGAAATTCTCAAAATATTAGAAGAAGAGAATAAATTATTGGAAATTGCACGAGTGATTGGACAAGATATTTTATCTGACCATAAAAAACTTATTTTGCAAGTATCAAAAGCGTTTCGTGTTGGTTTTTTACAGCAGAGTGCAATGCATGAAATTGACACCTTTGTCCCTGTCAAAAAACAATATGAGATGATGAAAACCATTCTTTTGATTTATGAAAGAGCATGGGGACTTATTGAGAAAGGAATTCCTATTTCAGAAATTATGGCAACTCGGTATTTTAGCAGAATATGAAGAATTAAAATTCCGCATTCCCAATGATGCATTAGAGAAATTTGAAGAGTATCATGTTTCTATTAAAAATCGATTGAAACGATTAGAAGAGGCTTATAAGCAACATTTATAAAAAGGGTTTAGGAAAAGGGAGTTTGTTTTTCTTGTAGGTGATAAAAAAGTTACTCTATATATGCATATATGTGTGAAGGAAATAGGGTAAAAATGTGAAAATTATGTGAAAAATTGAGAGAGGAGTAATCATGAAAATCAAATACATTGGTTTGGATGCCATTAATCGGGCCACTTGTTTTTATGAAAACACCAGAGGGAATTGCGTTTGAGGAGCAGGTTGTATTGTCTCTTAAAAATGGAGAAAAGCGAATTGGAAATGTCATCAAATTATCAGAAGAGATTACGACAATTCAAGTTTATGAAGGAACTTCTGGAATCAGTACCACAGATATAAAAACCGAATTTATTGGAAAACCATTGATGTTAAAATTGGCACCAACAATGCTTGGCAGAGTATTTAATGGAGTCGGGGAAGCCATTGATGGTTTGGAAGAAATCGGTTATGTGTTAGAAAGAGATATCAATTCTAAGCCAATGAATCCAGTTGCAAGGAAGTATCCAAGAAATTATATTGAAACGGGAATTTCCACAATTGATGGCTTGATGACTTTGATTAGAGGACAAAAATTACCAATTTTTTCAGGAAGTGGAATCAATCATAATGAATTAACAGAACGTATTATCAGGCAAGCTAATATCAATGATGAAGGTGATTTTGCAATTGTTTTTGGATTGATGGGGGCAGAATATGAAACAGCTCAATTTTTTCGTAAGAATTTTGAGGAAAATAATGTGTTATCTAAAGTGGTTATGTTTCAAAATTTGTCAAATGATTCGTCGATTGAACGATTGTTGACACCTAAAATTGCACTTACTTGTGCCGAGTATTTGGCTTTTGATTTAGGGATGCAAGTATTGGTGATTTTGACAGATATGACATCTTATGCAGAATCTTTACGAGAAATTGCGACATTGAAAGAAGAGATTCCAAGTCGAAAAGGATATCCAGGGTATTTGTATAGCGATTTTGCCTCTATTTATGAAAGAGCTGGTATGTTAAAAAATAGCCAAGGTTCAATTACGCAACTTCCGATTTTAACGATGCCAAATGATGATATTGCACATCCAATTCCGGATATTACAGGTTATATAACAGAAGGTCAGATTGTTTTGAGCCGTGAGTTGTATCAAAGAGGAATTATACCACCAATCAATATTTTGGATTCTCTTTCAAGACTTATGAAAGATGGGATTGGAAGGGAATATACGCGAGAAAATCATGTTAAGATTGCAGATAAAATATTTGCTACTTATTCCAAAGCCCAAGAAGCAAGAGCATTAGCGAAAGTGTTGGGAGAAGCTGATTTAACGGAAGAAGATAAAAAATATTTGGAATTTGGGAACCGATTTGAAAACGAATTTGTAAGCCAAGGTTTATATGAAAGAAGAACCATGAGCCAAACATTAGATTTGGCGGAACAATTATTGGGAGGATTGAACACTTGAATACCAAAAGTTTACCAACAAAAAATAATCTGATGAAAATTAAAAATTCTATCCGACAATCTAAGGAAGGACAAATGCTTTTAGAGCAGAAGAGAATGATTTTAGAAAAAGAATTAGAGCAGTATGAGCAGAAAGTGAAACAACTGAAATCTCAGGGAAAAGCATTGCTGGAGGATGCTTATCATACTTTGAAAATAGCAAATGTTGAGATTGGGATGGAAGATATGATTGATATTTCGGATGGTGTGAAAACGGATAGAAGTATTGATATCAAATATAAAACAATTATGGGGGTGGAGATTCCGTCAATTGTGCCAGAAGAAAATAAAGTGCATATTCATTATGGGTTATATCAAACTACAACAACAGTAGATGAAGTGATTCTGAAATTTGCACAAGTAAAACATTATATCTTGGATTTGGCACAATTGGAAAATACGATTTTTCGCTTAAACAAAGCGATTGAAAAAGTAAGAAGAAGAGCTAATGCACTAAAAGAAATCATCATTCCAGCCGATGAAAAAATGGCAAAAGAAATCCAGGAAATACTGGAGGAAAATGAAAAAGAAGAGTTTGTGCGATTAAAAAAGTTAAAACATCGTCAGATGTTTTGAATTGGAAGAAAGAAAAGGAAAAATACAAATGTTGAGAAATAAGAAAATATATACGATGCCAATTATTGGATTTTTGCTCATGATTATAGTTACAGCTTTATTGCTAAAATTGCCAATTTGTCACAAGGGACAGCTAAATTGGATTGATGCATTTTTTGAAGCAGCCTCAGTTGTAAGTGCAACTGGCAGTAATGTAGTAGAAGTAGCAGAAAAATTTACATGGGTTGGGCAATTGGTGATGATGGTGGCAATGGAAGTTGGGGCTGTTGGCTTTATGATGTTTTTTTCAGTGTTGTTTATGACAACTAAAAAGAAATTAAAGTTATCAGATACGCTTTTTTTGAGTAATGAAATGAATACCAGTAATTATCCTGCGATTAAACGAAAGGCGAAGAAAATTATTCAGTATACGCTAATGATTGAATTTTTTGGGGCATGGCTTTTGGCGTTGCGTTTTGTACCAATGTATGGGATAAAAGAAGGAATTTGGAGTAGTTTATTTCATGCGGTGTCTGCTTTTTGTAATGTGGGATGTGATGTATTTGGCAGTCAGAGTATGGTTTTGTTTAAAAATGATATTTATGTGAATGGGATATTTATAATATTGATGTTTTCTGGATCACTTGGATTTTTCGTTTTAGAGGATTTGACGAGATGGTTTTGTACTGGAAAACGAAATCGAATTCATGTGGAAACAAAATTGATTTTGAAGGTTTCTGTTTTGTTGGTTATTGTGGGGAGTATTTTGCTAAAGGTATTTGATAAACAATTGACACTTATAGAAACTATATTTACAACGATAACAGCCAGAAATACAGGATTTTATACAGTTGAAATGGCAGGATTGCATGAGGTGAGTCAATTAATAATAACTCTTCTGATGTTTATTGGTGGAGGGCCAGGTTCAAATGCAGGTGGAATTAGAGTGGTTGTGTTTAGTATTTTGATATTGACCACGCTTGCTAATGTCAAAGGAAATGATGATGTGGTTGTGTTTTACAGGAATATCAATGATAAGATGATTAAACGTGCAGTTACGATTTTGCATATTGATTTATTACTTGTGTTTTTTGGACTTATGGGACTTTGTTTGACGGAAAATCAGAGTGTGATGGATACTTTATTTTATGTAGTTTCTACCTTTTCAAATACAGGACTTACAACAATAGATATAGAACAGTTAACAGTTGCTGGAAAATGGATTTCGATTTTTATTATGTATATTGGAAGGATTGCACCAATTACATTCATTTCACTGTTTGTTCCAATGGATCGTAAGAAAAGTGGAATTAAGTATCCCAATATGGATGTTATGTTATAAGGAGGAAGGTAAAATGAAAAAACAATGTATTGTAGTAGGATTAGGATGGTTTGGAATGAAGGTTGCGATGGAATTGGCCGAAAAGGATTTTGAAGTTTTAGTAGTTGATAAGGATATGGCTTTGGTGGAAAAAGCTAGCAAGTTTGTGACCAAAGCAGTTTGTCTGGATGTTTCTAATTCAGATGCCTTTGAGAGTTTGCCACTATCAGATTTTGATGTTGGGATTGTGGCAATGGCAGAAAATATTGCGATGAGTGTTGTTTCTTGCTTGACGTTAAAAGAAAACAATGTGGGAAAAATCATTGCCAAAGTGGGAGATAAAAATCATCGAAAAGTATTAGAAAAAATTGGTGTGGATGAGATTATTTTTCCAGAAGAATATTTGGGCAAAATGGTTGCCAATAAAATGATTGAGGAAGCGAAAAATATGGAATAAAAAGAAAATTTTTCTTGCAATTTGGAATGAAATATGTTATAATTTAACTACAAAAATTTACTGGAAAAGAGGTGAGAAAATGGAAGAAAAAATATTAACTACATTACTTCAAATGAATGACAAATTTGAGAAAAGATTTAATGAAATGGATCAAAAATTTGAGAAGAAATTTGCTGAAATGGATCAAAAATTTCAGAAGAAACTTGATATGGTAAAAGAAGAAATTTTAGATTCACAATTTAAATTTGAACACGAGTATGGTGCTAAAATTGATGCTATATTTGAGATTGTTTCTATTCAACACGATAGGAATTTTGAAAGCTTAGTAGAAACAGAAAACTTGAAAAAAAGAATAGAAAGAAATGAAGTGGCTATTTTAGCACAGGAACATCGAATTTCAAAATTAGAAGAAAAGACAGTATAATTTTCGTTCTGAAAATTATAGAGTAATCCAAAAAGATAGAGAGCATATTTATTATTTTTATAAAAAAGTAATAGATATGCTCTCTATTTTATAAAATGGAATTTTTATATTATGTAAGAACGTAAAGAGGAACATTTTTAATTTCCAAGAATGTTCCTCTTTACTACTCACTTTTTATACACTAGTTGTTTTCATTATTTTGGTTATTTTTATTGCTTTTGTTGTTTTTCTTTTCATTTTTTTCCATGTTTCAAGGCACCTCCTTATAAAAACTAATATTAATATTTCCAAATTACTAAAAAATATACAAGATATTGATTAAAAGTTTAAAAAGTTTTTTTTAGAGGAGCATAAACTTGATAATTATCTACTTTTATGATAGTATAATAAAAAAAGAAATAATATTAGTTGATATGCAGTTTTGGACTTTATGTGATATAATAGAAAAAAATAAGAAAGGGGTGGCAAATTTGAATCAATTGAAAAGTCGAATGGAAACTAAGAAAATGGAAAAAAAGAATCTAAAAAAGAAATTGAATAGTAAGAAAAAGATTTTCTTCTTATTATTAATAGCAATCATTGTGATAGCAATAAAATTAGCAATATCCATTCATAATTGGCAAACAATGGCATTGGAAATGTTGACCAATCAGCCATCTCAAGTATTGGATTCTGAAGGTGAAGTCATTGCTGAAATTGGAAAGGAAAGAAAACGCAAAAATATAATGCTTTCAGAAATGCCAGAACATTTAAAAAATGCTTATGTAGCAATTGAAGACGAGCGATTTTATAAACATTTTGGAGTTGATATCAAAAGAACAGCAACAGCGATTGGTTCTTATGTCATTCATTTTGGAAAAGCTTCTTTTGGGGCTAGCACCATAACCCAACAAGTTGTCAAAAATTTGACAGGTGATGATGCCAATAGTCCTACCAGAAAAGTCAAGGAATGGACTAAAGCGATTGCACTTGAGTGGTGTATGGAAAAAGATGAAATTTTGGGAAACTATTTAAATATCATTTATGTTGGACCCAATATTTATGGGGTAGAAAGTGGTGCTCAATATTATTTTTCTAAAAGTGCTTTAGATTTGAGTTTAACAGAATGTGCTTTTTTAGCAGGTATTAATCATGCACCAAATGCTTATAATCCATTTCATGAAGAAAAGGATAATACAGAAAAAATACAAAAAAGAACCAAAACTGTTTTGAACAAAATGTTGGAATTGAAAAAGATCACAGAGGAAGAGTATCAAATGGCTATAGCTGAAGTAGAGGAAGGAATTACTTTTCAGAAAGGGAAGTTAGAAACTGAAGGAGACGGGATATATTCATACCATACGGATGCACTTTTAACAGAAGTAATTTCAGATTTGTCAGAAAAGAAGAAGATTTCAAAAACGTTTGCAACGAATTATTTATATATGGCTAATTTACATATTGATAGTACGCAAAATACTGTGATTCAAAAGGAATTGGAAAAGGAATTTTTGGAAAAGCAGTATGCTTTAAAATCAAGTAATGGAGAGCAAACAGCACAAGCAGCAATGGTTATTATAGATCACAAAACGGGCCAAGTTTTAGGATGTGTTGGACGGCTTGGGGGAAAAGAGAGAGGTAAGAGGATTTAATCGAGCGACACAAGCCATTCGTCAAACAGGCTCAAGTAGCAAGCCTTTAACTGTGATTGTTCCGGCTTTATCAGAAAAATTAATTACGCCAATTAGCACATATGAAGATAATTTAACAACGTTTATAGATTATAATGGAGAGTCCTATTCACCTACAAATTACAATGATTATTTAGGTAAAATAACAGTCAGACGTGCAGTTGAGTCATCACAAAATATTCCATTTGTAAAAATGATGGAAGAATTGACTCCAGAAACTTCCATTGAATATTTAAAACGTATGGGAATTTCGACTTTAAATGAAAAAGATGAGAATTTAGCTTTATCACTGGGGGGCTTAGATAAAGGAATTTCGCCATTAGAGATGGCAGGTGCCTATAGTGCTATTGCTAATGATGGCATGTATGTGGAACCTACATTTTATACGAAAATAACAAGTCATTTAGGGGAAGAAAGACTGAAAACTAAGCCAAAAACAAGAAGGATTTGTTCTTCAGAAGTGGCTTACATTACCAAGCAATTGTTGACAGAGCCTGTTGTTGGAAGTTATGGGACAGCAACATATTGTGCAATTCCTGGTATGCAAGTAGCAGCAAAAACAGGTACAACGAATGAAGATTACGATCGTTGGCTTTGTGGTTTTACAGATTATTATACAGCTGTTACATGGTTTGGGTTTGATTGGAGTGAGCCGATTCGTTATCAAAGTAAAAATCCAGCAGGAGTTATTTGGGCTAATGTGATGAAACGCATTCATAAAAATTTGCAAAATCGCGATTTTTCAGAAGTAAAAAGTGTAGTTGCACAGAAAATTTGCAAAAAGAGTTTGAAGGCAGCCAATCAAGGGTGTACAGATACCTATACAGAATATTTTTTGAAGGGAACCGTTCCAACTGTGTGTGCAATGCATCCAGGAAATGTATCACCAAAAAAGATAGAGGGTAAAAAGGAAAAGAAAACAAAAGAATCAATTCAAAATGAGACTGATAATAGAAAAGAAGAAGTTACTCCTGAACCAGAGATAACTGTGCCAGAACAGGAGCCAGAAAAACAGCCAGTAGTAATTCAGGAAGAACAATCTACAGAAAATACAATGCCAGAAGAAAAGAAAAAGGAGGATGAGTTATCAGAAGAAAATAATCAAGAGTCAGAAGAGAATGTGCTAGAGGAAACAATAGAAAACATAGAAATGAAAAATGAAATATAGGAGAAAATTATGAAATTATATGTCATGAGACATGGGCAAACAGATTGGAATGTTTTAGGAAAAGTGCAAGGCATAACAGATGTTGAATTGAATGAAAGAGGGATAGAACAAGCCAAACAAGCAAAAGACAAAGTGAATCAATATGAGATTGATTTAATTGTTTATTCACCCTTAAAACGTGCCAAAAAAACAGCTGAAATTGTCAATGAAGATAAAAAAGTACCAATGATTTGCGAAACTCAAATTATTGAAAGAAGTTTTGGAGAACTAGAAGGTGTAAATGCAACAGAACATGAAGCGTTTGCACAGAATAATTTTTGGGATTATCATGCCAATGTGAATTGTTATAAGATAGAACCAGTTGTTACATGTTGCCGAAGAGTATGGGGAGCACTAGAGAGTTTGAAAGAAAAATATGTAGGGAAAAATATTTTGATTGTAACTCATGGAGCAACTGCAAAAGTGATTAATAGCTATTTTAAAGGCATTGGTAAAGATGGAATTTTGGAATCTATAGGAATAAAAAATTGTGAGATTAGAGAGTATGAAATAGAGAATTAGGTTTAAAAGTGATGAAATCAAGAGAAATCACGAATAACATAATAATTTGTAAAATATACTTGAAAAAAAACTCGTATAATGATAAAATAAAACAATAAGTAGTAGATATAAAAATTGGGGGAGTATAAAATTGTGGAAAAAGTGAAGAAACTGAGTAAGTATAGAGATGTTATATTGGTTATGATGGATTGTTTTTGTATTGTGTTTGCTTATTATTTGGGGGCTGTATTATTGCAAGATACAATTTTTAATTTTTCTGAGTATTACACAAGCAAAGTCATGGTTTCAAGCCTTTGGTATATTTTGGTATATGAAATTATATTTCATTTAGTGAGAAGACATAAAAGTATTATTCGTTATGAAGAGGGAAGAGATTATATTGTTTATATTATTATCTGTTTGATTACAGCATTTGTGATTGCTATTATAAAAGGGAGCTTTCAAATAGAAACGATTGTGAATATTAGAATGAATGTTTTTGCAGCTTTGATTATTGCAATGATGATGGTTAGTTACCGAATTGTTATGCGTTATATTTTGATTAGTGATGTTGTAAATAGGGGAATTATTACAAAATCAAGTGAAGAGAAAAAAAGATTGTTAATCATTGGAGCAGGAAATGCTTCTCATGAAATCATAAAAACTATTAATACAGATTTTAAGGAAGAATATGATATTGTTGGAATTATAGATGATAATTTAAAAAGACTGAATTTTTCAGTTTCTGGAGTAAAAATAATAGGAAATAGAAATGATATTATAAGAGTTTGCCAGGAAAAAAAAGTGGATTTAATCTTTTTTTCTATTGCTAAAATTGATAATGAAAATAAAAAACAGATTTTGAATATTTGTCAGAAAACACAAGCTAAAGTAAGGGTTTTACCTGGAGTTAGAGAAATTATCAATAACAAAGACATTTTTTCAAATCTAAGAGATGTGGAAATTGAGGATATTTTAGGAAGGGATCCAATTAAATTGGATAATAGTAATATTGAATCATTGATAAAAGGGCATACTGTTCTTGTAACAGGAGGAGGAGGTTCGATTGGTTCTGAACTTTGCAGACAAATTATGAAATATTGCCCTAAAAAATTAGTGATATTAGATATCTATGAGAATAGTTTATATGATATTGAGCTAGAATTAAAAGCGAATTGTGTAGCAAATCAAATTGATGCAGTAATTGCAAGTATACGAGATAAAGAACGTTTGAGAGAAATATTTGAGAAATATCATCCAGATTTAGTATTTCATGCAGCAGCACATAAGCATGTACCATTGATGGAAAATAATCCGTTAGAAGCAATTAAAAATAATGTACTAGGAACTTATCATGTAATTAATATTTGTGATGAATATGAAGTAAAAAAATTTATTTTGATTTCAACAGATAAAGCGGTTAATCCAACCAATATTATGGGAGCTACTAAAAGAATGTGTGAAATGATGGTACAAGCTAAGAATAAAGTAAGTAAGACAGAATATGTGGCAGTACGTTTTGGAAATGTTTTAGGAAGTAATGGATCTGTAGTTCCATTATTTAAAAAACAGATTGCAAAAGGTGGTCCAGTAACTGTTACTCATAAAGATGTAACAAGATTTTTTATGACAATTCCAGAAGCGGTTGAGCTTGTTTTACAGGCGATGACATATGCCAAAGGTGGCGAAATATTTGTATTGGATATGGGAGAACTTGTAAAGATATATGATTTAGCAGAAAGTTTGATTAAATTGTCAGGATTGATACCAGGGAAAGATATAAAAATTGAGGTAACAGGCTTAAGGCCAGGAGAAAAATTATATGAAGAAATTTTGATGAATGAAGAAGGTCTAGAAAAGACAAGTCATGATAAGATTTTTGTAGCAGCACCAATGACTATAACAATGCAAGAGATTGAGGAAAAGTTGAGAAAATTGGATGGATTATTGGAGAAAGAAAAAGTTGGTATGCAAGAAATAAAAAATATAGTACAAGAAGTTGTACCAACATTTAAGGGAAAGAAGGAATGAATTAATATGAAGATACCATTTTCACCACCAGATATTACCAATACAGAAATCAAAGAAGTAATAGATAGTCTACAATCTGGTTGGATAACAACAGGTCCAAAAACGAAAGAATTTGAGAAAAAGATTTCAGAATATTGTCATACTCATAAAACTGTTTGTTTGAGTTCCGCAACAGCGGCTATGGAAATGACATTGAGACTATTGGGAATTGGGAAAGGTGATGAGGTAATTGTTCCAAGTTATACCTATACAGCATCGTGTAGTGTGATTTGTCATGTTGGAGCGACTCCAGTTATGGTGGATATTGCACAAGATTCATTAGAGATGGATTATATTAAAATGGAAAAAGCTATTACAGAAAAAACCAAGGTTATTATTCCAGTAGATATTGCAGGAATCCTTTGTGACTATGATAGAATTTTTGAGATTGTGAAGAAAAAGGCGAATTTGTTTAAAGCAAATCATGAGATTCAGAAAAAATTCAATCGAATTATTGTCATGGCAGATTGTGCCCATGGATTTGGTGCTATACGAAATGGAAAAAAGGCTGGAGAATTGGCTGATTTTACTTGTTTTTCATTTCATGCTGTAAAAAATTTAACAACAGCAGAAGGGGGGGCTGTTACTTGGAAACAAAATCCCAATCTGGAAGAAGAGGAAATCTATCAAAAATATCAACTTTTATCATTACATGGGCAAACCAAAGATGCTTTGGCTAAAACAAAGTTGGGGGCGTGGGAATATGATATTATTGAACCAGCCTACAAGTGTAATATGACAGATTTGCAAGCTGGTATTGGGTTAGCACAGTTGAAGAGATATGAAGATTTGTTAAAAAGAAGACATGAAATAATTGAAAAATATAATCAAGCTTTCCAAAGTACTGAATTGAAAGTTTTACCACATTGTACAGAAAATGCAGTATCTTCGGGTCATTTGTACATGGTAAGAATGAAAGGGATTACGGATAAACAAAGAAATGAAATGATAATAAAAATGGCTGAAAAAGGTATTGCAACTAATGTACATTATAAGCCATTACCAATGCTTACTGCTTATAGAAATTTGGGATATGAGATAAAAGATTACCCAAATAGTTATGCCTTTTTTGAGAATGAAATTACCTTACCACTTTATAGTAAGTTGAAAGAGGAAGAAGTGGAGTATGTGATTGAGAATTTTAAGAAAATTTTAGGGGAATATGGAATATGATTTTAAAAAAGTATGAAGATTTGCCTGAATATATGCAAAATGAGGAAGTGAAGAAATATTACGAAAAATTGAAAGATAAAACAGTAAGTTTGTGTCTAAAAAGAGTGTTTGATATAATATTTTCTTTTCTATTGTTAATTATTTTATCGCCAATTTTTTTAGTATTGGCACTAGCTATCAAGATAGATTCTAAAGGAAATGTATTTTTTAGGCAGGAAAGAGTAACTAGGTATGGAAAGAAATTTCAAATATTTAAATTTAGAACGATGATTCAAGATGCGGATAAAAAAGGTTCACTTGTGACAGCCAAATCAGATTCAAGGATTACAAGAGTGGGGAGAGGGATTAGAAAAATTCGACTAGATGAAATCCCACAGCTGATAAATGTTCTAAAAGGAGAAATGAGTTTTGTTGGAACAAGACCAGAAGTAAAAAAATATGTGGATTGTTATACAGAGGAAATGAATGCAACACTACTTCTGCCAGCTGGAATTACTTCTATGGCAAGTGTTCAATACAAAAATGAGGATGAATTATTAGAAAAGATAGTAAAGCAAGGAAAAAGTATGGATGATGCCTACTTAAAGGATATTTTGCCAAGGAAAATGGAATATAATTTGAAGTATATTCAAAAATTTTCAATTTGGGAAGATATAAAAATTTGCATAAAAACAATGATAAAAGTATTGTAAAATGATTAGGAGATGTCATGTTAGTTAGTTTTATTATAATAGCATATAATGCGGAAAAGGTGATAGATAGATGTTTAGAATCTTTAAAAAAGCAAGATTATAGCCATAAGAAAGTAGAAGTTATTTTTGTGGATAGTAATTCTCAAGATGCTACCAAAAGTAAAATGTTAGAATTTCAAAATGAAAATTCTCACGATTTTGAAAAGATTTTGGTGCTAGATAATCCTCAAAAAACATTACCATGTGGATGGAATATTGCATTACAGAAGGCAACAGGAGAGGCTATTTTGAGAGTAGATGCACATTCTAGTTTTGGAAAGGAATTTATTAGTCAAAATGTAACTGAATTATTAAAAGGGGAAGACATTGTAGGAGGACATAGAATAAGTGTTTGTGAGGAAAAAACTTCGTGGGAAAGAACATTATTATTGGCAGAAAAATCTTTATTTGGAAGTGGAATCGCAAGATATAGAAGGTCAGAGAAAAGGGAGTATGTGAAGACACTTGCCCATGCCATGTATAGAAAAAAAGTTTTTGATGATGTGGGATTATATAATGAAAAGCTAGCAAGAACAGAAGATAATGAAATGCATTATCGAATGAGAGAGAAAGGATATAAGTTTTTATTATCTCCTAACATTATTTCATATCACCATGTAAGAAATACTTTGAGAGGCATGATAAAGCAGAAATATGAAAATGGTAAATGGATAGGAATTACTTTAAAATATTGTTCAAAATGTTTTTCCCTTTATCATTTTGCTCCAATGTTTTTTGTATTAGGGATTATTTTTAGTAGTGTTATGGCAATTGTTTTTTCTCCATTTTTTTTGTTGATTCTTTTTGGGCTGTATGGTCTGTTTAGTTTAGTCAGTTTAGTAAGTATTTTAAAGAATAATGGATTTAAAATGGTATATTTTTTAATCCCCTTTATTTTGTTTATCCTTCATTTAATGTATGGAATTGGTACGATAGTTGGTTTGGGAACGAGTAAAAGGAAAATAGAAACTAATACGCAGGAAGAAATTTATCAATATAATGATAAAACATTAAGAGAATTACAATTAAAAAGTTTGGAAATGTTTTGTTATTTGAAAAGATTTTGTGAAGAACATCATTTACTGATTTATTTTTGTGGTGGATGTTGTATAGGAACAATTCGACATAAAGGTTTTATTCCATGGGATGATGATATTGATGTATTTATGCCACGTGATGATTATGAAAAATTAAAGCAAATTTGGAATAAAGAAGCTGACACAGAAAAATATGCATGCATATTTCCTACAAAAGAGGTAAGGACAAGAAACCAATTTTTGACAATAAATGATAATTATAGTACTTTCATAAAAATTCATCAAAAAGATTTGGATATTAATCATGGAATTGTGATTGATGTATTGCCATTAGATGGATGTCCAAGTTCAAGAATAAAAAGAAGAATCCAGAAGTTTTGGGCATTGATTTATGCATTATACATAACGGAGATGATTCCACAAAATCATGGAAAATTTGTAACGGTAGTAGGCAAAATTATGTTAGGAATGGTTCCAAGTAAAAAGATAAGATATAGAATTTGGAAATTGGCAGAAAAGAAAATGACAAAGTACAAAATTCAAGATTGTAATTATGTGACAGAACTATGTTCTGGTCCAAGATATATGCAAAATGAATATCCGAAAGCACTATTTGAAAAGGCTATTTATAAGGAATTTGAAGGACAAGAAATGCCAATTCCAATTGGTTATGATGAATATTTAAAAATTGCTTTTGGTGATTATCAAACCTTGCCACCAAAAGAGAAACAGATACCAGAGCATAATGTCGTGTATTGTGATGTCAATCGCAGTTATACAGAGTATAAAGGAATTTATTATTGTAAAGAAGGAGGAAAACAATGATTTTTGGAGGAATTTTAGCAGGTGGAACAGGAACAAGAATGAATATTGTCAATATGCCAAAACAGTTTTTGATGTTAGGAGAGAAACCAATTATAATTCATACTTTAGAAAAATTTTTACTATGTAATCGATTGGACAAAATTTATGTAGGGGTTCACAAAGATTGGTTGACTTATTGTCAAGAGTTAGTTGAAAAATATATTGGGCATTGTGAAAAAATAAAAATAATACAAGGAGGTCAAGATAGAAATGCGACAATTATGAACATTATAGAAAGCTTAGAAGAAGAATTTGGTACATCAGAGGAAAATATCATTGTAACACATGATGCAGTAAGGCCATTCATTTCGCTAAAGGTGATTGAGGAAAACATTGATTCTGCTTTTCAATATGGTGCTTGTGATACAGTTATCCCTGCAACAGATACAATCGTAGTTTCTGAAGATACAAAAGTGATTTCTGGAATTCCAGAGAGAAGTCAAATGTATCAAGGTCAGACACCACAAAGTTTTAAGGTAAATCTATTAAAAAAGATGTATACTGATTTAACAGAAGAAGAGAAGAATATTTTGACTGATGCTTGTAAAATTTGTGTTATCAGAAAAGTACCAGTGCATTTAGTAGAAGGTGATTCATTAAATATAAAAATTACGACAATAACAGATTTGAGTATAGCAAATGCGATTATGAGAGGGGAAAAAACAGAATGATAAATTATGTATATCAATTAATCAGCCCAAGAATTTTTAATATAAAATACGAAGATATCGACTTGCAAAATCAGGTGATTATTAAACCTAATTACATGGCAATTTGTCATGCTGATCAAAGGTATTATTTGGGACAAAGAAGTTCAGAAGTTTTAAAAAAGAAATTACCAATGGCTTTGATTCATGAAGCTTGTGGTGTGGTTGTAAAAGATCCAACCAATACTTATGAAATTGGCCAGAAAGTTGTAATGATTCCAAATGCTGTAAAAGAAAAAGATGAAATTATTTATGAAAATTATAATAAATCTTCTCATTTTTTGTCTAGTGGGTATGATGGATTTATGAGGGAATTGATCAATTTACCAATTGATAGAGTGGTTCCTTATCAAGAGGTGGATGATAAGGTTGCTGCGATAACAGAGTTTGTCAGTGTAGCTATGCATGGTGTCAATCGTTTTAAGAAGATTTCCCATAGTAGGAGAAAAACAATTGCAATTTGGGGAGATGGAAGTTTAGCATATGTAGTTGCTAATATTTTAAAAATAGAGTGCCCAGAGTCAAAAATTGTAGTTATTGGGCGAAATGCAGAAAAACTGGCTCAATTTATATTTGTTGATAAAACTTGTTTGGTAGATGAGGTAAGTTCTAGTTTGGAAATTGATCACGCATTTGAATGTGCTGGTGGTGAAGGGGCTGCCTATGCAATTGATGATGCCATTCAATATATAAATCCACAAGGGACAATTATGTTAATGGGAGTTTCAGAAAATAAAGTACCAGTATTTACCAGAAATGTTTTAGAAAAAGGTTTAACGTTAGTTGGGACAAGTCGTTCTGGAAGAGAAGATTTTGAAAAAACGATCTATTTTTTAGAACAAACAAATCTAGCACAAAAATTACAAAAGATTATATATGTGGATGATGAAGTGAAGTCAATCAAAGATATCAACCGTGTATTTGCAAATGATTTGAATACAACTTTTAAAACGGTATTTAAATGGAACTTCTAAGGAGGAAATAAAATGAAGGGGAATGAAGAGTTAAGGCAAATACAATTGAAAAGTCTAGAAATATTAAAGGTATTTAAAAAATTTTGTGACGACAATGATTTGTTATTTTATTTTTGCGGTGGATGTTGTATAGGAACAATTCGACATAAAGGTTTTATTCCATGGGATGATGATATTGATGTATTTATGCCACGTAGGGACTATCAGAAATTACAGATATTGTGGAATGATAAGATGAGAGATACCCACTATAAATTGTGTCAAAGTAATAAAAATGAATTTGTTCGTTCATTAATTACTTATATTTGTGATGAAAATACTACTTTTATTAAGCAAAGGCAAAAAGATTTGGATATTTGTCATGGAATTCGATTGGAAATTATCCCATTAGATGGATGTCCGAGTTCAAAGGTACAGAGAAAAATTCAAATGATATGGGCTCTTATACGACAATTATTTTTAAATCAGGAACCGTTTTTGAGTAAAGGAAAAGGGCTACAAATATTGTCTCAGATAGCTTTATGGTTTTTTCCAACTTGGAAGTTGAGATACAAAATAGCTAAATTTGCAGAAAATCAAATGTCGAAATATAAAATTGAAGATTGTGATAAAATAACAGAGTTGTGTACAAGGTATGAGTATATGATAAATGAATACCCGAAAGAAGCCTTTGAAAGTGCAACATATAAGGAGTTTGAGGGAGAAGAAATGCCAATTCCAATTGGTTATGATACCTATTTAAAGATGGCCTTTGGAAATTATATGGAATTACCTCCAGAAGAAAAACAAATTCCAAAGCATGATGCTGTACGAATTGATGTAAATCAGAGTTATAAAGTTTATCGAGGAAGGCGTTATTTGGAAAGGGAGTTTGGAGGAGAAAAATGAAAAAAATTGCTTTACTCATTAATGATATTTCAAGAATGGGAGGTGCAGAGAGAGTTGCGTCTAATATGGCAAATGCTTTAGTAAATTATTATGAGGTAAATTTAATTAGTTTGGTTCATGAATTTGAGAAAATTCCATATGAACTTGATTCTCGAATTGGTTGTACATTCTTATTGAATGGCAAAAATTATAGAGTTCGTGAATTAGTTACAAAAACACGTAAAAAATTACGAAAGCTATTAAAAGAAAAACAAATAGAAACCTTATTGTGTATTGGTGTTTATGCTGGAGTTGTGGGAAGTATTAATGCATTTGACTTAAAAACAAAAGTGTTTTTTTGTGATCATAGTTCAGTTAGAAATCAGTTAAAAGATAAACAATTAACCTTGGGAAGAAGAGTATCAAGTTTATTATCAAAATATACAGTTGTATTGACAAAAGACTCTTTAGATGATTATGTACAGTATTTTAGAACACCAAAGAAAAAATTGATTCAAATTTACAATTGGATTGATGACAAAGTGTTTGAGAGGGCAAAGTCATATGATGAGAATTCTCATAAAATTATATCAGTTGGCAGGATAGAAAAAGAAAAGGGATTCGATATGGTTGTTCAGATTGCTAAAGAATTGAAGAAAATGAATTCGAATTGGCAATGGGATATTTATGGAGAAGGAAGTCAGAAAAATAAAATTGAAGTTCAAATTAAAGAAAATGAGTTAACAGAGTATGTTTTTTTTAAAGGGCAAGAGAATTTAATTTATGATAAATATGGTGGTTATAGTATGTTAGTTTTGCCATCCTATCGTGAAGGTTTAGGTATGGTATTGTTAGAGGCACAAGTGAATCATTTGCCAGTATTAAGTTTTGATATTGTAACAGGACCTGCAGAAATTATTGTAGATAGTCAGAATGGATTTTTAGTCAAACCCTATGATATTAAACAGATGGCTCAAAGAATGTGTGAATTATTAGAAAATAAAGAGTTAAGAATAAAATTTTCACAAAATGCTTATTTAAAAATTGAAAAGTTTGAAAAAGTTAAAATATTAAATCAATGGATTGAATTAATACGGAATGTAGATAAGAAGTATAGAAAAGGGAGTAAAAAATGAACTTTGTAAATCAGTTAAAAGAAAAAAATAATTTGCCTATTATTTTATTTGTTATCTTAATGATAAATTTTCTACCATTATGCATAGGAAATTTGTTAACAAAAGAGGTAAAAACGACAAATACAATTACTGAAGTAGTTTGTTTTATAATAGAGGTAGTAAGTTTAACTGTTTTCTATTTTATAAATAGAAAAAGTATAAAAATTAGTAAAATTAATATGATTGCTTTATTTGGTCTAATACTTATTATGGGGATAGTCCAAATTAAAAATTTTGTGCAAAAGAATTTTTATTTTTTTGATATTTTGAATATTGGTTGTATTTTTGTTAATATTTTATTATTTTATATTGTTTTATTTGATTTTAAAATCGAAGAAAACAATATAAAGTTTTTCCTAAAAGGAATTTGCATAATTGGATTGTTTGCTATGTTTTGGAATTTGTTTTTTTATTATCAAGAAATTTTAGCTGAATTTGGAATATTTAAAGAAAATTTTGATTATTCGCATTTAGGGAATATTAAGAGTTTTTTTAGTAATCGAAATACGGTAGCTTTCTTCCTGTATTTATCAGTGATAGCATCAGCTATTTTAATGAATTTGGAAAATACAAAAAAGAAATATATGATTCTTATCATTTTGTATGTATTTGGAATATGGTGTACTCATTCTAAAACAGGATTTGCAATTACGATTTTATTTATATTATTATTTGCAGTATGTAGTAGAGAGGTAAATATAAAAAGAAAGATACTGATTTGCAGTTGTATAGTTATTTTTGGAGCATTGGGATTTTTAAATATTTTAGGACGTTTTCCAGTTAAAAGGGCAGAAACAATAAAGAATATTGCTTCATCAGAAATGAGTGAATTAGTTATATCAACGGATAGAATCAAGAGATTATCAGGGAGAAAACGTATTTGGTATGCTGGATTTGAATGTTTGAATCGTTCTCTTTTCAATTATATTTTTGGAGTTGGAAGATTTAATTCAATAGAAGTATTGAATTTTGAAGATAGATCATATGGACAGTTTCATAATTTATATCTAGATATTTTGTTGACTGGTGGAATTGTTATGATTGTGTTTATGGGATATATGTTCTTTTGTATTATGAAAAAGATTATGAAATCAGATCTAAAACTAAATTATAAGATAATATATATTAATATGTATATTACTTATGGAATGTATGTGTTACTAGAAAGTATAGGAAGATTTTCTACAGAAAGTACAGATGCATTGTGTTTAATATTTTTTATTGCACTACCATTGTTACATGCAAATAGTGAAAAAAATAATTTAATGAAATAAGGAAAGGAGCGTATGGTGTAGTTAAGTTATTAATATATCATACAAGAAAGAGATGTTTTTTAAGTTGTTGTTATGTATATTAATATTAGGGATAGTACCAGAAATACTGGGCTTATTAATAACACAATTTTGGAAAGAAAAATCTTCTATTTTATGGTCATTCATAATTGGCTATTTTCTAGAATTTGCTATCTTACAATTGTTGGCAATTCCAATGATATTCTTAAAAGTGAAATTTACGGTATTACTCTATTCATGGTGTGCTATAATTGGAGTCTTATTAGTTTTGTCTATTATAATGAATTTGCGAAAATTGAAAATAAAAGAAACTTTTAATTTAATCAAAAAACAAAAAATAGAGCCAAAACCAATGTATGTAATAGCTATAATTTTAATTGGATTACAAATGTTCATTGCATTTTTTTATACCCATATAGACGATGATGATGCTTTTTTTGTGGCAACATCCAATGTTACCATAGAAGAAAATAGTATGTATATTATCTCAGCTGAAAATGGTAGTCCTTATAAAGAATTCCCAATGCGTTATGTTTTTTCTCCATTTCCATTATATACGGCTATAATTTCCAAACTAATTCAGATTCATCCAACAATTGTTGCACATACGATATTTCCTCCAATTTTTATTTTAATAGCCTATATCGTTTACACATTGTTGGGGATAAAACTATTTTATGGAGATAAAGAAGATGTGAGTAGGTTTTTGATATTATTAAGTGTTATTTATATTTGGGGAAATTTTTCAATTTATACTAATTTTTCATTTTTATTGTTTCGTATTTGGCAAGGAAAAGCAATATTGGCTAATATAATTTTACCAAGTATATGGTTATTATTTTTAAAATGTGTGGAAGAAAATAAAGGAATAATAAATTGGTTGTTATTAATCATAACCATGTTAGCTTCTTGTTTGGTTTCTTCAATGGGAATCCCATTAGCTGCGATAACTTTGGGAGGTTTAGTCGTTGTTTTTTTAGTTAAAGATAAAAAAGTTAGTTATTTAATAAAATCTGGAATTTGTGTCATACCGAATATTGTGTATGGATTAATGTATTTGATAATGAAATGAAGGAGTAGAAAAATATGTTTAGTGATAATATAAAAATTATCCAAGATTCTTTCTTAAAATACAAAGGGACAGGAATGTATATGGCTTTATTTTTTCTTGCTATTTTATATCTGTTTTTAACTGAAAAAAATAAAAGTCAAAAAATGTTTATGGTGTATTTTTCTTGTTTGATAATGGTAGTAATATTAAATCCACTATTTAATAAATGTGTTGATAGTTTATTAAATAAAAATGTATATTGGAGAAATTTTTGGTTATTACCAATGGGAATTACAATTGCATATGCAGGAGTAAGTGTTATCAAAGGAGTATCTAATAAAAATCAGAAAATGATTACTTTTTTGTTAATTCTTCTGATCATAGTTTCAAGTGGAAAATGTATTTATACAGCAGAAAATTATCAAAAAATAGGGAATGCCTTTAAATTGCCAGAAGAATATATCGAAGTTATCAATAAAATTAGTGAAATGAACTTAGAACACAAGAAAGTTTTAACCACAATTGAAATGATTCCTTATATTAGACAAATTGATGCTAAAATCGAATTAGCTTTTGAGAGAAGACCGTTTGGAGATTATAAGGATTATGAAATCATCGATTACTATAACACTGGTTCTACTCACTCCATAACCAACCTATGCCAACAACAAAACATTAATATTATCGTTTACGATAAAGCAATTCCACTCCAAGAACCATTAATTAATTACGGATTTAAGCTAACTGCACAAACTGAACATTATGAAATTTATGTAATGGAATAATAAAAGTTAGCAAAAGGAGTGTATGAATATGATAAAAATTGTAGTAGCAGGCACGGGATATGTGGGATTAGTAGCCGCTGTTTGTTTTGCGGAAAAAGGACATCAGGTAATAGCAGTTGATGTGGATGAAAACAAAATTCAGCAAATGAAAAGTGGAAAATGTCCAGTTTACGAAAAAGGCCTAGAAGAATTGATGGTTAAAAATTACCAAGAAGGCAAAATTGATTTTACTACCAATTATCAAAATGCCTATCAAGATGCAGATGCTATCTTTATTGGAGTAGGAACACCAGAAAAATCAGATGGTTCAGTTGATTTAACCGATGTAATAACGGTTGCTAAACAAATCGCTGAAAATGTGCAAAAAGATTGTTTGATTGTCATAAAGTCAACGGTTCCAGTTGGAACAAATGAAAAAATAGAAAAATTCATAAAAAAGCATCTAGTACATCATGTAAAGATTGAAGTAGCCAGCAATCCAGAGTTTCTATCCCAAGGAAATGCAGTAGAGGATACGTTAGCAGCCAATCGAATTATCATAGGAACAGAAAGTGAAAAAGCTAAAATATTATTGAAAAAAATATACGAACCATTCCATTTACCAATAGTTTGTGTTAAAAGAAGAAATGCTGAAATGATAAAATATGCATCCAACGATTTTTTAGCCTTAAAAGTCTCTTATATGAATGATATTGCCAACTTGTGTGAATTGGTAGACTGTGATATTGAAGAAGTTGCTAAAGGAATGAGTTATGATTCCAGAATTGGTAATCATTTTTTACATGCTGGAATTGGATATGGAGGAAGTTGTTTCCCAAAAGATACAAAGGCTTTAGTTGATTTAGCAAAACAGCATGGATATAAATTAAAAACAGTAGAAGCAACCATTGAAATCAACCAAGAACAAAAACTGAAATTGTTTCAAAAGGCGAATAAAAGATTTGTAACTTTTAAAGACTTAAAAATTGCTATTTTGGGACTAGCCTTTAAACCAGGAACAGATGATTTAAGAGAGGCTCCATCACTTGATAATATACGAGCATTACTGAAAAAAGGAGCTAAAATTTATGTGTATGATCCAGTTGCTATGGAAAATCTCAAAAAGAAATATCCAACCCAGATTTATTATACACAAAATCCAGAGGAAGCTTTATGTGATGCAGATTTATGTTTCATATTCACACAATGGCAAGAAATAAAAAATATTAAACCACAAATATATAAAGAAAAGATGAAAACACCCCTTGTGTATGATGGCAGAAATTTATATGATTTAGAGGAAATGAAAAAAGCAGGGGTAGAATATTATTCGATTGGAAGAAGAGAGAATAAAAAAACAAAACATAATATGTTCAAGCAATATATGAGGTTATGTACATTTCTAAAAAGTAAAACCTTTAAGAAATGGCATACTGAAAAATAAAGCGTATTGAAAAAGGTAGATTTTTCGTTGACAATACTTCCTACATATGATATAATATTGGCCAATAGTCAATAAAAAACGGAGGGATGTTGAAATGTCAGGTTTTAGTGTCAAAAAACCATATACTATTTTTGTTGGTGTTATCATTATTATGATTTTGGGAATCATTTCTTTTTCAAATTTAACAACTGATTTATTACCAAGTATGGAATTACCATATGTTGCAATTATCACAACTTATCCAGGAGCCAATCCTGAAAAAGTTGAAGAATCAGTCAGCAAAGTTATTGAACAAGGAATGATGGGGATTAGTAACATAGAAAATGTAACTTCTACTTCATCAGAAAATTATTCAATGGTACTTTTGGAATTTGCTGGTGATAGTAATATGGATTCGGTTATGATTGAAATTAGTCAAGAATTGGACATCTTAGAAGCAAGCTTTGAAGAGGGGGTTGGAATCCCAAATGTCATGCAAATTAATCCAGATATGATGCCAGTTCTTATGAGTGCAGTTGATATGGAAGAAGCAGATAGCAATCAAATTACAGAGTTTGTCAAAAACACACTTGTCCCAGAATTAGAAAGTGTAAATGGTGTAGCTTCTGTAAGCACATATGGAGCAATTGAAGATGAAATTGTTATTCAATTAAACCAGGAAAAAATAGAAACGATCAACAACAAAATGCTTGAAAATGTAAGCTCAGAATTAGCAAATACGAAACGAGATTTAGATAAGGCCAGAAGTGAAATTTCTTCTGGAAAAACTGAATTAGAAACTACCAAAACTCAAAATACAGAGCAAATTGCACAAGGTTTATCTGCTATTGAAACAGGTAGAAATGAAATCACAAAAGCAGAGATTGAACTTAATACACAAAGTTCAGAATTGAACAATCAAAAAATAGAATTAGAAAACCAATTAATAGAACTTAACTCAGCAGAGACTGAACTCATAACCCAAAAACAAAAATTAGAAGAAGGATTGAATGGATTCAATGAGCAAATTACAGAATTAGAAAATCAAAAAGCAATTTTGGAAACTAGAAAAAATGAATTAACAGTAAAACGTGAAACAGGAGAAATCACAGCAGGTGAATTAATTGAACTAAACAAAATCGAAAATAGTTTATTTTCAATTTCTAATGCAATTCAAATGATTCAAACAAATGAAACCTATCTTTCTTTGGTTTCTGGTTTGCAACAATTGAATAACAGTTATCAAGAATTGCAAACTGGAAAAGAACAATTGAGTACAGGTCTTACACAAATTAATACAGGATTGTCCCAAATGACTGAAGCTCAAAATACGATTAATAGCAAAAAAGCAGAATTAGAAACGACAAGTTCGCAACTTCAAGTTGCACAAAGTACTTTTATTAGTGAAACAACAAAAGCTGCTACGGAGCTTGATATTGCAGAACAAGAATTAGAAGATGGTATTAAGCAATTTGAAGAAGCAAGAGATGAGGCTTATCAAAAAGCATCTCTTAATGGTATTATCACAACAGATTTAATTTCTCAAATTCTAACAGCCGAGAATTTCTCGATGCCAGCAGGTTATATTAATGATGATATAACTGTAAAAGTGGGAGACAAATTTTCTAAGTTAGAAGAAATTGAAAATTTAGTTTTGTTCAGTTTTGATATGGAAGGTTTGGAAGAAGTCAAACTAAAGGATGTTGCTGATATTAAAATTACCAATAACAGTGATGAAATCTATACGAAAGTAAATGGAAATAATGGTATTATTTTATCTTTTTCAAAACAGAGTACCGCTTCTACCAAAGATGTATCAGAAGCGATTCAAAAGAAATTGCAACAATTAGAAGAAAAATATGATACCATTTCATTTACGAATTTAATGGACCAAGGAGTCTATATTGATATGATTATTGGTTCTGTTATGCAAAGTTTGATTGTTGGTGGAATTTTAGCAATTATCATTTTGTTTTTATTTTTGAAAGAACTAAAACCGACGATTATTGTTGCCGTTTCAATTCCAGTTAGTTTGGTATTTGCCATTGCTATGATGTATTTTACAGGTGTTGGCATTAATATTATGTCTTTATCTGGTCTGGCATTAGGGGTTGGAATGCTGGTTGATAACTCAATTGTTGTCATTGAAAATATTTATCGTTTGAGAAAAGAAGGCAAAGAAACAAAAGAGGCTGCCAAGGAAGGTGCTAAAAAAGTAACAGGTGCAATTATTGCATCGACGCTTACAACCATTTGTGTATTTTTACCAATTATATTTGTTCAAGGAATGGCAAGACAATTGTTCCAAGATATTGGACTTACAATTGCTTATTCATTAATTGCTAGTTTAGCCATTGCTTTGACAGTTGTACCAGCGATGTCTTCTAAAATGTTTGTTAAAATAGGAAACAAAGAAAATAAATTACTCGACAAATTAAGTAATGGATATGCAAAAGTGTTAGGTACAGCCTTAAACTACAAATTGGTTGTTATTATGCTTGTTGTAGTATTACTTGGGACTAGTATATATTTAACAACACGTATGGACATCGAATTTATTCCAGAAGTGGCCAGTGATGAAATGTCTATCTCAATTACCATGCCAGATGATGCCACAGCAGAAGAGATGAGAAACGTAGCAGATACTACGATTGAAAGGCTTTTAACCATAAGTGATATTTACAAAATTGGAGCAATTGACAATACAACTGCATCCAGCAATATGGGAATGAATACGACAGCTGGTTTAAGTATGTATTTGATACTTGGTGAAGAAAGAACGATGACCAACAATGAAATTGCTAAAAAAATTACAGAACTAACTTCTGATTTAAATGCACAAATTGAAGTCAGTACTTCTGAAATGGATATGTCTAGCATGATGGTTTCAGGTATTTCACTCAAAATCAAAGGAAATGATATTGATCAATTAAAAGAAATAGCAACTGATGTGGAAGCTAAATTGGCCAATATTGAAGGAATTGATGAAATCGAAGGTGTGCAGGAAAATTCTTCTCCTGAAAAAA
The DNA here is from genome assembly GCA_947573445.1 of uncultured Clostridia bacterium. Classification (GTDB taxonomy): domain Bacteria; phylum Bacillota; class Clostridia; order TANB77; family CAG-508; genus Scatovivens. The sequence goes on along the minus strand of CANPFR010000009.1, from coordinate 24,764 downwards.
GAGTGATGGTTGATAAAAACAAAGCCATGAAATATAACCTAACCATTGCTCAAGTTTATGCTACCATTGCTAATCACATCAAAACAGAAGTAGATGGAACAAAAGTTGAAATTGACAATAAGGAATATCAAATTGTTATTCAGAAATCAGAAACAAGCAAAGTTGATACCACAAATTTAATGGAAATAGAGCTCAAAGCGACTATAAACGAGGAAGAAAAAACAGTCCGTTTATCTGAAATTGCTAGTTTAGAAGATGCTACTGGTTTAGAAAATATAACAAGAGAAAATAACAGTCGTTACATTACTGTTATGGCAACAGTAAAAGAAGATGCCAGTATGACATTAGTCAGCAGAGAAGTTGAAAGTGTATTCAAAAATTACGAAACACCAGAGGGTTATACCATACAAACGGAAGGGGAAATGGATAGCACCATGGAATATATGCAAGACTTGTTATTAATGATTGTTGTAGCTATCTTGTTCATCTATTTAATTATGGTAGCCCAATTTCAATCATGGAAATTACCTTTTATTGTCATGTTTACGATTCCATTGGCATTTACAGGAGGATTATTAGGTTTATTTTTCACAGGGCAAGCGATCAGCATTATTGCGATGCTTGGATTCCTTGTGTTAGCAGGAATTGTAGTAAATAATGGAATTGTTTTCATTGATTGTGTAAACCAATTGGTAGAAGAAGGAATGGAAAAAAGAGAAGCCATAAAATTGACAGGAAAATTACGTTTAAGACCAATTTTAATGACTGCTTTAACTACTATCTTAGGCTTATTATCTATGGCACTTGGTATTGGAGATGGTGCAGAAATGACGCAGCCACTTGGTATTGTAGCAATTGGAGGATTATTATATGCGACCATTTTGACTTTGTTTTTTGTACCAGTTTTATATGATGTGTTTTATAAAAACAAGAAAAAATAATATCGTAGGCTGATAACAAACGTAATCTATTACGAGCGAAATTTTGGGGGAACACACCTGATTTCGCTCGTTCTTCTTTTAGAGAAGATATCGTTTTTTCTGAGTCACTTAAATATTTTTGCAAAAGTTGTTTACAATAACCAATTTTGGGTGTATAATATTAAAATATATTGAAAAAAGAGAGGAGAGCGATTTTTATGGATGAAACACAAAATGAAGAACTAGAATTAAACCGATTGATGCAGGTGAGAAAAGATAAACTAAAGGAACTACAAGAGGCAGGAAAAGATCCTTTTGAAATAACCAAGTATGATAGAACAGAATTTAGTGAACAAATCAAAAAGAATTATGAGGATTTTGAAAATAAAGATGTGTCAGTTGCAGGTAGAATTATGGCAAAAAGAATTATGGGAAAAGCCTCTTTTTGTACGATTCAAGATAGTACAGGAACCATTCAAAGTTATGTCAGTATTAATGATTTGGGAGAAGAAAGTTATAAATTGTTCAAAACCTACGATATTGGTGACATCATAGGAATCAAAGGTTTTGTCTTTAAGACAAAAACAGAAGAGATTTCGATTCATGCTAAAGAAGTTGTGTTGCTTTCAAAATCGCTAAGAGATTTACCAGAGAAGTTTCATGGTTTGAAAGACATTGATTTACGTTATAGGCAAAGATATGTAGATTTAATTGTTAATCCAGAAGTGAAAAAGACATTTCTGCTGAGAAGTAAAATATTAAAAGAAATCAAGAACTTTTTTGACAAGGAAGGATATTTAGAAGTAGATACCCCAATTTTAAATACAATAGCAGGTGGAGCTGCGGCAAGGCCATTTATTACACATCATAATACATTAGATTTGGATATGTATTTAAGAATTGCGAATGAACTTTATTTGAAAAGATTAATTGTTGGTGGTTTTGATCGAGTATATGAAATGGGAAGAATGTTTCGAAATGAAGGAATAGACATAAAACATAATCCAGAATTTACCAATATCGAATTTTATGCTGCTTACCAAGATTATAATGACATGATGAATACTTCTGAAAATTTAATCAGAAGTGTTGCTGAAAAGGTTTTAGGAACAGCAAGAATCAATTATCAAGGAACAGAAATAGACTTAGAATCTCCTTGGAGAAGAGTAACAATGATAGAGGCGATAAAAGAAGTAACTGGAATTGATTTTAATGCAATCAATTCAGATGAAGAAGCACTTGCGGTTGCGAAAGAAAAAGGGATTGAAATGGAAACAACAAAGCAAACAAGAGGATATATTATCAATCAATTTTTTGAAGATTATGTTGAAGAAACACTAATACAACCAACGTTTATTTGTGATTATCCAGTTGAAGTTTCTCCTTTGACCAAAAGAAAACCAACAGATAAAAGATTGGTTGAAAGATTTGAATTATTCATAGGTGGGCGAGAATATGGAAATGCTTATTCCGAATTAAATGATCCAATCGATCAAAGACAAAGATTTGCAGAGCAATTAAAACAAAGAGATGCTGGAGATGATGAAGCAAATATGATGGATGAAGACTTTTGTATGGCTATTGAATATGGTATGCCACCAACTGGTGGGATGGGCATTGGAATTGACCGATTAATCATGTTATTAACGGATTCTGCTTCCATTCGAGATGTTATTTTATTCCCAACCATGAAACCCCTGGGTAATGCTTAATGTCTATCAAAAGTGAAAACTATAAAAATGAATCAGAAGGGAGAAGGTCTATGTTCTTTTTTGGAAACGGAATTGACAAAAAAATGTTATACATTATTTTAGCAGTTTTAGTCGTAATATCACTAGCTAATGCAGGTTCAGGTTTCTGGATTGAAACCATATTAACCATTCCAGCCGTTATTATTGCCATGACATTTCACGAATTTGCTCATGCTTGGATGGCCAATCATTTTGGAGATACAACTCCAAAAGCACAAGGAAGGCTTACTTTAAATCCAGCCTCTCATATTGACCCATTTGGCTTTGTTTTACTATTATTTGCAGGAGTTGGTTGGGGACGACCAGTTATGATTAATCCCAATCAGTTTACCAGCAATCGCTCAAGAGCTACTTGTGAAGCACTTGTTTCTTTAGCTGGGCCAGTTATGAACTTTATATTAGCCATCCTTTTTACCATTCTTTACTTTTTATTAGGAATGCTGGGCACGGCGACTGGCCTAATTGGAACGATTGCGTTATTTGTCCTATATACAATTTATATTAACATTGGATTGGGGGTCTTTAATCTAATTCCACTCCCACCATTAGATGGTGAAAAAATATTTAGAAATGTGTTACCATATAATGCCATTCAGTGGTTGGATAATCAAGCCAACACCTTGCAATTAGTTTTCATGATTTTATGGATTACAGGACTTTTAGGCTATATCGTAACACCTGTTGTTAGCTTTTTATCCAACTTATTATTTAGCTGTGTAGGGGCGGTTTTTGCCTTATTTTAAGAAACATAAAGGAAAATAAAAATGGAAGATACAATTGTTCTAGGAATTGAATCAAGTTGTGATGAAACATCTGTTGCCATTGTTAAAAATGGCAGAGAGGTTTTATCCAATGTGATTCATTCACAAATCAAAATACATCAAGAATATGGTGGTGTTGTGCCAGAAATTGCTTCAAGATGTCATACAGAAGTCATGAATCAAATCATGAAACAAGCTTTAAAAGAAGCTAAAATGGATTTAAAAGCGATTAATGCAATTGCTGTAACACAAGGCCCTGGTTTAGTGGGAGCATTGTTGGTTGGAGTATCATATGCCAAAGGACTAAGTTTTGCAACCCAAAAACCATTCATAGCCGTTAATCATATAGCAGGTCATATTGCGGCTAATTATTTAACATACCCAGATTTAGAGCCACCATTTTTATGTCTAATTATTTCTGGTGGGCATACACATTTAGTCAATGTAAAAAATTATAACCATTATGAAATTTTAGGCAAAACACGTGATGATGCTATTGGTGAAGCTTTTGACAAAGTGGCAAGAGTGGTTGGCCTTGGCTATCCAGGAGGCCCTAAAATAGACGAGATGGCTAAAAAGCGGTACTCCTCGTATAGCATTACCAATCACCCATTTAGAAGGCTTTGATTTTAGTTTTAGTGGAATCAAAACAGCAATCATCAATTTAAATCATAAAACACCAGATTTAAACAAACCAGATTTATGTGCTAGTTTTCAAAAAGCTGTGACAGAAATGCTACTAACCAATACTAGAAAAGCAATTCAAACGACAAAAACCGATAAAATTGTTTTAGCAGGTGGTGTTTCGAGAAATTCATATATCCGTACAGAAATTGACAAAATGGCAAAAAAGTGTGGCATAAAAGCCTATTATCCAGAGCCAATTTTATGCACAGACAATGCAGCCATGATTGCAGCCCAAGGATATTACGATTTTATAGCAGGAAAAAGAGCGGATCTATACCTAAATGCTGTTCCTAATTTAAAATTATTGTAAAAATGTAGTCTTGAAAGAAACATAAAAAGATATGAAATGAAAAATAACCCAGAAAGGAAAAAATATGGCAATTTATACAATTGGTGATTTGCATTTGTCTTTTGGGACAGATAAGCCAATGGATATTTTTGGCTGGGGAAATCACAGTGAAACCATTAAACAAAATTGGCTAAAAACCATAAAAAACCAGGATACTATCATCATTCCTGGTGATTTTTCGTGGGCCATGAGTTTAAAAGAAGCACACCAAGATTTTGCGTTTTTGGATGCTTTGCCAGGTCATAAAATTCTTTCCAAAGGAAATCATGATTATTGGTGGAACACGATGGCCAAAATGACGAAATTTTTGCAAGAAAATCACTTTGAAACCATTGATTTTCTGCAAAATAATAGCTATTTAATAGAAAACAAAATCCTAGTGGGCACACGTGGTTGGTCGACTAATTATTGGCATGCTGAAGAGCATTATAAAATCTTAAAACGCGAAAATGAGCGTCTAAAATTGTCCATTCAGTATGGGAATAAAGAGTTTGGAGAAGAAAAAGAGAAAATTTGCTTTTTGCATTATCCGCCATTTTTCAAGGAAAATGTGCCACAGGAAATTAATTTGATAGAAACCTTAAAAGAGTATGGAATCCAAAGATGTTATTATGCTCATTTGCATGGAGAATCGCACCAAGAAGCTTTTGAAGGAGAATGCCAAGGTGTTTATTTTGCATTAGTAAGTTCAGATTATTTGAATTTTCAGTTAAAATTGATAGATGTGTAAAAAGAAAGAGTGATAAAAAAGTAAAATTTTTCCAAAATCTCTTTCTTTTTTTCTCAAAATGTGTTATAATAAAAATAAGGATATAGTAATATCCTTATTAAGTGATGGAAAAAATAACTATGAGAAAATTTTTTGTAAAAAAAGAAGCTATTTTTGAGGAGCAAATTAAAATAGAGGGAACTGATGTAAATCATATTAAAAATGTTTTGCGTTTAAAGATTGGTGACCAAATTCAAATTTGTAACCAAGAAACATGTCAAAATTATATTTGTGAGATTTCAGAAATTACAGCCAATCATGTGCAAACAAAAATAATTAAGGCAATAGAAAGTCTAGCAGAAAGCAATGTCCAATTGCATATTTTTCAAGGACTTCCGAAAGCTGACAAAATGGAATGGATTATCCAAAAAGGAACAGAACTAGGTGTTTCTAAGTTTGTACCAGTTGCTTTTCAAAGATGCATTGTGAAATTGGCTGGTAAAGACGAAACCAAAAAAATACAGCGTTGGCAAAAAATTGCTGAAGTGGCTGCTAAGCAAAGTCAGCGAGATTTGGTACCAGAAATCAGTTCGATTAGGTCGGTTTCTCATCTTTGCCAACTGGTGGCCGAATATGATATCGTATTGGTGGCCTATGAGCAAGAAATTGAAAATCAAATTAAAAATGAATTATTAACCATAAAAAATACTAAAGAAAATCTAAAAATGGCAGTTGTCATTGGTCCAGAAGGTGGAATTGAAAAAGAAGAAGTCGAAGTTTTGCAAAAAGCGGGAGCTAAAGTGGTAAGCTTAGGACCAAGGATTTTGCGTACAGAAACTGTGGCACTTCAAGTTGCTTCCATTATTATGTACGAATTGGAAAAATAGGAGGAACGCCATGAAAAAATCTACAAAAATGGTAGAAGAGATCACAGAAAAAAGAAAAATGACGCAAACCGTCAAAGATAATTTAAATAAAACAATTTTTCATAATTGTTTAATTGCAATTGCATTGATGTTATATATTTGCATGATTGATGCTGTTTACATTTATGTGCAACCAGAAATAGTAAACCTACTTTTCAAGGTATTTCCAATGATTTGTATTGGCGTAACAGTGGTTATGTTTGAAATTGCTTATCGCAAAGATAAGGGGAGTCTTGCGATTGTGGGAATTGAATTTTTGGTTGTTAGTATTCTTGTTTTGTATTTGCCTAAAATATATGAAAATTTGGACAAAATATTTTGTAAAGAACTGACTTTTATACCACTTTTTTTGGCCATTTATTACATCGCAAAATCGATTGTAATTTATGTTAAAACAGAAAAAAATTATCAAAATAATTTAAGTGATGTGAAAGAAATTATAAAAGAAGAAAATGAAACCATGAAAGGAAACCAGAAATGATAAGAAGCATGACAGGCTTTGGCCGTAGCGAATATGAAAAGGATGGCAGGCACTATGGAATAGAAATCAAGTCAGTTAATCATAAATATCAAGATATTTCAATTAGAAGCCCTAAATTTTTCAATCGATTTGAAGATGGGATGAGAAAAAAAATAGCAGAATGTATTGTGCGTGGGAAAATTGATGTTTTTGTCAATTTTGAAAATTACAGTAATGAAGGAAGTAGTATTCATTTTAATGTTGGATTAGCCAAAGAATATATTAAAGAGTTAGAAGAACTGGCAAGAGAAACAGGAATTCCTTATGAAATAAGCATGATGGATATTGCTAAAATGCCAGAAATTTTTAATCTAAAAGAAGAAGGCGATGAATCGATTATTGCAAATGAGTTGATGACAGCTTTAGCGGAAGCCTTACAAAATTTTGTAACCATGCGAGAAACAGAAGGGCAAAAATTAATGGAAGATTTACAAAAAAGAATCGTATTGATTGAGAAATATGTTTCTGAGATTGAAACTTATGCTGGCACTTTGGTAGAAGAGTATAGACAAAAATTAGAAATAAGAGTGAAAGAGTTAATGAAGTCTCAGGTTGTTGATGAAAATCGTTTGGCTCAAGAAATTGTGATTTTTTCAGACAAATCTTCAATTGAAGAAGAACTAACAAGACTCAAAAGTCACATTAGTCAATTTCATCATTTTTTGGCAGAAAGTTCGCCAATTGGCAAAAAATTTGATTTTTTAATTCAAGAAATGAATCGAGAAGTTAATACCATTGGGTCAAAGGCCAATTGTTTGGAGATTACCAAGCGAGTGATTGAGTTAAAAACAGAAATAGAAAATATCAGAGAACAAGTGCAAAATATAGAATAAAAAGAAAGGAAAAACAGTTATGCAGTTGATTAATATTGGATTTGGAAATATGGTGTCAAGTGAAAGAATTATCTCTATTGTCAGCCCAGAATCGGCACCATTAAAAAGAATTGTACAAGAAGCCAAAGATGAAAAAAGAGCAATTGATGCTACGTTTGGAAGGCGTACCAGATCAGTGATCGTGATGGATTCAGGTCATGTCATCTTATCTGCGATACAACCAGAAACGATAGCTGGTAGATTGAGCAATAATCAAAGTGAAATAGAAAAGGGGGAATGTTAAAATGATGGTAAAACCAGCCGTAACAGATTTATTGAAAAAGGTGGATAATCGCTATTCTCTAGTGATTATGACATCCAAAAGAGCAAGGCAAATTGCAGAAGGAGAAATTGCAATGACAAATGTAGAGGAAAAATCACCAGTTACACTTGCTGTCAATGAAATTTATGAAGACAAAGTATATGAAATAAAGGATGAAGAAACTGTCGACACAGAAAACGAAGAATAAAATCTGAGAATGAGAGGAATAAAAATATGTTAGTTATTTTATCAGGAGTTGCAGGAGCTGGAAAAGATACAGTTCGAAAAGAATTAATGAATCAAATCGAAGGAGCTACATCGATTCCTTCTTACACAACAAGAGAACCAAGAGCAGACGATATTCCAGGAGAGACCTATCATTTTATTACAAGAGAAGAATTCGAGAACAAAATAAAAGAAGGCGAATTTTATGAATATGATATTCATCATGAAAATTATTATGGAACTTCCAAGAAAATTTTAGATGAAAAAGCGAGAACAGGAATCGTAATAAAAGATATTGATGTAAATGGGACAGAAGCTTTAAAAGATACATTAACAGATATAAAAGTAATTACTATATTTTTGAGGGTTCCAAAAGAAGAATTGCAAGCTAGACTAGAAAACAGAATGGATCGTTTACCACGTGATGAAATTATTTTAAGACTTAATCGATTTGATTATGAAGAATCCAAAATCTCGAATTACGATTATGTTCTAAAAAATGATAATTTAGAAAAAACAGTCGAAATTATCAAAGCCATTATTGAATATGAAACAAAACATGGAAAATAAAGGAGAAACCAAAGATGAAAAAACAACCCCAATTTAGCCAAAACGCTGAAAGCCTTGTGGCTGTACACACACACACACACACACACATGTAGTTTTAAAAGCTTTATAAGGGTCGACTTTCACGTCGACCCAATTTCTGGTGTTATTTTTACCTATAAAAAATACAAAAAATTATATCCAAACCAAACCAAAAAAACAACCAATGTAAGGGATGGACCTCGGTTCGCTCTCTACATGGGTTGTTTTTCGTGTTTTTGAATGAAAAATCATTTGTTTTTACATAAACAAGCTTTAACATATCTCTAGATGCGTTAGAGAGGTATAAAAACATAGGGTATCAAGAAAATAGAAAAAAGGGAGGAAGTTATGAAAAAATCAAAGGAGAGGCATCTAATAAGGCCAAATCAAGGTATAACATTAATTGCGTTAGTGATTACGATTATTGTTTTACTCATTTTAACTGGCATATCAATTGTGGGCTTAATGGGAAACGATGGTCTATTAAATAAGGCATTTCAAGCTAAAAAAAATACAGAAATTGCACAAATAAAAGAAGAAATTGAGCTATTGTTAATGGAATGGAAAATGGGGAAGAAGGAAAATATAATCAATTTTTTAAATCAAAAAGTTGAAGCGAAACAATTAGATCAAATTGTGGAAAACAGTCCAGAAGAAGGACAAATTGAACTGTTCAAAAAAGGTTATGTTGTTGTAATTGATTATGAGGGAAATATTGTTCAAGAGATTACAAAGAAAGGTCCAGTACCAGAAATAAGCAATTTAACAATAACGTTGGAGGATGGAATAACAGTACCAGAAGATAAATCTTTAGCTTTAGGAACAAAATTAAAAATAAATTTTGATATTAGTGCCCAAGGTGCAGAAATCAAAAGTGTAACTCCAGAAAGACCATATTTGACAGATGGAACAACAAATAAAATAGAGTTTACCGTTGTTGAAGAAGTCGAAGGAGAAGAGTATGTTAGAAAAGTATATGTTTCTGTAAAAGAGAAATACGAGGCTGTTTATGAGGCGGAAAGTTTGTTAGATGCGATGCAAAAATATGATTTTGAAGAAGAAAATTTTAAAATATTAGCAAATGAAGAACTATATCCAATTCATATGTATCAATTTAAGGAATCACAAGTATGGGATGAAGATAAAATATTTGGAACAGAAGCAGATGTAGCAAATAACGAAAATGATGCGAAAAATATGCTTGTTGTAAAAGTAAATGGAGATTTGACAATTGAAAATGACGTAAAAGTCACTGCATTTGCTAATGATTATGGTGGACCGAAAGGAATGTTAATCTATTGTACAGGTAAATTGACAAATTATGGAGAAATTAGTATGACAGCTAGAGGTGCGAAAGCAGAAGGACAAGATGTATTTTTATTGAAAAATACAGATGGCAGTTATGAATATGTTCCAGAATCAGGAGCTGTTGGTGGAAATGCAGTAGGTGCTACGACTCCGAATGAGGGTGGAAAAACGAATAGGGTTGAAGGCAATCCTGGAGAGACTGGAACTGAAAGAAGAACTGGAGGTGGACGGATCAGGATATGCAGAAGCTTATCGACGGAGATCCGTCGAGTCCTGCTTCTATTAGCTCAGGAGATGGAGCAGCAGGTACATCATATTCTGGTGGTTCTGGAGGTGGCTATGGTTATGTCAGAGCGTATGGCTATAGTTGGTCTGGTGGAAACTGGAAATCGGAGGTAATTGGAAAATCTGCTCAAGGAAATGGAGGAGCAGGAGGAACTGGTGCATCAGGTAATCCAGCAGGAGGAACTGGTGGATTGTTGATACTTTATACAGAGATGTTAGATAACCAAGGTATCATAAGCTCCAAAGGTACTGATGCAGGGGCTGGTGCTTCTGGTGGAGGTTCGATTAATGTATTTTGTAAAGAGTTAAGAAACGAAGGAGAAATTACTGCTGATGGTGGAACTGGAAGGGCAAATGGTGGAAATGGTTCTGTTTCTTTGAAAAGTGATATGAAATAAATTGACAAATAAAGGAGCTGTAAAAAAGTCTATTTTCTCGAAATATATTGACTTTTTACAGCTCCTTTATAAATAGAAAATTATTTTCAAGGCCCCAAAAAGCATTTTAAGAACATTTTATGCAAAAAACAGACCAAAATGATTAAAAATTTATTTGAAAAGCTAAAAAAGTATGGTATCAGGTTTGGTATTACTTAATAATGTAAAAATTATTTATAGATAAGTTATAAAGTAATAATTTAATATCACTAAAACTTATTAAGTTTTACCTAAATAATTCTAAAAATTATTGATAAAAGAATCGAAATATGTTATCATGAAAATAAGATAATCATTAATACAAAAGATGAGAGGTAAAAAATGGGAGCAAAATAGAATTTTTCAAAGTGAAAATTTATGGGATAATCCTGAATATATAATAAAAGAGAAAAATATAACAACATTTCCTGTAGATATAGATACAACGAATAGAAAAATATTAGGTATCTTTGGAAAATTTAGAAATGGAGTAAAAATTATGAAAAAATCAAATATAATTTTAATTTGTATAATTACTTCTGTAGTTATACTTGCTATAGTTGCTATAAGCAGTTACAACGGAATAGTATCTAAACATGAGGCAGTTAAAAGTAGTTTATCTGATTTAGATGTTATGTTGCAAAGAAGGGCTGATTTAGTGCCTAATTTAGTAAGCACTGTAAAAGGATATGCTAGTCATGAAACTGAAATAATAAATAAAGTTACTGATGCTAGAACAAAATTAGTAAATGCAAATAGTATGGAAGAAAAATCAAATGCAAACAATGAATTATCAGATTCACTAAATGCGTTAATGGTAGTAGTAGAAAATTATCCAGATTTAAAATCTTCTGCAAATTTTACGCAATTATCTGATGAGTTAGCTGGAACAGAGAATCGTATTGCTGTTGCAAGAAAGGATTATAATAATACAGTCAAAACATTCAACACAGCAATTATAAAATTTCCAAGTAATATATTGGCTAATGTGTTTGGATTTGAAAAAGCGATTTATTTTGAGGCAGATGAATCAAGTTCGGAGGTGCCTAGTGTTAATTTTGAATAAAAAAAGTAGTATCAAAAAAGTTTTAACAATTTCTTTTATATTGTTGATATTGCTTAGTTCAAATTGTTTTGCAGTAGTAAAACCTACAACAGATTTCTATGTTAATGATTATGCTGGTTTGTTAAATACAGAGACAAAATCTTATATAATTAATACAAATAAAAGATTAAATTCTCAAACTGGTGCTCAAATTGTAGTAGTAACAATTCCTAGTTTAGGTAATAGTTCACTAGAAGATTATGCTACACAGTTATTTAGAAATTTTGGTATAGGAGATAAAACAAAAAATAATGGTGTACTGTTATTATTGACATTAGAAGAAAGACAGTTTAGAGTAGAAGTGGGATATGGACTTGAAGGAATCTTACCAGATGGAAAAACAGGAAGAATTCAAGATGAATATATTATCCCATATCTAAAACAAAACAAATGGGATGAAGGTATAAAAAATGGTTTTAGTGCAATTTTAGAAATTATTGCAAATGAATATAAGGTAGAGGTAGGTGCAGAAACAGCTATTGCAACAGAATATACGGAAGCAAATAATAGTGATTCTAGTACATTAATTATGTTTGGAATGCCTTTTATATCCATAATATTGGGAGTTGTATTAGGACTTTTGAAAAAGAAAAAAATTATAAAAAAGAAACCATTAATTATAATTAATGTAATATATTTTAGTATAATGACTATAGTATATATTACTGTCTCTAAAGGAATAACTGTATCTAATATTGAATCTGAAAATTTAGGGCAATTTTTTATAATTGGATTTTTTGAGATATTTAATCTAATGTGTTTTATTTCTGGATTATCGATGTTCTCTGGAAGAGGAAGACATGGAGGAGGACATCGAAGAGGAGGAGGTTCTTCAGGAGGTGGTAGATCTTTCGGAGGAGGAGGCTCTTCAGGAGGAGGAGGAAGCTCAAGGAGTTTCTAAAAAATAAAAAATGCAATATTCAAAAAAGAATATTGTATTTTTTATGGCTGAATGTCAATAGTTGGAGGTGGAAAACTTTGAAAGTTTTCTGCCTCAGCTTTTTTAATATAATTTAATGTTCACATCAAAAAATAAGTGAATCTAATGGTTCTTTTCAAAATTATGTTGAAAACAGATTGTTTTTACGTTTTCGAATGAAAAATCATTCGTTTTTGTATAAACATGCCTTAAAAAGCCTCTAAATGCGTTAGAGAGGCATAAAAACATAGGGTATCAAGAAAATAGGAAAAAGAAGGGGATTATGAAAAAAATCAGGGAGAAAGCCTAAAATTTGGCCAATATGAAAAATAGTACAAAGAATACTTGATAAATCAAAAGTTATCGTATATAATGAAAATATATAGTATAAGGAGAAAACAAAAGATGAAGTTTTTGAAAGCCGAGGGAATTACGTTGGTGGCTTTAGTGATGACCATTATCATTTTGTTAATGTTAGCAGGAATCACATTGTGGTTGGTAGTCGGTGATGGAATGCTAGGAAAGGCAAAGAATTCAGTGGATTTGACTAACATTGCATCAGCCAAAGAACAAGTTTTATTAAAAATCAAAGAATATCAGGCAGAATATTATGATGAAGTGTATGCAAAGGGAAATTCTGATGTGACTCAAGAAGCAGGAGATTGGATTTATACAACTTATGGAGAACAAAAAGTTGAAACGGCGGATTATGCATTTATCATAAGTTTGCCACAAGCAAGAGCGGTTACCGAGCAGAATTTTTATACAGTAACCATAGAAAAAAATAACAAACTGAAATTAGAAATAACAGGGATATTATATAAAAGTGGCAAACTTGTCTGGACAGATGAAATAGGGGATGCTGGTGATAACGAAGAGAATGTACCAGGAAGTATGACAGAAACGAGCCAATTGGTTACACAGGCCAAATTGATTGTGGAAAGAATTGGTGCAACAAGTGTTAAACTAAAGATAGAAACTTTAGAAAATGAACAAGAAAAGATAGCTGGTTATCACATATTTGTGAATGATAAAGTGGAACGAGTATCAGAGCAAAATGAAATTGAAGTCAATGAGTTGCAAAAAAATACAGCCTATAAAATTTTTGCACAAGTAATTGATGAGGATGGAAATACAAGGAAGTCCAATGTGGAAAATATAACTACGAAGAACAGAATGTATTTATATGAATTAGGAAATCAATATCCAGAATTGACTGGTGGTTGGCAAATTGCCCAAGATTGGAATACAAGTACAAATTTAGAAGATTATGATTATATTGAAATGAATTCTAATAATGGAAATTATTGTTGTACAGCGTTAAGTACCACGAAAAAAATAGATTTAACAGGCTACGAAAGATTAGGGGCAAATGTTACTATTATTTCAAATGGGTATACAGGAGGAATTGATGCAGGAGGCTATAGTTTAGGAATAAGTGATACACTAATAAATAGTCTTTCATCACCAATAAGTGGTTTTTTGTATGCCAATGGTGTAAGTTTAGAAGTAGGAGAAAATAAAGAGATAACGTTTGACATCAAAGAATATAACAATGCCTATTTTATTGGATTTAAAAATACTAGATTTTTAGTAAAAATCCATTCAATTTGGTTACAATAAAATAAAGGGAGAATGTAAAATTCTCCTTATTTTTTTGTTTTAAGAGAAGAAGCCCCAATTTTATAGGGAGAATAGTTGAAATTTAGTTAGGAAATATGATATAGTAAAAAATAAATATAAAAAAGGATGATAGAATGTTTGCAGAAGTAATTATGAATTGTAATGCAAGAGCATTAAATCGAATATTTGATTATGTGGTTCCTGCTTTTCTGGAAGAAGAGATTAAAATTGGCGCTAGAGTGTTAGTTCCTTTTGGGAAAGGTTCGAAGTTGGAAGATGGATTTGTCGTCAATTTGAAGGAAGATTCTCCGTTTGCCAACAAAGAAATTTGTCAAATAGACAAAAATCAAAGTCTAACAGAAGAAAATATCGTTTTGGCCAAATTAATGGCAAGAAAATATTTTTGTAATATTTCAGATTGCATCAAACTAATGTTGCCACCAGGTACAGGAGGAAAAAAGCTGGAAACAAGAGCCAAGGAAAAACTGGGGAAATTCGTTTTTTTGAAAAAAGACGCAGAAGAAATTCATTTTTTAATCGAAACGGGGAAATTAAAAAGTGAAAAACACATCCGTGTTGCCCAATTTTTACTAGAAAATGATGGGATTTATATTTCCGATTTGGAGCTTTTTACCGAGGTTAGTAAATCGATTTTTAAGACAATGGAAAAAAATGGAATCCTTGAAATTGTTGAAAAACCAATGGAGAGAAATCCATTTGCTAGTAAAAAGATACAAAAAGACAAGCCAAAACCATTAACGGACGAACAAAAAGATTGTTTTTATGGGATTGTAGAAGACATTGAATACCATCAATACGCCAAACATTTGATTTTTGGTATTACAGGTTCTCGGAAAAACGGAAATTTATCTACAATTAATTGAAAAAGTGCTAGAAAAACGGGAAATCAGCTATTGTTTTGGTACCAGAAATATCACTTACACCACAAATGGTGGATCGATTTTTGGCACGTTTTGGGAAACAAGTTGCTGTGTTACATAGTAAATTGTCGATGGGGGAACGCTATGATGAATGGCAGAAAATTCAAAAAGATGAGAGTAAAATCGTAATTGGAGCACGTTCTGCAATTTTTGCACCAGTTCAAAATTTGGGTATAATCATTGTAGATGAAGAACATGATATGTCCTATAAATCTGATACAACACCACGTTATGATGCCAAAGATTTAGCTAAATATTTGGCTGAAAAGAGCCAGTGTCCACTTGTTTTGGGGAGTGCAACGCCAAGCATGGAAAGCTATTATGAAGCAAAGGAAACGAAAAAGGCAAATTTATATACCTTAACCAAAAGGGCCAATAAAGCAATATTGCCTCAAGTAGAAGTGGTGGATTTACGAAAAGAACTCGTAGCTGGCAATAAATCGATGCTTAGTCAGTTATTGCAACAGGAAATTCAGAAAAATTTAAAAGCTCAAAAACAGACGATTTTGTTTTTAAATCGTAGAGGACATTCTACTTTTTTGATGTGTCGAGATTGTGGTTATGTGTTTCAATGTAAAAATTGTAATATTAGTTTGACATATCATAAGTTTGAAAATCGATTGAAATGCCATTATTGTGGATGGGAGCAGGAAATTCCAAAGCAATGTGCCAAATGTGGTAGTTCAAAAGTCAAATATTTTGGGACAGGTACACAAAAGCTAGAAGAGGAAATTCAAAGGTTATTTCCAGAAAGCTCAACAATTCGTATGGATATTGATACTGTTACAAAGAAAAATTCACATGAAGATATTTTAAATCGTTTTAAAAACGAAAAGATTGATTTTTTAATTGGAACACAAATGGTAGTAAAAGGCCATCATTTTCCCAATGTAACACTGGTGGGAGTCATTGTAGCTGATGGAATTTTGAATTTAGAAGATTATCGAGCTCCAGAAAGGGCATTTCAAACTTTAGTTCAAGTAGCAGGAAGAGCAGGGCGTGAGGAACCAGGAAGAGTGATTATGCAAACCTATAATCCAGATCATTATGCCATAATTCATAGTCGCAATCAAGATTTTGAGGCATTTTATCAAACTGAAATTCCCTTAAGAAAGATGTTGAAATATCCGCCATTTTGCGATATAATGGTAATCAAGTTTCAAGGAACCAATCAAGATGAACTTCGAAAGGTTGCTCGGAATAGTATATCATAAGATGAAATCAATTCCCAACAGTGATTTGCTTATTTATCAGCCAGTCCCTGCACCAATTGACAAAATCAAAAACAAATACCGTTGGAGAATGATCATAAAAGGAAAAATAAATTCAAAAACATTAGATATCTTACAATACAGTACCCAGGACAAAAAAATGGACAAAATAAAACACACATCGATAATCATAGACATCAATCCCAATCATATAACGTAGGGAGACATGTCTTGATTCTTACCTCAAATTTAAGACATACTATAAAAATAAACTTATAGTGGCAATAGGTTTATAGGTAAATCCTTTATTAAAAACCTAAATATATGATACAAGGAAGAA
Organism: uncultured Clostridia bacterium; assembly: GCA_947573445.1. Lineage (GTDB taxonomy): Bacteria > Bacillota > Clostridia > TANB77 > CAG-508 > Scatovivens. The sequence goes on along the minus strand of CANPFR010000009.1, from coordinate 8,046 downwards.
GTAAAAATGGCAATTAGAAATTTAAGATATGGAGATGATGAAATTTTAAGAAAAGTGGCCAGACCAATTGAGACAATTGATGAAAAAATAAAAATATTAGCACAAGACATGCTAGATACGATGCACAAATACGAAGGTGTCGGACTGGCTGGACCACAAGTGGGAATCTTAAAAAGAATCATTGTAATTGATTTATATGAGGAAAATACGCAATATATTTTAATCAATCCTGTGATTAAAAAGGCAAAGGGAGAACAAATTGTAGATGAAGGCTGTTTGAGTTTTCCCAATCAATATGGAAAAGTAAAAAGACCAAAAACTATAGTTGTAGAGGCTTTGGATATCAATGGAAAAAAAGTAAAAGTAGAAGGAAAAGATTTGTTAGCACAAGCATTATCACATGAAATTGACCATTTGAATGGTGAAGTTTTTGTCTACAAAGTGGAAGAAGGAACTTTGGAAACCATTACTGAACAAGAAAATAAAAAATAAGAAGGAAGGAAATGAAATAATGAGAATTATTTTTATGGGAACACCAGACTTCGCAAGAGAATCATTGGAAAGTCTGTACAAAGCTGGTTATGAAATAGTAGGTGTTGTTACACCACCAGATAGACCAAAAGGAAGAGGGATGAAAAGGTTAGCATGTCCAGTTAAAGAATTTGCTGTGGAAAAGCAATTGATGCTATTTCAGCCAGAAAAATTGACTGAAATAAAGGAAGAAATGAGGACATTGGAACCTGATATAATAGTTGTGGTTTCCTATGGAAAATTTTTGCCCAAGTCAATTTTGCAAATGCCCCAATTTGGTTGTATCAATGTTCATCCTTCTTTGCTTCCTCAATATAGAGGATCAGCACCAATTCAATGGGCCATTATCAATGGTGACCAAGTAACAGGAACAACGATTATGAAAATGAATGAAGCCATGGATGCTGGTGATATCATTTTACAAAAGAAGGTTGAAATTGATAAAAATGAGACAACAGGTGAATTATGGAGCAGACTTTCTACGATTAGTAGTCAATTATTATTAGAGGCAATTTCAAAAATAGAAACAGGAGAAGCCCAATTTACCAAACAACCTCAAGATTATACACTAGCACCTATGATTTCCAAGGAGATGGCTAAAATTGATTGGATGAAATATCATTCATTGGCTTTAAAAAATTTAGTTCGAGGACTAAATCCTATTTTAGGTGCATATTGTAAATTAGGGGAAAAGAAAATCAAATTGTGGAAAGTAGAAGTAGTACAAGAAGAGACAAGAACAGACGTAGAGCCAGGGACAATTTTGGTAGCAGATGCAAAAAAAGGTTTGTATGTCAAAACGTTAGATGGTGCAGTAGCAGTATTAGAGATTCAAGGGGAAAATGCAAGAAAAATGAGTATACAAGAGTTTTTGAGAGGAAATACTATAAAAGTTGGAGAAAAACTGGATTAAACATGTTTTTGGTACTTTATAATTTTGAATAAATGTAATATAATGCTAGAAAATATTTATTTTTAACGATGGAAGGAATCGATGATATGGAAAATAAAAAGAACGATACCAAAAGATATAATGCATCAGAAGTAAAAAAGAAAACGAAAAAAAAGAAACCAGAAAAAAAGAAAACCAAAGCAGGAAAAGTGATTAAAATATTAATCATCATTTTATTGTTAGCATTGATTATTGGTAGTGGAATTATTGTTGGTGTATTTTATGGAATGTTTGGAGATGAATTAAAAATTAGCAAAGAAGAACTTGTCATTCCATATGAAAATTCAATGGTTTATGATAAAGATGGAACCTTGGTTGCAACTTTAAGCGGAGGAACTAAGCGAAAATGTATTTCTTTATCAGAAATGGGAGAATATTTACCAAAAGCTTATGTTGCAATTGAAGATGAGCGATTTTATGAACATCAAGGGGTGGATGTGAAAAGAACGGCTGCAGCAACGCTTACGTATATTACACATGCTGGAAAATCATCATTTGGTGGTAGTAGTATCACCCAACAGTTAGTAAAAAATATTACAAACGATAAAGAGGATAGTGATTTAGCAGGTGTTGTTAGAAAAGTAAAAGAAATGTCAAAAGCAATTCAAGTTGAGGAATATTTATCCAAATCGCAGATTTTGGAATTGTATTTGAATTTGATTTTCATTGGTGGAAATGACATAAATGGTGTGGAATTAGGTGCGATTTATTATTTTAATAAAGAACCAGCTAATTTAACCATTGCAGAATGCGCATTTATGGCAGGAATTAACCATTCACCAAATGCCTACAATCCATTCAAAGAAGAGGAAGATGAGGCCAAAAAAGAAAAGAAACAACAAAATATCAAAAAAAGAACCAAAACAGTTTTAGGAAAAATGAAAGAACTTGGCTATATTAACCAAGAACAATACGATGAGGCTGTGACTGAAGTAGAGAATGGACTTCCTTTTAACAATGGTGATACAGCACCAACCATCCAGGTTTCCTATGCAGTAGAAGCTGCACTAGATCAAATATTGGAACAACTGGTAGAAGAGCGAAAATGGAGTGAATCTATGGCGGAAACTTATTTATATAGTAGTGGTTTAAAAATCTACGTAACACAAGATTCTGCGATTCAAGCAACGGTAGAAGAAACAATCAAACAAGATAAATATTGTACAGTTGGAAAACTTAAGAAGAAAGATGGAACAACAGTTCAACAAAACTCCATTCCAACTGTTGTCGTGATGGATCATAAGACAGGAAATGTTGTGGCTGCTAGTTCAGCAACGGGCGAAAAAGGAGCAAGAGATACTTCAACCAAAATTGGCTATTTTAATATCCCAACCAAATTACGCAAATCAACAGGGTCTTGTATGAAACCAATTTCGGTTATTGCACCAGGTTTAGAATCTGGAGCCATAACAGGTGCAACAGTATATACGGATGAACAGACGACATTTGTGGACGGAAACTATAAGCCAAAAAATTATTATTCTGGTTTTAAAGGGTTAATGAATATGCGTACAGCCATTGAAATATCAGCTAATATTCCACATGTAAAAGCATTAGCTGATATTGGTTTAGAGACTTCCAAAACATTTTGTGAAAATGTAGGTCTTCCCAAATTTGAAAAAGAGCAATTGACACTTGCTTTAGGAGGATTAAGTGATGGGGTAACCGTTACTAATATGGCAGGAGCTTATGGGGCTATTGCCAATGATGGAAACTATATTGAGCCTACTTTTTACAAATACGTAACAGATAAAGAGGATAATGTTGTTATTGAGCCAAAGCAGACAGTCAATAAAGTTATGTCAGACCAAAATGCTTATATTGAAAAAAATATATTGACACAACCAGTTGTGGGAACAAGTGGAACAGCAACTTATTGTGCCATCAAAGGGATGGATGTGGCTGCTAAAACAGGAACAACAAATGATGATTATGATCGTTGGCTTTGTGGATTTACACCATACTATACAGCAATTTGTTGGTATGGCTATGAAAATAATGCCGAAGTTGTTTATTCTGGAAATCCAGCTGGAAAAATTTGGGATGAAGTGATGACCAAAATTCATGAAGGCTTAGAAAATGCTAAATTTACAAGACCAGAAGGCATCAAAGAAGTAGCTATTTGCAAAGCGACAGGATTAAGAGCAGCAGGAACCTGTAAAGATGTTTATACAGAATTATTCACAGATGCTAATATACCAGAAGCGTGTGATGGACATAGAATGGTTATGATATGTACACAAACGAATTTATTATGTGCAGAAGGGTGTCCATTTGGAGAACATAGATTTGTCAATCAATTACCACCAAAGGAAAGAGATGCCCAAAAATGGAACACAGCAGGGTATTCTAATACTACTGCACCAACAGAATATTGCCCACATAATGAAACAGAACTACCACCAGAGCCAGAACCAGACTCACAACCAGAACAGCCAACCAATGAACCAACCCCACCAGCTGATAATCCACCAGCCAATAACACAACCAATACTAATACCAATACAACGCCACCAGATAATTCATCAGTAACAAATGAAACACCAACGCCACCAGAACCACCAACTCCGCCAGAATCAAACAATACCACTAATACATCACCAGAACCACCATCCGATACAGGGAATACAACGCCATAATCATTAAGGAGAGTGATAAATTTGAAAATATATAATACATTAACAAGAAAAATAGAGGATTTTCAACCAATGGATGGGCAACAAGTAAAAATGTATTCTTGTGGCCCAACCGTGTATAATTATGCACACATTGGTAATTTGAGAGCTTATTTATTTATGGATACTTTAAGACGTGTTTTGAAATATAATGGGTATTCTTTAAAACATGTGATGAATATAACCGATGTTGGCCATTTGGTTTCCGATGCAGATGAAGGCGAAGATAAGATGATGAAGGCAGCAAGAGTTGAAAAAAAAGATCCATTTGAAATTGCGGAATTCTATATGAATGCTTTCTTACAAGATATCAAGCAATTGCATATTGATCAGCCTGAAATGATTGCAAGAGCAACAGAGCATATTGAATGCATGGAAAAGTACGTCCAAAAAATCATCAAAAATGGCTATACGTATGAAACCAAAAATACAATTTATTTTGATACTTCTAAATTAGACCAATATGGTGTACTTTCTAATCGTTCGATTGAAGAACAAAAAGCTGGTGCTAGAGTGGAGTTTGACAGTGAGAAAAGGAATATTTCGGATTTTGCAGTTTGGATAAAAGCACCAGAAAATCATATCATGAAGTGGGATACTTTTTGGGGAAAATGTTATCCAGGCTGGCATTTGGAATGTTCAGCGATGAGTTATGAATATTTGGGAGAACAATTTGATATTCATACTGGTGGCATTGATCATATTCCGATTCATCATGAAAATGAAATTGCACAGAGTAAAGGGTTTTCAGGAAAAGTACCAGCGAAGTTTTGGATGCATGTTGACTTTTTGACCATTAATGGCGGAAAAATGTCGAAAAGTTTAAATAATTTGTATACCTTACAAGACTTGGCTGACAAAGGATATGAACCATTGGTTTACCGAATGTTTAATTTTACATCCAGTTATCGAAACAAAATCAATTTTACATGGGAAGCGATGGAGGCAGCTAAAATTGCTTTGAATCGTTTACGTGAAGGCTATTTGAAACATTGCGAAGGAACGGCAGACATTTCACAAGACACCATAAAGGTTTGGGAGGAAAAATTTGAAAATGCAATTAATGATGATTTGAATATGCCAGTTGCGATGAGTGTTGTTTGGGAGGTGGTAAAATATCCTCAAAAATCGAAGGACTTAAAAGCGTTATTATTGAAGTTTGATACGGTCTTGGGATTTGATTTGGAGCATTATCAAAACAAGGAACAAGAATTACCACAAGAAATCCAAGCATTAGTAAAACAAAGAGATTTCGCAAGACAAAATAAAAATTGGGCAGAATCTGACCGCATTCGAGATATTTTAATCGACCAAGGATATACCATAAAAGATACTTCCCAAGGAACAATGATTCAAAAATAATCCATAAGGGCAGGGGGAAAAACCTTGCCCAACAAACATCATCTCCATGCACAAAACCATGAAAAACACATGAAAAATATGTGAAAATTACGTGAATTTTATGAAAAGAAAGGAAAAAAATCATCAATGAAATTATTAACAGAACAAGATAAAGCCAAATACAAAGAATTTTTAGAGCACCATCCAAGATGCAATTTTCAACAATCTTTGGAATGGGGTGAGGTTAAAACAAGCTGGATGAAGGAAGTTATTTTGGCAGAAGATGAAAAAGGTAATATTAGAGGAAGTTTATGTGTTATGATTCGAAAAATACCTATTTTTGGGAATATCATGTATTCTTCCAGAGGACCAATTTGCGATGTTCATGATGAGAACGTTATCCAAGATTTGACAAAAGGAGCAAGTGAACTGGCCAAAAAATATAAAGCTTTTGTGCTTCGAATTGAGCCAGATGTGTTAAAAACAGATGAAAAGTTTAGAGAAATCATGGAAAGCAATGGTTACCAAATAAAAGATGATAGCAAAGATTTTAAAGATGAAATTCAACCACGATTTGTATTTCGTTTAAATATAAATGGTAAGACAGAAGATGAAGTATTTGCTGGCTTTCATTCAAAAACAAGATACAATATTCGTTTAGCCAAGAAAAAGGGAGTTACAATCCGAGAAGGAACAAAAGCCGATTTAAAGGATTTTCATAGTATTATGGTAGAGACAGGAAAACGAGATGATTTTATCATCCGTTCTTTGGCATATTTTGAAAAAATGTATGATTGTTTGGCACCAAAACATATGAAACTTTTAATGGCTTATCATGAAGACAAGCCAATTGCTGGTATTATTCCAATTATGTATGGTAATAAAACTTGGTATTTGTATGGTGCGAGTAGTAATAGTCATCGTAATTTGATGCCCAATTATTTACTTCAATGGACAATGATTCAAGAAGCGATCCAAAATGGTCACGAAGTCTATGATTTTCGAGGTGTTTCAGGTGTTGTGGATGAAAATCATCCGCAATATGGATTGTATCGATTTAAAAAAGGATTTGGAGCAGAATTCACAGAATTTATTGGGGAAGTTTATATGCCTTATAAGCCATTTATTTATCGATTGTACAAATTAGCAGAGAAGACTTTCCGAACGTTACGAACTTGGAAAAAGAAATTGACGCAAAAGTCTTGACAATAGAACTAATTTATGATATACGAAAAAAGATTCTGTTAACCAGTATTAGAAAAGGAGAAAAAATATGAAATTAAAAGATTTGGAAGGGAAAAGTCGGGAGGAGCAAAGTCAATTGATTGCTACCCAGCCAAAGGTTTCATGTTTGGAAATGATTGATAATCCAAACAAAATGCAAGGAAAAATCCTAGTATTTCGGGGCAATTATGCAGGATTTTCGACAAAAGGGCTTTGTATCAGAAAGCTTGAGTACAGGAAAGAAACAGGGAGATGGCGAGTATCTGATATTGACTTGTCAGATATGTTTGTTGAAGACTATGCTTACGAATTTTCTGGCAATGAGATGCTGAAGAACTTTCAAGCAGAATCCAACTCAGATGGTTTTTTACTGGACAAATAAATTTCATAAAAACATCTTTTACGCTGGCAGTTGTAATGACTGCCAGCGATTGTTATTCAAGAAAATTTTAAAAATTACTCCAACCTGCAAGTACAGCACGGAAGGTATTTCTACTGTGATTGAAACCATTCGTACTAACGGAACAGAACACGCCTGCATTTGCTCTATTATAGTCAAAGGAGCCACGAGCGAAGAGCAGATAATTTGCACTAGCAACATAAGCATAGTCACTGAACCAGCCGTTCACTTCTTTTACGGCATCACCTATTATACTATTTTCGGTATTAGGATACTTTGTTGCATATTTTATGCTTTCTGATTCTGCTGTTAAGCCTGTTGCTGTTGTCCAACCATAACTTGACAAACATTGATTAGAATCTATACAATTAAATGCTGCTGTATATTCCCAGGATTCGCTTGACATGTCATAAATTCCATACACATTTCCTGTTGTACTTGCTCTGGCTCCTGTTGTTGTGTTATACGCATTTGTGATACCTGCAGCAGATGGAACACTTTCACCGACAGCACCACCACCGTTTCCTGTCATATAGGAACTGCTATTATTAATATCAATTTCGTATCCATTTCTTCCGTATTGACTATGTGTCAAATAGGCAACTGCACCCCATTCACTGTGTTTTATCAAATGACTTTCTTTGTTTCTATCATAACCAAATGAATTCGTATATGTATTTCCTATATTGATATTTCTCCAACTTGAGACGTTTTTTTCTGCTGTACTTGGTTTGCTCACTGCTCGAATGCTTGTTTTATCGCTATCTGTGATTGCTATATCTCCACCCCCAGCATCGTTTGTTCCTTGTGGCGTCCAGGTAATTCCTCCGTCAGAACTATTTTCACGGCTCATCTCATATTTGGCAACCCAAAATCCACTTAAATCACTATCCCAGCCGCCTCGGGCATAGTTTTCTAGACCT
>CANPFR010000008.1 GCA_947573445.1 uncultured Clostridia bacterium | reverse complement strand
GAACCAAAACAAAGGTAACGACAAATGTAACAAAGGGATACAAAGTAACGTTACCCAAAACGCCAAGAAAAGAAGGCTATCAATTCTTAGGCTGGTTTGATGGTGACAAAGAATTCACAGCAGAAACAGTTGTAAAAAGTGATGTCGAAGTAACGGCAAAATTCAACATAGTAACATATACCGTGACCTTCAACAATGATGGAACCAAGACAACAGCAACAACAGATGTGACCAAAGGTTATAAAGTAACGTTACCAAAAACGCCAAGTAAAGAAGGCTATAGATTCTTGGGCTGGTTTAATGGAACAGAACAATTCACGGCAGAAACGGTTGTGAAAGAAAATGTCGAAGTAACGGCGAAATATGAAATAATAACGTATACCGTGACATTCAACAATGATGGAACCAAGACAACAGCAACAACAGATGTAACTAAAGGTTATAAAGTAATGTTACCAGAACCACCAAGAAAAGAAGGCTATCAATTCTTAGGCTGGTTTGATGGTGACAAAGAATTCACGGCGGAAACAGAGGTAAAAGGTGATGTTGAAGTAACGGCGAAATTTAAAATAGTAACCACAGCCAACCCAGGCGATTCAGGCAATTTGGGTAGGGAAGACAATCCTACTAGTCATAGAACTGCGGGGACTTCGAAACCAAATGGGTCAAATGACGCTGGTGTTTCAGGCAATACCAGCGGACAGAGTTCATCAAATCCAAGCCAATTAAATTCCGATTCTTCTGTTAGTTCTGTATCTACTCAGAACGAGAAAGTAAAGGATGCTGATGTTGATGCTAATGCGGATAATTCCGACACCAGCATGACAACAGATACATCTTCAGACATCGATTCCGATTACGAAGAGCTAACAAGCGAAGATGAAGCCAAGCTACAGGAACATATTGGCGAACTAAAGAAATCTGATAGTCGCGCACTACTTCCAATTGGTGTGGTGATGGCTAGTTTAGCAGTATCTAGTGGACTGTTTATACACTTTCGGAAGAAAAAATAGAATGATGATACCTCCTCATCAGAAAATAAGTAAATAGAACTTTTGATTTGCTTAGCAGACTGTTGACAAAATATTTTGTCAACAGTCTTTATTAATTTGTTTAGAGAAAATTTAATAACAGAAACGGAACATCAAGATATTAAGAGAAAAATCCTAAAACATTACAAACTTTTGTAATATCAATTTACTTTTTACCAAATAAATGATATAAGATATTTAAGTTTTATTTCTGGGCGGAATGGAGGAAAGATATGAAAAATTTAATAATTTTAGGAGCAGCTAGAGCTGGAAAATCAACATTGGCACAAATGATTCATAAGAAATATAACTATTCTATCATTTCTATAGATTCTTTTGTTAGTGCATTACGTGATTGTTTTCCTAGTCTAGAAATCACACATTCAAATACTGAAAACAAATTTAAATTGCTACCACCATTTGTATTTTCTTATATGAAAAAAATAACGAATGAATATCCAGAAGAAAATTTTGTTTTAGAAGGATGGCATGTATATCCAAGTGATATATCAAAATTATTTTGCGATATGAATGTCAAAATTATATGTTTAGGATATACTAAAATTAGTTGTGAAGAAGTGTTTAAGTTACTAAGAAAAAATGAAAAAGAAAATAGTTATACAAAGAAAATGTCAGATGAAAAAGTAAAAGAGCTAATTTCGAATCATATAGAATATAGTAAAGTATTAAAAAAACAAAGTGAGAAAAATAATATAAAATTTTACGATACATCATTTGAAAGAGATAATGTATTAGAAGAAGCAATGAGATATTTAATAAGTTAAAAATCAATGAGGAGTAAAATAAATATGTAAAAACATTAGATAAAATAGAATTTATGAATGTATTGGAGGATGATGGGAATCTAACTGGAGAAATATTCCATTATCAAATGGAAAATGTAAAACCATGGGAGCCAGAGTAAAGAATTGACAATTTATCAAAAAAAGAATATAATAATCATCAGTATAAATTGGTAATGGTTGCTCGAGTTTGAACCGATTATACTTGAATTTGAGGAAATGGAGGGATGACATGGGACAGAAAGTAAATCCTCATGAATTAAGAGTTAAAATTGGAAAAGGTTGGGAGTCGTCGCAGTGGTATGATGAGAAAAACAATGAGAATATGGATTCTGTAAAAGAATTGTATAAGTTATCTAAAAAGATTGATGATTCTGCTACAAAACAGTTTACAAAAAGAGTTATGCAAAAGATTGCAAAGAGGTTAGTATTGCCTCGACAGAGATTATTAGCATAATTCTTTAGTTTTAGCTCGAGTGACAAGAATAGGTAGTTGGATATTTTCAACTACCTATGATTATTTAGAAAATAAATATGATGCAGGAACAATACTTCAATAAAAGAAGTATCGTTAAAAAATGGATGAACAATATTTTATACAAAGGAATTTATCATTTAAAGGAGAATGAAAAGTAAAATGAACGAATTTTAGACAGCTTTGGTTACAAGATAATCATTTTTCTATAACACGGAATAAGCAATATGATAAGCCTAGGAACGTTTGCTAGTGTGATAGGAATAGCTTTTATTGGTAAATATGTGAAATTAAATAAACTAAAAAATGCCTTAACAATTATTTTAATCATAAAGTTTATCAATATGTTAGCATTGTATCATTTGAATGGAACAGGTCAAATAGAATGGATTAATCTGATGATAGTAATTGATATCATTATGGAGTATATTGTTATAACAAGTATATACCCACTAATCACTACGCTAGTAAAAAGTGATACAATATATAGTAAGCGAAAATTAACAGAATATTTGTTTAGAGACATAGGGATTTTATTTGGTGGAATATTGATAGGAAAGAGCGTGGTAGGAATATTAGTAAACTATAATATTTGCTTAATCATATCAAATATATTTTTGGTAATTTCAATCATGGCTATGATGAACATAAAAATAAATCCCATAGAAGAAAAACAGAAGAGAAAGGATTCAATATTGAGGTACATATTAACCAGTAAAATATTGTTATTCTATTTATTGGATATGTTTGTGGGGACAATAGCAATGGCTACAGGATTGGGATTGAAAATGTTAACATTAACGAATTATCTTTCTTTTTCGGATAATACAGCAACTAGCTATTTATTGCTTGTAGGTTTATTGGCAGATGGAATAGGGATATTGGCACTTAAATATTTGACACCTAAAAATGATTATTTGACCATAACAATAAAATTTGGCATAAGATTTGTAGGATATGTAATTGCCTTTTGGAGCAACAGTATGGTGATAACGTTACTAGCAATAACATGGTCATTGTTGATATCAACTGCTTATGAGAATATATGTGATGGTGTATACATCAATCGTGTAGCAGATGATTATCAGTTGTCGTTTGCTAATATAAGATATATTATAAAATTTTTTGGAGAAGCAATTGGCATCTTTTTTTGTGGAATCATGTATGAGATAGGACTAAAATATATGTTTGGGTTGTCTGCCTTATTTATGATTTTTCAAATTGGTTTAGCTTATTATTTAATTCATTTAAGAAGAGTGGAAAACAGGAAATAAGAAATGCGAGAGGATATTGATAACCCAAATAAAAGAAAAAGACCTAGCAATTCTGTCAACTAACAGTTGACAGAATTGCTACTCCAAGTTGGTTGAAAAGTTTCACATTTTGCGTTATGCTATAATTAAATTAAGGAAAAGGAAAGGGAGAAATATGGAATTAAAAACGAAAATTCAAAATTTAAGAAAAATGAAACAATTGTCGCAAGAAAAATTAGCAGAATGTTTAGGAATTTCAAGACAAGCTATTGCAAAATGGGAAAATGGGGAATCGTTTCCTGATATTAACAATCTAATTCAAATCAGCAATCTCTTTAATATTACAATTGACCGCTTATTAAAAGAAGATAATTGCATAGATGCCATTATTCATGATAATCAAAAAGAAAACGATGAAATAATTCCTTTTCTTATTTCAGCCAAGAAAAGTACCTATGCTGGAAGTGCAGAAGAACAAGCCAAATCAACCAGGCCAAAATCACATGATTTGATTTATGAAAACGGCCATTACCAATACATCGATACTTATTTGGGTGGTGAAAGATTCATTGGAGAAGAGGCAGTTTTTGTGGATGGAAACCCAGTTTGGGCGATGAACTATAATGGCAATGAAATAAATGAAAAATTTTCAGCCAATTTTTTGAAACAAGCCTTATCCCATGTGACTTTAGATAGACCATACAGAGGGCCTGCCATTTTCCAAGCTGGGGATTACACCTATACTTGTCAAGTAATAGGGAATTTTGATGATTTTTATGGCACAGAAACGATGTATTTTCAAGAAGAATGTATATATGAATGTCGATTTAGTGGAGGAAGAGTAAAGTAGTTGACAGTAATGTATAGAAAAAAACATTTCAATGGATAAAATGAAAAATGTTGTAAAAAACGCAATAGATTGCGAGTGAAATTGTGGGGCATTGTCTCCCATTTTGCTCGCTTTTTTAGAATTAAGTACCTATTTTTATAATATTGCTATAGAATGGTTGAAATAAAAACCCAAATATGATATAAAAAAGGTAAACCAAAAAAACACCAATCCATAAAAGGAGAAAATAATGAACAAAGTGATTACCCTAGAAACCAAAAAATATGAACTGCGATTAGATAATTTTGAGGGTCCCCTGGATTTATTATGCTATTTAATTGATAAAAACAAAATGGATATTTACCAAGTCGAAATTTCAAAAATAGCGGATCAATATATTGAATATTTAAAAGAACAGGAAAAACTAAATTTAGAAGTGGCAAGCGAGTTTTTAATCATGGCTTCCACACTGATTCTAATCAAATCCAAGGGCTTATTACCAAAAGAAAATGAAGACGAAGCAGAATTGACAGAAGAGGAACTGCTAAATCGTATTATAGAATATAAAAAATTCAAGGAAATCAGCAAAGTATTCAAAGAAAGAATGGCAATTTATGCAGGGAGAGTTCATAAGTTTCCAGAAAATATCGACCTTCCAAAACAGACCATTCAAAAAAAATATACCTTAGAAAACATTACGAATGCTTATACCAAACTGATTGAAAAAGAAGAGAACAAGAAGAACGAAAATGCAAATAATATCGAAAAAATTGCATTACACGATGTTTATTCTGTTTCTGACAAAGTCAAAGATATTTTTAGAGAGCTCATCAAAAAGCCTAAATTTGTGTTCAACAAATTATTTTCGCTCCAAGAAAAGCCAAAAGCGGAGGTTGTTACGGCTTTTTCTGGTGTTTTGGAACTAAGTAGACGAAATAAAATCAACACAAGCCAAGAAGAATTATTTGGTGATATTGTGATATCCAAAAGGAAAAGTGAAGAACAATCGATGCCATAGCTGTTAGACAACGCTTACACCTTCTTGACTTTTTGCCCAAAATATGATATAGAATTTATAAATTTTAAGGTAAAGAAAAATTTCTTTTAGGAGATTTTTCTTTTTTTATTTGTTTTTCTATTGATTTTTTAAATTTCTGTTCTAAAATGATTTCCAGTGCATATATAGTAATAAATAACTTAGAAAGGATGCCGAAAATTGAACCATATTCTAAAATATTTTCCAGATAAAATTGAAAAAAAAATAGCAGAAGAAATCTTGGACAAGATGGATTCATTAGAAGAAATTAGACTTCGTACCCAAAAACCGATTATTTTGAAATTAAATGATGGTGACAAAATCATTAAACACACGGTATCAACAGAAGAAATTTTAGCGTGTTTACAAATGAGCTGTGAAAACTCAATTTACAGTTACCAAAACCAGATCGCAGAAGGATTTATCACCGTTAAAGGTGGGCATCGTGTTGGTATTACTGGATCGTGTGTGATTGATCAAGGCAAAGTGATTAATATTAATTATATTTATAGTCTCAATTTTAGAGTCGCAAGACAAGTGGTGGGAAGCAGTCATAAATTGCTGAAACATATCATTAATTTGGAAGAAAATAATGTATATAATACCTTAATCATAGCACCTCCTGGAGCTGGAAAAACAACCATTTTAAGAGACTTAATCAAACAAATTGCCAGTGGTATCAAAGAAATTAAATTTAAGGCCATTGATGTTGGAGTAGTAGATGAAAGAGGCGAGATAGCGGCACTTTACAAAGGAATGCCACAAAATGATATAGGAATCAAAACAGACGTAATCGAAAATGTGCACAAAAGCATTGGTATGAGAATGCTCATTCGTTCTATGGCACCCAAAGTGATTGTTGCAGATGAAGTAGGAAATGAAAAAGATATTGAAGCCATTAATTATGCGGTTTGTTCTGGGTGCAAAGGTATTTTTACAGCACATGGAAGTTCCATTGAAGATGTTATGCTCAATCCTGTTTTAAAAACTTTGTCCAACAATCATATTTTTGACAAATTGATTTTTTTGGATCCAATCACAAAAGGAAATATCAAAGAAGTATATGAAATCAACAAAAAAAATACAACCTATCAAAAAGTGGGAGAGTAAGAAATGTTAGGATTATTGAAAATATTGATTTTACTAGGAATACTGCTGATTTGTACAACCCTTGGGATACTAAAAGCCAAATCGTATGATAATCGCGTAATAGAACTAAAAAAAGTAAAAAATGCATTGGAAGTTTTGAAAAGTAAAATAGAATTTACGTATGAGCCGATTCGCGATATTTTTGAGGAAATTTCAAAAATTGTATATGCGAATCAAGAAAATATTTTTGAACAAACCCTGCAAAATATGGAGCAACAAAATGTGACAGAAAGCTGGAATCAAGCTGTCCAAAAAAACATCAATTTAAACGAAGAAGATAAATCCACGATTCAAATGTTTGGAAAATTACTTGGTAAAACTGACAAATCTGGTCAAATCAATGAAATTAAGGTAACGAGTAAATTATTGGATACCCAAATCGAAAAAGCAGAACAAGAAAAACAAAAAAACTATAAATTGTTCAAAACATTGGGAAGCGTGATTGGAATTGGATTATGTATCATTTTGGTATAGTCTCATGTTCACGAAAAAAGTAAAAGGCAGAAAGGAAAAAGTATGGATGTTAATTTATTATTTAAAATTGCAGGAATTGGCATTATTGTGGCAGTTTTGCATCAGATTTTGAGCAAAGCGGGTAGAGAAGATCAAGCTATGATGACAACATTAGCACGGCATGGTAATTGTGTTAACCATTGTTATCAAAGAAATTAGTGAACTTTTCGAAACAGTGAGGACGGTGTTTAATTTATAATGGAAATCATTAAAATAATAGGTGTTGGGTTTATTACACTGATTATCACAATTATGTTAAAAGAATATCGAAAAGAGTTTGCACTTTTTGCTGTTTTGATAGGAGGAGCCATTATTTTATGGATTTCTATGGATGCATTAAAGCGGTGTCATTGGATTTGTTGAAGATTTAAGTAAGCGTTGTAATACACAATTTATTTCCATTTTGTTAAAAATTACAGGCATTTCGATTTTGACAGAATATGCTGTCAGTATTTGCAAAGATAGTGGAGAAAGTAGTATTGCCAATAAAATTGATTTGGCAGGAAAAATCGTTGTGATTTCTATCTCCATTCCAGTTATTTCAGTAGCATTAGAATCATTGACAAAATTGTTGCCATAAAACAAAAATTCAAAAAGAAAGGTTTCCTTTGTATGGATGAATTTATCAATTCTCAAAAAAATATACTAGGCATATCCGATTTTTTGCAAAGTGCTTCCAATTATACGCAAAAAAATTTTCCAGAGATGGATATGAATGAACTTTTTACAAGTGCTATTAGTGGTAGCATATCCACTAATTTTTGGACAAACAGTATTTTGGATTTTGCACGGACAAGAAGTAAAACTGGCTCTGCAACTGATGGTTACAGTTTTAATTGTGATTATTATTCACAGTTTATTCAAAGCCATTATAGAAAATTTAGGCAATCATGCTAGTAGTAAAATGATTTATTTTATCCAATATTTAATCATTGTTACACTGATCACAGATAGTTTTATTACAGTAGTTGATTTAACACGTGAGGCAATTGGGCAAATTGTTGATTTTATGAATTTACTAATCCCACTTTTAACAACACTCATGTTAACCACTGGATGTTTGACAACAGTTGGCATTATTCAACCGATTATTTTATTTATGATAAGTTTTATTGGGAATTTTATTTCTAATTTTATCATTCCCATGTTGCTTATTTCTATTACCCTTCGGAATTATATCCAACATTTCGAATAAAATACAAATTGATCGTTTATCCAAGTTTTTGAAATCTTCTATTGTTTGGGTGTTGGGCATTATTTTAACCATTTTTGTTTGCTCTTTATCAATTGAAGGAACTCTTAGCAGTTCGGTGGATGGTATGACAGCAAAAACAGCAAAAGCAGCTGTTTCTAATTTTATTCCAGTAGTTGGTAAAATATTGGGGGATTCGGTTGATAGCATCATTGGTTGTGGTAATATTTTGAAAAATGCAGTAGGCGTGATTGGGGTTCTCATTTTAGCAGGAATTGTCATTTTGCCAATTTTGAAATTGAGCATTTTATGGGTTTCATTTTACGTATTATCAGGGGTTTGTGAAGTGGTAGCAGATGAGAAAATCGTTAAATTAATTGCTCAAATTTCAGATAGTTATAAAATTTTAACAGCGATTTTATTTTCTGTATCAGTCATGTTTATGATTGGGATAACAATTGTTTTAAAAATTACGAACAGTAGTTTGATGTATCGATGATAAAAAATGTTTAAAACAAGGGAGGAAAATGTGATTCAGTTTTTAAAAAGTTGGTGTGAAGGAATCCTTGTTGCTGTCATGATTTCAATTATGATAGAAGCCATTTTACCAGAAGGAAATAATAAAAAATACGTGAAAGTAATAATTGGAATTTATCTGATTTTTACGATATTAAGTCCTTTTTTGGGAAAACTAAACACAAATTTTGAATGGAAAAATAATTTCGATTTAGCTACTGTAGAAACTGCAACAGTTGATACTCAAAATATTCAAACATTGTATCTTAATGGGATTCAAGAAACAATGAAAAATAATATAGAAGAAGAATTTGAGGTCAAGGTAGAAAATCTTGAAATTTTATATGATGAAAATTATGAAAATATAGAAAAGGTGACTTTGCAGATTATCCAAGATGGTGTTTTGCAAGTAGAGAAAGTAGAAATTGGAAATCAAACTGAGCAAGAAACAAGTAATCCTGCCTATGATGAAATTAGAAATTATATTTCTGAAAATTATGAACTAGAAAAATCAAACATCATAATCCGTTAAGAAAGGAAAGAGAAAAATGGAGAAACTAAAAAAGATATTTCAAAATAAAAATAGAAAAATTGAAAATTTAGTGGTATTTTTAATTATTTTAGTCATAACTTTGCTGGTGATTAATAAGATTATAAAAGAGGACGATCCAAAAGAAACCAAAAAATATACGAATGCTGAATTAGCAAGTACCAACACAAAAGAAGTAGGCGTAGATGACTTAGAAGCAAAACTTGAAAAGATTTTGTCTCAAATGGAAGGGGTTGGTAATGTTTCTGTGTTGATTACGTATTCAGAGAGTAGTAAAATGGTGCCTCTTTATAATGAAAGTACAAGCAAAAGTGTAACCGAAGAAACAGATACTTCTGGAGGAACAAGAACAATCGAGTCTGAAGATAGTGAGAAAAATATTGTGACTGGATCGGATTCTAATCCAGTAACTGGAAAAACGGTTTATCCAACAATAGAAGGAGCAATTGTAACAGCAGAAGGAGCGAGCAATAGCGGAGTTAAGGCAAATATCGTGGCAGCAGTTGAGGCAGTAACAGGATTGGGAACTCATAAGATTCAAGTATTTGAGAAGGCAAGAGAGCCTTAACATTTTCACAAAGAGTCTTTTTTAAGACATCTTTTTGATGGAGGGATAATGGTTTGCTAGATTGGTTGGTAAAAGTTTTTTATTTTGATGAGAAAGGATTGAAGTGGATGAGGAAGGAAAAATGGAAACATGGGATTTTAATTGTGGTGGCAGTTTGTTTGATTGGAATTGGGTATTTGAATTATGATTATGAACAAGCGGTGGAGGTAGCCTCTTTGAATCAGGTGACCAATGAAAGTAGTTTGCGGAGATGTGCAATTGGTAAATAGTAATGCGGTAAAAGCAGATATTGTACCAAATGAAGAAGGGGAAAATACAGAAAGTGGCGTTGCTAGTACCAATAGTGATACGTCTAACACAGATGATTATTTTTCGGCCACCCGTTTAGAAAGAGAGACAATGTATTCGCAAATGCTTGCTACTTACCAAAAAATGGTAGATAGTACTGAAATCACAAATGAGCAAAAGGCAATTGCAATTCAGGAAATCAATCATATTACGAATTTGAAAAATGCGATTATGATTGCGGAAAATCTAATCAAAAATAAAAATTTGGAAGATGTGGTAATTTTAGTAAGCAATAATACAGCCAGTGTGATTGTCAAAACGAGTAATTTGAGTGCTGATCAAATTGCACAAGTTCAAAATATTGTATGTCGCGAATTAGACATTAAGTCAGAAAATATAAATATTAGTCAAAAATAGGAAACTTGCAAAAATTTTACTAGCATATTTCAGTTGCAAAAGAACCAAAATAGAAATATAAGCTTAACAGAAAAGTCAAGCTTTATAGGAAAAACGTGAAAAGATTTTAAATAACTTTTTTACAAACAACGATTAGGAGGTTTATAAAAATGGCAAAAAAGATTTTTATGGCTTTTGCTGTTATCATCCTTTCTCTTTGTTGTTCCGTTTGTTTTGCAGCTGAAGATAATAATTCCAATGTAAATTTAGGAGAAGAAATTACAGATTCTTTAAATAAAGCAGGAAATAGTGTAAGAAATGTAGCAGATGATGTGATGAATGGAGTAGATGGAAATGCAAGAAATAATAATCATAATAACAACACAAGAAATTATAATACAAACAATAATGATAATAATAATGATAACAATGTTTTTGAAAATGGATACAATGCTGTCAGAACATCAGTGGACGAAGTGGCAACAGGAAATATGTCAACAACAACATGGATTTGGATCATTTTAGCAGTAGCAGCTATTATTATTGTAGCAATGGTGTGGTATTATGCTGTGCAAAATAATAATGATGAATAATGGTAACAAAAAATCACTAAGTTTTTAGTGATTTTTTGTTGTTTAAGAAAAAGAGAAAACCCACCCAGAAGCAACTTCGTGCTTGATGGGTGGGGAAAATATAATATTAATAATGAGTATTTTTCCGCAAATCCCAACGAATAGGACTCAAAATCCCAGACTGATCACGATTTGGATCGCCTCGAAATCCAGGGATATTTTTGACTTTTTTGGGATCAAAATTCAAATCAAATAAAGGAATTTCTTTTGCTAAACAGTTTGTTTTCTTTTTTTGTTGTTTTGAACGATAAACGATATGATTTGCAGGGCTACTTTCCATGTTTTTGTAATCAAATACTGGTTGAGTCTTTACTTGAATTTCAAAATAACCCCCTTTTTCCGTTTTTACAACAAATTGTAATCCTTGATAACAAGAGTCGATTTTTGGTTGCCGATAATAGTCTTTTACAAATTCCACATATTTAGGAGATAAACCGCTTTTTTTGGGAATATAAACATGTGGATTCATTTCTTTAAAATAACTCAAGATTTCTGAACGTTCATTCACCATTTGTTCTAAAGAATATACATTTTTTAATGGTGATGCATCACATATCATAAATCGTTCGCCACTTCTCGAAGAATCTGAAAAATAATCTAAGATGATATTCGTTGTCAAATAGAGCTGACGAATGCTTTCACAAGTATCATTTTCGGTTGTAGTCAGAGTAACGTACTCAATTCCCATCAAATCGTGGATTGAATTGATAGATTTACCTTCCAACATAGTACGATTCATTTTGGAAAGTAATGAATGAGCGTCTTTTCTGCGTAAAACGGATTTGAAAAAGATATGCTGTTCAACTAATTCTAAACGAATATCTTTTCCCCATTTTTGAGCTTTTCTTAAAAATGCATTTTCATTATCAGGTTCTTTTACTAATGCTGTAGCTTCTGCCAATTTCAGAGAAATTTGATCAGCATAGAAAAGTTTGCCTGACAACTCCTGCGTTTCCAGAGTTAACCGTTCTAAAAAGTCTCCAGTATCGTTGGAAACATATAAGATATTGGAGATTTTAGGTAACATTAATTTACTACTCATTTTTTCCTCTTTCTAGCCCTAAAGGCAGTTTATATTTTTTATATATATTACCTCTTTTTATTATACCACATTTTACATAAAAAGTCAAATTCAACATTAAACATCTGTTTTATCATACATAAAAAACAATTTATGGTGTATACTATGCATAAAAGGAGATGAAAATTTTGGAAAATAATGATTCAATTTGGCAAAAAGAAAAAGAGAAGGAGCGAAGGTTTCGAACATTAGGTCAGTCTATTGAAACCGATATATGTATTATTGGTGGCGGGATTACAGGCATGTCGGTGGCGTATTATTTGAGCAAAGAAGGAAAAAAAGTGGTAGTGATTGAAAAAGATCACATTGCCTCTAAAACAAGTGGTGGAACAACTGGAAAGATTACGAGCCAGCATCATTTGTTTTATGATTATTTAATCAAGTCTCAAAACAAAGAATTTGCTAAAAAATATTTAAAAGCAAACGAAACAGCTATTCAAAATATCGAAACCATCATTCAAGAAGAAAACATCGATTGCGATTTTGAAAGAAAAAGTGCCTTTGTTTGGACCAAAGAAGTCGGAAAATTAGCGATGATAAAAACAGAAGTAGATGCAGTCAAATCCCTTGGTATGAAAGCAAAATTCACCAATGAAATTGAAGTGTTAGGGAAAATAGAAGGAGCGATAGAATTTGAAAATCAAGCACAATTTCATCCTGTGAAATATATCCATGGATTAGCAAAATGCATTTTAGAAAAAGGTGGGGATATTTACGAAAATTCAAAAGCGATAGCATATGAAAAAAGCAAAAATGGATTTGTGGTGACAGTAGAGGCAGAAGGAAAAAAACAAAGAATTTCGGCACAATCTGTTGTTGTCTGTACACGTTATCCGATTTTTAATGTGCCAGGATTTTATTTTTTGAAAATGTATCAGGAGTTAGAATATGGAATGGCAATTAAAACAGATGTTACCTTAAAGGGAATGTATGTTTCCTGTGAAGTACCGACGATTTCATTTCGCAGTTATGAGGAAAAGGGAGAAAATTATCTATTAATTGTAGGAAATGGACATAAAACGGGACAAAAGACGGAAAATAACGGATTTCAAGTCTTAGAAAATTTTGCTGAAACGTATTTCCCAAATGGAGAAATCGTATATCGCTGGAATGCAGAAGATAGCATTGGTCTAGACAAAATTCCTTATATTGGAGAATATTCCGAAATTCGAGAAAATATGTATGTAGCAACTGGTTTTAAAAAATGGGGTATGACAAGTTCTAATGTTGCTGCTAATTTGATTACAGATAAACTTATGGGAAGAAAAAATCCCTATGAAGAAATTTTTAATAGCACCAGGTTAGAAGCGATCAAAAACAAAGAAGAAATGAAAAATATGCTAAAAGAAGTAGGACAATCTGTGATAATGCCAAGAATGAAAGGGGAAAAAGGCAAGAAATATTGTGCCCATTTAGGATGTGAATTGACTTGGAATGAAGTTACCAAAACTTGGGATTGTCCTTGCCATGGCAGTCGTTATGAACGAGATGGTCATTTGATTGAAGGACCAAGTGTGCATTCTTTGGAAGAAAGCGAAAATTCCTGACCGATTTAAGTAAGATAAAATGCCACTCTCTGTTGTAAAATTAAATTTTAATTTACAACTACAAAGCATTTGTGTGGATTGGCCAAATTGTTTATTGATTTCATAATTACCATATTTGCCATCTCCAATGATGGGATGACCAATAAAACTAAGATGAGCACGAATTTGATGTGTTTTTCCTGTGTGAAGGATGACATCAAGCTCACTGGTATTGTTTTTTTGATTCTCGTAAATAACGGTATATTCGGTGATGATTTTTGCATAGTTTTTTTGTGGAGAATCAGAGATGTAAACAAGACTTTTTTTGCTATCTTTAAAAAGATAAGCTGTTAAGATGGCATGTTTTTTGGAAAAAGTTCCTAATACTGTTGTTTTGTAATGCTTTTCAATTTCACGATTTTTGAATTTTTGTTGCAAAATAGCAAGAGAAGTTTTATTTTTGGCATATAAAATGAGACCAGTGGTATGGTAATCTAAGCGATGACAAGGCTCTATGTTTTTTCCCAATTGCTTTTTTACAAGATCCGTTAAAGTGATTTCAGAATGCACATTTTCTGTGACAGAAATACCAGTAGGTTTGTTAATGATTAAAATTTGCTCATCTTCATAGATAATAGGTAAATGAAGTGGTGGTGGGAAAAGTAAATCATCTGCAATAAAAAGCGTAATTTTGTCACCAGTATGAAGAGTAACGTTTTCATGAATTCTTTTGTCATTGATACGAATGTCCTTTTTGCGAAGGGCTTTGTATAAAGTGTTAGGAGAGAGTGCTGGAAACGTATTTAAAATAAAAATATTCAATTTTTTATGATGGTATTTTGGATTAACAATTAATTCTTTCATAATTCTATTATAGAGGCAAGAAGGGAAAAAATCAAGTGAAATTTGACATAATGTTAAAGAAATGGTATAATAACAAAGTTACAAGAGTATTTTTAGAAAGGAGACAGAAGATATGGATTTTCCAAAGACACTAAGAGAAGATGAGGGTTCAAAATTGGAGCGGGAGTTTTTCCTTTTTGTAAGAGATGCTGCAGTAGGCAAAAAGAAGGAAACGTTTACTCCAATGAAAGTGACAGAAGAGGGGGAAATCCAAAAGGCGACCATAGCCGAACTAAAGCAACTGGCGGAAAAGCAATTGCCAGTGTATCAACGGTTATGGAAATCATTTCATTTGCTTGATGAAATGAGGACAGTAGAAGAAGTTTAAAGTTTGTCTCGAAAGAAACGTTTTGGGGGAATGGCAATTTTGTTCCCTCAAAGTTTTTTTAAATTTCCCAAGAAAATTTAGGAAAACACTTGCTTTTTCAGAAATCATATAGTAAAATAGAAATACAACATACCATTTACTTAGATTAAGGGGAAAAACCTACCTTAAACTCAGTTTTTGGCAAATTAAAAAAAATAGGAGGAATGAAGTTATGACAAAGGAAAGAAAACAAGAAATTATCAATACTTACAAAAGAGAGGAGAATGATACTGGTTCACCAGAAGTTCAAATTGCTCTTTTAACAGAAAGAATCACAGAACTTACAGAACATTTGAAAATTCATCAGAAAGATAATCACTCCAGAAGAGGGTTATTAAAAATGGTTGGTAAAAGAAGAAGTTTGCTAAAATATTTAGCGAAAAAAGATGTGAATCGTTATCGTGAGATATCTGAAAAATTGTCAATTCGTAAAACAATATAAGTGATTTTTAAGCACATTTTTGGTAATTTGTCAACTTGACTTTTGGACAAAAATGTGGTATAATAAAAGATGGAGGGTATTTTTCTAATATCCTTCTTTTTTGCATTTGCCAAAATGGATATATTTTTTTATTTGGGTTGTAATTTATGTAAAATTATGATATAAATCAATCATTGAGAATTTTCTGAAATAATTATATTTAGATGATTGACTAGATATAATAAGAAAATGCCAAAATGAAAACCATTATAATGTCTAGAAAGGAGAGACCACATGAGTGAAATTCGGGTGAAAGTAGTTTTGAACGATGGGAAAAGTCCAGCTAATTTGATTAGTGCTTTTTTCAAGGATTTTAATCCCCAAAATCAAATTGGGATAAAGGAATCCCAAGCAAAACTTAAAATTGTATTTGGGGAAGAAAAACTTCCTACTCAACTGATTGAAGCAATCACTTCTTATCATATTTTGGAATTTGTCTGTGGAGAGGAAGTGGTAGACGATAAAAAGGAAACGGATTCGAAAGCAGAAGTTTCTAAGCCAGAAAAATTAGAAACTATTGTGCCAAAGAAATCCGAAGAAAAAAAGACTGAAGAGTCATCGGAAACCATTTCAGATGCTAGTGAAATGGAGGCAAAGGGAGAAATGTCACAAGCAATTTCTTTTTGCAAACCCGAAAGGATTGTTCAGAAAGCAGAGAAAGAATCAGAAAAGAGTTTAACCGAATTGTTAGAAGAGCTTTGGGCAAAGGCAACAGATTTTGAGCAGTTTTTGGATTTACTTGTGGAGAGGCTTAAAGTAGAAGGGAAAGCAACTTATTTTAAGTTGCTTTGCATAGCGAGTACAGAGGTAGAGAAGCTAATTTGGAGAAATTTAGATGAAAATATCCAAGAAAAGGGAACATCACCATCTGTTTGCTATCGGCAATGGATTGCTGCTCGTATTTCTGAGCACTTAAAAATCAAGATTATGATGTTTTTGACAGGTTTCCGTGAATTTGCTGAAACGCATAAGCTGTTGGCAAGGAAAGAGAACCAACCAATTCAGCAAGTTCTTAAAGAGAACAAAGCAGTTCAGCAAACTCCTGAAGAGGACAAAGCGGTTCAGCAAGCTCCTGAAGAGGACAAAGTAGTTCAGCAAACTCCTGAAGAGGACAAAGCGGTTCAGCAAGCTCCTGAAGAGGACAAAGTAGTTCAGCAAATTCCTAAAGAGGAGCAAACAAAGGAGGAGGAAAAGACATTGAAAGATTTCATGAAAACAATTCATGGAATCAGATTAGCTTGTATGCCTGAAAATAAGGAATTGGAGGAAGCCTTGGAGAGTATGACCAGAATAACAAAATTATCTTTGGAGGAGAAAATTTGTTTTATTTTGGTTTTATTAGATGGGAAAACTTTATCCCAAACTCAAAAAAACGCCATTGTGAAATTGATTGAAACAGCTTTGCAGGAATCAAAGATAGATTTGAAGCTAATTTGCGTCGAAGAGGAATTTAGAACAACACAGAGACTTTTGTCTCGCTTGTTGGATAATTTTGCAGCCCGAAATGGCGGAGAAAAAGTAAAATTGGAGACGTTTTTGACACAGTTACAGGCTGTAATTGTGCAAAAATAGTGGCATTTTAACAAAAGCACTGCTAGAGAAGAAAAGGAATTCCTATCTTCTCTAGCACTTTTTTTGCCCTTGAGATAATGGTTTTTCTGAAAATTTTGCCAGAAGAAATGATTGAAGATTTGTATCTGGATTTACCGCTGCAAGGACGTCTGGAAGTGTTACAGAATTTGGTTTTTGTTTGACATAATGAAAATGTTATGTTATAATCCAATTGTTACTTCGTATAACACGAAATTTTGGAAAGGAGAAATACTATGGATCTCTACAAGGAAAAGGCATTAGAAACGTTAAAATGGAAATATCAACGGGAAAAAAAGCTTGTCAGGAAAAAAGCAGATTTAAACGAGATATGGGATTGGCTCTCTCTGACTTCACAGGAAGAACTTCTGAGAATAGCTCTGATTCAACGAAATGCCAACGAATTGATGAACCAACTGCGTGATTATCAGAAAAGCAATTTATTGGAGAACATTTCTTTTTTCGTTTTGGCGGGCGTTTTGGAAGAAAATCCAGAAATGCTTAGGGAAACATTGAAAAGAATGTCACAAGTAAGAAAACAAGTTTTATTTTCTGGTATTTCAGAAGAAAGTTCAGATTTAAATGGGGCTTATCGAATTTTCAGGATAGCTGATAGGGAATTGAAAGAACAACTAATTCAGGAATATCCTGCGATGATTAAAACTTGCTTGGAATTAAATGGAAATGAATTCTTGCGTATTGTTGAGGAAATGAGCAGGCAGAATGAAGGAGTTGGTGCTTTTATTCAATATCATATGAGGCAATTGCCAGTAGAATTGCTTGCCAAGGTTATGGAATGGGCAGAATCAGAAATGGCAACCATGGTTTTACAATGCATGGAGGCAGAGGATGCTTTAGCTGTTTGCCAAAAGGTTGCAGGAGCAAAACAGTGTGATGTGCTGGAAAAAAGTAGTTTTCTGGCGTTAAGAAGAGGAACTACCAAACCTTTTTCAATTGAGAATTTGCCAGAGGAAGAGATGGTAAAGTTTTTTGAAAGAGCGATGTTTTATGAAGTTGATCTGATTGGCCAGTTGACAAAAGAAAGTTTGGTGAAATTGTATGGCATGTTGGAGACATCAGGTAAACAGAAACTTTTGCGGAATGCATCTGAATTAAGAACAGAGCAACTGTATTGTTCTCTCCCATTGGATATGCGTTTGGATATGCTGAAACTTATGTGTGAAACATTAAAGGAGCCGTCAAAACAGATTGTAAATCCACTTCCTGTTTTAACAAAGTTGAAAGAAAGTGGAGTGAAACTTGATTTTTATGAAGAATTGGTTTTGAATAACTTGGCATAGTTTTAAAATATAGTATTTTGGATTCCCCAGTATCTGAATGAGATACTGGGGAGATTTTATAGAAAAATTGCCTAATTTTTACGGTTTAACTTTTTGGGTTTAATACAAAATGGGACTTTTTTATTTTTCCCAAATTTTACTTGCTTTTTTGAAAAAAATGTAGTAAAATAAAAACAATTATTTATTTGAAATAGTAGCTTGTGTAAAATTTAAAATAAGATAGGTGGAAAGTTTTTTAAATTTTACAGAGGTTACCTTTCAAATAAGTAGTGAAAAATAATTTTTAGGAGGTAATTTATGGAACCAAAAGAGTATAGTATGGATTTGGCAGGAAGAAAGTTGACAATTGAAACAGGAAAATATTGTGGTTTGGCAAATGGAAGTGTAACCGTTCGTTATGGGGATACAGTTGTATTAGTGAATGTAACAGCTTCTAAAGAACCAAAGGAAGGAATTGATTTTTTCCCTTTATCAGTGGATTATGAAGAAAGATTGTATGCAGTTGGTAAGATTCCAGGTAGTTTTCAAAAAAGAGAAGGAAGGCCAACAGAAAAAGCGATTTTGACATCAAGAGTTATTGATAGACCAATTCGTCCTTTATTTCCAAAAGATTTTAGAAATGATGTTGTAGTCAGTTGTTTGGTTTTATCTGTTGATCAAGACTGTTCACCAGAAATTTGTGCCATGATTGGTTCATCAGTAGCACTTTCCATTTCAGATATTCCATTTGGAGGACCAACTGGTTCTGTTGCTGTTGGTTATGTAAATGATGAGATTATCATTAATCCAACGGAAAAACAAAGAGAAAACAGTCGTTTAACTTTAACCGTTGCAGGAACAATGGATAAAATTGCAATGATTGAAGCTGGTGCAGATGAAATTCCAGATGAAACAATGCTAGAAGCCATCAAAAAGGCACATGTTGAAATCAAAAAAATCTGTGAATTTATTTTAAAAATGAAAGAGGAAATAGGAAAACAAAAATTTGAATATACACATTTTACAGTAGATGAAGAAATCTATAAAAAAGTGGCAGATGAATTTGGCAATCGTATGAAACAAGATGTTCAAACAGCAGACAAGCCAGAAAGAGATAGCAAAATTGACCAATTTACAGTTGATGTAGAGAATTGGTATGCTGAAAAATTTGGAGAAGAAAAATTAGAAGAAGATAAAAGAGCAGTTGCAGATGCCATTTATAAATTGGAGAAAAAGACAGTTCGTAAGTTGATTTTGGAAGAGCAAAAAAGAGTAGATGGAAGGGGAATTTATGATATTCGTGACCTTTCATGTGAAGTGGGAGTCTTGCCAAGAACACATGGTAGTGCAGTATTTTCTCGTGGTAGAACCCAAGTGATGTCGATTGTTACTTTGGGAACAGCAAGTGAAGAACAAGTTTTAGATGGATTAGACACAGAGGAATCAAAACGTTATATTCACCATTATAATTTTCCAGGCTATAGTGTGGGGGAGGCAAAAGCTTCTCGTGGACCAGGACGTCGTGAAATTGGACATGGTGCGTTAGCAGAAAGAGCTCTTCTTCCAGTGATTCCAAGCAAAGAAGAGTTCCCTTATACCATTCGTGTTGTATCAGAGATTTTGAGTTCTAATGGTTCGACTTCACAAGGAAGTATTTGTGGTTCTACCTTGGCTTTAATGGATGCTGGTGTTCCGATTAAGAAACCAGT
Source organism: uncultured Clostridia bacterium (assembly GCA_947573445.1). GTDB lineage: Bacteria > Bacillota > Clostridia > TANB77 > CAG-508 > Scatovivens. The sequence goes on along the minus strand of CANPFR010000008.1, from coordinate 59,138 downwards.
AGCAGGTATTTCAACAGGTTTGATTACCGATGAAGAAAATCCAGAAAATTACGTTGTGATTACAGATATTCAAGGAATTGAAGATTTCTTTGGAGATATGGATTTTAAAGTTGGTGGAACCAAAGATGGAATTACAGCTATTCAGGTGGATATCAAAGTAGATGGATTGTCTTATGAAGTTATTGAAGAGGCGTTTCGTAGAACCAAAAAAGCAAGGGCTTATATTTTGGATGAAATTATGTTAAAACAAATTGAGAAACCACGTGACCAAATTTCTGAATATGCCCCAAGAATCATCAATATGGTAATTGATCCAGAAAAAATCCGTGATGTTATTGGAACAGGTGGAAAAGTGATTAATAAAATCATTGAAGAAACTGGTGTTAAGATTGATATTGAAGAAGATGGTAGAATTTTTATCTATTCGGCTTCAAATGAAGAAGCAGAAGCTGCTCAGATTATGATTGAAGAAATCACAAGGGAAATTGAGAAAGATGGAATTTATACGGGAAAAGTAGTTAGAATTGCAACTTTTGGAGCTTTTATTGACTTAGGTGGTGGAAAAGAAGGATTGCTTCATATTTCTAAAATTTCAAAAGAACGAATTAATAAAGTAGAAGATGTTTTAAGAGTTGGAGAAGAAGTGACAGTAAAAGTTGTTGAGATTGATGAACAGGGTCGAATTAATTTAAGCAAAAAAGATTTGTATGAATAAAATTTTAAAAATACATTGGTAAAAATGAAAAAATCGATAGTGCATTTGGCGCTATTGGTTTTTTCATTTTTTTAAATAAAAATTTTTCAAAATTTTCATACTATTTTTTTAATAAATTCATATAATAATGTTAAGAAAATGTTAAGAAAATCTGCTAAAAAATGTTAAAAACTACTTGAAATTTTATTTGAATCTTGTTATAATTAATAATAAGGATATTTTTTGTTTGAAAAAAGGAGAAAAAATGAAGTATTTATATATATTACAGCAAGCTTTGATTTGGATTATTACAATTTATTGGTTATATCAAATTGTAATTAGTTTTTGTGCGTTAATTAAATTGAAAGAAAAAAAATTGGTGGTTCAGAAAAATCATAAATTTATGGCAATCATACCAGCTCATAATGAGGAAGCAGTTGTGGCCAATTTAGTAGAAAGTTTGAAACAGCAAGATTATCCTAAAGAATTATATGATATTTATGTCATTGCAGATAATTGTACAGATAATACAGCCAATATTGCAAAACAAGCAGGTGCAATTGTATTAAAAAGGTTCAATGAAACTCAAAAAACCAAAGGTTTTGCTTTAAACTGGTTTTTGCAACAGAAAATCCAAGAAAATGCTGATTATGATGCATTTTGTGTATTTGATGCAGACAATATAGTTGATCAAAATTTCTTAAAAAATATGAATCAAAAATTGTGTCAAGGAGAAGAAGTAGTGCAGGGATATCGTGATATTAAAAATCCAACAGATTCGTGGATTGCTTCTGGTTATGCAATTTTTTATTGGATGATGAATAAATTTTATCATTTAGCAAGATATAATTTAGGTTTATCACCATTGATTAACGGAACAGGCTTTATGGTGAAATTTGATGTTGTCAAACCAAATGGCTGGAATACCATTACATTAACAGAAGATATTGAATTTTCACTGATGAATATTGCAAAAGGAAGAAAGTTAGGGTGGGCCAAAGATGCCATTGTATATGATGAACAACCAGTTGCTTTTACCCAAAGTTGGTCCCAACGTTCTCGTTGGACAGTGGGACATTTACAATGTATGAAACATTACACCAAGGATTTAGCTGATGGTGTCAAGAAACATAAAACACTTATGAATTTTGATGGTTTATTATATATGTTTGGCATTCCAATGATGATTTTGACATTTTTATTATTGGGTGTTAACACATTAATGTATGTTGGCAATGAAATGGAAATTGCAGATTTGATTTTGAATTATATTAGGTACTTAGTAGCAACCTTTATTTTACCAATCGGAACAGCAACAATTGTAATGTTACTTGACAAAAGAAGTATCAAAACAATGGCTTTGGGCTTGTTGTGTTATCCATTGTTTTTGGGGTCTTGGATTTTGATTAACATTAAATGTTTAATTAAACCAAACACCAAATGGGAGAAAATTGAACATGTAAGAGATGTTAAGATAAATGATGTTGCTTAAAAATAGGAGAGAAAAAAAGGTAATATAAAATAAAAACCCAGGTAATAGTGTGAAGTGGTAAAATGAAAGTAGATTTTTGTGTCTACTTTTCATTGACCACTTCATAATAGCTACTACCTGGGTTTTATTGTAAGTCAAAAGTTAAAAAAATTTTATGTTTTTTATGATTTTAGTAATCATTTTTATTAAATCTAACAATTTTACCCAAATACATAAAAAAAGATTGAAAAAAGATATTTTTTATGATATAATAATTAAGTTGCAAATAAATATTGGTTTTAGAGAAAGGATGGTTGGCATGAATACAAAGTTGTATGTGGCCCGGTTAAGAGAAATCAAAGAATGCACGGAATGTGTTGGTTTATGCAGATATTATGTGCATGAAGGAAAAGATGTCATGTCATTTCAGTTTTTTTTGAATGGTGATATTTTTGAAATGCTTGCAGAAACACAAGAATCAATTGCTCCTGAAGTTTGCAAATGCCATATGTCAATGCGGCAAAAGGATACTGAAAAGCATGAAACTTATGCTGAATGGGAAGCAAATTTGAGAGTTTGTAAAAACTGTGTAGATGGGGTAGAAATTACCGTGGTTGAAGGAAGTGAAATCCAAATCAGTGTTAATACTAATTTTGATTTTACGGATTTTTGCCAACCAGTTGACTAAATTTTAAGTCATAGAGAAAGGGAAATTTGTGTAAAAGCAGATTTCCTTTTCTTTTGTTTGGTTAATTTCTAAAATTTTTAATAATCTGTCATTTTTGCTTGAAACCAAGTTTTTTTTGTGATACAATACAAATGTCTAAGTTTTAGGCGAAATAAAAAATCACAAGGAGGTAAATATGATTTATTCAGAAGAAGTAGAACATATGTGTAAAGTAGCTAAAGGAGCAAAACACGACCCAGCACCAATTCCAGAAGAAGGAAAATGGGTAAAAGCCAAAGAAGTGAAAGATATTTCTGGTTTGACTCATGGAATTGGATGGTGTGCACCTCAACAAGGAGCTTGCAAACTTACTTTAAATATCAAAGAAGGAATAATACAAGAAGCATTAATTGAAACAATTGGCTGTTCAGGAATGACACATTCAGCAGCAATGGCAGGAGAAATATTAGTTGGAAAAACAATTTTAGAAGCCTTGAACACAGACTTGGTTTGTGATGCAATTAATACAGCAATGAGAGAACTATTTTTGCAAATCGTTTATGGTAGAAGCCAATCTGCTTTCTCAGAAGGAGGACTTCCCGTTGGAGCAGGATTGGAAGATTTAGGAAAAGGACATAGAAGTCAAGTTGGAACGATTTATTCAACAAACATCAAAGGTCCAAGATATTTGGAATTAGCAGAAGGTTACATAACAGAAATTGGTTTGGATAAAAACGATGAAATCATCGGTTATAAATATGTAAATTTAGGAAAAATGATGGAAAATATCAAAAAAGGAATCGAGCCAATGGAAGCTATCGAAAAAGCTTCAGGACAATATGGTCGATTTGATGAAGCAGTCAAAAAGATTGATCCACGTAAGGAGTAAAATTTAGATTTCTATCAATATTTAGACATAATTCAACCTTTTGTATGAATAGTGAATCTAATGACTTTAATGTATTTGATTATTTTTATCATTTCAAAGATGATAACGATTGGTATAAAAAACCTACTCATAATAAAAAGTAGGGAATATGTTAAAGGATAGAAAACGAATAACGCATACCGATAGAGAAGAGACAGCAATCGATATTGATCGAAAGATTAAAAAAGAACATATCAGAGTATGGAATGATTTTATCGAAAAATTTGATACAAAAATTTTATAAATAGGAGGAAATAAAAATGGCTTTATTTGAAAGTTATGAAAGAAGAATAGACCAAATCAATAAATGTTTAAGTGATAATGGAATTTCTTCTTTGGAAGAAGCAAAGAAAATTTGCGAAGACAAAGGATTAAATGTGGCTGAAATTGTCAGAAACATTCAACCAATTTGCTTTGAAAATGCATGTTGGGCATATACAGTAGGGGCAGCGATTGCCATTAAAAAAGAAGTAAAAACAGCCAGTGATGCTGCAAAAGCAATTGGAGAAGGATTGCAATCTTTTTGTATTCCTGGTTCTGTTGCAGATGATAGAAAAGTTGGTTTAGGACATGGAAATTTGGGAGCTATGCTTTTATCAGATGAAACAGATTGTTTTGCTTTCTTAGCAGGACATGAAAGTTTTGCTGCAGCAGAAGGTGCCATTGGTATTGCTAACAATGCCAATAAAGCAAGAAAAAAACCATTAAGAGTCATTCTAAATGGTTTAGGAAAAGATGCTTCACAAGTCATTTCCAGAATCAATGGTTTCACTCATGTTGAAACAGAATTTGATTTCTTTACAGGAAAATTAAAAATTGTAAAAGAAACTGCTTATTCCGACGGGCCAAGAGCCAAAGTAAAATGTTATGGTGCAGATGAAGTAAGAGAAGGTGTTGCGATTATGCATCATGAAAAAGTAGATGTTTCAATCACAGGAAATTCAACAAACCCAACGAGATTCCAACACCCAGTTGCAGGTACTTACAAAAAAGAATGCATTGAACAAGGTAAAAAATATTTTTCAGTTGCTTCTGGTGGTGGAACAGGAAGAACACTTCATCCAGATAACATGGGAGCAGGTCCATCTTCTTACGGTATGACAGATACCATGGGAAGAATGCACTCAGATGCCCAATTTGCAGGTAGTTCATCTGTTCCAGCCCATGTTGAAATGATGGGATTAATTGGAATGGGTAACAATCCAATGGTTGGAGCTACAGTAGCTGTTTCAGTTGCGGTTTACGAGGCAATGAAATAAACGAAAACGCATTTTAAGCCAGTTTTTTTAAAAAATAGAGTAAAATGACTAAAAATCCAAAAAAATCGATGTATGGTATTTTTTTGGATTTTTTAGAGGCATAAAAAGATAGGGTGTCAAAGAAATGGTTTTTTGGGAAAAGCGTTAAAATCGCCTAGAAGGGGGATTAAAACAAAAAGTAGACATAAAACACCAGTATGGCCAAAAATGTCGTAAAATTGATTCTAGGTGGCTTTATGGGCATGTTGAGAAAATGTTGTCAGCTAGTTAGATGCTAAATATCAAAACTTAAGATTGGTATTGACTTTTTTCTTAAAAAAATATATAATAATAAATAGAAAAGTAAAATGGTTACAGAAGGGAGATTTTTATGTTAGCTAAAATTTGGAAAAAAGCATTATTGGTGGTTTGTATTCTTTTTTGCGTTTATAATGTTATGCATAAATTGATTAGCAGAAAACCATTAGAATTTCAGCTAAAAAGTGTACAAAATCAAAGCAGTATCATTGATATGTTAGAGACAAACAATAATAAAACCGAACCAGTAACGGATAACTCTTCTGTTGTAAAAGAAAACACAAATCAGGCAAAGCCTGAAGAAACCCAAGCGAATGAGAACAATAATTCAATTGTGGTAATCTATTAAAAAAGGCTTGCAAATTGAAAAAAAATATGGTATGATAAAATATATTGTAAAAAACAAGAAAAAGAGAGGTGAAGAAAATGAGAACAGAAATACAACCCAATTATGTGGTTTCTAAGATTATCTGTGCTTGTGGAAATGTAATTGAGACAAATTCAACAAAAGCAGAAATGAAAGTTGATGTATGCTCAAAATGTCATCCATTTTGGACAGGAAATTTAAAACAAAATACAACAGGCGGAAGAGCTGATAAATTTAAGAAAAAATATGGGGTATAAAAAAATATTAAAAGTAATAGCAAAAAACTATTGCTTTTTTTTTTATTTTGTATATAATAATAGTAAATACAAATGAAGGATAGGAGAAAATTAGATGGAAGAAATGGAAAACAATGCTATTTTAATGGACAAGTTGACAAAATTAAACAAATTAGAAATCAAAAAATCAAAAGTTTTAGCCGTTATTTTTCAAAAAACGACAGAAAACATGCTGGATCAAAAATTGCAATCCTTAGAATCTAATTTTAAAGAACAAGCCGAATTTTATGGTCAAAAGTTAGAGAATTATGAAGATTTTTATCAAAATATGATACAAAAATACAAAGAACAGTTGTTGCAAATGATAAGCAGTTATAAGGAATTATATGTAAACGTATATTTGGAATTACAAGAAGCTGAATGCAATCAAAAAATTGCCATTACCAATTTGAAGAAATGTTCTGATATCAAGCAAAAATTAATGGAACAAGCCAATATAAACAAAGCTGAGGAATACCATCAAAAAGTCAAAGCTTGTTTGCAGAAGAAAAATAATTATGATTTAATAATTAACCGATGTGAGAAAGATTTAGAGAATTGTGTTGTTCATTTTGAAAAACAACTAAATGCATTATTTGGAGATAAATCAACTCAGATTTCTTTGAAAGAAGAAGGGGCAATTCAAAAGATGTTCCAAAAAATTAGAAATTTATGGAGTGGTAAAACAAAGTTCAATAGTTATGTGGTAGAACCAATTAACGTTGAATTAGATATGATGGATAGTAAATTACCAGATATCGTAAATGAGATTGGCCAAAAAACCCTTACTTTTGTTGCCAAAATTAAGCAAGCCAAATCAGAAACGAATCGAATATTTGAGCAAATGATATAAGGAGAAAAATGATGGAAAATATAGATAGTATTGTATTAGATGGAGAATTTATCAATTTAAATTCGTTATCCATCGAAGATTTGAATCATGTTTTAAAACGATTGGATGATGAAAAAATAGAAGTTAAACAAGAGATTGATAATTTATTAGAAAAACTAGCTTAAAATGAAGGAGTTATAAGGATGAATGAAGAAACAAAAGTAAAAGAAAGAATATCAGAGATATCGCAAGAAATTATGTCTGGTGAAAAAAATGAAACAGAGTTACAGGCATTTCGTGAAGAATTGATGCTCAAAAAAGGCGTTCTCGAGGAAATTTATAAAAAGTTGGAGGCAGAAGTTTCCAAGAAGTATCATGCTGGAGCTGATTCAATGGACTTAGAAGTAAGCCGCTTGGAGACTAGAATCAGAGATATTGAATGGTATTTGCAAGAAGGAATTGAGGAATTGTTATCCTATATTGAGCCAGAATCAAAAGAAGAACTACCAGAAGAAAAGGAAGAAATTATAGAACCACTAGAAAATGAGGAAACAGAATATTTTGCAGTTGCACAAGAAAAGAAGACGCCAGAAAATGAACCTGAATTATCACCAGAAGAAGCAACCGAACGAGAAGAACAAGAAGAGGAAGAAAGAGAAACTGCTGAACCAGAAATAGAGAATTTTGAGGAAACAAGAGAAGTCGTAGAAGAAGATTTGGATAAACCAATGAGCGATGAACCTTTTTTAGAAGAACAACAGGAAGAAGAAAACATTCCAGAAAGAGAGCAACCAGAACTTTCACAAGAGAAAGAAGAGTTGAAAGAGGATTTGATTTTACCATCATCAGAAATACCTTATGAACCGAGTGAGTTAGAGGATTTTGAAAAAATAATTAGAGACATATTAGAAAGTTCCTCTTCTCATTTTTCCACAACTAATGTTCAAGCAATTGTGGCTCAAAGAGCTGGTTTGACAATACCAGATGCTACCATCAAAGGAGAGAAATTGGCAGTAGGGCAAGAAACAAATTTAGCCAAAGCACTTGGAGTGAATCCATCGGAGGGACGCCAAGTACTACAAATGGAAGTAAGAGACAGAGAAAGAGAACAACAAGTAAGAGAAAGATAGTAAAAGACGCAGGAAATGCGTCTTTTTTGGTCTAAATTTTTGATTGTTTGCATATAGTGATAGTGCTTAAAGCAATAAAAAGGAGGTAAAAACGATGTATTATCAAAATGGAAATTATATGCAAGATTTGAATTATTATAATCAAACACCCAATATGGGATTTAATCCTTATGTGGCGAGTCCATATGCCAATCAAAATGGGGTGATGAATCCTCAGATGGCTCAGTTTCAGCCACCTAATTTGAATGCGATGTATCCAGCAGTGTATCGCATTATTTCGCCAGTTGTATCACAAGTTTTGGCAAATCAAAATAGGGGCTATTTAACAGAAGAAAACTTAAATAATATGGTAGATACAGTTTACAATATTGTAGAAGGAGATATTCAAGTGAAAAGTAATGAAAGAGTTGCAAATCATGCATCAAGTGAAAGTACAAATAATTGCGAAAGGAACACACCCACGTCCCGACAAACTGCTACTACTACTACAAATAGCACAACAGATTCGCAAAACACATTGTTAAAAGATTTGATTAAAATTATGATTTTAAATGAAATAAATACGCAAAGACAAAATCCTTCCAATCCAATGATGATGCAAAATAATGTACCAAATAGCAATATGACAGGAAACATGTTTCTGTAGTATAATTCTCAAAATTTTGCACATACTGTATATAGGAATCAAAAAGAAGGAGAATGAAAATGAGAGTAAAAGATTGTATGTGTAAAAAAGTTGTCAGAGCTACTTCTGATACAACGTTAAATGAAATTGCAAAATTGATGCAAGAAAATGATGTTGGATGTGTTCCAATTTGTAATCAAGAAAACAATGTGATTGGATTTGTAACCGATCGTGATATTATCACAAGATGTGTGGCTACTAATAAGAATTGTAGTCAGACCAAAGTTTCAGATATCATGACAACCAATGTTATTAAAACAACCCCTGATACAGAACTAGATTCTGCAACAGAAACGATGTCTCACAATCAGATTAGAAGATTGCCCGTTATTGAGAATAACCAAATTGTGGGAATGCTTACAATTGGGGATTTAGCGCAAAGCCAAAAGGTACAGCCACAAGAAGTGGGAGATACGATGGAATGTATTTGTGATTGCAAACATCACAATCATTAGTAAAAGGAGTGTGTTGAAATTGGAATATAAAACAATGATAAAAAAGGTTTTTTGGTTAGTGATTATTTTTCTTTTATTTATAATGGCAGCAAAACTTTTTATGTTTTATGTTCCTTTTTTGATTGCTTATATTATTTCTTTGCTTGTGGAACCTTTGATTAAATGGATTCATAAAAAAAGTAATTTAAGTAGGAAGACAAGCAGTATTTTAGTGCTTGTTACGGTTTTTGCTATTTTGATAGGACTTGTGGCCTGGGGAACAGTAAGTCTTATTGCAGAGAGTACAAATTTATTGGGGGCTTTGAATACATACTTAGAAAAAGCCATTGAGTGGAGTAATTCTCTACTTAAAAAAATTGATATGGATAAATTGTCAGAAAATGTAAAACAAATGATTCAATCCACCTCTTCTGACGCCTTCAATCAAATCATTGCCTTTTTGAAAAATACATTAACGAGGTTGCTTGAAGGTTTAAAATCCATTCCTACGATTTTGATTTATGCTGTTATTACGATTTTGTCAACGTATTTTATTACTTCTGATAAAATTTATATTTGGGATCGAATGGAACATCATATTCCCAAAAAAATATTGGGTAAAGTGAATACAAAAGTGCAGAAAATAACAGCTTCTTTGGGGGGCTATTTGAAAGCAGAAATTAAGCTAATTGGTATTTCATTTGTGATTGTGTTGATGGGATTGAATGTTTTTTATTTAATGGGCATGAATGTTGGTTATCCGCTTTTAATGGCGTTATTTATTGGATTTGTAGATGCACTTCCTATTTTGGGTTCTGGAACAGTAATGGTACCATGGAGCATCATTTTGTTTTTGAATAAAGAATATTCGGTTGCTTTTTCGATTTTGGGATTGTATGTTTTGGTATCGGTTGTAAGACAATTTTTGGAGCCCAAAATTGTGAGTAGCAAAATTGGCGTACATCCGCTATTTACACTGATTGCCATGTATACAGGTTTCAAAATTATGGGGGTTACACGGAATGTTAGTAGGACCAATTGTGCTGATTATTTTGAAAAATATTTTTGAAAATACGATTGACAAGGGAATTGTGAAATCAATATTGGAGGAGTAAAGGAGAAGAACATTTTTAGATTTAATTTGTGATGGGATGATTTCGAATCCGTAAACTTAAAATTTAAAAAATTGATAACAGAATAGATAAAATCTGTAAACACATTAGTAATAATGCCTTTACAGATTTTTCTAATGTTACTTCACAGATTCAGATATACTATATCAATTTACATAAATTTTAAAGGGGTGCTTGACGTTTTATGTAAAATATGATATATAATAAATGAAATTGGATTAACTAAAAAACCACACCTAAAGTTAGGAGGAAACATTATGAAGTTTGTTGAAAATCGATTTGGAAAACGGGAAATCTATGAAGTACAGGATGTTGAATATCCAATTTATTGCGAGTCAGCAGCTTGTTTGTCAGTTTATACAGATTTTTTAAGCTGGCTGAGTAAGAACATTGGAAAGCAGCAAATTTGTACGTTGAATCCAAAAGAAGCAAAATCGGTGATTGTTTTAGGTTGTCAAGTTACTGATTTGGCGATTTTAAACGATATTCGGATTGCGGAAAGGTTGCAAGAAGAAAATCCGCTGGCGACAATTTATATGTCTGGCTGTTTAGCACAAAGATTTGACATTCAGTTACCAGAGTTTATTAAAAGGCTGGATGTTGTGCGGGTTATTAACCAACCAATTTTGGAAGAGGCAAAGAAACAAACAGTTTATGCGAAACCATTTTGGGTTAAAGAAATGGATGAAACAGATGAGTATGCTCAAGGAAATTTGTTTCGTCAAAATTATTGGCTGAAAATCGGTGCAGGATGTCATGGAAAGTGCAAATATTGCACAATCCGGGACACACGGGGGGAGAGCTTTGAAGTTGATCCCCAAGAGCAAGTTAATGAATATTTGACCCATGAAGATGTTGTTATCATCTCAGACAGCCCAACTGTCAAGCAGGTGAAAAAATGGTGTCATATAGTTGATTTTGTGAAAAAGCAGATTTCGATCAGAAATATCGAACCGCAAACCGCAATTGCCTGCAGAGACGAGTTGCTTAAAATTGCTAAACAAGGACTTTTGAAAAATTTCCATTGTCCGATTCAAAGTATGGAAGAAAAAATACTGGTGGCAATGAATCGTTCGGTTACTCAAACAAATGCAGCAATTCAGTTCATGCAGGAATTGAGGAAGTATGGAACAAAGGTGGCAACGAATATTATTATTGACTATGTAATTGATGGCGTCAAATATAAAAATATGCCACTTGAAGAGTTGAACAATCTGTTTGATTATGTGTCATGGAATCCATATTTTGATGGAAATTGGAATCGAGATGTGGCCGAAGCTAGGTTCCAGAAATATTTCTAAATGATTTTTTAACAGAAATAGGAAGGGAAACATGTGATGTTATTACATGTTTCCCTTCTATTTGATGTTTTATGTAAAAACGGAAAAAAGGAACAAAGTATTTTTTAGATAATTAATGTCTGATAAAATTTACTATTTTAAGTAGGTATTTTTAGATGAAAAATAGGTTGAATTTGAAAAAAACATTTTTCTCATACCATGCTTTTTTATGTATCTAAAAACCTTAAAAAGGCACCTTAGAGCGATTTGTTTGAGTTTTTAATGATTTTTGTTCAAATTTTGAAAAAAGGCCTGAAAAAGCATTTTTTGGTTTTTTTAGAATTCTATGGATATTTCCCGAAAAAAGCTTGAAAAATTTGCAATTAAAAGATATAATAGAAAAGTAAATATAGAAAAAGTACAAAAGTTGGAGGTAAAAATGGCTACAAGAGATAAAAGTATTTGGATTTTATTGATATTTATTTTGTCAGGATTAGTAATTGGTGGACTTTTGGGAGATTTGGCATCACGTGTGGATTGGCTTTGGTGGCTTGGATTTGGTCAAGAATTTGGTTTGGAAAGTCCGCTTGTATTGAATTTAAGCATTTTAAAAGTCACGTTTGGCTTGATGGTTAGAATCAATATTGCCAGTATTATAGGAATTGGAATTGCGTTATTCTTGTATCGAAAAATATAAAAGTAGGGGTTTTGAAATGTTAGATATTTTAATGGATTCTGTTTTAGACAGCATCAAATTAATTCCATTTTTGTGGGCAACGTATTTTATTATGGAATATTTGGAACATAAAACATCGGATAAACATAAGGAACATATGCAAAAATCTGGCAAATGGGGACCAATGATTGGTGGGATTTTGGGAGCTTTTCCGCAATGTGGATTTTCAGTTTCTGCTACCAATTTGTATGTGGGACGTGTGATTACTTTGGGTACTTTAATTGCTGTCTATTTATCCACTTCAGATGAGATGATACCTGTTTTTTTGTCAGAAGCAGTTCCTATTTTTGTCATTTTGAAAATTGTGGGTTTAAAAATTGGTGTTAGTGTTGTGATGGGCATACTGATTGATTTGATGTTTCCGAAAAAAACAGAAGAACATGAAATTCATACGATGTGTGAACAGGCACATTGTCACTGTGAAAATGGAATGCTTAAATCTTCTGTGAAACATACCGTTAATATCACCCTATTTATTTTCCTAATCACCTTTATTTTAAATGGGATGATTGCTATTTTGGGGGAAGAAACAATTGCTCATTTGATTTTGAATCGACCTGTTTTAGGTCCTGTGATAGCAGGTATGATTGGGTTAATTCCAAATTGTGCCTCTTCTGTTATTTTGGCAGAATTATACCTTGGTAAGATGATATCAGCAGGAACGATGTTGGCAGGTTTGCTGGTTGGGTCAGGAATTGGATTGTTGGTCTTATGGAAGGAAAATAAACCAAGAAAAGACAATATCAAAATTGTGAGTTTATTATACGGAACAGGTGTTTTGTTCGGAATCCTGTTTGAGGCAGTAGGACTTGTTTTGTAAAGGGGTAGTTTAGATGAAAAAAACGAAGCGAAAAATTTTTGAAACATCCATGAAATTATTTTCAGAAAAAGGGTATGAGGCAACGAGTATTGAAGAAATTACGGCTACGGTTGGTGTGGCCAAAGGAACGTTATATTATCACTTTTCCAGCAAAGAGGAGATTTTTAATTTTCTAGTAGAAGAGGGAATGAAATTATTGAAAAACAGTATTGAAATTAAAACATCCAAATGTGATACAACCATTGAAAAATTGAAAGCGATTGTATTGATTCAGTTAAAAGGAATCAAAAAATATGAAAATGTTTTAACAATTGTAATGAGTCAGGTATGGGGAAATGAGCCAAGAAATGTTTTGTGTAAAGAGAAGGTGATTGAATACATCAAAGTAATTCAAAATATTGTGCAAGAAGGTTTCCAAAAAGGGGACATTAAGTTATGTGATGCAGAAGTACTTGCTTGTGAAATTTTTTCACTGACTTGTTCGACATTGATTTATCGAAGAAAAACAGAAGAATTTGATATTCCCAAATTACAACAAGAATATGAAGAAACCTTGTTGAATAAATTAGAAATTAGAAAGGATTAAAAAATGGATACAACAATACATAAAGGATGTAAAAGATTATATGAAATTGAAAAGGTGGCTAATTTGAAAGAGTTATTGAATCGAACCCAGCGTTTGTATCAAAACAATGTTGCTTTCCGATTTAAAACGGAAACACCAGGTGTTTTGGCACAGAAAACATATCAAGAATACATCGAAGAAATCAATGCTTTGGGAACAGCGATGATTAGTTTGGGTTTGAAAAATAAGAGAATTGCAGTTATTTCAGAAAATCGTTATGAATGGACGCTAACGTATTTTGCAACAGTGAATGGAACTGGTGTGATTGTACCACTGGATCGTTCCTTATCAGAAATCGAAATTATGAATTTAATAGAAGCTTCTGGAGCAGAAGCAGTTTTTTATTCTGATAAGTACAAGGAAACGATGGAAAAGATAAGAACAGAGAAAATTGGCAAAATTCAATTTTTCATTTCAATGGATGCCAAAGAAAGTACAAAGGAAGTGTATTCGCAAAAAGAATTGCTACGAATTGGTAAGGATTTGATGAAAAATGGTTCCCGTCTTTTTTTCGATAGTGAAGTAGATAATGAAAAAATGTCTATTATGTTATTTACTTCAGGAACGACTTCAAAAAGTAAAGCGGTTGCTTTATCTCATAAAAATATTTGTACGAATTTATATGATATTGCGTCTGTTTTTGATGTGAATGAAAAAGATACGATTTTATCTTTCTTGCCACTCCATCATACGTATGAATGTACCGTTGGTTTTCTGTATCCGATTTATGTGGGAGCAACCATTACGTATTGTGAGGGCATTCGTCATATTGCAGATAATATTAAAGAATATAAGGCAAGTGTGATGATTTCTGTACCAGTTCTTTTTGAAAGTTTGTATAAAAGAGTTATGCAAAATATTGAGAAAAAAGGGCTCATGAAAAAAGTCCAGATGGGTCTTAAAATTAGTAATTTTTTAAGAAAAATTGGCATTGATAGACGTAGGAAAATCTTCCAAGAAATCCATGATTCATTAGGTGGAAATTTACGCTTGTTCGTAGCTGGTGCTGCTGCTTTTGACCCCAAAATGGAGAAGGGCTTAAATGATTTAGGAATTGATACTTATCAAGGGTATGGTTTAACAGAAACATCACCTGTTATTTCTGCAGAACATAAAACAGTTGTAAAATATGGCTCAATTGGAAAAGTATTTCCAAGTTTGGAAGTAAAAATTGTGGATTTAAATGAAGAAGGAATTGGTGAAATTGCGGTAAAAGGTGACACTGTTATGGAAGGTTATGTTGATAATAAAGAAGCAACAGCTGAAGTGATTCGAGATGGATGGTTTTATACAGGAGATTTGGGATATTTTGATCAAGATGGATTTTTATTTATCACAGGAAGAAAGAAAAATGTGATTGTTTTGAAAAATGGCAAAAATATTTATCCAGAAGAAATTGAGGCAATGATTAATGATATTCCAGGTGTCAAAGAATCATTTGTTTTTGGAAAACCAGAAAAAGAGGATAAAGTTGACTTAAAATTAGCAACCAAAGTAGTTTATGACATAGAAGTAATGCAAAATGAATTTGGTTTACAAAAAGAAACAGAAATCCATGAAAAAATTTGGAAACAAATTAAAGAAATCAATAAAAAAATGCCTACTTACAAATATGTAAAAGAGCTGATTTTAACCCAAGATGAGTTGATTAAAACAACAACACAAAAAGTAAAACGTTTTGAAGAATTAAAGAAAATGGGAATGGATGCATAAGTAACAAAATGACAAATGTTACAAAAATATTACAAAAAGCTGCAAAATGTTACACAAATGTAATATAAAAAAGTCGAAAATTACTTGTATTTTTAAAAAAAAGAAGATATAATAAATATAGTTAGAAAATGTATGATAAAAATACAAAATTAAACTAAGGAGGTAAGTTTACAATGTCATTTTTTCAAAAATCAGGCATAGTAAACGTGAAAATGGTTATCACGGAAGAAAAAATATTATCCAATATAGATAAAATTCAAAAATTGATTAATCCAAATGCCAAAAAACAAATTGTACAATTAGAGGAGGATCCTAATTTTAGGGATTTGGTCGAGTCAGTTAAAACTTATTTGTTGGAATATCCAAAGAAAAAGAATTTCCCAACAGAAGTATACAAAGCAGCTTATGATTTAGTGGAATATGCAACGAATCAATTTGAAGAAAATACGAAAAAAGTAGAAGATTTGATTCGTCAAAGAGAAAGAAATATAAAGTTAGCAAATGTTTTGACAGATGTTCTAAAAGTTGTAAAAGCAAATGCTAAAAATGCAAAAGAAATCATAAAAAAGGTTCGCAAAAAATATTCAGAAGATATTGTAGAAGCTTTGAAAATAATTCATACAACAGAAGAAGGAACAGAAGAATATCAGTCAGCAGAAAAGTTAGTAACTGCCAAAATTGGAAATTTGGAATCTAATATGTTTATTGAAATTGATATGGAAAGAATTGAGGATCGTTCAAAAGCTTTAAGTTATATTGGAATTGAGATTGCAGAATCATTAAAATATATTCCAGCTCCAATCCAAGCGGGAGAGACCACAGCATCTGCTGAGAAGTTAGATGATTCTGTATTAGAAAAAACAGAAGTTTCAAAACCTACTTCTGAATTATTACAAGAAGTAATGACGAGCCAGCCAAGTGAAACTGTAGAAGATCCAGCAACTGTTTCTTTCTTTGAAGAAACAAGATTTGAAACAAAACCAAGTTTATGGCAAAAATTTAAAAATAGCAAATTTGTTAGAACTTTAAAATACATAATGCAAATCAAAGTGGTGTTAGATTATCCAGCATTACCAGAGGGTAGAGGAGAATAAAAAAAGAGTCAATCATTGATTCTTTTTTTTTAAGGAATTATTTTAAAAATGATAAATTTTCTTGAAAAAGAAATACCAATATGATATATAATAAATAACAAAAAATAAAGGGAGGAACAAAAAATGAAAATTATCAAACCATGGGTAGAACTTGCAGAAATAGATGGTGTAAAAGTAATGAAGAGCTTGGAAAGAGCGGCTAAACATTGTTATCGTACAGAAGGAAATATTAAGGAA
This sequence comes from uncultured Clostridia bacterium, assembly GCA_947573445.1. Taxonomy (GTDB): domain Bacteria; phylum Bacillota; class Clostridia; order TANB77; family CAG-508; genus Scatovivens. Next base: position 42,461 of record CANPFR010000008.1, on the reverse strand, counting down.
AATAGTTATGATCATTTTTTGAGAAATTGCATAAATCGTGGGCACGAATCGGTGTTAGAACACGAGAAAGTAACCATTCGAATTTGTTGTGATGTTGGTGCTTATAAGGATATTACACGTCATAGATTGGCTTCTTTTTCAATTGAAAGTACACGTTATTGTAATTATAGTAAAGATAAGTTTGGCAACCAAATCTCTTTTATCGAGCCTTGTAATATTGAGGATGAAGAACTTTTTCTTGCTTGGCAACAATGCATGGAACAAATTGAAAAAACGTATCATGAAATGGCAAGTAAAGGGGCAACACCAGATCAACTAAGATTCTTATTGCCTCATAGTACTGCAGCTGAATTGACGATGACAGCTAATATCAGAGAATGGAGACATATTTTTGCTTTGCGTGCAGACAAACATGCTCATCCATCCATCCAACAATTTATGATTCCATTGTTGTTGTATTTCAAAAAACAAATGCCAGCGTTATTTGATGAAGTTGAATACAATGAAGAATTTGATCCTAAAAAATATGCTGAAATCAAAATTATCCAATAAGGTTTTGTTTTAATTAATAAATGTAGTACGTAAAAAGGATAATACTTGGAAAGATAAGTCCGGAGAAGAGCCAGTAAACAAACTGAAATCCCTCCTGACTTATTTTGTTTTTCCTTAAATTCATAAACGCCATAATAAAATGTTTTGAAAAAACAAATGATTAATAAAAATAATGCTAAATATACCATATTTCCTCCTAAAAATTATTCTTTATTAAACAAATGACTTGATGTAATATGGGTATCCACCTTTACAGTAAAAAAGGAATCTTTGAATATTTTATTCCATTCAATTTTGTTAAACTCATCAGTTGTTAAAAATTTGGAAGCAAGCATTCCTCCAAAACCAACGGTGTCAGAATTGTATTGTTTGGAAATGGTGTATAAATATTCTTTGATTAATCTTTCAAGATATTTATTGGCAGCTTCTTCTACTAATGTGATATTTTCAGGAATGGTATAATCAAATGCTTCACCAGAACTATTAATACTACCTTTAATCGGAAGATCAATGCTGATATAAGGGGTTTGATTAATTAAATCAACCTCCATTTTCGAACCAGTGCATTTTTTTAAATTTAAATCGACTAATTCATTTTCTTGAAAAGGGCTTGGAATACTAATCATACAGGATTTTAATTCATTGGTAATAAGCAAATGAGAAATGGTCTGTAAAGGCGAAATTGTGCCTACCATAATATCATCTTTAAAAATGGCTGCTCCAGAATTTTGGATGGTATCATCATTGACAACTGTGTAAATAGCAGTTGCTTGGGTTTGGTCTGTATTAATTTTTGAGAAAAAGTTGGTGAAAGTTGAATCAAGCGTATAACCAGTATAATCTACAGATTGTAAAATATATTCATATAAACGAGATGAAAAACTTTCGCCAGAATTTGAAACTTTATCCAAAACATCATAAGCTTTTGCTGAACTAATCAACAAATTACAACTTGGCCTAATTTCGGTATCATTTCCTAAAATATTAATATAGCCTTTTACACCTTCTCTTGCAATTTCTTCTGAAAATATAATAGCTGAACAGTGAGACAAATTAATTTTTTTGTTTAAATAATTATTTAAAATATTAATACCTGATTCAATGGATTCACAATCTACGGTATAAATTTTATATTCACTTGATTGTGAAGTAGCAGCGTCAGAAGAACTAGTTGTTTTGGCAATTTGTATGCTAAGAGCAATTAAATTATCTTCTGCTTTATCAATACCAAGAGCAACAATATAATAGAAATTTTCAATTCCATTTGAATCATAGCAACCAGTTAGTGTGACTAGTAGAATCACTAAAAGGCAGGCCAAAGAAATACATTTTTTTATCATTTATGTGAAGAACTCCCTTTCTTAAATTTAAATTTTAAGTTTGCCAAAAGTAAAATGGTAAAACACCCAATGAAGATTAATCCAATGATCAAGTAGCGATAAACCGTATTTTCCATAAAACGGCTGATGGCGATATTAAATGGTATTAAACACAGTCCGAAAAAAATACTGGTAGTCGATAAAGTAATCATTTTTTCATCTGTTATATTGGTTAATTTTCTGAAAATGCGATGAATCATAAAAATGCTAACACTTAGATAACAGAAAATTGAAATTAGCCACAATAGGATAAATAGGGCATCCAGACTCTTCAGAAAGTCACCTAATTCGATTCTTCTAGAGAGCAAATACAATGAATTAAGAGGTTCTGTGTCGTTAGTAATTGGAAAGATTGTAAGAATCGAGACAACGGTAAAAAACAACAAGAGCCAGGAAATGATGTATGAAATTGTTGTTATTTTTTTAAAACTGAAACTATCTTTTAAAAGTGGCATTAAAAAATAATAATACGTTACAATGTAAAGAGAGAAAATATTTAATAATCCATTTAAAAAAGTGGTTTGCATATTATGCCCAAAAAAAGGTGAAAATTTGTCTAATGAAAATTCATTGTATACAGCCAATAAGGCCAAAATAATACTCACTAAAGTAAAGGGAACCACAAAACAAATGGTACGAACAATGGATTTAAATCCAACAAAGTTTGCCACAATAATTCCAACCATGAAATACAATAAAACAAAAATCAAAGGGCTTTTATCAAAGTAAATGGTTTTTATCATATTAGCAAAATCGGTTAGTGTGATGTAGGAAACAAGGAAGAAAAAGATAATAAAAATGATTCCCATAATGATTTTTAAGAACTTGCCACCTAAAAATTCAGAGATATCAATGATATCTGAATTGGGAAATTTCTGAAATAGATAATTTAGGCAAAGGACAAAAATCAAGCCAATCACACCAATATAAATTAAGTTAATCACTGCACCAGTTCCGTGTTAAGTCGATAATATAGTACGGAACATTTAAGATTAATTTGTTAACCATTACAATCAAAATGAGACAAATGGCTTCATATTTTTTCATTTTATAATTATTTGACATCTTTCCTCCACTCCATACTAATTTTTTCAGCTGTTTCTGGACGTTTTGTATTTAAGAAATGACTACGTCTTTCACGTTTCCAGACAGGTTTCATAATATATCCATTGTTTTCATTTAAGTTCTCAAAAGGAATATACGGGGCAAAGTAAGATACGCCAAAGGAACTTAAATTGGTCAGTAAAATGAAATGGATAAAAAATCCAAGTGCAATTCCTAAAAATCCTGCAAAAAAACCTAGTGCAATATAGAAAAATCGGTAAATACGAATGGATGAGGTAAGCGAAAAATCTGGTATCGCAAAACCACAAATTCCAGTAAAAGCAACTACGATAATTAAAATTGGACTAACAATACTAGCCGAAACGGCAGCGTCTCCTAAAATCAAAGCACCAATGATACCAATTGTGGTACTAAAAGAAGAGGAGACACGGAGTCCAGCTTCACGAATCAATTCGAACGAAATTTCCATAATTAAAATCTCAAAGATAACAGGAAACGGAATAGCCTCACGGGCATTTGCAATAGCAAACAAGAGCTCTGATGGAATCAATTCCTGATGATAATTGGTAATAGCAACATACAGTCCTGGTAAAAAAATTGCAAAAAATAGGGCAACTGCTCGAATGAATTTCAAAAAGTTGGTAAAATGATAATTTAGATTCTTATCTTCCGCAGAAGAAAGGAAATCAATGAAAACTGCAGGTACTACTAAAACAAAAGGAGTTCCATTCACAACAATGGCAACACGACCATTGAGAAGATAAGAACTAACTCTATCAGGTCTTTCTGTTGCAATGTTTTGCGGAAACGTATTACTTGGGTTATCTTTAATGAGTTGTTCCAATTGACCAGAAGACAGTAAATAATCAATATTAAGATGATTGATACGATATTTAACTTCTCCGACTAAGTCATCATTAGCAATATTTTGAATATAACAAATAGCAACTTTTGTTTTACTGATTTTTCCAACTTCAATTTCTTCAATTACAAGATTTTCATTGTTTATAATTTTTCGAAGAAGGGAAGTATTGGTTCGGATATTTTCAACAAAGGCTTCTTGTGGCCCACGAATAATGCTTTCTGTAATTGGCTCAGAAACTTGCCTTCCTTCAAATCCTTTGGTTTCTACACAAAAAGCTGTTGCAATGGTGTCCACAAAAAGAGCACAGAATCCAGCGTTTACTTTAACAATTACCTCTTCAAATTCAGTTTCTTTGGAAATACTATTATGGGGAATCAGGCCATTATAAATAAAATTTTCTAAATTGATTTTTGGTTGCTTTGGATTTCGAATAGAAATCCTACCAGGTTTGTTGGTATTTTGTTGTTCTTGCATGGTAATGGAATTTTTCAAAAGTAGAGGTTGCAAAACAGAATTCGTAATGGTTTTCTCATCTACCATACCATCAATATAAAGAAGGGCTGCTACCACTTTTTTATCTTGAATGGGAAGTACGAATTTTCGAATTTTAACATCACTATTGATCAGCAAATTATACTTTGTTTTTAGGTATTCAATATTGACAGAAAGTGTTGGAAAGATTTTTTGTTTTGCCTGATTGTTTTTGGATTCTGGTAAATTATTGGATGAATTAGGCAAAATAAATTCATATTCTTCTTCCTCTTTGTATTCAAATAATTGGTTAAATAAATTTTTGATATTCATAAAATCTCCATAAAATGTATTTTTTATGTAGTATTGGTAAAAATGAAAAAAATATACGGTTTGTTCTAAATTTTTTACAAATTCTATCTTACGATTATAATCTTCAACATGAATTGGAAAATGTGATTCTAAGAGATTTCCAATATTCTTATTCGAGCCTTGAAAAAGCTTTTATTTCATGTTATAATAATCTATATTGTAAAGAAATCAATTGTTACATGAAAAAGAAGCTAATGAAGTTATGAAAAATGACTAAATAAGCCTAAAAAACTAAATCAAAAAAGTTTGTGACCGCATTTGTGTAATTCCTATTCGTATTTACTAAAACGAGAAAAAAGCGAACAAATTACATGAATTTTTAGGTTAATTGATAACGTTTTTTCAGTCATAAAGGAGGGAAAATGTTTAAATTATACTCAGATTATAAACCAACAGGAGACCAACCAAAAGCAATAGAATATTTAAGTCGTGGACTAGAAGAGGGAAAGAAATTCCAGACACTTCTAGGTGTTACAGGCTCACGGAAAAACTTTCACAATGGCAAATATTATAGAAAAAGTACAAAAACCTACCCTTGTACTTGCTCATAATAAAACATTAGCTGGACAACTTTACTCTGAATTCAAAGAATTTTTTCCAGAAAATAGAGTAGAGTATTTTGTTTCTTATTATGATTACTACCAACCAGAAAGCTATATTCCATCCTCTGATACGTATATTGAGAAGGATTCATCGATTAATGATGAAATCGATAAACTTCGTCATTCAGCAACGTTATCGTTATTTGAAGGAAGAGATGTTATTATTATAGCTTCTGTGTCGTGCATTTATGGATTAGGCGATCCAGAAGATTATCAAGAAATGGTTCTATCTTTACGCCCAGAAATGAATTATGCTAGGGATGAAATCATGAAAAAATTAGTCAATATGCAATATTGCCGAAATGAAATGGATTTCAAAAGAGGAACATTCCGTGCCAAAGGTGATGTACTTGAAATTTATCCTTCTTCACAAAGTGAGGCTGCTGTCCGTATTGAGTTTTGGGGAGATGAAATCGAAAAAATACAGGAAATTAATCCATTAACTGGAAAAGCCATTGGTATACGAAAACACATTTTACTACCGCCAGCTTCACAATATGTAACCAATCGAGATAAACTAGAAAGAGCCTTGGTTTCGATTGAAGAGGAAATGGAAAAGCGTGTCCAATATTTTACAGAAAACAAAAAATTAATCGAAGCCCAAAGAATCGAGGAACGAACTAATTTTGATCTTGAAATGCTTAAAGAAACTGGTTTTTGTCAAGGAATTGAAAATTATTCGAGACATATTAGTGGGAGAGAAGAGGGAAGCCCACCATATACATTATTTGATTATTTTCCAAATGATTTTTTGGTATTTATCGATGAATCTCATGCTACGATTCCACAAGTAAGAGCTATGTATAATGGTGATCGTGCTCGTAAAGAATCTTTGATCAATTATGGTTTTAGACTTCCTTCTGCTTTTGATAATCGACCTTTGAAATTCAATGAATTTGAAGAACGCATCAACCAAGTTGTTTTTGTTAGTGCAACACCTGCAGATTATGAAAAAGAACATGCCAAAGAAAATGTGGTTGAGCAAATTATTAGGCCAACTGGTCTTTTGGATCCTAAAATAGAAGTCAAACCAACGGAAAATCAGATTGATGATTTAATCGAACAAATTCATCTACAACTTGAAAAAGGGGATCGAACTCTTGTTACAACACTAACCAAAAAAATGGCAGAAGATTTAACTGCTTATCTTATCAATAGTGGGTTACGTGTCAAATATATGCATTCTGATACGAAAGCCTTGGAACGAATGGAAATCATTCGTGATTTAAGAATTGGTGAATTTGATGTTTTGGTAGGAATCAACTTATTACGAGAAGGATTGGATATTCCAGAAGTTTCATTAGTAGCTATTTTGGATGCAGATAAAGAAGGATTTCTTCGTTCCGAACGTTCATTGATTCAAACGATTGGACGTGCTGCCAGAAACCATAATGGAAAAGTCATCATGTATGCAGATGCTTTGACAGATTCGATGGAAAAAGCAATTACAGAAACGAATCGCCGTCGTAAAATTCAGGAAGCGTATAATAAAGAACATGGTATTACACCACAAACTATACGAAAATCTGTTCGAGACACAATCAAAGCTACGATTGTAGAAGATATTCAAAGTAAATATGAAATTGGAAAAGAGGAAACCGTAGAAGAAATCATTTCAAAATTAACAGATGAAATGTTAAAATATGCCAAAAATATGGAATTTGAGAAAGCAGCAGAGTTACGAGATAAAATTAAGGAGTTGGAAAACTGTTTGGAGCAGTAGAGAAAAACCGAGTTTGCTATAAAAAGCAAAACTCGGTTTTTACAGATTGGAAATCATCTTATCTGTTTTTAGGCTTCTTTTTTGTAAATAATACAAGAAATAGCCAGATGCTTTGAAATTTTTTGCAAGTTCTCAATCATTAATTGAGGGTACTGTTTTGTAATATACTCAATCTCATTTTTGTACAAGCGAGTTTGTACTCGTACAGTAAAATGATTGAACGACGGTGTCCTCAAGATATGATTACATAAAACCTGTAATTCATGCCGTCTGGATTGATTCAGGTTGTCAAATAAATCTGTGTGCATCAAAACCTCCTTTTGGTTGCTAAACTACATGTGACTTAATTATTATATATCATTTTACATAAAATGTAAAGCGTTTTTGGAAAAAAATACTTTTTTCGATTTATGTAAGTTTGTCAATGATGTGAAACAAATTTTTTTAAAATTTTATAATTTTGCATTTCTTCTTTCATATTTGTTGTCTTTATTCTAATTTTTCATATCTCTCTTTCATCTTTCCTTATTCCATATTTTCCTCATGTATTCTATTTCATTCAATTTTTTCTCTAAGTTCATTCGCCGTTTTATAAGTATTTTTTGAACAAACATCACTGAACATTTATTTTGTTTGAAAACATGAAAAGCTACTTTAATAAACTACATAATCGATTATTTTTATTATCTGGAGAAATTTTCAAGGTACTTCCGAATTGCTTAAGGGTAACATATTTTTACTTTTTCAAAATCAAGGTCATAAACCTAACGAGTATTGTTTGATTTTGCGTAAAAACATGTTGATATTAGGTCAATTCAAAAGTACATTGAAAATTAAATATAGAAATAAAAATAACCGATTACTTAATAGGTTAAAAAGTGTAGCTTTTAATTTAAAGCAAAATAAATAGAAAGGAGTGAATTATATGTTTTTCAAAAAAATAGATATAAAAGCATACGGCGAACTAATGAATTTAAGAGAGTACAAAAAATATTCGAATGCGATATCTGAATACATTCAAAAAGAATTAAGTTACAGAATGAACAAAGGAAATTTAAGTTTCAACTATCATAAATTAGAAAAGTTTGCAAAAGAGAAAAAAATAAATAAAATAAAATTTGTAAGAAGACTAAAGAAAAAGCTAGAAAGAGAACACTATAAAATATATGAAAGAAATAAATACAACTATTTCATAGCATATAACAAAGAGTTACACAAAAAAGAAATGGCAAGACAAAAGAAATATATAAGAATGCATAGAGAAGAATTCAACATCTGGCCAATAAAAGTAATTGAGTAAGGAGAATAAATATGACAAAATCAGCTAGAAGAGAAATTAAAAAAATAAACAAAAGAATAGAAGAACTAAAAGAAATGCAGAATAACAATTTAGAAATACAAAAATACATTACAAAAGATGAAATTTATAGCATAATAAATAGTTACGAAGGATATATTGAATATATGTACAGACAAGAAGGGCATACATAAGCCCTTTTCTCACTTTTAGAACACGATTAATACGATACAAAAAAAATAGTTAAGGTACCGCGTAGAATACAAGAAAAAGACAAAAATGAATTGCTAACGCTTATAGGGGCTAGCTTGCGAACGGGTCTTTTCCTCCCAGTCGTCCCGTATGGGGACACCCCATACCCCGTTTTAAGAAACTCTTTGAAGTTCTTGTCGTTTTTCAATTGGATTTAAATATTTCAAAACTTGCATTGGAATACGATTTGACCTTATTAAATATTTTGCACCTTGTTGACGAAGGTCCTCTAAGCTATAAAATTTCATAAAACTATAAAAGCGTTCGTTATCATTTCGATGACTTCTTTCAACTTTCCCATTATGCCAGGGGGTATAAGGACGTATTTTATGATGTTTAATATGTAATTTTGCTAAGAGTTTATCCATTGGATGTGTTTTGGTAATATTAGAATTATTATATGAAAATTCGATTCCATTATCAGTTTGAATTTCAAATGGTTTGTATTTGTAATAACGTATACATCTTTTAATAAAATCTTTTGTATTACTAACTGATATTTCATCATACCAAAAAAGATACCTTTCACGACTTGCTTCATCGATACAGGTATATTGATAAAATTTCATATCTGATAATAAACCTTTAGCCTTACATTCGGTTGGAACATATTTAACGTCTATTTGCCATTTTTCACCGATTTTTTTTGGAGTATGATATTTTTTATCATGACGTTTAGAAGTATGCTTAATTTTTGAAATTTCATGGTAATTTAGACGTTTTAAAACACGAGATAAAGAACCTGGTGTTCGAGTATAACCATACTTAGTTTTTAATTTATACCAAATTTCAGTCAATGTAACAGAAGGATTCCTTCTAACTATATTTCTTATATTTTCAATTTCTTTGTCTGTATGGGCATTTGGATGTTTTGAATGTGGCCTATGTGATTTATCTGCTAAACTTTCCTTTGTTCCATCAAATCTTTTTAACCAACGCCACAAAGAGGTCCTTGATATATGATATTTTCTACACATATATGATATATCTCCGCTATTAAGGTATGTTTTTACTGCATTATATCTTGTCTTTAGTTCATGTGGTAAATATCTTTTATCATTCATTTTTTGAATCCTCCAAAGATTAAATTACATAACCAGCATTATAGCATAGTTATGAGGACTTTACAAGTGTTTTATTTATTTATATAATAAAAAAGAAGGGAGATAAAAATATGGAAACAATAAATTTATTACTAAAAATATTTATTGAAATTTTCACATTTATAATAGGAATTTACTTTATGATTAAACTAATGCAATTAATATTTGGACCAAATAAAACTACTGAAAAAAAAATAAATAGTATGCAATCAAAAATAGACGATTTAGAATCCGAAATCAAAAAACTAAAGGAAAACCACTAAAAGTTTTCCTTTTTCTTTTTAATATTATAATATTCACGATGTATTGTATTTTTGAAACCTGTCTCTGTTTCTATATGTAACGTATTTTTCCATGTTAAATCACTTTCATTTAAATCCTTAGTAGCTTCTTCATAAGACATATATACACTTTCAGGTTTCTTAATTCCTCTAGAAAATCTATACAATTTATGATTAGGTGGATATAAATATAATCTTGCACCTTTCTTGGTTTCTTCTCCTTCTTTAATGTTAATTAAATATGCTGAAACGTAAGCACCAACATTGTCGACATTTTGCAACCTGTTTACTTTTACAAATCCATGAGTCCAAATTTGATTTAAATCATCATTAGAAATATAGAGATTTTTATCAGCTTTTAAAAGTAAATGTATATGCCAGTCACCTTTTTCGTGTGGCTCTGGTACATAAATATAATCTATTTTTAAAGGTTTTAATTTATATCTTAATCTTTTCATAAAAAGTTCAAAAAGTAGACAAAGTTCTTTTGAGTCATAAACTTTGTTTTCACCAAATGTTAAAGTTATCCATAATTCGTTTTTTCCACCTACAAAGTTATTATTTATTAAATTTCTAAGATTTGTTATGCTTTGCCTTATTGAATTTAAATTTTCTCCTCGGTTTTCTGTATGATTATATTCTTTAATTTCTCCTGTTTCGAGGAATACATACTCGTCTTTGTTAATTTTTTGTGTTCGTTGTTCTGTATTATGCAAGGAAACATATAAAATATCTGTAATATTGTTACATTTTGTTACTTTAACAAGACTTTCTTTGTAAATACCATAATCTGCTAATCGTTTTGTATCCATAAGCAATGTTCCTTTCGTATTTTCTCGAGAACTTAAATGATAATCAAGTTAATATATAAGAAGAAACTTTTGTGACGCTACGCTTGCACAAAAGTATTCTTCTTATGTTCAGCGTTTTTATAGGGTCATATTTTATTTCTTAAAAAATGGTATTTTACTAATAATAAATTTTCCTAAATTATAAATATGTCTAAAATTCAATATAACAATCAAAATAACTGCTACTTGTTTAATTGTATTAATTCTTATAAATAATCCTAATAAACTAGCATTACTAAATAACATATCTAAAAAATCATATGCACTTTCTAAAACATCATTTGGGATTCCTGGTATATTAAAAAAACTAATTAATAACATAAATATATTGCCAATTGTTCCAAATAATTTATTCAATATCATGAGTCAAACACCTCTTTCCACATTTTTATCGCTAATTTTACTAATAATCCTAGTAAAACAAAATCAACTGCTGTTAAATAGGTCATATGAATTGTCTTTAAAATTGGCAAATCATTCATATAATCTGTAAATGAAAAATGTGTTTCAGATATCAAAATATGATTATTATAAGACACTTCAGGAATATCTAACACAATTTCAGTTGTATTATCCATACGTGAAAATAAAGTAACTGTATAAATTAAAAATTCAAATGGGTTATATATAATGCCTAAATGATTTTTAGCGGTATTACTAATTTGTTTAGCGGTATAATCCAATTGAAAGGTGTTAACTGAAAACCAATAATCAATGTTTTGTTCAAAATTATATGAAAAATTATTAGTTGTATCCATCAAACTATCATTCATACTTGATAAAATAGATTTAATATCTAATAACGTAGTATAAATATTATGCAATAAATGTTCATCAGAAGTTTTATCTATTACATCTGTATAATAATTATTAATTGTAATTTTGTCACCTTCTTCAAAATTTTCAATATAATCGCCATTAAAAGTATTATGAATAGAGTTATCATCTTTACTGTAATCAATAAAAGTATCTGTTTTAGTTAGTTCTAAAACATCATAGAAAATATTACCACCAGATGAACTATTTTCATTTTCTTTGTAAAATGGACTTGTTAAATAACCATAGTCAGTACCTTCTGGCAACATTCCTGTAACATCTTGGCCATCAATATATTGAAAACTGTAACAATTATCATATAGTTTGTTTTCCTGGTTATATACTTTAGTTTTACGATATAAGTTATAAAAAGTTTCAGTTCTATTATTAGATGTTCGTGTATTTTCATAACTTATAATAGATGCACTACCACATATAAAATCATCAAATTTGAATGGTAATTTAGGACCATAGTAAAGAATATTAGTAACCATGTAATATAAGCCTTGTTCAAATGAATTATAACCTAAAAAATTCATAATTGTGCTTAAACTCAATTTATCAGCAGTAAATCCTAAACCATCCATCAATTTATAAAGTGAAGAAAGCTGATTAAAACCTTTTATATAAAAATCTGTAGGAAAAAGATAATCAAGAGAATATGAGGTAGGAGCAGACTGACCTAAAGTAATATTAAGAAAATTGTAAGTTAAACAACCAGTATTAGTAATTTGAGTAATACCTGTCATATTCTTAAAATCCTCATATGTAACCCATTCTTTTCGTTCTGCCACATATTCTTCATTTAACGTTTCAAGTTCGGCTACTGTTCCGTTCTGTGCAGTTGTTACATATTCTGTTATTCTACATCCAGCTGGAAGTTGAATCGTTCCTGTTTCTGTATCTGATTGTCCATAATCGTTATAATATAAATAATTTTGATAATTGCTATAATCATAATCTTGTGGTGTTGATACAGTATATATGTAGAATACAGCAGTTACATTATCATAATCTTGTCGAGTGTATTGACTTAGAAATATATAGTATTTTGTATCTAAATAGGGTAATGGTATATTTAACTGAAATTTGAATCTTTTTCGAAAGTTCTGGTCATCGATGTAAAGAGTCACTGTTTTGAAAACTGATACAGGAATTTGTGCTCCAGTTCCCTCTACTAAAACAATACCATTAGGATCATTAATAATTAAAGTAGAATATTTTACAAGTGATGAAGTATCTGAAAGCATAATAATATAAGCACCTTTTTCAGAAGCATTAATAAAAGAATAATCATTCCAAGGATTGGTCCATAAATTAAATTTAAAATCATATAAATATGGCCAATAAACATTAGAAACATATTCATATTTATTATTAGTAGTATTAAAAACATAAGTAGCATATAAAGGGTCAGAATTAGAATAATAAATTTTTATATACATTTTTGTAATATCATAAACCGTTTTTGTATTATCTGTATCAAAGCACTTTGAAGGTAAAATAGGTACATACAAACGAACTTGACTTGTGAATTTATCATATGCTATAAAAAAATGATATGATTGTGTAGAATAACCATTTTTAGTTTGAATTTCTAAATTTTCACTCCAATTAGGCATGTTTACAGTATATGAAATAGAATCATGAATAAAAGTAAGAGTATCATTTGCACCATAACAATTAGAATTATAAAATATTACAATTCCAAAAAAAAAAGTAATTATCAATATTTTATTACGAAGTTTCATTTACATTTTTCTCCTTTCTAACATGAAATGTAAAAATAAATATACTAAGATTGATAGTAATAATGCACTTAAAATCATCATAAAATCCATCATTACAATATTAGTACTATCAATTGAATTTAATTTGTTTTCTATTATTGTAAATTGTTCTTCATCAAATGAATAATTAAGTGTTGTATTAGTCATATTCGAAATATTGTTTGAATTTTCATTTTCATTATTTTCTTCTACAGTAAAATTTGTAATTTCATTGTTTTCATTAATTTGATTCATATCATTGATTTTATTTTCTTGATTTTCCATTTTTCTACCTCCTATAATCTATTATTGTTGCGTCCAAATGCAATACGAATAAACCACTGGAACACAGTTTCTGCTAATGAAAAAGTAATTCCCAACGTAACAGCAAATGGAGCAATTGTATTTAAAATATCTGCTATGATTTGTGTATCTAACTGTATTGGCATAATTTACCTCCTTTATTTATTATTTTTTAGACAATCATCTAAAATAACTTTACATACATAATCATAAGCTTGTTGTTTTCCTATATTTTTCTTATGAACAATAAGCCTATTTCCAACATAAAAATCTTGTCTAACATTTTTATTAACCATTTGAAAATATTGTTTTGATATATAATCAATTGAATAACCTATTTTATACATAACTAAAATTTCATCATCTTTCATCTATTCCTCCTCAAAACAATTTGGTGTATGCATCCAAATATCTGAACTCAATTCAAGCATTTCTTCCAATTGTGAATGAATCTTAAATAATAAAAAAACATCTAATATTAATAATAAAAATATAGAACCTAATATCACACTCATTCTTCATTTTCTCCTTCCGCAAAACTTTCTAAAAAAGATTGAAAACATATCCAATATTCTAAAATAACTTCTATTCGATTTTCAATTAATCCAATTTTAGCTTGGCTTTTTCTAAAATCAGCTCTAATTTTCAAAACAATTACAAGATTTAAAACTAAAAACACTAAAATTAATAATAAAATAAACATATTTAATATCCTCCTAATTTAATAAATTTTCTGAATTTACTACTATAACATCTTTCTCAGGTCTTGTTAAACCATACTGTTTTTTGTATGTATCATATGATTTATACATTGCTGGTGTATGAAACCAAATAAATGTATGTTTGACTACTGTATGAAGTTGTCCATTTACTTCTTGTGTTTGCATGCTATCTATTAATTGATTAAATTGCAAAAACCAAAATTTCTTATTGCATAAAACAACGTTTTTTACTTGTTCACGAAGTGGTTTTGCCATTCTTCCATAAACTTGTGAAGTACCAATGATTAGCTTACGTTGTTTTCTTTGTTGTGTAAGATTAACAATCGTTGAAAGTGGCACATTTTTTGACAATAAAGAATTTAAGTAATTTTGTATTTCATCAATTAAATAGACAACGCCAAGTTCACCATTATTAATGTTTTCTAAATCATCAAGCCCTGTGAATTCAACTGTTTTGTTGAAAATACCTTTTATGGGTAAATTTGTACAAAATATTGCTTTGGGATAATCTCGTAAAATATTTTTGCATAGTTCACATGCAGAAAGTGTTTTTCCTTCGCCTTGTGAACCTGAAAAAATTGTAATGCCCTCTGGGCGAAAATAATCTGGATGAGCTTTACTAAATTTTAGATTATGATGTAAGCAACTAAACCAGTTTTTTGGATTTTTAGAACCATCAAAATAACTTGTATCAATAGCCATGATTAAACTCCTTTCTAAAAAAATACAGAGGGAAACAAAATAACCCTCTGTAATTAAAGTAATGGTAGAAGATAGAAATTAAACGCCAACACGTCCATTCATAGAACGTACGAAAGTTTTAACGATTTTTCTAGCACCCCACATTACTAAGTAAATAGCCAATCCTGCTCCAATTGCAGAACCTAAGATTGACAATACATCTGTTGCACTGACACTGTCAGTTACAGTTTTAGCAAATGCAGTTAATGCTGTTAAATTTGCTTCTGGCATAGATTTCACCACCTTTCATCTGTATATTACATATTTCATTTGTAAATACATATTTATATTAAATTGAAATTATTCTGCACTATTTTTAGCACTAGGAACTTGTGCGTCAATTAATTTCAATGTAATACCTTTTGTATTGAAACCTACTTCAAATTCTAAAATAACAGGTTTATAAATTTCTAATCTATTTAGCTTATTAACTAAATCGATTTCATCTTTCGAAACTTTTACTGTTCTTTCAAAACATTCATTGTTTTCATCAACTTCATCAAATTTTACTTGATAACTATCGTTGTAAGAAATTTCTTGTCCTTGTTGATTAACAAATTTTCCACCATCTCTGTGTTTGACACCTTTAAAAATAAATTTTCCTTTTGTTTTCATAATAATAAAAATCCTCCTATAAATAAAATTAAAATATAATAAAAAATAAAAAAATAGATATAGAAACAGTTAAATTATTCTATATCTACGAAAAATTTAATAAAAAAATTGATATAAAACAATTTATCTTTGTTTCACATCAATTGTAACACTACAGGAAAAAAATACTTTTTTCGATTTATGACTTGCATTTTATATTATTTAATGATATATTTTTAACTGTTATAATATAGTTAGGAGGCAAAAATTAATGGGACTTATTCAAAAAGTGTTTAAAAGTTACAGCGAGAAGGAAATTAAGAGAATTATGCCGATCGTTGAAAAAATTAATCAGTTAGAACCAGCAATGCAAAAATTAACCGACCAAGAATTAGCAGGGAAAACAACAGAGTTCAAGCAAAAATTGGCAGATGGTTTATCCTTGGATGATTTATTGCCAGAGGCTTTTGCTGTTGTAAGAGAAGCAGCAGTAAGGGTTTTGGGAATGCGCCATTTTGATGTACAGTTGATTGGTGGAATTATTTTGCATCAAGGTAGAATATCAGAAATGAAAACAGGGGAAGGAAAAACTTTGGTATCAACCCTTCCAGCGTATTTGAATGCTTTAACTGGAAAAGGTGTTCATATTGTTACAGTAAATGAATATTTGGCTAAAAGAGATAGTGAATGGATGGGAAAAGTATATCGTTTTTTAGGCTTATCAGTTGGGTTAATTTATAGTAGAATGCCAGAAGATGAAAAACATAAAGCTTATCATTCCGATATCACCTATGGTACCAATAACGAATTTGGATTCGATTATTTAAGAGATAACATGGTTATTCAGAAGGAGCAAATGGTTCAAAGAGGCTTACATTATGCAATTGTCGATGAAATTGACAGTATTTTAATTGACGAAGCACGTACCCCACTTATCATATCAGGTCGAGCGAATAAATCTTCTGATCTTTACAAAAAAGCAGATAGTTTTGTACGCCGTTTAGAGGCAAAAGTCATTATTGAAGAAGATGTCAAAGATTTTGAACAAATTGAAGACAATGAAAAATACGATTATATTGTTGACTTAAAGGCAAAATCAGCTTCATTAACAGCCAAAGGTATTGAAAAAGCAGAAGAATATTTTGGCCTTCAGAATTTTAATGATATTGATAATTCAGAAATTGTTCACAATGTTAACCAGGCCTTACGTGCTCATGGTATTATGAAAAAAGATATCGATTATATCGTTAAAGATAAAGAAGTTTTGATTGTTGATGAATTTACAGGACGTATTATGTATGGTAGAAGATATAACAATGGTTTACATCAAGCAATTGAAGCCAAAGAAGGCGTGAAAATCGCAGATGAATCCAAAACTTTGGCGACCATTACCTTCCAAAATTATTTTAGAATGTATGAAAAATTGTCTGGAATGACTGGTACAGCTATGACAGAGGAAAAAGAATTCCAAGAAATCTACAATTTAGATGTTGTATCGATTCCTACTAACATGCCACTTATCAGAAATGACCAAGTGGATATCATCTACAAAAATGAAAAAGCCAAATTTAATGCAGTAGTACAAGATATCAAAAAAAGTCATGAAAAAGGACAACCTGTTTTGGTTGGTACAGCTTCCATTGAAAATTCTGAAAAGCTAAGTAAACTTCTAAATAAAGCAGGACTTTCACACGAAGTTTTAAATGCGAAAAATCACGAAAAAGAAGCTGAAATCATTGCTCAAGCTGGAAAGTTAGGTGCTATTACTATTGCAACCAACATGGCAGGTCGTGGTACAGATATTATGCTTGGTGGAAATAGCGAATATTTGGCAAAACAAGAAATGAGAAAATTAAAATATTCAGATGATTTAATTGAACAATCTACTGCTTTTAATGAAACAGAAGAGCAAGAAATTTTAGATGCCAGAAAAAAATACAAAGAATTAGTCCAAAAATATGAAGAACAAATTAAAGAAGAAAAGGAAAAAGTAATTGCTGCAGGAGGATTGAAAATTATTGGTACAGAAAGACATGAGTCACGCCGTATTGATAATCAGCTTCGTGGTCGTAGTGGACGTCAAGGAGACCCTGGAGAATCTCGTTTCTATCTTGGTTTAGACGATAATTTATTAAAAATATTTGGTGGTGATTTAATTACCAAATTATTTGATAAAGGAAATATTCCTGAGGATTTACCAATTGAGGTAAAATTGGTTTCCAGATCGATTGAAAATGCACAAAGCAAAGTAGAAGGCAAAAACTTCTCAATTCGAAAACACATTTTGAATTACGATGATGTAATGAATGTACAAAGAGAAATTATTTATGGCGAACGAAGAAAAGTCTTAGATGGTGCTAATATTCGAGAAAATATTCTTGGTATGATTGAGGAAGCTTGTGAAGAAATTGTTAACACCTATGCTCCTGAAATTGAAGAAGGCACTTTGCAAAAAGATGCTTTTACACAAGAAGTTCAAACTTCATTAAATATTGCTAAAGTTGATGCTTTGGAAAAAGAAAAATTGGAGATAAATGAGATTTTAGCAGAATTAAAAGAAAAAGCTTTCAAACTTTATGAGCAAAAAGAACAAGAAATTGGAGAACCCATTCGTGAGTTAGAAAGAGTCGTTGTTTTAAAAATTGTAGACGCTAAATGGATGGAACACATTGATGCAATGGACGAATTGAAAAATGGTATTGGACTTCGTGCCTATGGCCAAAAGGATCCCGTTATTCAATATCGTATGGAGGGTGGCGAAATGTTTGATGAGATGAATCTTCAAATCAAATTAGAAGTTGCTAAAATCATGCTTCATATTGTTCGTAATCAACGTACCATTAAGAGGGAATCGAATGTTCAAATTACATCAGAAGAGTTGGATCAGTCTGCACTAGAAACTGTTCATTTGGATAAAAATACAGGTCTTCCTCAAACAGGACCATCTGATTCAAAACCTCAACCAGTTGTGAATCAAGGACCAAAAGTTGGTAGAAATGATCCATGTCCATGTGGAAGTGGGAAGAAATACAAAAACTGCTGTGGAAAATCCCAATAAATCAATACTTTAAAGGATTATTGAAATTAACATAATGAATAAAAATGGATATTTGTCAACGATTTGTCAACGGTTTTTTCAAAATCTGTTGACATACCTCGAAAGTGATTGAAAATACTGCATTGACAAAGATATGTTGACACAATTAAATAAGAGTTATAAGAGTTAACATGTTAATATGTTAGCTCTATTTTTATCTGCTAGTATTGTTAGGAGGTAATATAACTATGGTTAATGTTAGGAAAAGAGGAAAAGTTTATCAATATCAATTTGAAATTGCACCAATTAACGGTAAAAGAAAACAGATTACAAAATCTGGATTTAAAACAAAAGCAGAGGCAGAAAAAGAAGGAATAAAAGCGTATAATGAATATAATCAAACAGGCCACTCCTTTACACCAGCTACAATATCTTATAGTGATTATTTGGATTATTGGATGAAAGAGCATTGTGAAATTAATTTAAAATATCATACAATAGAGGCATATAGAAGTATTATTAAAAATCACGTTAAACCACAATTAGGATTTTATAGATTATCGCAAATTACAACATCTACATTACAAGAATTTGTTAATAGAATATATGTAGAAAAAGGATTTTCAAAAAATTTTTTAAAAAATATATTAAAAGTATTAAAGACATCATTCACTTATGCGACAGATGTTGTAGGATTTGTTAAGGAAAATCCAGCATTAAAAGTTAGACTTCCTAAATATGATATACCAGATGAGGATCCAGTTCATATTTTCACAAAAGAAGAAATTACTATGATATTAGAAAGATTTAGAAATAATCATGCGTTTTATTATGCAGCTTTGACAGCTTATTATACTGGACTTCGAGTTTCAGAAGTATTTGGTTTGACTTGGGAAGATATTGATTTTAAAAATAAAACATTAAGAGTAGATAGAAATATTTTGAAGAAAAATCAAAAAGGAGGAAGTAAGAATAGACATATTAGTGGCAATGCAACAACAGTTTGGTATTTAGGGACTTGTAAAACACCAAGTAGTTATAGAACTATTGATATTGGAAATACATTAACTAATGCTTTAAAGGAATTTAAAGAAGAACAGGAAAAATATAAAGAAGAATATGGAGATTCATATATGAAGCATTATGCAAAAGAAGTAGTTAATCCATATAATAATAAGCCAGAAACAAAAATTATTAATGCTTTTGCAGAGATAGAAGTTGCATTACCAGAGGTTAATTTAATTTTCCTGAAAAAAAATGGAGTTTTTGAAGGAACTGATACATGTAAATATCCATTTAAGGTAATTCATTATGAACTAGGAATTCCGTGTAGATTTCATGATTTTAGAGATACACATGCTACAAGACTAATTGAAGCAGGGGCAGATATAAAAGCTGTTTCTAAAAGATTAGGTCATAGTACAATAAAAACAACATATGAAATATATGTAAGAGTTACATCTAAAATGAAAAATGATGCTGTAGAAAAATTTGAACAATTTGCAATAAATTTATAAAAGACGTATTTTTGATTGAATATATAAGCTATTTCAAAAGGAATAGCTTTATTTTTCATATGAACAAGAAACAAAATTAGAACTAGAAAAGCAAATAAAGAAAAAATGTTACAATATTAAAATAAATATAAAGTAATTTATGAGGAGGTGTTTTTATATGTGAACGAACCAAGCAAACCAGCATATTATGCAGTTATTCCAAGCTATGTTAGATATTGTGAAGAATTAAAATATCCAGAAAGGTTATTATATGGAGAAATAACAGCATTAACAGGCAAAGAAGGATATTGCTTTGCCCAAAATAAATATTTTGCAGAACTTTATAATGTAATACCAGGAACAATATCAAGATGGATAACGCATTTAGAAAAATTAGGATTTGTAAAAGTAGAGATTATCAAAAACAAAAGAAACCAAATAATGGAAAGGCGAATCTATATCAATGATAGGATTAAGGAGAAATTACCCTATACCTATGAGCAGAATAGCTTATACCCCTATAAGCCAAATAGCCCATACCCCTATGAGCAGGATTGCTTATACCCTATAAGCAGAAAAGCTAAAGATAATAATATAAATATTAAGATAGATAGATTCTTTCATTATATAATAAAAAAGGAAGAACAAAATCCAGAAAAATTTACAGAAGATGAAGAAAGACAATTTTTTAAAGTGCTTGAAAGGCTAGAATTTAATTACACTGAAAAGATGATAGCTTTTTTCAGTGAAGAAAATTTAGAACGTTTAAAGATAATTATATATGCTTTAAAAGAATTATTTAAAAGTAATAGAAAGCAATTGCTAGCAAGAGCCAAAAGAGATGAGTTGATATTTCTTTATGATAATTGTAAAGAAAGACAAGCAAATAATTTCGGAACAGAAAATGAAATTGATAATTTTTTTAATTATTATTATGCAAGTATGTTAAGAGATTTGGAGAAAAATTGAATGAAAACAGGAGGAAAAAATGATACCTACTTATAATGTGGACGATTTGACAGGTGGACTAGGTATAATGTTCCAAAATGTTATGAAAATAGGATTTACAATCACAATTATAATTGTAACATTGGACCTTATATTTAGTTTATTAATTTGGTTATTTCGGAACCAAGAAGAAATCCGAAAGAGCGATAAAATTTGGAATAAGAAATTTTATCGTTTCTTTGACTTTAATAATTATCGTATTAGCAGTGCCAGTTATTGTTAGTACATTTTTAAGGTAGTGAATGATAAATAAAATATTTTAATCAATAAAGGAGGAGTGAGAGAATGAAAAGCGAAAATTTGAAAAAATTAAGTAGCCAACTAAAGAATAAGTTATGTTGGATTAGTACAATTCTGCTATTGTTACCAACACAAGCATTTGCAACAGCAGGAAGCATTAATACAGCAGAAGTAAATCAAGCAACAGAAAATATTAAAAATGCAGTGATTAAGTTAGCAATGCCGATTCGGTGGAATTTTGGTATTTGTAAGTATTGTTGTGATTGCTTTGAAAATGATAGTGAATTCAAATAATGCGAATAAAAGAAGTGAATCAATAGGAGCTTTAGCTTGGGTATGTGCTGGAACAATGCTTTTAGGATTATCTTTAATTGTTTCAGGAATTATTCTAAGTGTAGCAACGAATGGTGGTGGCTCCTTAATTGGTGGTTAGGAGGTAATTTTTGTATGATGTTATATAAAGTACCATTTGATTTTACACATGAAGAAAAGGTATTTGGAGGATATTTGTCATTAAGACAGATGTTGTATATAATTTTAATTGCAATATCGGTTGGAATACTGTTTTTACATATTTCAATGGTTGTAAAAATGATAATTTTTATAGCTGTTTTAAGTCTATTTTTGATATTTGCTTTTTTGAAAATAGGCAATCTATATGCTGATAGGTATTTTCTGAATATTTTGAAATTTGTGTTTAGGAAGAAAATTTATATAAAATAAAATATTTTGAAAGGAAAGTAGATAATGATAATTGCATTTATTTTTATATTAGCAGGAATTATCTTTATGATAGGAACTCTAATATATACCAGAAAGAAAAATAATTTACAAGGTTTAAATCCAATTGATAAATCTACAGAAAACAAGAAAACACTTAACAATTTATGGGGAATAGATGGCGTAAAGGATCAAGTTGTTACAATTAACAAAAGACAACATTCTATCATTGTTGAATTGGAGAGTATAGAATACGGACTTTTGCATGAAGACGAAAAAGCAGGCGTAAGTCGAGAATTAGTAAGTATATCACAGATGCTTAAATTTCCCATTCAGTTTTTAGAAGTAAAAGAACAAATTGAAATGGATGATATGCTAGAAGAAATAAAAATAAATACAATGGGGAGCAGTAAGAATGTAAAGGAGTATGCAAATCAATTAATAGCGCATTTAGAAAGATTGCAAAAAAATGAATATTTATTTGAACGAAAAAATTATATGGTGATATCTTCGTTCAATAGTAGAAAAATAGCAGAAAGAGAACTTAAAGAATTTTATCAGACATTAAGATATCATTTATTAAATGGCAAAATTAGTACAAGATTGTTAAGCAATATAGAGATTTTGGAACTGATTTATAAGCAATTACATAAAGAAAATAAAAATAAAGTATTCGATATTGAAGAGAAAGGAGGATTTGAATTGTATGTTACAGATAAGAATTGAAAGAAGTGAAAGACCAAAAGTTAAAAAAATAAAAGAGAAGAAAATAAAACCATATCAAGAAAGAAAAGAAATAAAAGGTGAAAACTTTTTTGATAATCAGCCACAATTAATGTCAATGCTTGCTCCAGAAATGATAGAAGAAAAGAAAGATTATATTTATATGGGAGATGACAAATATGCCAGGATTTTTACTTTGATGTTTTATCCAAATTATATTGGAATCGGATGGTTAGACGATATTTTAAATACAGTCCCAGATGTTGATATTTCAACACAAGTTCAAGTTGCAGATGAAAGAAATGTGATAAAATATTTAACACATAAAGTTACTAAACTGCGTTCAGATTATTTCTTATTTCAAAAACAAGGAAATATAGAAGAGATACATAGATTAGAGGAAAATATCCAGTCTTTTGAAGAAATGCGAAGAAATATTCAAATCAATAATGATAAATTATTTTTCATGAAAGTGACATTACGAGTGAATGCTACTAATTTAGAGGAATTGAACGAAAAAAGTAAATTGCTAAGGGATGAATTTGCAAATCATTCTTGCGAAATAAGACCATTGTATTTTAAACAGCTAGATGCCTTAAAAGAAACACTTCCACTTAATAATAATATCATAAAAGATAATCAGAGAAATATGACAACCGAAGGATTAGCTGCGATGTTTCCAATAGCAAGAACAAAGTCAAGTGTAAAAGAAGGAATTTATTTAGGAAGAGATTTATTTACTGGACTTCCTATAAATTTAGAAACGTTTACGCAAGGATTAGCCAATGCGAATATAGCAATTTTTGGAATACCAGGAGCAGGAAAGTCTGTTACGGTTAAATTATTAGTTGGAAGAAATGCACTGATGAACAGAAGATCATCCATTTTAGATATTGAAGGAGAGTATGTTGCTTTGAATAAATTATTAGGTGGAAGGACGATAAAAGTAAAGCAGACAGTACCAGTTGGAATCAATTTATTTGATATTGACATTGATGAAGATGAAGGATTTATTGATATAGATAATAAGATAACTGAAATCAGAGCTATTTTAAACGGAATTATCAATAAATATGAAAATAGAACATTAAGACCGAACGAAATAGCAGATATTGAACAAGCTGTAAGAGAAGTTTATCGAGAAAAGGAAATCACAAAAGAAAAAAGTTCGATTTATAAAAAGCAAGGTGGAAAACAGGAAGGCATGATAACATTTTCAAAAATCAAAAAGGAGATGCCTACATTAACCGATTTTTATAGGGTAATGAAAGATAAAATAAAGAATAAAGAGTTATCGAGTACATTAAGTAATTTTCTAAGGGGAAATACTTTAGGAATATTTGATTGTCAAAGCACATTACAAGTAAACGATCAAATTATATGTTTTGATATATCTGAAATAAAAGACGAAATTATGAAATATTATGTAAGTATGGTTTTGACAACCTGGATAACCAATAAATATATGGCAACAAAAGAAAGAAACAAAAGATATGTGGTAGTAGACGAGGCTTGGAATTTATTTAAAGATAAAGTAACATCAGACTTTTTAGAGAATTTAGCAAGAAGGGCAAGAAAGAAAAGAGTGGCAATGATTTTGGCTACTCAAAATTTAGCAGAATTAAGACAAAATAGACAAGCTGAAGCAATCATTAATTGTTGTGACACAATTATTTTGCTAAAACAGTCAATTGGAAGTATTGATGAAGTAATGAAATTTTTTAAATTGCCATCTGGAACAAAGGAAATATTAACAAAAGCAAGAGCAGGAGAATGTATCATTGTAAAAGGTGGGGAAATCAGAGCAATAAAAATTGATATGACAAATTTTGAAAGCAAATTTATGACAACTTAAAAAAGGAGGGAAAAAATTTTGAAAGTGAAAAAGACATTGATAAGTATTATATTAGTAATGCTTATTTTTTTTGAGTTTATAAATCCAGTTCAAGCAAGTATATTTTCAGATGATGACAATCAAACAGATGTCGAAAAAGTTATTGATAAAGATGAAGGTGGTTTATTTGAAAAGATAATTGCAAAAATGATTCGGTGGATTGGCAGAAACAGTATTTGATTTAACAACAAATGAAGC
Organism: uncultured Clostridia bacterium; assembly: GCA_947573445.1. Classification (GTDB taxonomy): domain Bacteria; phylum Bacillota; class Clostridia; order TANB77; family CAG-508; genus Scatovivens. The sequence continues at coordinate 17,387 of CANPFR010000008.1, read as the reverse complement.
ATTTGGTGTAGGATTTAAAAATTACGATGAATTAGTATTTGGAAACAATCAAAGTGCAATTTCTCCTTTTACAGACAGTGATTGGAGTTTAATCAATAGTTGGTATTGGACCATTGCTGGCGTGATAGGAACTCCAATGTTTATAGCGATTGTTATTTTAGCTTGGAAAATGATAGTAGCAGGAATCAGTCCAGATAAACGAAATGAAGTAAAAGATAATTTAATGAGATTATTTTTTGGAGCATCAGCGATTTTATTAGCACCACTATTTGTAAAGTTTATGTTAATGCTTAACAATAATCTAGTTACAATATTAGTTGGAAGATCACATGGCAGTTTAGATGATTTGCTTGGAAATTCTTTGCTGACTAATATCAATACAGGAAATGCAATAGCAACAGCGATTGTAATTGCTTTGTTTGCTTATTTATTTGTGAAGATTAATATTAAATTTATTATAAGGCAGTTTACGTTGATTGTTTTTACGATATTTACGCCAATTGTTGCAGTATTTTGGATTTTAAATAAAAGGACAATTGCATCGAGCATATGGTTTGGGCAGATTATTATAAATTCTTTTATGCAATTTGTGTATGCTTTCTTATTTCTTATTTATTTAACATTTATACCAGCCAATGCAGGATGGGCAACTAGCCTTTTATGGGGAATGATGATATTACCATTAGGAGATGCTCTTCAAAATACAATGCAAAATTTAGTGAGTAGAGTAGCAGGTGTAAACAATGAAGAACTTGCAAGTCGTGGTATAGGAATGAGTGCTGCAATGGGACATACCATTCAATCGATTACTTATCAATTCAAAAGTAATGGCGAAAATAATAACAATATTCTTAATACAGGAACTGGTGAGGGAAAAACTGGAACAACAGGAGTTATTGCAAGAGTTATCAGTAAATCCAATAATAATCCAGAATCAAAACCAGATAATTCAATTAGTTATGAGAATTATTCGAAAAATGCAATGGAGCAAAGCACTAGTAAACCAGCAATCAACATCACAAACTCATTGGAGAATCAAACAACGAATGGCAATATGGAAAACCATGTGAAAAATAACGTTTTTAATAGTGATATGTCAGGAAACAATGTCAGTAACATGTCGAATAACTCTAATATATCAAACAATAAGGCAGAATCCAATAAAGTTAAAGAGGGAATGAAAAAAGCATTTAATGTTGGAAAAGAATTCATGAGCTTAGGAATGTATATGGCAGAAGGTAAGAATTTAAAAACAAATAATAATGATAAAAGAAGATTTGATGATAGCCAAGCAATACAAAGAAGGATGTATAATAGACAGGCTAACAATGATATAAGACAGAAAGATAAAAAAGAAGAAGCCAAAAGAATTATAACTTTGGAAGAAGATGATGTAGATGAGTAGTAGTTTTAGTTTAACAGAAGAGGTAAAGAATAGAGCAAAGAATGAAATCAAGAAAAAAATTATGAAAGTAGCATTTATATTGATAAAACCATTTATCATTCCATTACTAATATTTATTATGTTTTTAACGATTGTTAGCAGTATAACAGATGTTTTATATATTGCTTTTGATAACGATGATAAAATTGATATGACACAAGAACTTGCTTATTATGATACTGTCTATCAAAAAGAAAGTGATAAGGAAGAAGTAAAAGGTTTTTTTAGAAGTGTTTTTGAATTTGTAGATATGTTTTTAGGTGGAGGAGAAATGTCAGAAGAAACCGAGTGGCCCGTAGAACGGATATTACTCAATATCTAGTCCATTTGGACCAAGAAAAGCACCAACAGCAGGAGCTTCAACATTTCATAGTGGTATGGATATTCCAGCACCAGCAGGGACAAAACTTGTATGTATTATGGATGGTGAAGTTGTTTCAACTGGCTGGGGAGGAGCAGGAGGATATACGATAACAATAGCAAGTATTGACAGAGAATATAGATTTTCTTATTGCCATGCTTCACCAGAGTTTATAGTAAGTGTAGGACAACAAGTAAAAAAAGGTGAAATTATTGGAAAAGTTGGACCTAAAAATGTATATGGGGTAACCAATAATCCCTATAAAGATGGAAATGGCAATCCAACCAATGGAGCTACAACAGGTTGTCATTGTCATTTTACAGTAAGAAGAAATGGAGAATTAATCAATCCATTAGAAATTGTAACGAAAGGAGGAACCACATAAATGGTAGTAATTTATACAGGATTAGAAGATGTCGATAAAGAAATTCAAGCAGCTTTAAAGGATTCAGTTATTGCACATTATAGTGATTATCTGATAGAAAATAATAGTTTTGAAAAAGAGACAGCAATTATATCGCCACAAGCAATTGAAGGAGATTTGCATGAGTTTTTATTTTTATTAAAGCAAATGAATATAAGAGTGATTCTACTATTAAAAGATAAAAAACAGGAAGAGATTAAACTTGCTTTGCAACTTGGAATTTATGATATTGTGTATGGAAATTTTTACCCAAGTCAAATAAAACAAATCGTAGAGAATCCAAAAACATTTAAGGATATCTCTGATTTATATAGAAAAACATTTAATGTAAAATTACAAAAGAGAAAAAAATTAAGGACAGAAAAAGAAAATTCTTATTTTAGTAGATAATGAAGAAATAATAGAATTTTTAATAACAGTAAAGGGGGTGATGCCAGCGTTTTAGAATAATAGGAATAAGTAGAAGGAGGTCAAGACTAAATGAAAAAAATAATTGCAATACTAGGGATAATAATATTTACAATTACGCTAATCATATCTTCTTATCATTTAATTAATGTTTTATTAGAGAATAGAGAAACAGATGATTCTTATGTAGAATTAATCAAAGATGTAGTTGTTGAAAAAGATAATAAAATAGATTGGGAAAAGCTCAAAAATATCAATCAAGATGTTATTGGTTGGATAGAAATAGAAAATACCAATATAAATTATCCAATTCTAAAAGATAATGACAGTTTATATTATCTGAAACATACTTTTGAAAAAAAGTATAACCGAAATGGTTCTATATTTACACTAGACAACAATCCATTTCAAAATGAAGAAACGATTATATATGGTCACAATATGAGAAATGGCTTAATGTTTTCAGATTTAAGTAATTATATGAATGAAAAATTTTGGGAAGAACATAAGACCGTTCATATTTATACTGAAAAAGAAAATTATGAGGCAACTATATTTAGCGTATATTCTATCGGTGTAAATGTAGAAGAGAATAATATAAAAGATTTAGACTTTGATGAAAGAATAGAGTATTATAAAAAGACAAGTAAATATGCAATTAAGAATATAACTGAATCAAAAAAAATTGTGAAATTATATACCTGTTCATACATAAATAATCGAGCAATACCAACGGATCAGAGATATTTTATCATAGCTTTTTTAGAAAAAGTAGAGTAAATGTCGAAAAAACATTGATTTTAATATAGTTACAAGGTAAAAATAAAAAAATTTTTTTTGAACTTATACTTACCCTAAAATTTTTGTTATAATTGTATAAATTAAAAGAAAGAGGGGATTCGTATGAGGAAAAAAATTGTTATTATTTTTATGATGATGTTTATTTTTCTAATGATTTTAGGAATTGGTATCATGAGATTTATTGACAGAAGGGATAAGAGTATTTCACTATACGAAGATAGGATTGTTATAGAATATGGAAATACATATCATCCGACAATAAATGATTTAATCAATTTAGCTGAATATGATTTTATTGATTTGGAGAAGGTTAAATTAGAAACCAATTTAGAAAACGAAGAAGATAAAGAATATCCAGCAGTTGGAGAATATGAAGTAAATATTAATTATAAAAACATTAGTTTAAAACAGACAGTTGAAGTCAAGGACACAACAGCTCCTGAAATATCCATAAAGGATAATATTGAAATTCCATTTGAAACAGATTTGGCAATGTATAACTTTCAAGAATTAATGAGTGTATCAGATTTATCTCAAATAAATGATTATAATATTGATACCAATCATATAAATGTAAAATCTAGTGGAGAGTATATTGCCAAAGTATCCGTTACAGATTGCTATTTAAACAAAGCAGAAAGGGAATTTAAAATTAAAGTTCAAGAGAAAATGCAAGAAGAAAAAGAGAAGGAAATTGCTGAAGATAATTCGAACAAGATTCAAAAGAAAGAAGTAATGCCAAAAACAGCCACTGCTAAGCAAGAAAAACCACAAGTGAATAGTAAAATTACAGAAACGAATAAGCCAATTATTACACAAACAGCAGAAAATAATGGAGCAAACAATAATAAAAATGTAGAAAGCACATCTACTAAAAATCATACAACAGAAAATAATATACCAAGCAATACACAAAACAATGCTTCTACTCCATCGGATTTGACTTATTGGTGTGCAGAGGGCGGAAGTCATCACGTATTGGGAGATGGTGCAAATGAACATGGATATTATTCGAGTTGGGCAGAAGCAGAAAGTGCGTGTGATCAATATATGCAAGGTTGGTTATCAGAACAACATAAAATAGATCAATGTGCTTGTGGGTTGTATTACTTTTGGGCAATACAAGAATAATTTAATAAAAAATATAAAAATGCTTTAACATTAGTTTTTAACTATTGTTAAGGTGTTTTTTTATGGAAATTTTTAAAGAAAGGATTTGATAAAATGAAAACAAAAACGAAAAAAATCGTGGCAATGATTATGCTAATATTAACACTATGTACCTCATTACCACTAAATACTTTTGCAGCATTTATAACAGATATAAATAGCAATGCTCAATTTGGAGTGATTGCAGGAAGTAAAGCAAGTTATGGACACGAACTTCATTATGCCGTTTACGATGGAGTTCAATATTTAGTCTTTTGTGCAAATTATGGAGCAACTTCGCCAAATGGTGGAGATTATTCCTATAATGGAGATTTTATTGTGCATTATAAAAATTCTGCTCCACAATATGCTAAAGTAGCAGAAATGATTTTCTTTGGATATACTATGAAACACGGTGTAGGAGTTCCAACCAATGATGAGGCAATGCGAGATGCTTGTTGTACGCAACAATGGGTATGGGAATATATTCACAACAATATTGATGGAAATTCAAAAGTACCAGCACGAGAAAGTTGGAATGGAAACTATATGAGCGTAGGACATCTTGCAGAATGGACAGCAAGAACGGAAAGCTACTATAATCAATATCACGGAAATACATCATTCAATAACACAACCCAAAAAGCAACTTTTGGAGAAACAAAAATGATAACCGATACAAGTGGAAAATTGGCGTCTTATGGATCATTTAATCAAAATATAGATGGTGTTATTTTTAATCATATTCAAGGAAGTAATGATTTAGCAGTAACTGTTACAGAAGATTGCACAGCAGATAATGTGAATTTTAGTTCAAGGAACTATGGAATCTATCAGTTAATGCCAAATGGTACACCATATTCAAGTGATACAATGGGAAATTATATCTACATTCAATTCACTTCAGGAGCAGTACAAAATCTAATATTTTCGAACCATGTCGATCCATCGGCTTTTAATATCAATATTGAAATCGAGTATGGAAATGCGTTAGTTGTAAAAACAAATGCAAATGGAGATAGCTTGGCAGGTTGTACGTTTGAATTATACAAAGACCAAAATTGTACACAAAAAGTAAGAACAGGAACATCAGATAGCAATGGAAATGTTTATTTTCAAAGATTAGCACCAGCCATTTACTATGTAAAAGAAACCAATGTACCAAATGGCTACTTGTTAGATAATACAGTTCAAAGAGTAGATGTAAAAGTAAATGAAACAGCAGAAATTCAATTTAAAAATTATGAGCCGACAGGCGAATTGAAATTGATTAAAACAGATAAAGAAACAGGAAAAGATAATCGAGCAGATGGGACAAGTCATCATGGAGATGCTACATTGAATGGAACAGAATATACTTTATACGCCAAAGAAGATATTTATAATGTGGCAAGAACAGTAAAATATTTTTCAAAAGATGAAGAAATCGCAACATTCAATTTTAATAGTAATGGAGTGGCAACGATCGGATTAAGAACAAAAAGCACAACAGCACAATTAACAACAGAGGGCGAAATTTTGAAAGGTTTGCCAATGGGAAGTTATTATGCAAGAGAAACCAAAGTGCCAGAGGGATATTTACAAGATGCGGAAACTCACGAAATAAATTTTAACTACAAAGACATGAATACAAAAGTAATAAATTTGGAAGATACTTTTACGAATCAAGTGCAAAAAGCAAAATTTGAAGTAATCAAAATGTCATCTATTACAAACGATACAGCCCCAATTGTTGATGGAGCAGAATTTACTGCCATTTTAACCAAATATGTTGATTATTATGGAAGTTTTGATGAAGCATTAAGACATTTAGACGAATTTTCAAAAGATGAGTATTCTATTTTCAAAACAGAAAATAACGGACATGGAATATCAGGACTTTTGGCTTATGGAAAATATACGGTAAACGAAACTTATTGCCCAAGTGATAAAGTAAATCCAGTAAAAGAATTTAATGTAACAATTGATAAAAATAGCGATGGTGTAATCAAAGAATTAGTCGAAAATGATACACCATTTACAAGTTATATCAAAATGATTAAACAAGATAAGAAAACAGGAAAAACAGTTACTTTTTCAAATGCAACATTTGAATTATACAAATTAAATGAAGAAACAAACGAATGGGAAAAAGTAAAATGCAAACTAGGAAAAGAAAGTTTTGATAAATGGACGACAGATGAAAATGGAATCGCTTATACGGAAACAAAATTAGTAGCAGGAACGTATAAAGTAGACGAAATTAAAATACCAGATGGCTTTTTAGAGTTAGAGGAAGAATGTATTTTTGAAGTTAATAGAAGCAACGAAACTACTGAATATGACGAAGATATGGATGCTTATATTACCGTAAATGTTCAAAATGAACAACCTACTGGAACATTAGTAATCGATAAAAGCATAATCAAAAGAGAAGATATTGATACTTCAATTGTTGATATTTCTGATTTAAGTGGAATCAAATTCAAACTAACTGCAAAAGAAGATATTATTGATTATGCAGACGGAAGTGTAATTTATGAAAAGGGTGTAGAAGTAGGAACTTACAACTTGGATAAAGATGGAAATTTAACAGTAGAAAATTTGCCAATGGGAAGTTATGAACTAGAAGAAATCGAAACATTGAAAGGTTTGGCATTAGACAAAACCAAACATGAGATTGTATTTAAGCAAGAAGATACAACAACAAAAGTTTATACGATTACGAAAGAAATTGAGAATAAAACAACAGTCTTTGAATTTTCTAAAACAGATATTACAGGAGAAAAAGAACTAGAAGGAGCAACGCTAACTGTTTTAGATGAAAATAATGAAGTTGTAATAGACAGATGGGTATCAGGCGAAAAAACGCACAAAATTGAAGGACTAGAAGTTGGAAAAGTTTATACATTAGTAGAAGAAATAACACCAGACGGATTTGTAAAAGCAAGTAATATTCGTTTCAAGGTAGAAGATACAGGCGAAATTCAAAAAGTTACAATGATTGATAAAGTAGTAACCATGAAAAAATCGGACATTGGAGGAAATGAAGTAGAAGGTGCTAAACTTCAAGTAATTGATCGAGATACAGAAGAAGTTGTTGATAGTTGGACATCTTCTAAAGAAGAACATGTCATTAAGGGATTAGAAGAAGGCAGAACCTATATTTTGCATGAAGAGGTGGCACCAGAGGGCTATGTAATTGCAACAGATGTTGAATTTACAGTAACAGAGGATAAAGAAACGCAAAGACTAGATTTAATTGACAAAGTAGTAGAAGTTAAGAAAACAGATTATGCAACAGGCGAAGAAATTGAAGGAGCAGAGCTAACCGTTACAGATGAAGATGGAAATGTAATTGATAAATGGATTTCTACAAAAGAACCACATAAGGTTACAGGATTAGAGGAAGGAAAAAAATATACTTTAACAGAAGTAACGTGTCCTTATGGATATGAACAAGCAGAAAGTATTGAATTTACAGTAACAACGGATAAAGAAACGCAAAAAATTGAAATGAAAGATATGCCGATTCTTAAAACGATAAAGGTTATTAAAGCAGATAGTGATACACAACAAGTTATAAAATCAGATTTTGTTTTTGGAATCTATGAGGATGCAGAATGTACTAAGTTAATAAAAAAGGTTTCGTCAGATAAAGAATCTGGTACCGTTTCTTTTGAGGACTTACGTTATGGTGTATATTACTTAAAGGAATTGAAACAACCAAATGGTTATCAATTATCAGATCAAGTTGTAAAAATTGAAATTAATGACAAAGGAACATTTGCAGACGGAGTGTTATTAGAGGATAATGATTCAGTATGTACCTTTACTTTTTACAATAAACAATTACCAAAGATTCAAACTGGTAGTGAAATAAGTTATGTATTATTAGTTAGTAGTATAGCAATTTCATTATTGGGAATTGTCACTGGTATTGTTGTTTTAAAAAAGAAACGTAAATAAAAAGAATGAGCAATATTTTTTATAAAAAATTAAATTTAAAGGAGGAAATCAATATGTTAAATATAACAGAAGTAAGAATTAAAAAAATTAATAAAGGAGATTTATTAGCCGCAGCTAGTATATGTATAGATAATTGTTTTGTAATAAAAGAAATTAAGTTGTTGGATGGAAAGAATGGCAAATATATTAGTATGCCAAAACGAAGAATGAAAAATAGAGATTTTAGACAGGATTTTTCTTATCCAATCAACAATGAAACAAGACTTCAAATATTAGAAGCTATAAAAGAACAGTATGATGATATGATTGAAAATGAAGTTAAGCAATAGAAAGTTGCAAAACGATTAAAAAGATTTACCAGAAGATGTAAGGGATTGAAAGATATCTTTTACATCTTCTTTTTTATTTTAATATTTAACCAGGAGGTATTTATAAATGATACAAAGAGAAATTTTGAATGAACTTGAAAATTTAAAAGACAAGACAGAATTTATCATTAAAAATGCAGAAATAGTTGAAGCTAGTCACTTAGAGAATTATTTAAGAGGACTTGAAAAAATCAGATACAATATCTTTAATAAAATAAAAATAAGAGAAAAGTATGTAGCAGATGAAGAAGAGAAAATTAACTATTTGAATAAAGCCTATAAAGCAAGTGTTGAAAATGATATTTTAAAAATTTATATTCCTGAAGTCATTCCAAAATACAAAAACATTAATAATTTTGCTTATAAAAATATTATGTTCAATGTAATGGAACAGACACAAAAATATAAAAATTTATTTAATAATGAATTAGTATTTGTTTTTATAAAGGTAGTTGAGAATCAAAAGAATATTGATATAGATAATAAATTTGTTAAACCAATTGTAGATGGTCTGGTATTATCTAAAGTAATAGAAGATGATAATATAGCCAATATGTTTTATGGTGTTTTAGGATTAACAGATGAGAGTAAAAAACCTTATACCGAAGTTTATGTTTTTAGAGGCAAAAAAATATTAGAGTGGATAGAAAACACGATTCAAACGGATAGCTTGAAAATGTCCGTTTGAGACATTTTTTTTTGAATTTCAAGCGGATAGTTTGAAAGAATAAAAAATTTGAATTATAAAACTAAAATTAGATTCAGAGTGTGTCGAGGTTAAAGGGTAAGACACAGTTTTGGAGAGAAAGAGTGAACAGTATGTTTATGAGTGAGAACAAAAGAAAGGGGGAATGAATGGAATGGGAAAGTAAGATTAACTCGGAAGAGATATAGAGGTTTTGATGTTTTTAGGAAAGTATAAGATGATGCTTGGGGCAGATTGTAAGTTGATATACGGCTCGAAGGATTACCATAGAAAAAGGTTGAAAGTGTTGGAAAACGAAAAGTATGTAAAAAGAGTAAATAGATTATATATAAAATTGGCTGATAAAGGAACGAAAATAGTTAAAGAATTTGGCTACGATTATAGTTTTGCTTGTAGAAAGAAAATGTATATAGAAAGAGTGAATGAAATTGCGAGAATTGCGGCGTTAGGAATAAATAGCACAATGGAATTTGTTGCAAGTTGGAATTTAAAAGATAGGAATATATATACTGAAACGTCAAGAAGGTACATAGGTGAATTGATATATTTAGGACGAAGACGTGTCGTATATTATATTTCAAAAGACAAAGCGACAGTTTATATCAGCCAGATAATCAATGATATTCATAAAATAATCAGAGATAAAAATGTAATTATTTTTATGGAAAAATTGGATTATTTAAAAAGTAATAAGAACTTTGTATTTGGAAATGAATCAACAATGATAATCAATCCAACACAGCAGAATTTGGATAATATGAGAAAATTAGAAAAAATAGATGTATATCAGGTTATTAAGACAATTTATGGGAATGTAGAAATATTATTATCCAATTGGAAAAAAGCAGATTATATGACAGAAGATAGGAAGTATATTGTGGTTATGCCTTTTTTAGATACAGAAAGACTGCATAGTTTAAATATATTTTATAGAAACAATCAAAATTCAAATAGAAAAATAGATATGATTACTTTAAAAGAAAATAAAGAAACAATTGAAGAAATACTAACGATTAAAACTAATGTTATTGAATTAGACAATTTGTTAGGAGAAATTTATGAAAATGAATAAAGAAACTAGGAAAAAAATTTATACTTACTTATTTGTTTCTTATGTTCTATTAATACCATTAATAAATAGTTATGTAAAAATGTTAGAAAGACATTTAGGAACGAATTTACATACAGTAGATATCAATCCATTTAATTTATTTACGGTTATATTTAGATGTAAAACTGTTTTGGTAATTTGGCTTATTATAAATGCAGTTATATTGTTAATTATTGAAACGATAACGCTAACCATAAAAAATAGAAAAATCGAAGTGGAAGGAATCAACCTAAAGAAAAAAGACGGAACTTTTGGTACAGCTGATTGGGGAAGTAAAGAAGATATTGAAGAATATTTAAGTATTGGAAAAAGAGATGGCATTATATTAGGAGAAACAGATAATCAAGAGGTTATTACACTTCCAATGGATACCTATTTGAATAAAAATATAGCAGTTTTTGGCTCGAGTGGTAGTAAAAAATCTCGTGGTTTTGCAATACCGAATGGAATAGAACTGGCACAAGAAGAGGTACAAGAAGCAATTGGCAGAAATATGAGTTTGGTTTTTACAGATCCAAAAGGAGAACTTTATCGAAAACTTGCCAAATATTTAAGCAGTAAAGATTATGATGTTAAAGTGTTTAATTTAGTAAATCCAACCTATTCAAATGGAGCAAGATTTATAAAGTTTGTGGAAGACGAAACAGATGCACAAATATTTAGTCAAATTGTTATAGAAGGCACACAGCTGAATCGAAAATCTGGAGGCGATGAATTTTGGAACAGAGGGGAGCAAAATTTGCTAAAAGCGTTGTTACTATATGTTATCCATTATGTAGAAAAAGAATCGGACAAAAGTATAGGTTTTATTTATGATGCACTGGCAAGTCGGAGATATAAAACAGATTGATAATTTGTTTTACAATACCTCTGGACCAACAAGACTTAGTTATAATATATATGCACAAGCAACAGACATTGTGAAACAAAGTATTGTAACAGGCTTAGCAACCAGATTGCAGATATTTCAAACCGATAAAATAAGAAATATCACAAACAAAGATGAGATTAGTTTTGAAGATATTGGAAACAAGAAATGTTGTGTTTTTGTAGTAACAAGTGATACAAACAGTGCATTTGATTTTTTATCAACACTGTTTTTTTCATTTCTATTTATTAAACTCATAAAACAAGCAGATGAAAATTTAGATGGAAGATTAAAAGTTGAAACCTCTTTAATATTGGATGAGTTTACGAACATTGGAAGAATTGTGGATTTTGAAAAGAAATTAGCAACAACTAGAAGTAGAGGGATTAATATTTTTATGATTTTTCAAAACATTGCTCAGCTAAAGAATCGATATGATAATGATGTATGGCAAGAAATTCTTGGAAATGCAGATACTAAAATATGTATGGGAGCAGGAGATATTCTTACTGCTGAATACATTACAGAATATTTAGGTGTTGCAACAATTGAAACGAATTCTATTCGCAAAGAAGCAGGATTTGATGGTAACTTTACTTATGGAATGGAAAATATATCGAAAAATAAGCGAAATTTGATGAATCCAGATGAGTTGCTAAAATTAGATAATAATAAAGAAATTGTAATCGTAAGAGGTAGAAAGCCTTTTATATGTAATAAATATGATTATTCAAAGCATAGTGAAGCATCTAAAATGCAAGATATGACACAAGATGAGCAAAAGGAGATTTTTAAAGATAATATAAGTCATGAAAAAAGCAAAAAGCAAGTTACGAAAGTAAAATATAGTTTTAAGGATTTTTAAAAGTTATCGATTAAAAAGGATTAACTAAAATTTATTAGAAAGAAGGTGAAAAAATGAGAGACGAATTACAAGAAAAGATAATATGGCAAAATATTAATTCATCGATAGAAAAAGGTAAAATATTAGCAGGTAAAGTAATAGCAATAGAAGTAGAAAAAATGAAGGATAAGAGCATTACTTGTGCAATTGTAGATTTTAAAGGGATAAGGGTGCTAATACCAGCCACTGAAATGGCAAGTGATTTTAAAAATGATAAAAAGATATTAAGAAATATGATGGGAGCAGAAATTAAATTTATTATAGTTGAAGCAGATAAAATTGCCTCAAAGGCAGTGGCATCGAGAATAAAAGCAATGAACAGATTACAACAAATCAATATCAAAAAGTTGGAAGTTGGAGATAAAATTTATGGCAATGTAATTGGTGTATGGAAGAAATTTATCAGACTAGAAATTTTCGGAATGGATTTTGTAATTCCAGCAAAAGATTTGCAATATGGTTATGTGGAAGATGTATCGAAACTTTATAAGGTAAATGATCAGGTGAAAGTAGTCATTAAAGAAATATCTGGAGATGAAGAAGATAAAAAAATAAAAATATCGGTAAAAGATTTATTAGAAGATCCATTTACAAATATTAGAAAGGATTTTGTGGAAAAAGGTGAGTATTTAGCAACCATAACAGGTTATACAGATAACGGAATATTTGCTAATATTACACAAGGTGTTGATACGGTTTGTACGCTTCCAACTTGGCTTGATAGACCTCCATTTCCTAAGGAAAAAGTAATTATCAAAATTTATAAAATCGTTCCTGAAAAGAGAAAAATATACAGTTCTCTTATTAAAATAATAGGAAGTGATATAAATGAATGATAAACAAAAACAAATCGTCAAGCTATTATGGGATTTTAGTTCGCTAAGGGAAGAACATATTTTTAAAATATGTAATTGCACGGAAAATGACATCAATTTTTTAATTGCTAATAGAGCAATCATAAAAGATAAAAAAACAAAAATATTAAGATATAGTAATAAAGAAATTAATAACAGAAATATTGTTGCATTTGATGTAGTTATGGAGTATCTGAATAGAAATCCTCAGTTTAAAAAAGCAAAATATCCTATCAATGTAACAATGAAAACGCAAGATTATACCTATGATATTATTGCAATAAAAGAGATAGAAATGAATACTTTATTTGAGAAATTAGATGAAATATCAAAATCGGATAGGGTAATTATTATAATTGAAACAAGACAATATATAGCAAAACATATAGGCACGAAAAGACCTTGTTATATATGTACTTATCCACCGTTAGAGATAGTTGATAGAAGGAATTAATGAAAAATAGAAAATATACTTTTTGACAAAAATTTGATTATTCGTATATTTTATGATATGATATTATCAGGAAAAAAATCATGGAAAAAGATATTGATAGAATTGGTTTTTATGAAAAATTAAGTGAATGCAAGACCAGACTTGAAATAGAAAATTTAATGGATGAAATTGATAATGATGACTTGCGTTATGCTGCATTGGATAAATATAACCAGATTATGGAATTTAATAAAAATAAAAATGATGGAAATCTAGTAAAAGATATTATAAAAATTTTGGAATATACTTATTTGAATTTTTATAAGTAAGCTACATTTCCAATAATTAGATTTCTTGGCTTTGCCAAATAAAATGTGTAATTTTCTATTAAAATATACCCCAAATGTTAAACAAGATGAACATTTGGGGTATTTCATTATCCTGAAAGATGATGATTTAAAAGTCTTTGTTTATTTCTAAACTTTTAATTTTTCTATTTTTTATTAACTACCTCTTTCAATGCTTTACCAGCCTTAAATCTAGGTGCATTTGATGCAGGTATTTTAATTTCTTCTTTTGTCTGAGGATTGTGTCCCTTTCTAGCTGCTCTTTTTACAACTTCAAATGTGCCAAATCCAACTAATTGAATTTTATCTCCGTTTGCTAGGGTTTCTGTAATTACATCAATCAGTACATTTAAAGATTCTTCTGCAACTTTTTTCGTTTGTGCTGTTTTTTTAGCCATTGCTTCGACTAATTCTGCTTTGTTCATTAAAATCAAGCTCCTTTCTTAAATTCTAGCTTTAATTTACCAAATAATAAAAATAAAGTCAAGAGAAAAACTATTTTAAAATATATCCAAACAACTGTTTACAAATCATTCTTTTTATGTTATAGTATAAAGAGAAAGTTTGGAGGTGGAGAAAATGGATAAAGTATATGTTTCGATAGACTTAAAATCGTTTTATGCTTCTGTAGAATGCCGAGAAAGAGGATTAGATCCATTAACGACCAATCTCGTTGTAGCAGATAAAACAAGAACCGAAAAAACAATATGTTTAGCCGTATCTCCCAGTCTAAAATCTTATGGAATACCAGGAAGAGCAAGGCTCTTTGAGGTGATTCAAAAGGTGAAAGAAGTCAATTTTCAAAGAAAAAGAAAAGCACCAAATCATCAATTTGCAGGCAAATCCTATCATGATTTGCAATTAAGAAGTAATCCAGCCTTGGAATTGGATTATATAGCTGCTCCACCAAGAATGGGATTATATATGAAATATAGCACAACCATCTATCAGATATATTTAAAATATGTTGCTCCAGAAGATATTTTTCCCTATTCAATCGATGAAGTATTTTGCGATATTACCAATTATTTGAAAACTAGCAACTTAACGGCCAAAGAATTCGTATCGAAAATGATTATGGATGTCTATCATACGACAGGAATAACCGCAACAGCAGGAATTGGGACGAATCTTTTTTTGTGTAAGATAGCAATGGATATTGGAGCAAAACATATTCAACCAGATAAATATGGAGTACGAATAGCAGAATTAAATGAAATGACGTTTCGAAAAAAGTTGTGGAATCATCAGCCGATTACGGATTTTTGGCGAGTGGGAAAAGGTTATGCGAAAAAGTTGGCAGAACATGGAATGCACACAATGGGAGATGTTGCAAGATGCTCGGTTAAGAATGAAGAATTGCTTTATAAACTATTTGGCGTCAATGCTGAATTGTTGATAGACCATAGTTGGGGCTGGGAATGTGTAACGATCGAAAGTATCAAAAATTATAAACCTGAAACGAGAAGTTTGAGTTCTGGACAAGTTTTGCACTGTCCTTATGGCTTTGAAGGGGCAAGATTAATTGTGAAAGAAATGGTAGAATTGCTGGTTTTGGAAATGGTGGAAAAGGAATTTGTAACAGACCAATTAGTTTTGGATATTACATATGATGTAGAAAATTTAACGAAACAAAATGTTTACAAAGGAGAAATCAAGGAAGATCGTTATGGAAGAAATATGCCGAAACCAGCCCATGGAACGTATAGGCTAGAGCAAAAAACATCATCGACCAAGTTGATTATGAACGGATTTTTGAAGTTATATGATGCTATAGTCGATAAGCAATTATGGATTCGAAAAATAAATATATGTGTAGGAAATCTTTCTGATGGAACAGAAAGAGAACAAGAAAATCAATATGAACAAATTGATTTATTTACGGATTATAGGGAGATAGAACAGAATCAGAAGGAAGAAAAACAAAAAATGCAGAAGGAAAAGAAAATACAAAAAACCATAATTAATCTAAAAAATAAATATGGCAAAAATGTTATTTTGAAGGGAATGAATTTGCAGGAAGGAGCAACAACAATTGAGAGAAATGCACAAATTGGAGGACATAAGGAATAGGAGGAAAAAATGAAGGAAGAACATAAATATGATGATATAATAAATTTGGAACATCCTATATCAAAAGTACATAAGCAAATGAGTTTGGAAAATAGGTCAGCTCAATTTGCACCTTTTGCAGCGTTAGTAGGATATGAAGAGGCAGTAAAGGAAACAGAAAGAGTAACAGAAAATAGAGTAGAAATCAATGAAGAACTGAGAAATAGGTTGGATGAGAAGATTTACATATTACAAAGTAAAATAAAAGAACAACCAGAAGTTAATATTACTTATTTTGTTCCAGATAATAAGAAAAAGGGGGGGAAATACCAAAGTATAACTGGAAAGATAAAACAAATAGATGATGATAATAAACTCATAGTTTTAAAGAATGATATAGAAATACCAATAAATGAGATTATTAATATATCAGGAGAAATAGTTGAAATCGTTTGATTGTTATTATATAATTATAACATCAAATAGACTAACTATATGAATGTCAATAGCTTTTTAGAAAAAAGTTAAAGTTTTTGCACATAAAATAGATAACTATTAATTTGTAAATTAGGAGAAAAAATATGTATAAGAAAAAAATTATAGATAGTTTTAATAAGAATGGATATAGTGTATCAATACCTAACATTGATTATAAAGATATTAGTATTTCTTTTGTAAATGTTAAAGACATTAGAAAAACTTATTGTAAAATTAAAAACAGTCCAATCTATTATTTTATAATAGAAGGCAGTGGGAGTTTTTATATTGATGATAAAATTTCTGTTAATAAAGGAGATTTAATAGAAATATCTTCTAATGAGAAATATACTTATAGTGGGAATATGAATATGCTAGAAATGATTCCTAAATCTTTTGAAAACTTAGAAATTGATGAAGAAGTAATAAAATAAATTATAATCTAAGTAGTAAAATATAATTTTTAAGAATATATTGCATGACAAAAAAGCATTTTTGCAAATGCTTTTAAAAACTATGTAATCACTTATATTAAGCAACTTTATCAGCTTGATATTTGGTGTTAGTTTTTAATAAATAATAAATTACACGTACTAATTTCTTTGCAACATGTCCTAGAGTAACCCTATAATGTTTGCCCTCAGATAATTTTCGTTCTTTGAAATTATTAAAGGTAATATCATTCATACAAACCATTCTAGCAGCATTCATTAAAGCAAAACGTAAGTATTT
>CANPFR010000007.1 GCA_947573445.1 uncultured Clostridia bacterium | reverse complement strand
GAGCAACTGACTTGTAATCAGTAGGTCGTCCGTTCAAGTCGGACAAGTGGCTCCAGTAATACCAAGCCTTTGGAGGTTTGGTATTTTTTTATAAAATCTTAAAAAGTGACGAACCAATCAAAATAATGGCTCTTTGTCAATAGTTGGGGTGTAATTCCTGAAAAGGTAATTTACCTCAATATTTTTTTCGCTTTTTGATTGTTTCACTACAAGACTCTTAATTTTTGTGCTTTTTGGGGGACTATTAATAAACCAACACTCCCTAAGCCAAAAAGCACAAAATCTATGTTTTGTAAACAAAATGTAAACGAAAAAATATAAAAATGTAAAATGATATCGAAAAATGCGATTCCGTAAGGTGAAATTCAGTATTGCCAGTATTTGCCAGTCCTTAACCTATTTCAATATAGAAAGAAACGTGCTAAAATAGAGATAGGAAAATAGGAAAAAAGTATCATCCGAAATAAAAGAAAAAGGAGACTTAGGTGAAATGCAAGGTAGAGTAGGGAAATTGAAAGAGATAATTGCCAAGAACAAGGAAAAAACAATCGCTATTTTTGTTGCGATGTTGGCTATTTTTTGTATAGGAATGTTAACCATGTTTCAGAATACGAAAAATGGACAAAATTCGATGGATCCAGAATTGAGCAAAGCCATGACATATGCTGAAGTGCAAAAAGGTGAAGAAGCAGTGGAAGGAACAGAAAATGTTCAATTCGACGCTTTCTTTTTGCGTGATATTGACAATGATGGTTATGCAGAAAGCATAAGAGGAACCAGCCGAGAAATCGGAAAAGAAGACACATTATACATGGAAATCAATGTGCAAACAGCAGGATATTTGAAAGATGGCAAGATTACCGTAAATGGTAAGAACTTTTATCTGCAGACTTCTTTACCCAAAGACCAAGAATTGCAAAATAACTACATCGGAAATAATATAAAAGAGATCAAATTTAATCAGCTAAACAATGGAACCCAAAAATTATTAACAGGAATTGTAAGAAGTGGGGATTATTCCTATTCTTCAAGCAAAGCATCTGCCATTGGAAACAACATCAATAATTACAGCCAAATAAATGATGTAACTTTTACAGGAACATATGTTGATGAAGATGGACAAGAAACACAGATTACAAAAGTAGTCAATTTTAACATCGATTGGTATGGAACCACAAAAGCCAATATTTATTCCACCAGTCAAACAAGAAACATAGAAAATGCAATTAATGAAGAGATGGGAACAATCAGTTTAGACTTTACAGTCAACACAGAAGAAACCAATCAAGTATTAATTTTGAAAAATAATCATGTAGAAGGAGAAATTCCAGAATTAAATGGATATGCTCCTATGGAAGTAGTATATACAGGAAATAATGCTAATTTTCAGTATGATGAAGCAACAAGAACATTTCGTTTGGATAGAAACGCAACTGTTGGAGAAGATGGAGCAGTAACCAGTAGCTTAGGAAAAAGCAACAGTTATGGAATCAGGGTAGTTTACCCATTAGAAGCATATCAAACTTTGGGAACAGAATCAATACAAATAAAAGTGCCAGTGAAAACCTATTATGAAGGTTATAACAATCCAGGGAAAGAATTTAAAAATCCATATCAATCCAATGTGCCACAGGCAACGATTGTCGTAACCTATCAAAAACCAGCTCCACCAGTAGAACATATTTATCAAACCAGTTTTGAGATAAAGGTCGGAAAATATGTATATCAGCCATATAGTAGGTATGTCGTATCCAAACAAAAACCATTGAGAATATATAATGGAGAAAGTGAAAAAGAAACAGGCGATACCTATACCGTTATGTGGAAAGGATTTGTTGGAACAAATGCAAAACTAGATGGAATGGTCATGAAAGAGACGAAAAATGAGCAACCACAAGTAACAGACGAATTCATAAAATCTGATAACACATCAGAAAGTATGGATGCCTTGCTTTCCAATGTAGGAATATACTTTACGGGCGTAGATACATTGCTTGGAACAGAAGGCTGGATTAAAGTATATGACGAAGATACTGGAAATTTATTACAAACATTCACACAAGACAACTGGAACAATTATACAGCATCAAACCCTTATAAATACAAGATTCCAGTAAAACACATAAGAGTTGAAACCAGTCAGATTAAGAAGACTGAAACAGCCCTATATGTATATAACCTAAAAGAAATCGATGATGAGAAATTAACAACAAACTACACATTGGAACAATTCGAAACCTTACAATACATCAAATCAACCCTAGTTGGTTACTTAGCAGGAGAATATATGACAACAACAACGCATCAAGCAAATTATGAGGTACCAATGTCTGTAGCAAGCATAAGTATCAGTAAAAACACAATCTCAACACAAGGAACAGAGCATAATGAAAAAATCACCATACAAACGGAGACTTCAAGTGCTAATAATCAAATTGAATGGTTAAATGGTACATTTTTAGTAAAATTACCAAATGAAATCATTGATGCAAAAATAAATGCAGTAACCATTAATAACAAAAGTGTTAATCTAGAAAGTTATGAAGTAATCGAACAAAATGGGGAACGTTTTCTTAAAGTTGCAACCAGAAATACGGTGCCGCAAACCTATACCATCACAATCGATGTAGACTTATCACCAGACCCAAGAATTGCAACAACAACCAGCCAATTGGAGCTATATGCAACCAATGAAAATGGAAGTTATTATTATTACAAAGCACAAGATAAATATGATGTAAATAATAACTTAAATACGACCGAACAAGTTAATTTTAGAACAACAAACTTAAGCTTAGTATCACCAAATTCGTTATTAACCAATCAAACAGCTACTGATTTTGATGATAAACAAAGTGTCGTAATTGCACCACAAGTGGCAGATTTGAAGCCAACTTATGCTGTTGTAGACCAAGAAAAAGAGGAGCAAACCGCTCAAATTGCAGTACAAATAAAAAATAATTATGCAAGTACAATCACAGAAATAAAATTATTAGGAAAAATCCCATTTGAAGGAAATACCTATGTAATCAGTGGAAATAGTTTAGGTTCAACCTTTACAACAAAAATGGTAAATACGGGAATCGTTTTGCCAGATGAATTACGAGAGATTGCCAAAGTTTATTATTCAGAAAGTGAAACACCAGATAGAGACTTAAGCAAAGAAGAAAATGGATGGAAACTCGCAGAGAAAGTTGAAAATTGGGATACCATAAAAACATTTTTAGTTGACTTAGGCGATTATGTGATGCCAACAGGAAAAGAATTTCTATTCAATTATAGTGTAAAAATACCAAATGGGCTAGAATTTAACAAAGTAGCGTATAGCCACCATGGCGTGTATTTCAGCTTAAATACAGAAAATGGAAAGTATAGAACCCAAACAGAGCCAAATAAATTAGGATTCCGCATTGCAGAAAAATATGATTTAACATTAGAAAAATACCAAACAGGAAAAGAAAAATTGGTATCAGGTGCAACCTATGGAATCAAAGAAATCATAACAACGAATGATGGAACAGAAGAAGAGGGAGAGAGTAAAACAGGAGTAACGAATGCAGAAGGAAAATTAACAATCACCAATTTATATGCAGAAAAAGTCTATGAAATCAAAGAAATCAAAACACCAGATGATTATGAACTAAATGCAGATGTTATCAGGTTTGTGGGTCATGTAGATGAACAAGGTGTTTTAACAATAGAGAAATTGCAGGGAAATACGAGAGAAGAAATAACCGTCAGCAAAAAAGAAGATGAAAACTACAAGTCTAGTGCAAAAGTAGAAGATGAAGCAAAAGTAAGCTTAAAAATCACGAAAAAGGAGCAGGGAACAGAAAATAAGCTTCAATACGTAAAATACAAAATAACAGGAGCGAATTTACCAGAAAAAGGAAAAACAATCACGACAAACGTAAATGGAGAAACAACGTTAAAAGGATTGTCAGTGAATCAAGAATACACTTTGCAAGAAGTAAAAGCAGAGGGGTATTATTTGGCGAGCCCAATAAAGTTTAAAATCGTGAATAACGAAGGAAATTACGTTGTGCAAGAAATTACAGAAAACACTACAATTGTAGCACAAGAAACAACAGAAGTAGATAGTATTCCAACCATTCATATCACGTTAGAAGATGAAAAAATACCAACGTATGATTTAGAAATCACCAAAATCAAGAAAGTAACCCAAAGCACAGCCAGCGAAGATAAACTAATTGCAAAAGCAGAAACAGCCTTTGCTGGAACAGAAGTGACCTACCTAGAAGGGGCGAAATTTAAATTATACAAAGGAACCGAAGAAATCGGAGAATACGTAACAGATGCCACAGGAAAATTGACAATTGTAGGTTTATACCAATATGAAACAGAAAAAGACATTGACCAAACCTACACCGTAAAAGAAGTTTTTGCACCAGAAGGGTATGCAAAAGTGAAAGATATCACTTTCAAAGTGCAATCAACAGATGGAAGTTTGAAGTTTGAGGCACAAGATGAAACGCAAAGAAACTACGAAGTCGAAGGAAATACCATCAAACTAACCATCGAAGATAGTCCATCTTTCCGCCTAATCAAAAAAGACAAAGAAACCCAAGAACCAATAGCCAACGTAAAATTCGCCATCTACAACGTAGAAAACGGCGAAAAACCAGCCACCAACAGCAAAGGCGAAATCCTAGGCACCAAAGAAACCATCAACGGCAAAGACTACTACACCGTTACCACCAACGAAAATGGAGAACTAACAGCCGACCTAACCGAAGGCCTATACAAAGCAGTCGAAATCCAAGCCCCAGAGCAATACAACATAGAAGGCTCAACCAAATACTTCGGAGTAGGAGCCTCCAGAGAAGGCAAGACAGTACAAAGTGCCCAGTGGGCGAAGAGTATCGGAGGAAGTAGAGAAGACCAAGTAACAAGTGTAGTAGAGACGAGTGATGGAGGGTTAGTAGTAGGAGGATATTTTAATAGTAGTACAATTGATTTAGGAAATGGAGTGACGTTGAATAACAAGGGTAGTTCAGATGGAATGCTAATCAAGTATAATGCAGAAGGAGAATGTGAATGGGCAAAAGGAATAGGAGGATATAGTAATGATGTAATAAGTAGTGTAATAGAAACAAAAGATGGAGGACTAGTAATAGTAGGATATTTTAGCAGTAGTACAATTGATTTAGGAAATGGAATAATATTAAGCAATAATGGTAATTGGGATGGAATGTTAATTAAATACAGTGAAACAGGAGAATGTGAATGGGCGAAACGTATTGGAGGAAGTGGAGAAGACCGAGCAACAAGTGTAGTAGAGACGTCAGATGAAGGACTAGTAGTAGCAGGATATTTCGGAAGTAGTACGATTAATTTAGAAAATGGAGTGACGTTGACGAATAAAGGAAATTATGATGGAATGCTAATTAAGTATAGTGCAGAAGGCAAATGTGAATGGGCAAGAGGAATAGGAGGAAATAGTGAAGAACAGATAAATTGTGTAATAGAAACATCAGATGGAGGATATGCTGTAGGAGGATATTTTAAAAGTAGTGAAATTGATTTAGGAAATGGAGTAACGTTGAATAACAAGGGTAGTTCAGATGGAATGCTAATCAAGTATAATGCAGAAGGAGAGTGTGAGTGGGCGAAAGGAATAGGTGGAAGTGATAGTGATCAAATAAAAAGCGTAATAGAAACAAAAGAAGGTGAAATAATAGTAGGTGGGCGTTTTTGGTCAAATAGAATCGATTTAGAAAATGGAGTAATATTGAATCATAAAGGTAGTTCTGGAATTTCTAATATAATGCTAATTAAATGTAATGTGGAAGGAGAATGTGAATGGGCAAAAGGAATAGAAGAAAGTGATGTAAATGAAGTAATAGAAACAAGAGATGGAGGATTAATAGTAGGAGGATTTTTTAAGAGTAGTGGAATTGACTTAGGAAATGGAATAACGTTAAATAATAAATCAAGTAGTACAGATTATCGTGATGGAATGTTAATTAGATATAATGCAAAAGGCGAATGCGAATGGGCAAAAGGAATAGGTGGATATGGTGAAGATTTTATAAATACAGTAATAGAAACGAGAGATGGAAAAATAATAGCAGGAGGTTATTTCGGATCAAGTACGATAAATCTAGGAAGTGAAGTAACGTTAAAAAGTAATGGTAATACAGATGGAATGCTAATCAAGTATGAAGAAAAAGAAGTGCCAGAGGTTGTAACGAAGCAGGCGAAAGGGATAGGAGGAAGTGATTATGAGCAAATAACCAGTGTAATAGAGACACGAGATGGAGGGCTAGTAATAGGAGGATGTTTCAGTTCAAAAGAAATCGATTTAGGAAATGGAATAATATTAAGCAATAATGGTAATAGGGATGGAATGTTAATTAAGTATAATGCAGAAGGCGAATGTGAGTGGGCAAAAGGAATAGGAGGAAATAATAGTGATGAAATAACAAGTGTAGTAGAGACGGGAGATGAAGGACTAGTAGTAGCAGGATATTTTAAAAGTAGTGAAATTGATTTAGGAAATGCAGTAACGTTGAATAACAAGGGTAGTTCAGATGGAATGTTAATTAAGTATAATGCAGAAGGCGAATGTGAGTGGGCAAAAGGAATAGGAGGAAATAATAGTGATGAAATAACAAGTGTAGTAGAGACGGGAGATGGAGGCCTAGTAGTAGGAGGATACTTCTATAGTAGTGCAATTGACCTAGGAAATGGAGTAACACTTACTGGTAAAGTTACTTGTGCTGGAATGATAATTAAGTATGGAGCGAGCGGAAAATGTGAATGGGCAAAGACAGTAGGAGGAGGAAATCCTGCCCAAATAACAAGTGTAATAGAAACGCGAGATGGAGGAGTAGTAGCAGTAGGATACTTCTATAGTAGTACAATTGACCTAGGAAATGGAGTAACACTTACTAGTAGAAGTGACGATGGAATGATAATTAAGTATAGTGAAGAAGGAAAATGCGAATGGGCAAAAGGAGTAGGAGGAAGTGATTATGAGCGAATAACAAGTGTAATAGAGACACGAGATGGAGGACTAGTAGTAGTAGGATATTTTAGCAGTAGTACAATTGATTTAGGAAATGGAATAATATTAATTAATAATGGTAATAGGGATGGAATGTTAATTAAATACAGTGAAACAGGCGAATGTGAATGGGCAGAGGTAGTAGGAGGAAGAGGAAATACTTATATAAATACAGCGATAGAAACAGCTGACGAAGGACTACTAGTAGCAGGAGATTTTAATGCAAAAATGCTCGTAATTGGAGATTTTGTATTAAATAAAAATGATGAAGTTTCTTCAGAAACTAGTACTGTTGATGCAATGTTAATTAAGTACAGTAAAGAAGGAAAGGTAGAATGGGCAAAAGGAATTGGGGCAGTAGGAGTAAGTACTAGTGAGAGTATAAATTATTTAGTAGAAAACTCCAATGGAGAGCTAATAGTGGGAGGATATTTCGGAGGAACAATTGAATTAGAAAATGGAGTAACGTTGAGTAATCAAGGACAGCGTGATGGAATGATATTGAAATTAAAAGCAGAAATGGGAGTCCCAGAAGTCCAAGAAGTTACAATAGAAAACACCAGAAAAGAATTCAAAATAACGACAGATGTAAAAGAAATAGACAACACCAAAGGTGGAACCATTTCTGGAGAAGACAAGCCATCTTACGAAAAAGTAAAATACGGAGACAACAGCACAAAAGAAATCATCATGACTCCAGACGAAAACTACGAAATTACAGAAATTACAGTAAATGGAGAATTATACCAATTTACAGCCAATGAAGACGGAACGTATACTATGCCACAATTTGAAAATATGACAGAAGATAAACATATAACAGTAAGTTATGTATTAAAAGACAACAAAATAACTCTCAACAAAATTGACCAAAAGACAAAAAAACCACTAGAAGGAGCAACCTTCAAGCTAGACCAATTAGAAGAAAGAACAAACCCAGAAAATGTAATTGGAGAATTAACAGACAATGGACAAGAATATGCAATTGCAAATAAAGAAAATGAAATAACAGATGTACTAGGTGAATTAACCAATAATGGAATTTACTATTTTGTAAAACAAGAAGATGGAACGTATGTTCCGACAAACAGCAAAACTTATCAAGTGGCTAATGTAGAAGGAGCAACAGCAGGAATACAAAATGTTACAGCAAATTCTTATATTCCAGTTGATTTAACTAATAAAGAAGGACAATATGTAGTAGTAGTTAATGCAGAAGTATCAAGTGAAAGTGCAGACAAGGGATATGCAACAATAACAGAACGTACAACAGCACCAAGTTATAGCTCCACCACAGGTCAAATAATGCAAATATATGGAACAGTGGCAAAAAAAGATTATACTTCAACAGTACTACAAGGAGGAAAAACATATTACTTACATTTAGGATATAGAAAAGATGGTAGTGTAGACACTGGAAAAGATCAAATCGTATTTAACAGCATCAAAGTATATGGAGCAACAAGCGAAAAGTATAACTTCATAGAAAATGAAGGAAAATACGAATCTACCAACCAAACTAAGGACAACACCGTAGCCAACTCCTACATCCCAATCGACCTAACAGGCTACACAGGAAAATACAACTTAGTAGTCAACGCCCAAGTCTCAAGTCAAGCATCAAATGACTACGGTTATGCAACCATAACACAAAATACAACCAGACCAGCCTACAACTCAACCACAGGCAGATTCATCTATATCTCAGGTACACAAGAAGCAAAAGACTACACAACAGTATTACAAGGAGGCCAAAAATACTACTTACACTTAGGATATTATAAAAATGCCTCAACAAGCACAGGAGACGACAAATTCACTGTAAACAGCATACAACTAACCTTAAACGACTCTGAACTATACCACACCCAAGTTACCACCAACAGCGAAGGTCAAGCCATTACCCAAATTCCATTTGGTAAATACCAAATCACAGAAATAACAGCTCCAGATGGCTACGAACTAAACGAAACCCCAATCGAAATCGAATTCAGAGCAGACCAAAACCACGAATTCACAATCGAAAACAGTGAAAAAGCCAAAGTATTAGTTCATCATTATAAAGCCGTGCAAAATGAAGACGGAACCTACACTTATACAACCGAAAAATTAGCACAAGACGAACAACTAGAAGGAAAAATAAATGATAAATACACAACATCACCAAAACTAGACATACCAAAATACGAACTAATCAAAGACACAGAAGAAAACTACATCCTTCCAGAAAATGCAACCGGAACCTATGTATCAGGAACTACAGAAGTAATCTATTATTACATCGAAAAAGACATACCATTAACCGTACATCACTACATCGAAGGAACCACCTTGCCAGTACCTCTAAAAGATGGAACAAATGCACAAGACGAAACAGGCAAAGGAAAAGAAGGAGAAAACTATACAACCAATGCTATGAATGATGAAAAATTGATGATGAACTATGAATTAGTAGAAATACCAATAAATGCAGAAGGTGTTTATGAAGGAGACGAAATCATTGTAACTTATTACTATAAACTAAAAACACCAGTATTTGAAAACTCTGAAATCACAAAAACAAGTGCCACAGAAAAAATAACAGACCCAGTTCAGGAAGTTTTCTACACCATCAATTACCGAACAAAAATAGAACAATATCTAGGCAAAGCAAAAATGACAATTGTAGACTATTTGCCATATGGAATAGACGAAACAAAATCAGAACTAGCAGGAGGAAAATACGATTCTAAGACAAAAACCATCACATGGCAAGAAGAAATGGAAGTTTTTGATGAAACAACAAGCCAAATCGATATCACAAAACAAATAAAAGTAGTTTACCAAGATTTAGATGTAACAGAAGAAACAATACAAAATACAGTAACAGGAACCATCCAATTAGAGACACCAAAAGCAGAAGACACCGTAAAAGCAACCGTAGAAATACCAGCAGAATATGTAACCGAAATAACAGTTAATAAAGTATGGAATGACAATGAAATACAGGCACAAAGAAGACCAGAAAGTATTGTTGTGCAAGTGAAAAACGGAAATACACTTGTGGCAGAAAAAGAAATAACAGCCGAAAATGCGATAGAAGGAAAGGAAAATCAATGGACAGCAAGTTTTGAAAATCTACCAAAATATAATGAAACAGGAGAAAAAATTTCATATAGGGTAGATGAGACTGTATTACCAGGAGAAGAGCACAAAAATGACTTGAAATTCTATACAAAAGAACAAACAGGAGTAGTGGATAACCAAGCAACCATAAGAAATACTTTTATAAAACCAGAAGATAAAACACAAGTAACAGTAACCAAAACATGGGATGACAACAACAACGAGAACAGCAAAAGACCAGAAAATATTATATTACAAGTGAAAAATGGAGAACAAATTGTCCAAACTTATAAACTAGACACAAACACCGAAACTGAGCATACTTTTGTGGATTTAGAGAAATACAACGAAGATGGTGAAGAAATCATTTACACAGTAGATGAACAATCTGTGGAAAAAGATGATTTGAAATTCTATGAAAAAACTATAAATGGACACGAAATAACCAACACATTTCGTGTGCCAGATGAAAAAATAGACCTAATCGTAGAAAAAGTATGGAATGACAATAAAATACAAGCCCAAAGAAGACCAGAAAATATTGTATTGCGTGTAAAAGATGGTGCAGAAATTGTTCAAAATTATGTGCTTAATACAGAAAAAGAAATAAGCCATACATTTACCAACCTTCGTAAATATGATGCTAAAGGAAATGAAATAAAATACACCGTAGAAGAGGCAGAAGAAAAAGAAGGAGACTTAAAATTCTATACAACACAAATAGGCACCATGATAAACGAAGAAGTTGAAGGCGAAATCACTGGAAATAAGAAGATAACAGTAACCAATACCTTCACAAAACCAGAAGAAACAACAGATATTACCATAACCAAAATATGGATAGACAATGACAATGAAGCTGAAAAAAGGCCTGAAAGTGTCATATTACAAGTAAAAAACGGAGATACAGTTGCAGAGGAGCAAACCGTAACAAGTGAAAATGCAGTTCGAAATGAGGTTAATCATTGGCAATATACATTTATAGGCCTAGAAAAATACGATGAAGATGGACAAGAAATAAAATATACAGCAGACGAAAAAGAAACAAATAGTGGAGATTTGCAATTCTATGAAAAAGCAGTTGATGGAACAACAGTAACCAACACATTTACGCAAAAAACAGATAAAGTCAGTGTAACAGCTACAAAAATCTGGGAAGATACAGAATTACAAAAAGCCAAGAGACCACAAAGTATTATTTTGCAGTTGAAACACAATGGAACTGTAGTGGCAAGTAAAGAAGCAAAAATGAATACAGAAGAAGATGAATTTACCATAACATTTGAGGATTTACCAAAATACGATAAATATAATAACATTATAAATTACACCATAGACGAAGTTGAGAAAAATACAGGAGACTTAAGATTTTATGTCAAAACAATTACTGGAATGACAATAACCAATACATTTACCAGACCAACAGACACAATTTCAATTGAAGTGAAGAAAGAATGGGTGGATCAAACCGATATTTATGACAAAAGACCAGATACGATTGCTTTACAGTTGAAAAACGGGGAAAAATTGGTAGAAGAAAGAATTATCACAAAAGAAGACAATTGGTCATGGAAGTTTGAAAAATTGCCAATGTATGATGAAAATGGAGAAATCATCAACTATACTGTGGATGAAAAAGAAGTACGAGAAGGGGATTTATTTTACTATACAAAACAAATAGGAAAAGTTAGCATAAAACCAAGACAAAGTATTACAGGAACTTCTGTAGAGATGCAAGCAACGATAACGAATACTTTGAGTAAGATACCATCATTTGTAGAGGTAAAATATGTAGACATCAGAACAAAAGAGGAAATTGATGACACAGTAGAAAAAGAAGGAATTGTAGGAGAAAGCTTTGATGTAACAGAAGACAAGAAGGAAATACCAGGTTATACTTTGGTACAAGAACCATCTGAGAAAACAGGTGTATTTACAGAAGAAAAACAAGTTAAAACGTATTATTATGCAAAAAATACAGAAGTGATTGTAAAATACCTGGAAAAAGGAACTGGAAAAATTTTAACAGAAGAACCACAATATGAAATCAAAGGATGGGAAGGTCAAAGTTATACCACGCAAAGAAAAGAAATTGCTGGTTATACTTTTATTGAAAGTACAGGAAAGACAAGTGGTGTTATGGAAAGGGAAACCATTGAAGTCATTTACTATTATGCACCAAATACAAAAATCATTGTAAAATACTTAGAAAAGGATGATACACCAGAGGATGATACGGATAATGAAGTATTATCACCAGAAGAGACGATTGATGGCTATGTAGGAAAAGAGTATCAAACACAGAAAAGAGAGCTAACTGGTTATACGTTTGTGGAAAGCACGAATAATACATCAGGAACCATGGAAAAAGAAGTGATTGAAGTAATTTATTACTATCTAAAAAATACACAAGTAGTGGTAAGGTATTTGGAGAAAGACGATACACCTGAAAATAATCAGGATAATCAGGTATTAGCCGATGAAATTATTATCAATGGATGTGTTGGTCAAAGTTATCGAACAGAGGCAAAGACAATAAAAGATTATGTATTTGTGGAAAGTACGAATAATACATCAGGCAATATGACAAAAGAAGTGATTGAGGTAATTTACTATTATGCAAAAGTGGCAAAAGCAACAGTACAGCACATTGACAGGGAAACAGGAAAGATTTTAAAACAAGAAACAAAAGTTGGAGAAGTAGGAGATTTATTTGAAACACAGTCAGAAGATTTCCCAGGTTATATATTAGTGATTGAGCCAGAAAATCCAGATGTTATCATGACAGAAGAGGAACAAATCATAAAATATTATTATGCCAAAATTTCAGGAGGAGTGATTGAAAAACACATTAATGAAATAACGAAAGAATTGCTAGATAGTAAGCAATACAAAGGAAATGAAGGGGATCCTTACAAGATTGAATCAAAAGAATTTGAAGGATATGACTTAGTAACAGAGGACAAAAATGGAAATAGTAGATTACCAGAAAATGCAGAAGGAACCATGAAGGAAGAATTAATTGAAGTAAAATACTATTACATTAAAAAAGCAAGTGTAAGAGTGGAACATATAGACCAAGAAACTGGCGAAAAATTAACAGAAGATGAAATACAAAATGGTCATGAAAATGACAACTACACAACAGAAAAGAAGGACTTTAAAGGATACACTTTAGTAGAAAAGCCAAAAAATGCGACAGGAAAGATGACGATTACACAAAACGAAGATGGAACGTATAAAACAGAAACGGTAGTAACTTACTATTATGTAAAACAAGCAGGAGGCGTGGTAGAAAAGCACATTGATATGGATACTAATAAAGTGTTAGCACAAGAAACCCATAAGGGAAATATAGGAGAAGAATACAACATACTAGCACGAAAATTTGATGGCTATGAACTTGTGACAAAAGACGAAAATGGAAACAATAAACTACCACAAAACAGCAAAGGCGAAATGAAGGCAGAAAAAATAGAAGTTGTTTACTATTATAGAAGACTAGCTAAAGTAACTGTTGAATACATAGATAAACATACAGGAAGGCTACTAGACAAAGACGAAATCCAAGGAAAAATAGGAGAAACCTATGAAACACAAGAAAAACAGTTTGATGGCTATGAATTAGTTGAAGTTCCATCCAATGGAAAAGGCGAAATGAAAGAAAAAGAAATTGTAGTAAAATATTATTACCAAAGAAAAGCAGAAGTGGAAATACGATATTTAGAGAAAGATACGAATTATCCATTAGCGGAAAATGAAAACATCAAAGGCTATCTAGGAGATCGATATAAGACAGAGCAAAAAGAGATTGCTTACTACAAATTTGTAGAAAGTACAGCCAATACAAGTGGAAATATGACAGAAAATAAGATAATAGTAACGTATTACTATCAAAAACAAATCTTCAACCTAAGTGTTGATAAATGGATAAGCAAAGTGAATATGGACGGAATCAGTGCAGGAGCAAGAGATTTTGCGACGAAAGACCAATTGTATAAATTAGATGTTCATAGTTCAAAAGCAGGAACAGCAGATATTAAGTTGAAGTATACAATAAGAGTAACGAACAATGGAGAAATTGAAGGAACAGCAGAAAGAATTACGGAATTAATACCAATTGGATATCGTTTCCATCAAGAGGATAACGAAATTCACTGGGAAGAAGTAGACGGAACGTTAACCACAGATGTACTAAAAGGAGAAAACATACAACCAGGGCAATACAAGGAAATTCCAATTGTACTAAGATGGAATACAGGAGAAGAGAATTTCGGACAAAAGAATAATACTGTCATCATAAGTAACTTAAGCAACCCAGCGAAATATCAGGATACAAACAAAGAAGACAACACGAGTAAATCCGAAATGTTGCTAACAGTAGCGACAGGATTGGATAGAAATGGTAGAATTATTGCAAAAGGAATTGTAGAAATTGTAATAGTGATTTCAGTGGGATTGTGGATAAGTTATAAAAAGAAAGACAGGTAGAAAAGAGAGAGAATGCCCCGTTTGGGGCATTCTTGGTTTCAAATTAAGGTGTATGCAAGATTGAAACAGATAGATACATAGAATTTAAGTGAATTGCATAAGATAGATTATATTTATTGTACAAAATACTTGACAATTGTCTTTTATACAGTGTATAATAAATATAACAAGAAAATGTTCTCGCTTTATGGTGGTGCGAGTAATAAATTATCCATTTTGCTAAATGTTTCTCGCTTTATGGTGGTGCGAGTAATAAATTATCCATTCTGAAAATATTTAGCCTTCTATATTAAGTTATAGAAGGCTTTAACTTTAGAAAGAGAAAGGGCCAAATTATATGTTTCTAGAAACAGGATATGTATATCACATAAAAGATGAATATTTTGAAGTTGCAAAAGATGAAAAACTTATGAAGAATCATGAAAATGGAAGTACAAGACCTACTTATTTTTGTATAAAGAATAAAGATAATAAAGTTTTATGGTTTATTCCTATGAGTTCTAAAGTAGAAAAATATAAAAAATTACAAGAAGAAAAAATGAAGAAAAATGGAGTTTGCGATACTATTGTAATTGGTAAATATAGAAGAAAAAATGCTGTTTTTCTAATTCAAAATATCTTTCCAATTACCGAAAAATATATAGATCATATAGACACTATTAGAAATCAAGCAGTAGCTGTTGTTGAAGGAACTCAAAAAGAAATTACATGCAAGGTAAATAAGGTTTTTAAATTAAAATCAAAACGGAATCAACTTAATTTTTCCAGATATAGATAGAATTGAAAAGCTATTATTAGAAGAATTAAATAATAATTAAGATTATGATTAAGCGATTTATTTTATTCTCTATATTACTCATATTCTTTTGTTTCATAACAGTTTATTTTTTGAATATAAAAAGATTATTGACATATAATAGAAAATGAATTATAATAAATATAACTTAGTTAATCGCATAGGTCAAGATTAACGTTCGAGGTAGATGGGTACAACTGTCTACCTTTTTTATATTTGTTTTTTATTAAAAAAGAGAGTGTGTGTAAACACTCTCTTGACTATGTCTAGTTCTTTTGGTCATCGGTGTTTAATGGTTTGTTATTATTTTGTAATGACTTTTCAATCAAACGACAAATTAAATCAGCATAGGTCATATTACGTTTTCCTTTCTTCCAAGATTTCCTTGTGAAAGGACAGATATAGAATATCACAAATTTCTAAAAATGCCTACAATTGTAGCATATAAAATGAAAAAACAGGCAAGTCTTAGCTTGCCTGAGAAATTCTACTAAAATTCGCAATTATTTGGTGTTCTAGGGAAAGGAATAACATCACGGATGTTTTGCATACCAGTTAAATACATGATAGCTCTTTCGAAACCAAGACCAAATCCTGAGTGGACGATACTTCCATATTTTCTTAGGTCTAGATACCACCAGTAATCATCCATATTCATGTTTAATTCTTGCATTTTTGCAGTTAATTTTTCCAAGTTTTCTTCTCTTTGGCTACCACCAATGATTTCACCGATTCCAGGAACTAATAAATCAGCTGCAGCAACAGTTTTGCCGTCTGGATTTTGTTTCATGTAAAAGGCTTTTATTTCAGCTGGATAATCAGTGACAAATACAGGTTTTTTGAAGACTTGCTCACATAAATATCTTTCGTGTTCAGTTTGTAAATCAGTTCCCCAGCTGACTTTGTATTCGAATTTGTCGTTTGATTTTTCTAGTTCTTTGATTGCGTCAGTATAGGAAATTCTTGCAAAATCTGAGTTTATGACGTGGTGTAATCTTTCTAGCAAGCCTTTGTCGATAAAATTATTGAAAAAATCCATTTCTTCAGGACAATGCTCAAGGACATAGGAAAAGATATATTTTAGCATATCTTCTGCTAAGTCCATATCATCGTTTAAGTCAGCAAAGCAGATTTCAGGTTCAATCATCCAAAATTCTGCAGCATGTTTTACAGTGTTGGAGTTTTCGGCACGGAAAGTAGGTCCAAAAGTGTAAATATTGCGGAAAGCTGTTGCAAAAGATTCTCCATTTAGCTGGCCACTTACAGTAAGGTGTGCAGATTTTCCAAAAAAGTCTTTGGAAAAATCAACTTTTTCATTCTCTGTTTTGGGAACATTGCTCAAATCAAATGAATTGACATTAAACATTTCTCCAGCACCTTCGGCATCACTTGAAGTTAGAATTGGGGTGTGAACATAGACGAAATCACGTTCTTGGAAAAATTTGTGAATCGCATAAGAAAGAACGCTTCGAACTCTGAATACAGCATTAAAGGTATTGGTACGAGGACGCAAATGAGCGGTGGTTCTTAAATATTCGAAAGTATGTCGTTTTTTTTGTAGTGGATAGCTATTATCTGCTAAATTGTGGATTTCAATTTTTTCAGCACGTAATTCGAATGGTTGTTTGGCACCTTCTGTTATGACGAGTTTTCCTGTTATAGCAAGGGATGAAATGATGGTTAGTTTACAGATTTCTTCAAAATTGCTTAACGTGTTGTCAAAAACGATTTGTAAATTTTTAAAAAAGGAACCATCGTTTAATTCAATAAAACCAAATGTTTTGGAGTCACGCACAGTTTTAACCCAACCTTCAATGAAGATAGATTGCCCTTCAAAATCTTTTGGAGATTTGTATAAATCTCGAATGGTTAATTTGTTCATAAAATTTCCTCCGTTTTAAAATGTTTTTATTATTATATAGCAATTTTTGGGAAAATACAAGTTTTTTTGGGAAAAAGCGTGAGTATCAATAAGATAAAAATTAAAATTACAAATATATTGATAAAGAAGATATAACAGCATACAATAACCACGTAAATAGATAATTTTTTTATAGTTAAGAGAAAAACCCCCAAATCGGGGGTTAATTGTAAATTGTTATTTTCTTAAAAATTGGGCATATGCCCTAAAAATATTACACAAGTAAATGGATTTGATTTTTTCTGCGAATGCTTGCTCTTCTTTGCGATTGGAGTGAAAGAGTTTGCTAGAAATCTCAAAAATCCATAATGCAAAATTTGAGATATTTTCTGAAGGCTCAAGCTCTGAATCGTGAAAGAAGGAATATTGGTTGAAAGAAATGCTAAAATGAAAGCTTCCATCAATACCAATCCGATTCATGTAATCAAAACCATTTAAAGAGTCCCGAAGAGGGCAGTCAGACATAAGGTCTGGACAATAGGTAGCAATGGCAGAAAGTTCGCCAATTACTTTTTTTAATTTTTCCATACGAATCCTCCTTTAATGACAAAAGAATAGATTGCTATTAAGATTTGAAAATATAATAACATATTTACATAAAATTGTCAATTGATTTGCGAAGAAAATGCTAAATTTCGATTTTAAGGCACCTTTTTGTGATTTTTTGACAAAAAGGTCAAAAAATCCTGTAAAATCAAAATTTGGGACAATTAAGGATGTTTTAGAGGTATAAAAACATATTGTATCAAGAAAAGTGCTTTTTCACAAAGCACCAGAATTGACGAGAAGGCGTTTTTAGAGAAAAGTATACATAAAACACTAAGGAGGGGGTAAAAGCGCTTAGAATTGAAATGAAGGGCCTTTCCCTGAGTGGGTGGATTTTGAAGAAAAAAGACGGAGCGGGATGGAAAAAAATTGGTTTTTGGAATGGTTTCGCCTAAAATTGGTGGTATGAATTTGACATAAATCTCGACTTGTGATATATTTTTGGCATTGGAGGAATGAAAATGGGGAAAAAAGTAATTTTGGTCACAGGGGCGTCCCGAGGGATTGGACGAGAAATTGCGAAAGTGCTGGCAAAAGAGGGAAACCAAGTGATTGCGAATTATCATCAATCAAAGCAAAAGGCAGTAGAACTTCAGCAGGAATTGAAAGAATCAGGCTATGAAATCGATATTTTTCAGTGTGATGTTTCAAAACGAGCAGAAGTGCAAGCAATGGTTGATTTTATCATAAAACGTTATGGTAGAATTGATGTTTTAGTAAACAATGCAGGAATTGACCAAGTGAAGTTATTTACTGAAATTACAGATGATGATTGGAATCATGTGATGCAAACCAATTTGTATTCGGTATTTTGTTGTACCCAGGAGGTGGTAAGGCATATGATTCATAAGAAATCTGGGTGTGTAATTAATATTTCATCCATTTTCGGAAGAGTTGGTGGAGCTTGTGAAGTGCATTATTCGGTGAGTAAGGCTGGAATTGATGGAATGACAAAGGCACTTGGGAAAGAATTGCGGATTATCTAATATCCGAGTGAATTCAATCGCACCAGGAATTATTGATACAGAGATGAATCAGGACTTGGATTATGAGGAGATGAAAAAAGAAATTCCACTCAATAAAATTGGAATGCCAAGAGATATTGCAAAATGTGTGAAATGGCTTGTGGAAGATGAATATACAACAGGGCAAGTGGTTGAAATTAATGGTGGATGGAATATGTAAAAAAGGACTTTGTAAAAAGTCCTTTTTAAATGTTATTATTTGCTCTTTTTTCTTTTCTCTTGTAATTTCCAGAAATTAATTTTGGAATGGAAATAAGAATTTTATAAATGGTTAGACGAATTTTTTTGGAAATTAAGTAGGATTTGCGTAATTTATGAGGACGTGCAATTGGTGCTTCTTCCATCACAACTAATGAAGTTTCTGGATGTTCAATAGCAAAAATATAATTAGTTCCATTGTTATTATCCCATTCATTTTTCTCATTTTTTAAGCAGAAATTGAAGGTGTTATGGTCTAAAAGTTCAATTTCTATTTGAAAGCCTAAATCTGTTTTTTGCATTGGTAATTCTGTTAAATTTTCCCAATTGTTTCCAAAACCATAGTGTATCATGACTTTTTCAGAATTGTCTTGAAAAAATTTACCAGTGTAAGAAATTTTAACTGTTGTGTTAGTAGTTAATTTATCTGTATTAAAAAATATATTTTTTATCAGTTCCATAAAATTCTCCTCTTAAGTAAAAATCATTATTTATATTATATGATTAACTGATTTTTTTTTCAAGTACAAATGACAAAAAAAGTAAAATGTAATCAAATTGTAACATTAGATGTAGATTTTTCCAATAATTTGAAAATCGTCGGAGTCTGAAATGGTGATATCTTTGAATTTTTTGTCATTTGCTTTTAGGATGAAATGATTTCTTTTGTAGATTAATTTACGAATTAAAAATTCGTCGTTTAATCGAAAAAGACCAATTTCTTTATGATTGATTAAACCATTTATTTCTACAAACACGTAAGAACCAGGTAAAATGGTGGGACTCATAGATGGATCTAAGACTTTATAGGCAAAGGATGCATTTGAAAAGTTTGCAGGGCAACTGATGTATTCATCAATTTGAGAAATAGCTGGAACTTTGTTGTAGGTAATGTAGTTGGTATAATTGTAGTCTAATTGATTTTTATTTAATTCCTTATCATAAACAGAGAAGAGTGGTTGATAAGGTACTCCCAAAGAATTGGCAAGGGTTTTTAAGACTTTGTGACTTGGATTTCGACTTCCTTTTT
This sequence comes from uncultured Clostridia bacterium, assembly GCA_947573445.1. Lineage (GTDB taxonomy): Bacteria > Bacillota > Clostridia > TANB77 > CAG-508 > Scatovivens. The sequence goes on along the minus strand of CANPFR010000007.1, from coordinate 71,833 downwards.
CAATATGTGTTAAATGACCAGTGTTAACACCGTGTGGCTTTAGCCAAGTTTGTTTTTGAAATTCCTTTTTCTTTTCTGATTCTTGCGATTAAATTTGCTAACATATTTTTACCTCACTTGTATTTTTTTGTCGATTTTATTTATTATATCGATAATTTTTTAGCTTGTCTAGTCTAATTTTATGATTTTATTTTGTTTTTTGGAAAATATTTGTCATATCGTAAAATCATGGAAAGGTTTGTTTCCGCACGATTGTTGCATTTTGAGGATAAAAATGTAACAAAAAAGATATATTGGCATGAAACGGAAACAGGAAAGGTGTTAATCCGTAGGAAGTTTAAGTTTAAAAATCGCTGAAATTGAAGGGGTTTCCAGAAATTTACTATTGACTTTATGAGAAAAAAATTGTTTAATTTAATTAACGTATTTAATTGAAGGAGGAAAATTATGATGAACAAAAGACGAGTAATATCAATTATATTATTAATGATGTTCGTTTTAAGCAGTATATTTCCTACAATAAAAGGATATGCTGCAACAGATGGAAGCATTACATTAAATAGTGCTTTGTATACTGCTGTAAAGTCTAATTTAGAACAACAAGGTATACAAGCTACTTATAATGATATGCAACATATGATTACAATTTCAGATACTGAAATTGCTAAGGTAACAAAATTAACGTTATCGAATAATGGTATCACTGATTTAAGCGGATTGGAAAGCTTTTCAAGTGTGACTTCATTAGATTTATCTGCGAATAAATTGAGTGATGAAAGTGATTTATCTATTTTAAATAGTTTTAATTTAACTTTTTTAGATTTATCATCTAACCAAATTAGTGATGTAAGTGCAGTAAGTAATATAAAAGAAATTGCAACAGTAAACTTACATAATCAAATTCTTAGTAAAGTGGAAGTGATTAATAATTCTATTGTAAAAAATGGAACTTATCAATATCAATGTCAATTACCACAAATTGTAAGAGAATTTGCAAAACCATTAAAAGCAGATTGGATTGATTTCACATATGCTGGTGGAAATGATGCTGGACTTTCATTTAATGTTAGTTCATTTAATAGCAATTCAGATGCAGTTAATTTAACAATTGGAAACTCAGAAGGTTCTAAATATAGTGGTTTAGCTACATTAAAATTACGCATTACAGACATGGATAACCGTTTATATAATTCACAAATTGATGTACATTATGTTGTAATCAATGAAAACCAAAGAGCTATTTTCTTAAAAGACAAAAAATTGTATGACGCAGTAAAAGAACAATTGACAAGAAATCAAACCAAAAATTCTGATTTAAGAGCTTATACAGATACAGCTAATTTGTATGATAAAGCTTATGATGATCAACAAATTTTAGTGATTAATGAAAATGATTTAGTTAATAAAATTACAAGTTTATTGTTATCCAATAAGCAACTTACAGATTTAAGTGGATTAGAGATGTTTATTGGTTTGGAAAAAGAATTAGATGTTTCTTCAAACTATGTAAAAACAATTGATACAATTGTTGATTTACAAAAAATGAAAGAGGAAGAAGAACAAAAATTACAAACTAGATTTAAAGAAAAAATGGCACAATTACAAGAAAGACTTACAACTTATGAAACAGCAAAAGCAGAATTAAATGCTGCTGAAAAAGAAGTTGATGCAATTGATAAACAAATTGCTGAGCTTCAAAAAGGTGAATCAACAGAACAAACAACGAAAAGAATAGAAGATTTACAAGCCCAAAAAGCAAAAATCGAAGAAGAAAAAGTTGCACCTGCTCAAACAAAAGTAAATACAGCTTTACCAAAAGTAAATGCAAAAGTGCAAGAAATTTATACAATTTATAATGATGCTTATAAAGTAACTTCAGTTATCACACCATCTTTAAAAAATATGACAGATGATGAATATGGTGCTTTGAATTTAGAACAAGCAAAAGCATTGTTACAAGAACAAGTTACAAAAATGAATTCAATTGAAAAATATTTAACAACAGAGGAAAAAGGTTATTTAAAAGCAAGTTATCACTTAGATTTTAGTGATGAGACCAAAAATCCAGTGGCAGAATATTTTACGGAAAGATTAAAGGAAATTGAAGAAGAACCAAGTCTTGAAAAATATATAGGTCAATCAGGTGAATTAACAAAATTGCGTCAGTTTGATGACTTTGTAATTGTTACGAATAGTTGTTTAATGACAGGTATTGCAAAAGGTGGAGCAACAGGTTGTATGGTTAGCTCAAGCATTACAAGCGATATTGAGTTAAAAAGAATAGATGGAGTAAGTACAACTAGATTAGAGGCACAAAAAGATACACATCAAAAAGATTGTCCTTATAGAGCAAAAACACCAATGGATGAATATCCTGAAAATATTATTGCAATGGCAGGAAGAATTGCCAAAGCATCTGATGCTGATATTAGTGGAAACATTACATTACCAAGATTATACAGTTTAGACATGTCAGAAAACTTAATTGAAAACATTGATGAAATTTCTGTAATGAAAGAATTAAGAACATTAAAATTGGCAGAAAATGAAATTTCAAATATTAATTCTGTAAATTGGACACAAATTACATGGTTAAATACTTTAGATTTGGCTTTTAACAACATTAGCGATATAAAAGTATTAGAAGGTATTAGTAGATTAAAATCTTTGAACTTATCAAAGAACTTGATTAGTGGAAGCCTTGATTTCACAATTAGTGATATTAACAAATGGCAAAAATTAGACTTATCAAACAACCAAATTGATGATATTGAAAACTTCAAAAATCAATTTGAATTTATTGCAAAAGCAAACAACAAAACAATTGATCAATACGTGAAAGATGTTGTTTCTAAGAAAATAAACTTAAAAGCACAAGACTTAACAATGAATTTAGTCATAGAAAAAAGCTCTGATCGAGTAAAAGTAGAATTACCAAAAATCTTTGGACAATTAGAACAAATCGATTGGGAAAATACAAGTTTTGGATTCACAAGTTTCTATGGTAATGTAGCCAGTGATGGAACTTATGTAATTCTAGAAACACCAGCTGTGGGCACAAGAGTTGCAACAGTTACTGTAACAGGAACAGGAATTGGTACAGGTACAAGTTGTTTAATTCAATATGAAGTAGTAAAAAATGGTGGTTCTTCAAATGAGCCAACGAATCCTGGAGATGATAAAGAAGATGACAATAAAACGGTTCAAATCAGTGTAAACATAGGCGTTGGAAGCAATATTGAAGGAACGAAACATATGAATAATATGAGCTATATTGTTGTTCCACAAGATACAACTGTAGCAGATGTTTTAAAAGATGTTACATTAAACACAACTTCTTACAATCTTGTTGTAAAAGATGCAAGTGCTGAAAAAGTAATTGATTCAGCTGAAAAAGTAAAAACAAATCAAACCATTATTGTAAATGGATTATCAGACAAAGTACAATGCAAAGTGGTTGTAAAAGGTGATACAACAGGAACTGGTGATGTTAATTTAGGTGATGTTTTAAGATTAAATGAATACAGATTAGACAACACAAAAGAATTAACAGATGCAGAATTTATTGCTGGAAATATTGCTGATACAGATGATGAAATCGATATGAGAGATATTCTAGCATTGAATGAATACAGATTGAATCAATAAAATAAAAACTAAAAAAACGTCCAATAAGGGCGTTTTTTTAGTGAAATAATCAAATGTTGCCGAAAATAGAAAATTTATGAATTAAAAAGTATTGACATTGGAAATATATATATATATAATATTAATAATATGTAAAGTCGGAGGTAACAGATGAAAAAAAAATTAAGAATTGTTTTAGTAGTGATGTTGCTGATTGTATTAAATATGTTTACCATTTCATTGGCAGATAATACCAATAGAGTATCAATCACAGCACCTAAAAGTAAGGTAGAAAGTGGAGAAACATTTGACATTTTAATTGCACAAGAAAGTGATGGTTTAACAGGTTTTGAATCGATCTTAAGCTATGATACAAATGTATTTACACTAACCAAAAAGGAAACATTAAATGGCTGGATTGATATTGGAAATGAAAAGAAACTAGATGCTATGGCTAATCAGTCAATTGGTTCAGGAGATGTTTTTAAATTAACATTTTCTGTAAAAGAAAATGTTCCTGCTACAACAAGTGAAATCAAATTAACAGATATAAAATTATATAAAAATTCGTCAGAAAGAACAGAACTTGGAGAAATACATGTTAATATTGATGTAAACAAAAATGATGAGCCAAATGAGGATGATGAAAAAAAAGTTGCTTTATCTAAATTAGAAATTACAAAAGCACCAAATAAAATCAATTATAAAGAAGGTGAAACATTTGACCCAACAGGAATGGAAATAACAGCAACCTATCAAGATAACTCATATAAAAATGTAACTGATTATACGTATTCACCTAATACAGCTTTAAAAACGGAAAATAAATTAGTTACTATTTCTTATCAGGAAAATGGTGTAGCAAAATCAGTAACACAATCAATTAATGTAACAGCTGTTTCTAAAGATGAAGAAAATGATAATAATCAGAATAATGGTGATACAACTGAATTAAAAGGAATTACATTTGATAAAACAAATTTAACGCTTGTATTAGGGGAAACGACTAAAATGAATTTAATTGTACGAACTAATCCATCTAATGCAACATTACCAGAGATTGTTTGGACAACAAGCAATGAGAAAGTTGCCAAATTAGAGAAAACAGATACGAATGGAAGTATTTCAATTGTACCAGTTGCAACAGGAAAAGCTACGATTACTGCTAAAACAAAAGATGGTAAATATTCTGCTACCACAGAAGTAACTGTTAATGGAAAAGGAAATGCATCAGGTAATACTTCTAATACAACAAACACGACAACTATATCAGGAAAGGCTGCTAATACAATAGATAATACAACAACATCTGGTATTTTGCCAAAAACAGGAGGAAAAGCAACCTATCTTTTACTACTGGTTGCAGGTTTGATAGGTATTGGTGTTGTGTCTTATAGAGGATATAAAAAATATAAAGGAATATAGAATTTAAGAAATGTCTAAATGTTAAATTTAGGCATTTTTTATATAAAAAATGGAGAGAATTAAAATTTCTTTGATTTGATATTGAAATCCTAGTAAAAATGTTGTATTATATAAGCTAGTAACAAAAAATGAATATTTGAATAAATTATAGTAAAAATATCCACATATGGCAGACAAATTGTGGATATATAAGGAGGAAATTTTGCAAGTAAAAATAAAGGGCTGGAATATATATTATGAAACAATAGGCGAAGGGAATCCAGTAATATTGTTGCATGGATGGCTTGCCAATTTAGAAACAATGCGTCCAATTGCAAATTCGTTGGCTCAAAATTTTAAAGTGTATTTGGTAGATATTGTTGGTTTTGGCAAAAGTGATTTGCCAGAGCATCCACTGAATACAGATGATTTTGGAGATTTCTTAAAAGCATTTGTGGATCAGTTGGCTATTGAAAATCCTATTTTGATTGGTCATTCCAATGGTGGAAGGATGATTATTAATAGTGTTGGTAGAGGAATTGTAAAGCCACGAAAAGTCGTATTGATTGATAGTGCAGGTATTGTTCCAAAAAGAAAAACCAAATATTATATAAAAGTGGGAATTTTTAAGACTGGAAAAGCGATTTTAAATAAATTACCAAATATTGGAGGAATCAAGAAATTTAAAGAAAAATTGTTAAATCATGTTGGGTCAGCAGACTATAAGGCTTCTGCACCAGTCCTTAGGGAAACCATGAAAAAGATTCTTGCAGAAGATGTTACTCCATTGTTATCCAATATCAAAGTGCCAACTTTGCTAATTTGGGGTAGTAATGACACAGATACGCCAATTGCAGATGCCAAAAAAATGCAGGAACTAATTCCAGATGCTGGGTTAGTAGAATATCCAAATTCTGGCCATTTTTCATATTTGCAGAACATCCAAAATTGTAATATGGTGTTAAACGAATTTTTCAAAAATGATAAATAAATCCAATTAAAAAAGAAAGGAAGTCAAAATGCAAAATTTACTCATTGCTTTGAATTTAATTTTATTCTTGATTTTTTTCTACAAAAGAGCACGCGAGGGATTACATATTTTGCAACTCGAGAATTACTATAATGATCGATATGCTGTTTGGATGAAACGTTATATTCAAAAAATATGTAATGTAAAAGTGATTTTTTTATTACTAATACCCATCATTTTGCTTGTATTAAACATTTCTGATATTGCCTTACTATTAAATTTATTTGTCTTTTTCTTATTGATTGCAACAGCCAAAAGACCACAAGAGAAGAAAGCTTTTGTTGTGACCAGTAGGATTCGAAGAATGTATATGACGTATTTACTGATATTTATTATATTAGTAATAATTGCAATATTGGTTGATGCTAAAGTTGCGATTATGTTAGCCAATCTATTTGCAATGCTAGCCTATCCATTTGTGTATTTTGTAAATTTAATCAATAAGCCAATAGAAAAGAGTATCCGAAAAGGATTTTGTATGAAAGCAAGCAAAAAATTAAAAGAAATTCCCAATTTAAAAGTAATAGGTATTACAGGGAGTTATGGTAAAACAAGTACAAAATATGCAGTTAACACAATTCTTTCGCAGAAGTTCAATACATTGATGACACCAGAAAGTTATAACACAACAATGGGAGTAGTTCGTACAATTAATGAAAAATTAACATCGACGCATCAATTATTTATTTGCGAAATGGGAGCCAAATATGTTGGGGATATCAAAGAAATTTGTGATATTGTTAATCCAGATTTTGGTGTGGTAACAGCCATTGGGCCACAGCATTTGGATACTTTTAAATCTTTAGAAAATGTTCGAAAAACGAAGTTAGAATTAGTGGATTCTCTTCCACAAAATGGTTTGGCTTTTGTAAATTGGGAAGATGAGAATATTAGAAAATCAGAATTACCACCCAATGTTGTAAAATTTGGTTTAACCAAAAAAGCAGATTATTATGCTGAAAATGTTGATATAACAGAACGTGGCTCAAGTTTTGATGTTGTGTTGCCAAACAAAGAGAAGATTGGTATCAAAACAAAATTACTAGGAGAATTGAATATTTTAAACATTGTTGGAGCTGTAGCAATTGCTGATAAATTGGGAATGACAGCAGAGGAAATCAAAGTGGGAGCTAAATATTTAAAACCAGTTTCTCATAGATTGCAACTAAAGCAAAATCCAAATGGTAGTATTATTATTGATGATGCCTATAATTCAAATGTAAAAGGAGCTACAATGGCTTTGGATGTATTGAAATCCTTTGAAAAAAAGCAGAGGGTGTTGATTACGCCAGGCATTGTTGAACTGGGAGATAAGGCAAATCAAATCAATCGAGATTTAGGAAAAAAAGCTGCAGAATGTGCAGATTATGTGATATTAGTAGGGGTAGAGCAAACAAAACCAATTTTGAAAGGATTGCAAGATAGGCATTATCCAAAGCAAAACACATTTGTTGCTAAAAATCTCCAAGAAGCATTACAAGAGATGAATCGTATAACTAGTAACAACACAGTTATATTGCTGGAAAATGATTTGCCAGACAATTATCTATAAAGGGCGTGCCCACATAAATAAATCAGAAAGGAAATCAGAATTATGAAAATCAAAGTAGGAATATTTTTTGGTGGAAAATCAGTTGAACATGAAATTGCAGTTATCACTATGAGTCAAGCAATTTCTGCAATTGACCCAGAAAAATACGAAATTGTTCCCATCTATATTTCAAAAGAAGGCGTTATGTATACAGGAGATGATTTGCTAGATTTGTATCAGTATCGTGACATGGAAGTTTTGCTAAAACGTAGTTATAAAGTTTCTGTTGTAAACGATGGAAAAGGTGTAAAAGTAGTAAGATGTCCAGCACCATGGATTGGAAAAAGAGTGTTAAATACCATTGATGTTGCTTTTCCAATTATGCATGGAACCAATGGTGAAGATGGTACAATTGCAGGATTTTTAAATATGCTAGGCATCCCTTATGTGGGACCAGATATTTTGGCCTCAAGTATTGGCATGGATAAAATTTTAATGAAAAAAGTACTGAAAGAATCAGGACTTCCAGTCGTTGAGTATGTATCTTTTTATAGTATGGAATATATCAAAGATGAGGAAAAAATTCAGAAGGAAATTGATCAAAAACTAACATTTCCAGTTATTGTAAAACCAGGGAATCTTGGCTCAAGTGTGGGAATTAAGAAGGCTTGTGATAAAGCTGAATTGGAAGAAGCAATTGAGTTTGCAATGGAATTTTCGGATCGCGTGATTGTAGAAAAAGCAGTCGAAAATTTGAAAGAAATCAATTGTTCTGTTATTGGAAACATTACTGAAACAGAGGCTTCTGTATGTGAAGAACCATTTTTCTCAGATGAAATTTTGAGTTATGAAGACAAATATATGGGAGGAAATGCAAGCAAAAATAAAGCTGGTATTAAAGGAATTGCTGGAGCTAAAGCTGGTAGTGGAAAAATGGCTGGAGGAAAAGGGATGGCAGTATCTAGCAAAAAATTACCAGCGGATATTCCAGAGGAAAAAAGAAATGAAATTCAAACATTGGCTCAGGAGACTTTTAAAGTGTTAGGATGCAGTGGTGTTGCTAGAATTGACTTTTTAATGGATAAAGAAACAGAAAAAGTTTATGTAAATGAAATCAATACGATTCCAGGTGCTTTGTCGTATTATTTATGGGAGGCGACTGGAAAAACATTTGAGCAAGAATTAGATCAAGTAATTGATATTGCGTTAAAAAGACAACGTGAACGTGAAAAATTGACATTTTCATATGATCAAAACATTTTAGCAATGCAAGGAAGTCCAAAAATGGGAACAAAAGGGAAAATGAAATAAACAAGAGAAAAGGAGGCGACTTGATATCGCCTTCTTTTTAAGTATTTACGAAGATAGGGAGGTTTGAAAAAATGCAGAAAATTTTAATTGTAGAAGATGATGAAAAGTTAAGAAATGAGTTGGAAATATTTTTGAAAAACAATGGTTATCAGGTTGAAATATTGAAAAAGTTTGATCAGACAATAGAGGATATTTTAAGGAGCAAATCAGATTTGGTTTTACTAGATATCAACTTACCAGGGGCAGATGGCGAATATATTTGTAAAGAAGTTAGGAAACAATCAACTGTGCCAATTATGATTGTAACAAGTCGAGATAATGAATTGGATGAGCTCCTTTCTATAAATTATGGAGCCGATCATTATATTACAAAACCATTTAACATCCAAATTTTACTTGCTAAAATTACTTCTTTGCTAAGAAGAACAGACATGACAGGGGAAATCAATGAAAAGATTGATGCTAAAGATTTCGTTTTAAATATGGCTAAAAATACAATTGAAAAAGATGATAAAATGATTGAACTGACACGAAATGAATATAAAATTCTGAAATATTTAGTTCAAAATCGAGATAAAATTGTGTCCAGAGAAGATATTATTGAATGTTTGTGGGACAATGAAAGTTTTATTGATGACAATACATTAACAGTCAATATAACACGTTTACGTACTAAATTAGAGGAAATTGGGCTAAAGGAATTATTGGAAACTAAAAGGGGACAAGGTTACTTATTAAAAAAGGGAGAAAATTAAAATGCGATTAAGAGATTTTATAAAAGAAAAAAGCTTAATAATAGCATTATTATTTTTGGCAGTGCTTAGTATTGAAATATTTTTGATGATTTATCCATTTGGAAATTTTATTAAGATTTATATTCCAGTTGCTATCTTTGGGCTATATTTTGTGGGCATTGGCTTCGAATATTTTGTCAAAAATAGATTTTATAGGAGATTAGAGGATATGTTAGATAAGCTGGATGAAAAATACTTGATTACAGAAATTATCAAATCCCCAGATTTTTTGGAAGGAAGAATCTTGAAAAATCTATTAGAAGAGATTGATAAATCTATGAATGAGAATGTCAACCAATATAAATATTGGCAAGAAGATTATAAAGAATACATTGAATTGTGGATTCATGAAATAAAATTACCAATTGCAGCCAGTAAAATGGTGATTGAAAATAATAAAAATATGGTTACTAAAAGTATTGATGAAGAATTAGATAAGGTGGAAAATTATATTGAACAAGCACTTTTTTATGCAAGAAGTAATACCGTGGAAAAGGATTACTATATAAAGAAATCCAGTTTAAAAGAAATGGTAAATGAAACCATAAAAAAGAATAAAAGTGTATTAATGCAAGAAAAAACGAAGGTAAATTTGCATGATTTAAATTATCATGTTAATACAGACAGCAAATGGATTATTTTTATTTTAAATCAGATAATACAAAATAGCAGTAAATATCGAAAGGTAAAAAACGATTTTGAGCTTGAAATCTATGCAAAAGCAGGAAAAGAGAAGGTTATTTTATTCATAAAAGATAATGGACTCGGGATTCCAAAAGGAGAGATTACAAGAGTTTTTGAGAAAAGTTTTACAGGAACAAATGGCAGAATGTCTAATAAAAAATCAACTGGAATTGGTTTATATTTATGTAAAAAATTGTGTGAAAAATTAGGAATAGCAATTGAGCTTAATTCAGTTCAAGGAGAAGGAACAGAAGTAAGATTGGTATTTCCAGTTGGAAGTTATAGTAATTTATAAGTTCAAAAAAGAACTTCAGAAACCAGTTTCTTTTTATATAGAAATATTAAAAAAAGATTGACATTTAGGAAATAATCGTATATACTGTATATATACAGACACAGAGGAGGAGATATGAATATTATAATAAGCAATTCAACGAATACTCCAATATATGAGCAGATAAAAGAGCAAATTAAAAATAAAATTATCTCAAATGAATTAAAAATGGGAGAGTTATTGCCATCAATTAGGAGTCTAGCAAGGGATTTACGTATCAGTGTAATTACAACCAAAAATGCATATGAGCAGTTGGAAAGAGAAGGCTATGTTGAAACGATACCTGGAAAAGGAACATATGTAGCAAATAAAAATGTCGAACTTATTCGAGAAGAGCAATTGCAAAAAATAGAAGATTTAATTGATACAGCGGTATCAATTGCTAAGTTAAGTGAAATTTCAAAAACGGAAATACAAAATATGCTCGATATTTTATATGAGGAGGAATGAAATGGGAAATATTTTAGAAGTCAAAAACTTGTGCAAAAAGTATAATGGTTTTGAGTTAAAAAATGTCAATTTAGAATTGCCCAAAGGAATGATAATGGGACTAATTGGGGAAAATGGAGCTGGAAAAAGCACAACAATAAAATCAATTTTGAATGTGATTCATAAAAATGCAGGAGAAATCAAAATATTTGATTTAGATCATAAAAAGGAGGAAAAACAAATTAAAGAAGAGATTGGTGTTGTGCTAGATGATAGTTTTCTTTCAGAATATTTAACGCCAGCTGATATCAATAAAATGATGAAACATATTTATAAAAATTGGGATGAAAAGTTATATTTTCAATATATTGATAACTTTAAATTACCGAAGGATAAGATATCCAAAGATTATTCTAGTGGGATGAAAATGAAGTTAAAGATTGCTGTGGCTCTTTCGCATCACCCGAAATTATTGATTTTGGATGAGCCAACTTCAGGACTGGATCCAGTGGCGAGAAGTGAAATGTTAGATATTTTTCAAGATTTTATTCAAGATGAAGAGCATAGCATTTTGCTGTCTAGTCATATTACATCAGATTTAGAGCATATTGCAGATTACATTACATTTATTAACCAAGGAGAAATTATTTTTACGAAAACAAGAGATGAGTTACTAGAGAAATATGGAATTGCAAAATGTTCAAAAGAGGAATTTGAGAGAATTGCTAAAAAGGATTTTATTCAATATAGGAAGAATCGTTATGAATATGATATTTTGATTGAAGATAAAATCGAGTTTCAGCAAAAATATCATATTCAAGTTATGGATAAACCTACGATTGAAGAAATCATGTTAATTCATATAAAGGGGGAAAAGTAGATGAAGGCGATAAAAGGTTTGATAACAAAAGATTTATTGCAATTAAAAAGTTACCGAAAAACGTTAATTATTTTTCTTATTATTTTTACACTTGTATCAATTGAACAAGAAAGCACCAATAAAATTGGCAGTATGCTTGCTGTTATGATGACATTGGGATTTGGAATGTTTAGCATTGCTACCTTTAGTTATGATGAATTGTCAAAGGCAGAACGCTATATTTTAACATTACCAGTAACAAAGAAAGAAGTAGTTTTAGCAAGATATATTTTAGTAATTACTTCAACCCTACTGGGGTGTTTTGTCGGGCTGATACTTAGCATTTTTGTTTCTTTGGTAATGAATCATCAATTACCAAACATTGAGAATTTACTAAGTATAGGATTAGGTGGAATATTTGGGATTGGAGTAGTAGAAGCGATTCAAATACCATGTATTTATAAATTTGGAGCTGAAAAAGGAAAAATTCAAATGTTTATTATTACTGCAATAGTAGCATTTTTATTTGGAGGAATTGCTTTTATTGGAGAGAAAATGAATATTTCAATTGCTGGAACATTGGATTGGATTAGTAATATTTTACCGATTTTATTTGGTGTAATGACGTTGTTTGTTTATTGTGTTTCATATAAAATATCATATGGAATTTATAAAAAGAAGGAATTTTAAGGAGTGTACGAAAAACAAAGAAAAAGCAATTCTCTTAGAAATAACTAAATTATCCAAAAAGAGATTGAGAACTTATAAAAATAATCAAATGGGGCTGTAAAAAACTTAACAATTTCATTTAGGAGATGACGTTTTTTTACAGCCTCTATGTTTGACTTAAAAATTTGTAATCTTACAAAAATGTAAGCTTTTTGTAATAGAAATCGATGGCAACAAAAGATACTTTATTATAAAATAAAAACAGAAGGAGGTTCCAAAATGGAAAAGATTTTACAGGTAAAAAATATTGAAAAATATTATGGCAATAAGTCAAATTTAACCAAAGCAATTGATAATATTAGTTTTGATGTAGAAAAAGGAGAGTTTGTTGGCATTATGGGGGCGTCAGGAAGTGGTAAAACAACTTTACTCAACTGTATTTCTACAATTGATAAAGTAACTTGTGGTCATATTTTCATTGATCAAGAAGATATTACCAAACTCAAAGGTAACAAATTAAACAAATTTAGAAGAGAAGAGCTCGGTTTTATTTTTCAAGATTTTAATTTGCTTGATACTTTGACAGCGTATGAAAATATTGCACTAGCCTTAACAATTCAAAGAGTTAATCCAAAGGAAATTGGAGAAATGGTCAATAGCATTGCTAAAAAATTAGGGATTCAGGACATTTTAAAAAAATATCCATACCAAGTATCTGGTGGACAAAAGCAAAGAATTGCATCAAGTAGAGCAATTATCACAAATCCGAAACTTGTATTGGCAGATGAGCCAACAGGTGCTTTAGATTCCAAATCAGCTAGACAATTATTAGAAACGTTTGAATACTTAAATCAAAAACTAAATACCACTTTTTTGGTTGTTACACACGATGCCTTTTCTGCTAGTTATGCTAATAGAATTATATTTATAAGAGATGGAAAAATTTTTAATGAACTTGTAAAGGGAAATGATACAAGAAAGCAGTTTTTTGAAAAAATTATAGAGGTTCAAACACTTCTTGGAGGTGATTTAAATGATGTTATTTAAATTATCTTTTGAAAACATGAAAAAAAGTATCAAGGATTATAGCATTTATTTTTTAACCTTAGTTTTAGGCGTTGCTATTTTTTACATGTTTAATTCACTAGATAGTCAGGAAGCTATGTTGCAAGTATCGAATTCCACAAGAGAGATTATAAAACTAATGATTGAAATATTAGGAATGGTTTCCGTTTTTGTAGCAATTGTTTTAGGTTTACTTATTGTGTATGCCAATAATTTTCTAATTAATAGGCGAAAAAGGGAATTTGGTATTTACATGACACTTCGGAATGGGAAGAAGACAGATTTCCAAAATTATCTTATTAGAAACTATTTTGGTTGGCATCATTTCATTGATTATTGGTTTGATTGCTGGTATATTTGTTTCACAATTTATGTCCATTCTAGTTTCCAAATTGTTTGAGGCAGATATGAGCAAATTTGAGTTTGTTTTCTCAAAGACTGCCTGTATTAAGACATGCGTATATTTTGCCATCATGTATTTAGCAGTTATGATATTTAATGCCATTACAATTTCAAGATACAAATTAATCAATTTGCTAAATGCCGCAAAGAAAAACGAAAAAGTCAAAATGAAAAATCCAATCTTATCTATTTTAATTTTTGTTGTAGCAGCTATTTTATTAGGGTTTTCTTACTGGAAAGTAACGGTTGGAAGTAATACTTTAAGTTCAGCAAAAGAAACGGGAAAAGTCATTTTAATAGGAATTGCAGGGACTGTTTTAGTATTTTGGTCACTTTCAGGATTTATTTTGCAAGTTGTACAAAACATCAAACAGATATATTTAAAAGATACAAACATGTTTATTCTAAGGCAGATAAACAACAAAGTCAACACCATGGTTATTACCATGAGTGTAATTTGCTTAATGCTCTTTATGACAATTACAATTTTATCTTCTGCTCTTGCTTTACGAAATACTATGCAAAGTGACTTATTGGAGATGACACCAGTTGATATTAATCTTTACAAAAGAGCCTATTTACCAGAAAAAATAACAAATCGTTATGGAAAAGAAGTTACGTATACAGAAGAACAGAGAAAAGATTCAAGGTTGCCAATACAGCAAACATTAGAAAATGAGGGATTTGATATAAGTTTATTGGAACAAATACAAGAAATCCCAATTTATACTGTTAGTTATTTGACTTGGGAGAGATTTTTCGGCAATCAAATAGAAGAAATTCGTGCTCAATTTCCATATCTTACTTATGATACAAAAGAAGAAATCATAAAGATATCAGATTATAATAAAATTGCTAAATTGTATGGAATACAGGAATATGAATTAAAAGAAGATGAATACATTGTCCTTTGTGATTTTAAAAATATGAAAGAACAAAGAGACCGTGTTTTGAAAGAGGGAAATCATAAATTAGAAATTGCAGGGAAAACGTATGTTTCAAAATATCGTGAATGCCAAAGTGGATTTGTTGTCATGGCGACAAGTCATATGAATACAGGAATTATTTTGGTGCCAGATAGTTGTAATTTAAGTGATGAAATGAAAGAACAATGGTTTTTGGCAGCTAATTATAAGGCAAATACACAGGAAGAAAAAGCTAGAGTAGAGGCAATTTTTTCAGGAAAAGAGGCAACAATTTTAAACAATCTCTATCAAAAAGGTTTGCAATTAGATGGCATGACGAAAATTAAAATTATTGAATCAAGTGTTGGTTTAGCAAGTATTATAACATTTATTGCGATTTATTTAGGAATTATATTTTTGATTGCAAGTTCTGCCATTTTAGCTTTAAAACAATTAACAGAAAGTTCAGATAATAAGCAAAGATACACCATTTTAAGAAAAATTGGTTGTGATGAAAACATGATTAATAAGTCATTGTTTAGTCAAATTGGAATTTTTTTCGGAATGCCACTTATGTTAGCAATTGTTCATTCTGTGTTTGGAATTCAATTTGCATTGTCAGTGCTATCTGGTGTAGCCAGTGAAAAAGATTTATTACCATCAATTGTAGCCACAATTATTGTTATGGGAATGATATATGGAGCTTATTTTATGGCCACTTATTGGGGAAGTAAGAATGTTATCAAAGAGGAATAAGAAAAGAGCTGATAGGCTCTTTTTTAATATGAAAAAGAAAAAATTGAAACAAATAAACAGAATACACCATTATAATTATATCATGAAATAGCCAAAAAGTCAATGGACAGAATTTTTGTAAAGAATAAACGTAAGCTGAAGAAAATTAGTTGTAATTTTAAAAAAGTTGTGGTAGGATAAAAAGAGAAAAGGAGAGTTAAAAATGGGTGAAAGATTTAAAAATCCATCTGCTGTTATGTTATTTCTTAGTAGAATAAATGAAAAAGGAGAGGAAGAAATTTTATTACAAAAAAGAAAAAATACAGGTTGGATGGACGGATATTGGGATTCGTCAGCTTCTGGTCATGTTGAAGCAAATGAATCAATGAAAATGGCAACCATTCGAGAAGCAAAGGAAGAGTTAGGCATAGATGTAAAAATAGAAGATTTGGAGTTTATGTCCATGTTGCATACAAAAACAGCCAAAACAGAGGTTATTTATTATAATGGCCATTTCAAGACGACTAAATGGGCAAAATCTCCCCGAATTAATGAGCCAAATAAGTGTGAAGAAATTAAATGGTTTTGTATTTCTAATTTGCCAGAGAATATGATTGATAGCAGAAGACAAGCAGTGAAAAATTATTATAATGATATTCCATATAGTGAATATGGGTGGAACGTAGAGGAGGAAAAAAATGAAACAATATAAGGAAGTATATGAAATTGTAAAAGCAAGGTTGAGTGAGTATCGTTTTCATCATTCGGAATGTGTAGCAAATCGATGTGTGGAACTGGCAACCATTTATCATGTGGATAAAGAAGCGGCAAGATTGGTTCGGAATTGTGCATGATCTTGCTAAGGAAATGCCAAATGATGAGAAGTTAGCATATTGTCAAAAAAATCATTTGCAAGTGGATGAAATTGAACGACTTAATCCAGGATTATTACATGGAAAAATAGCGGCTCATATGGCCAAAAAGGAATTTGGATTTAGTGAAGATTTATGTTCTGCCATTCAATATCACACAACGGCTAAAGAAAATATGTCTCAATTGGACAAGATCATGTATGTTGCTGATATGACAAGCGATGACAGACAATTTTCAAACAAGCCATATATTGTAGAACTAGGGAATAAAGAATTGGATGAATGTGTAAAATATATACTAAAAGTAGGGATTAGCCAAAGAATGGCACAAAATAAAAAAATTCATCTAAACTCCATAAAAGCATTGAACTATTTTATGCAATAAAATTATATATTTTTTTACGAAAAATTACAAAAACATATTCACAAATAAGAATCAAAATGATATAATAACATCATAGAAATATACGGGGGATGTTGAAATGATATTTAAGGATTATTATAAAATTCTAGGATTGGAGACCAATCGAGTTACGCTAGATGTGATTAAATTAGCCTATCGCAAACAAGCCAAAAAGTATCATCCAGATGTTAATATTGGGAACCAAAAAAATGAGGAGATTTTTAAAGATATAAATGAAGCTTACCGCGTGTTATCCACTTCAGCAAGTAAAAGAAAATATGATCGTATGTGGAATCATCATGTTGGAAGAAAAAGTAGTAAAACATATGAAGAAAGTAAAAGAAGCAAAGATTCGCTATTTAGCGATTTTTTCAATCTATTTTTTGGGACAACTACAGTGCCTAACTCCTCACCTAAGCGAGAAGCTTGCAAAGGGGAAAACGTCCAAACAGAAGTCAATATCTCCATCGAAGATGCTTTTCGAGGTAAAGAGCAAACAATTGCAGTAAGAACCATTGATGGTGATTTAAAAACTTTTAAAGTACAATTACCACCAGGCATTCAAAACAATGAAAAAATTAGATTAATAGGGCAACGGAAAACCAGGTAAAAATGGAGGAAAAAACGGAGATTTATTCATTTGCATTAAAATAAAAAATGATGAGAAATTCAAATTAGAAGGATATAATTTAAGGACCAATTTGTATTTAACACCATGGGAAGCGGCTCTTAGCACAAAAGTCACAGTAAATGGAATTAATGAAGATGTTTCTGTCTATATACCACAAGGTATTCAAAGTGGGGAAACAATTAAAATTGATGGTAGAGGCTATAAAAATGGGAAAGGTGGTAGAGGCGACTTGATTTTGGAAACTAAAATTATGGTTCCAAAACACTTAAATGATAAAGAGAAGAAATTATTTGATGAACTCAACAGCATTTCAAAATTTAATCCAAGAACAGGTTAAACTTATTGACATAAAACTTAAAATATTGTATAATATAATATGTAAGTTTATACATAAGAAAAATCGCATTTAAAAATGTAGTAAAGGAGAGTAAGTATGGAAGAAGAAAACTTACAAGGAAAATATTTCAGTATTACTGATCCAAAAGAGGTAAATACTGTGATATATCAGGTAAACAGGACAGAAAAAGAATTTCTAGACAGAGCACCCAAATTTACAGTCGAGAGATTGGACTTTTCAGAGCAGTTTGTTGGGGAAAAAAAGAGGAAAACATTTTTTGTTGACAATCCTGCACCAGAAGGAAATCCGTTGGTGTTTTTGTCATTTGGAAAAGATAAAGTTGTAGTAAACACAGGATTTTTAGATTACGATGAAGTAAAAATTTCAAAAAAACCAATGCCAATGAAACTCTCAACTATTTATAATGAAAAAGAGACTGTTTACAGGGAGTTTGAATATACGCCAAGTATGAAAAGGCCTATTTCAATCATAGACCCAGAAACTACAGAAGAAGTAAAACCAATTTTGTATTTCGATGAAGAGGCAAATGAGGTAAAAGGAAAATGCACGCTGAAAGCATGCAAAAAATATTTTGCCTTTCAAATAAGTGATAGAAAAAATAGGAAGGCTTAAGGAGGAGAAGTTTATGAATCATTCCGATACTCCAATTGGAGGAAGTGAAAAGGAAAAGCTTAATCAATATCAAGAGATTAATATAAAAGAGGTATCAAGCGAATCGCTTGCACAAAAATGGGCAGATTTCCTACAAGGAGAAGCAGAGTTTGAATATGGAGAACAATTTTGTGAAGTCATTACATTCGATATGCCAGCTACCAATGTAAGAGAAAAAGTTGGAGGTGAAAATACAGGATTAAATAGTACTTTGCAAAATATAGAATCAAGTGCAATAAAAGTTGTTAGACCAGAGATGTTTGTAAAAGCTTCTAAATTTTATGCAAAAACCAAAACAAATGCAAAAGCTTATGACAAAGAAAGAGCTAATGCCAAACAGCAAAGTCGAACCAGAAGAGAAATTGCAAATAATAAGATAGAAAAAGAGAAAGGTTCAGCCAATAAAGAAGATGAAGTAAGATAATTTACAAAAGAAAAGGTGATAATTATGGGATTTAGAGAAAAATTAAGGGCTGCATTTCAAAAAATAAAAACGAAACTATTGGTTTATTTGTTTATTGTAATAATTGTTGCAATCATGGGAGTTGCACCATTTAATGTGTCTTTTCAAGAAGCTGAAATGGCGGCAGAAGCAGGAGACGATTTTTGGGCTGTTTTATTTACACAATTGTTTATTAATATCCAAAAACCGTTTTACTGTCAGGGACAGTGTTTTCGTACATATTTTTCAGCGTATTTAGATACCTTAAAATGGTATGGATTAATCTGTGGATTTTTTGCGATTGTGGGACTCTCTAAGGCTTTTCCAAAACATGGATACGAAGATATTGAAAATGGTTCCAGTGATTGGAGCGAAAATGGAGAGCAATATGCTATTTTAAGTAGGAAAAAGGGAATTATTTTAGCTGAAAAAAATTATTTACCAGTCGATAAACGTGGTAATGTTAATGTATTAGTTGTACGGAGGTTCTGGTGCTGGTAAATCGGCTTCTTATGTTAAACCAAATGCGTTACAATTGCTTGGTTCCTATGTATTTACAGATCCGAAAGGTGAGCTTTATGATGATACAGCTGGGTATTTTAAAGCACAAGGCTATGACATAAAAGTTTTAAATTTAGTTCGTCCACAAAATAGTGATGGCTACAATCCACTTCATCACATCAATAGTGAAATTGATGTTGATGTTATTGCACATACCATTGTAAAAGGACAACATGATGGTGGCGGTTCTGATCCATATTGGGAAGATATGGGTGAAATGTTATTAAAGGCGTTAATTTACTATTTAAAAGCAGTAAGACCGCCAGAAGAGCAAAATTTAGCAAGCTGCGCAGAATTGGTAAGAGCAGCCAATAACAATGGTGGAGATAACTTGCTTACCAATTTAATGAACCAATTACCATATGATCATCCAGCTAGGATGAATTATAAATCCATTGAAATTGCACCAGAAAAGACATATGGTTCGATTTTGAGTACATTGCAATCTAAACTTGGAAAGTTTGATTCTAGAGAAATTGCGGAACTAACTTCTACTGATACAATTGATTTTGCTTCAATTGGCAAAAAGAAAACAGCAGTATATGTTATTTCTTCAGATACACATACTGCTTATGATTTTCTACTAACCATATTTTTCTCGCAAATGATTCAACAGTTGTATGATTTTGCTGATATCAATGGTGGAGCATTGCCAATGCCTACATATTTTATATTAGACGAGTTTGCTAACATTGGGCAGATTCCCGATTTTGATAAAAAGATTTCGACTTCAAGAAGTAGAAAAATATCATTTAGTGTTATTTTGCAAAATTTGGATCAGTTGGAAGCGGTTTATAAAGAAGCACATGAGACAATTTTGGGTAACTGTGATACACATTTATTTTTAGGTTCTAATTCGCAAAAAACAGTGGAATATTTCTCAAAGGCTTTAGGGGAAAAGACAATCACAAGAGATAACATTTCCGTTAACAAAGATAAAGATAACTGGAAACAAGGTTTGAGCCAATCAGATCAAATTATGGGGCGAGCTTTAATGACACCAGATGAACTTCGTAGAATGAATGAAGATTTGTGTATTATTTATGAAAAAGGAATCAAGCCAGTTAAAGCAAATAAATATTATTATTTTAAATATCCAGAAGGAAAAATTATAAAAAAATATAAATCTGATCATAATGATGTTGAAATAAAAAGAGGACCATGGAGAAAGTATAATCCATACAATCCATATGTGGAAGGTCAGGAAAATAAAGGTGGAAATCCTCAGACATTGGAAAATTTAGACAATTTGTTTCAAGAAGAAGAGGCAAGCTTGAAGTCAGATACGAATCCAGCAAGCAAACTTCCAGTTGATTCAAATATAGAAGATAAGAAAAAAGAAGAGGATTTAACAGATATTCAAAAAGAATTGGAAGCAAAATTTGATGAATTATTTGGAAGTTTAGAAGATTAAATAAAAAAGAGGTGCTAGTTTAAGCACCTCTTTTTAACTTTAGAAAAAGCCTGCAGGTATTATGAATTTTTACGGTGTTTTTCCCAGAACTCTGCCCAATCGAATTCAATATCCAACCATTTTACAGTTTCTGTTACAATGCGCTGAACTTCAAAAAAAGAAGTCCAGTCTTTTCCATCCGTACAGATTGGCCAAGTTGAACAATCTGTACTTGACACATAACTATTATCCTGTAAAGACCACTCTAGTGAGCAGTCATCATAATAAAACGTATAAATGATGCCTGGTAAGGTTTCGTTTTCTGGAAATAAAATTATTTCAGAAAACAAAACTGGATATGAACGCTGATTAACTTTCCGCCGAAACGTTGCTTGTGGCGGACAAATTTCAATGTTTCCTAATTCTGTTATAATATTCATAGGCTAACCTCCTAAAAGTTTGAAAACAACAGTTACTTACTATATTATAACACAAAGTTTACATTTTGACAATACCCGAACAAATTTTCATATTTTTATTGACTTAATAAAGTCTTTGTGATAAAATCATAAACAAAAAGGAAGTGATTTTGTGAAGTTTGTTCATATTGCAGATATGCATTTTGATAGTCCGTTTACAGCTCTTAGAACCGTAGATAATTTAGGTGATATACGAAGATTAGAGCAAAGGAAAGTTTTCAAAAAGGTCATTGATTTTTGTCAAAAAAATAAAATAGAATATTTATTCATAACAGGTGATTTATATGAGCAAGAATACATTCGTCAATCCACAATTGAATATATTAATCATTTATTTCAAGAAATACCAAATACGAAAGTACAAATAATCCCTGGAAACCATGACCCTTATATTCAAGGTTCTTATTATGCCACATTTGCTTGGAGTGACAATGTACATATTTGTAAAAGTGAATTAGAAGTTATTAGTGAACCAGAATTAGATTTTTATATGACAGCTTTTACAGATTTTTATCAAAACAAATCCCCAATTGAAAGAATAAATGTGCAGAATCCTAATAAAATCAATATATTATTAACACATTGTGATTTAAATGGTGCAAAAGACGAAAATGGTTTTTCTTATAATCCTATATCAGCAACGAAAATAAATGAGCTAGCGTTCGATTATGTAGCAATGGGACATATTCATAAAACAAACTTCAAACAAAATCCAAAAATGATTTATCCTGGCTCACCAATATCGTTTGGATTTGATGAAATTGGTGAACATGGTATGATTGTTCGGTGAAATTACAAAACAAGTTTTGCATACAGAGTTTATACGATTGGATGATAGAAAGTTCGAAAAATATGTATTACCAATTGATGAGTTTGCCACCCAAGAAGATATAGTGGAAACAATCGAAAGCTTGCCATTAGAGAGGCAAAACTTGTATGAGATTGTATTAGTTGGGAACAGGCATTTTTCAATTCATACAAGAGAAATTTTGAAATTAGTACAAACCAAAAATATTCTCAAAATAAAAGATGAAACACAAATCGGTTATGACATAGAAGAAATTGCAAAAGAAAACAATTTACGAGGTATTTTTGTAAGACAGGTGATTCAACAATGCCGAGATAGTCAATATACAGAAGAACAGATAAAAAAAGCGATTGAACTTGGGCTAGAAGTAATGTAAGAGGTGAAAAATTGAGAATTGATGAAATAAAAGTAAATGGATTTGGCAAAATAAAGGAAAAAGAAATTGAGTTTAAAGATGGAATTAATCTTGTCTATGGTGGTAATGAAAGTGGAAAATCCACAATATTGAAGTTCATAGAAGCTATGTTATATGGAGTAGCTAAAACGAAAAATGGCAAAAATATATCTGATTTTGACCAATATAAACCTTGGGATGATACTGCATTTTCTGGGAAAATGAAATATCGTTTAGAAGATGGAAAAAAATATGAAGTTTTTCGCGATTTCAAAAAGAAAAATCCTGTGATTTATTATGCGAATGAAGATATTTCAAAAGAGTTTAAAATGGACAAATCAAAAGGCATCCCATTTTTTGAAGAGCAAATTGGAATAGATGAAACTTCATTTTGTAATACAGCAATTATTGGGCAACAGCAAGTAAAACTTGGAAAGACAGATACAAATGATATGGTACAAAAAATTAGCAATTTAGTCTCGTCTGGAGATGATCATATATCATTTAAAAAATCCATGGAAAAATTAAATAAATCGCAAAATGAAAGAATTGGAAGTGAACGAACCAAACAGAAACCAATAAATGTTGTGGAAGGTAATATTAGAGGTTTGCTAACGGAAAAAAATCAGCTAAAATCGTATCAGGAAAAGGTAAATAACCAAGACATACAAAAAGAATATATTGCATCAGAGTTACTCGAATTACAAGAGAAGAAAGAAATACTAAAACAACAAAAAAACATATTTCAAGAAGATGAGATAAAAGTGATGAAAGCTGGGTTTCAATTAAAAATTTGTGTTTTTGTAGCTATGTTTTTGGTTGTTTTGGCAGTTATATTAGGAACGATTTTTAAATCATTTATGATTGGAATTTTGCCAATTATAGGGGTAGTTATAGATATTTTTATGATTGTTAAAATAAAACAAAAGTCAAATTCTCAAAATTTAAAATTGGATTTTCGTAAAATAGAGAAGGAAATGGAAAATATTGATAACAATATAAATGATTTAAAGCTAAAAAGTCGTATTCTAGAAACGGAAAAAGCGAATGTAGATGAAAAATTGGAGGAACTTGCAAGAGTCGAAGAAACATTAGCTGAACAAGAGCGTATCAAAGAAGAATTGCTTTCGTTACAGGTATCGTATGAAATTGCAAAAGAATGTTTAGAAAAGGCATATGATGAAATAAAACATAACTTAAGTCCCCAATTTGAACGAAAATTATGCGAAATTACTACCAATTTAACCAATGGAAAATATACCAATGTTTCAGTAAATGATGAAAAAGGATTGCTAATAGAAGTTGAAAATGGAGCATATATGCCAGTTGAACGATTGAGTTTGGGAACGATTGATGAAATGTATTTGGCACTTCGACTAAGCATTTTAGCTGAGATTTCGAATGAAAATGTACCAATTTTATTGGATGAAACTTTTGCTTATTTTGACAAAGAGCGTCTAAAAAATATGATGTGTTATTTGCAAGACAAAAATTATAACAACCAAATCATTATTTTTACATGTACAAATCGAGAGGAAGAGGTTTTAAAGGAATTAAAAATAGAATATCACTTAATAAACCTTGAAAAATAGAGAAAAATGGTGTATAATATTTTAAAATTGAACAAATCTAAAGGGGGTGTACTTATTTTACCCTTTTTGAATTGTTAGAAAGGAATGAATAGAATGTTTCAAAAGTTAGAAGGTGTAGAGAAAAGATACGAGGAGTTAAACCAACTAATTAGTGATCCAAAAGTGATTTCAAATCAATCTGAATGGCAGAAATTGATGAAGGAACATGGGAGTTTGGAAGATGTTGTGGAAAAATATAGAGAATATAAAAAAGTAAAACAACAATTAGAAGATGCAAAAGAAATGCTGAATGACCCAGAACTAAAGGAATTAGCTAGTTTGGACTTGGAAGATGCGAAAGAACAATTACCTAAAATAGAAGAAGAGCTCAAATTTCTTTTAATTCCCAAAGACCCAAATGATGACAATAACGTTATTTGTGAAATTAGGTCAGGGGCTGGAGGCGAAGAAGCCGCTCTATTTGCGGGAACTTTATTTCGCATGTATTCGATGTATGCAGAAAGAAAAAATTGGAAGTTGGATATTGTTAACGAAAATGCAACTGAATTAGGAGGATACAAAGAAGTCACCTTTGTAATTACTGGAAAAGGAGCTTATAGTAGATTTAAGTTTGAAAGTGGTGTGCATCGTGTGCAACGTGTTCCTGATACAGAAAGTAGCGGTAGAATACACACTTCAACAGTTACAGTGGCTGTTTTGCCAGAGGTAGAGGAAGTAGAAGTGGAATTAAATCCAGCAGATATTAAAATGGAGGTATTTAGAGCCTCTGGTGCAGGAGGACAGCACATCAATAAAACATCGTCAGCTGTGAGATTAATTCACGAACCAAGTGGAATTGTGGTTGAGTGCCAAACCCAAAGGTCACAGGTTCAGAACCGAGAGTATGCAATGAAAATGTTACGTTCCAGGTTATATGAAATTGAAAAAGAAAAACAGGATTCAGCTGTTGCGAATGAAAGGAAAAGCCAAGTAGGAACTGGTGATAGAAGTGAGAAAATCAGAACCTATAACTATCCACAAGGTCGTATTACAGATCATAGAATCGGAATGAGTATATTCCAATTTGAGAATTTCCTAAATGGTGATTTGGATGAACTAATTGATAATTTGATTGCAACTGACCGTGCAGAAAAATTAAAAGGAAGTGAAGAAGTGTGATATCTTCAGACACACTAAAATCAAGTGAGAGCATATTTCTATAATCTTGTCAAGTTGACATAATCTCAAAAATGTGTTATAATAAAAGGTAGGGCATTTTATGATAAAAAGGAACTGTAAAAAAACTCAATTTTGAAAAGATAGAGTTTTTTACAGTTCTTTTTAAGTAAATTTTTAATAAAACACGAGAAAAAATAGTTACAAACAATTTTAGTTTGTATGTAGTAAATTTCCTGTTACCAATTTTCCACATTCTTTGATTTTGTGTATTACTAAATCCGAACTTTCTATAGAAACTGCGAATTCACTTATTGCACCAGAAATTTTAGGAAGTAATTGTGAGTCAATGTTTTGTAAAATAAGGAAAAAACATTGGTTGTAATGATACAATGAAGTTGAACCAGACAATGGCTCAATTAAATTAGGTAAAGAGGTTGACAAAAAGTTCTGGA
The DNA here is from genome assembly GCA_947573445.1 of uncultured Clostridia bacterium. GTDB lineage: Bacteria > Bacillota > Clostridia > TANB77 > CAG-508 > Scatovivens. The sequence continues at coordinate 45,860 of CANPFR010000007.1, read as the reverse complement.
AATTACATAAATTATCAAAATTTGAGAATTTGTAAATAAGAGTATTCGTTTGGGTAACAGGATTTTTTCGATGGGCCTGTACGCGTGTGGATTTAAGCGTTTCTTTTTCGATTCTGGTAACAGTGATAATAAAAGTTCCATTACTTAGTGCAATTGCTTCGATGGAAAGTTTGTAATTATCAGTAATAAAGCCAACTTCGCGTTCGGCCTCATCTAACATAGTCAAAAATAAACTTTGACTTTCAATGGAATTTGACATAAAAGAATGTACATCAATATTATTTTCCTGCAAATCGGAACTATTAAATGTAATTCTAATTCTATTTTCATTAAGTTTCTCTATTTTCATAGGTTAAACCTCCTAAACATAATTTAATTATACTACTTTTATTCCCAAAGTAAATACTAAATTTCTGGAAAAACTGAAACTCTTCAAGCTTAGCTTGTTAGAGTTTCAGTTGTTACAATTGATGTCAATCAATTGTAACTTCCAACAAGTTTCTTCAAGCTTTGCTTGTTAGAGTTTGAAAAGTTAATTTTTATCAAAAAATAGCAACTTCTTTTAATTATATTAAGAAATCTTGAAAAATGTACTAAAATTACTTGAAAAAAATAGATTATCACGATATAATATATTACAATCATTTATATTGGGGGGATCATAAGTTAAGCGGAAAGGAAAAAAATGGCAACTAACATGAAATTATTGCCAATGTCAGAAAGACCTTATGAAAAATTAATGACTTATGGTGAGGAAACTTTAAGTAATAGTGAGTTATTGGCAATTATTATTAAAACAGGAACGAAAGAAAAAACAGCTTTGGATTTAGCAAGGCAAGTAATGAATTTGAGTTTAGAGAGAACCCAAAATGATTTGCGTTTTTTACAAGAAATTTCAATACATGAATTAATGAAAATTCGTGGTATTGGAAAAGTGAAAGCTATAGAATTAAAAGCAATTGGTGAAATTGCTAAACGAATGTCTAAGCCAATTAATTTAAGTAAAATATGTATCAAAACGAAGGCAGACGTAGCTAATTTACTCATGCAAGAAATGCGTTATGAAAAAAAAGAAATATTAAAACTTATTTTGCTTAACAATAAAAATGTTGTGCAAAAGATACTTGATATTGCAACTGGCAAAGACAGTGTATTGGTTTTTGATATCAAACAAATTTTGTCAGAGCCAATCAAATTACAAATACCAAAAATTATTTTAGTACATAATCATCCCAGTGGAAATTCTGTGCCAAGTAGAGAGGATATTCAAGCCACACAGAAAGTTCGCCAATCTTGTGAATTAATGGGAATCCAATTGTTGGATCATATTATAATTGGTGATGGAGAATATCACAGTGTGATGTAAAAAGTTTTTTTCTGTGGTGTTCGATTAGAAAGGAATGAAAAAATGAATAAAAATAAACAATCAAACATTTTAGGTGGAATTATAACTGCTATTATATTAATTTTATTAATTTTTCTTTCGAACGTCCAAAATGATAAATTGTCATTGCTCGAAAGTGTAGTTAATTCAGTTGTTACACCGATTCAAAGAGTGTTTACTGATTTGAAATATAAAATTCAAGGAAATTCGGCGTATTTTACGAATCTTGAGAACCTGCAAGCAGAAAATCAAGAGTTAAAAGAAACGAATAGCAAATTAGAAACAGAATTGCGTGAGCTAGAAAGCATCAAAGCAGATAATGTTACTTTACAAGAATATATGAATTTAACACAAAAATACGCAGATTACAATACCATTCCAGCTTATGTCATCAATAGAGATGTTAGCAATTATAGCAGTGATTTAATTATTAACGTAGGAAAAAATGATGGTGTACAAACTAATATGACAGTTATTGCGGATAAAGGATTAGTAGGTCATATCATATCTGTAACAGATACCACAGCAAAAGTGCAAGTCATTGTCGATGCAGCTAGTACAGTAAGCTGTAATATTAGTACAACAGAACAAAGTGTTATTTGCAAAGGAACATTAGAAAATAATCAAATTTTAAGAGCATCTTATATTCCAACAGATGCAGAATTGATTCAAGGAGATAATGTATATACATCAGGAATTGGAGGAATTTATCGAAAAGGAATTTTGATTGGTACAGTGGATGAAATCATCACAACAACGAATGTGATTGATCGTTATGCAACCATAAAACCAGCAGTAGATTTTTCTACGGTTGATACGGTATTAGTCATTAACAATTAAAGGAAAAAGGAGAAAAATATGAAAAAGGCGACGATCATTTTTGCTTTAATTATCACATTTTTTATGATTTTTTGTTTGCAAGCAAATGTGTTTCAAATTTTTACAATAGCAGGTGTGATGCCAAATTTGTTTGTGATATTTATTTTATTTGTTAGCTTATCTTCTAATGGCACAGTTGGAATTTCTTTTGGCGTGGTATGTGGTTTGATTGTTGATTTAGTTTATAGTAAGACAATTGGAATAACAGCCATTATGTTGTGCCTAGTAGGATATTTAGGAGCTTATTTTGACCGAAATTTCTCCAAAGAAAATAAAATGACAATTATCATTATGTCTGCTCTGGCAACGGTTTTATTTGAATTTGGGTATTATATATTGAATTCTGTGATTGTGGGATTTGAGGTAGAATTAATTTATTTTGCTAAAATATTATCAATTGAAGTATTGTATAATATTTTACTTGTGATTTTGTTTTATCCAATGATTCAAAAAGCAGGCTACACAATGGATAGAGTATTCAAAAAGAACAATATTTTGACAAGATATTTTTAAACTAAAAACGCAAATTTAACTAGATAGAAGGTGAGATAAACGAAGTTAAATAATGAACTACAAAATTTAAATTTTAGATTTAATATGTTATCTGTTTTTGTCTATATAATAGGTGTAATCATATTAATTCGATTATTCAATTTGCAAATTATAAAGGGGCAAGAATATAGAGAAAACTCAAATACGAGATTGTCCAGAGAATCTACGATTGAGGCAGCCAGAGGAAGTTTTGTGGACCGTTATGGCAATGTATTAGTTAGTACAGACATGAGCTTTTCACTTGAAATGTACAAAACCAAAGTAGAAGATGAACAGTTAAACAAATCCATTTTATTGATGACAACGATATTAGAAACCAATGGAGACAGCTATTTAGATACATTTCCAATCAGTATTGAACCATTTGAATATCATTTTGAATCTGAGGAAAAATTAGCAGAATGGAAAAAAGCTTATAAAATACCAGAAACAGCATCTGCAGAAGAAGCTTTTTATTTGATGAGAGATAAATATAAAATTAAAACAGATGATATAAAAGACATTCGCAAAATTTTAACCATCCGATATGGCATTACAACAATTGGATATTCTGCTACAAAGTCGATTACTATTGCAGAAGAAATATCACGAGAAAGTGCAATCCAGTTGCAAGAAAGAAGTCAGGAATTAACAGGGGTGAATATTGTAAAAGAGCCAGTTCGAAAATATCATACAGGAAGTATGGCATCTCATATTTTAGGTTATATGGGAAGAATTGCCAAAGAGGATTTAGAAGAGCTAGAAAAAAATGGTGATACGTATGAATATAAAAATACAGATAAGATTGGAAAAACTGGTATTGAAAAAGTATTTGAGGAATATTTAAGAGGCGAAGATGGTGTAAAACAAATTGATATGTCAGTAGATGGAACGATTACAGGTGAATACACTGCCAAAGAAGCAACTGGTGGTGCTGATGTTGTGTTAACCATAGATTCGAATCTTCAAAAAATAACAGAAAGGGCTTTGCTAACTAATATTGAGAAAATACGAACAGGAGGATTTTCTCAAAGGTATGATACCAAGGGGGGAGCAGTTGTCGTCACAAATGTAAAAACTGGTGAAGTATTAGCCATGGCAAGTTATCCTGATTATGAACCAGAACTGTTTTACAACGGAATCAGTAGTGAAAAATATGCACAATACAATAATGATCCATTAACACCGTTGCACAACCGAACGATTTCAAGTCCTTATGCACCAGGTTCAACGTTTAAAATGATTACTGCAATAGCCGCATTGGAAACAGGTGTTACCAATACAACGGAAAGGATTAATGATACTGGTCCATATCCAGCGGCTCATCATCCAGCTTGTTGGTATTATAATAGTTATAAAAGAGGACATGGGCCATTGAATGTGTCAGGAGCAATTGAGAAGTCATGTAACTATTTCTTTTATGAAGTAAGCAATCGAATGGGAATTGATAACTTAGAAAAATATGCTAGGTATTTTGGACTTGGACAAAAAACAGGAGTGGAATTATATAATGAAAGGGCTGGTGTTTTAGCCAATAGAAGAATTACAGAAAGTCAAGGTACATCTTGGATGGTAGGTGATACATTGGTGGCAGCAATTGGTCAAGGTTACAACAATTTTACCCCAATACAAATGGCAAAATATATTTCTATGGTTGCAAATGGTGGCCATAAGATTGATTTGAGTATTGTCAAAAGTGTGATTAAGTCAGATGGAAGCCAAGTACCAGAATCAGAAATCAAGGCGTTTACAGATAAAAAGTTAGGCATCGAAAAAGATGAGACAGAAGAGTTGCAAATTAGTGAGGAGACCATAAAAGCTGTACGAGAAGGTATGAAATCTGTTACAACTGATGAAGGTGGAACAGCATATTCCATTTTCTCAGATTTCGATATTGTAGTAGGTGGAAAAACAGGTTCAGCAGAAACAACGAATGGTGATGTAAATGCTTGGTTTGTAGGTTATGCACCATTTGATGATCCAGAAATTGCAGTTGTTGTTATTGTTGAAAATGGTGGACATGGTTCTTATACAGCAGAAGTTGTTAGAGAAATTATTGAGGAGTATTTTGGAATGAATATCCAGCAAATAAAAGAGGTCATGTCAGCCGAAACAGAAATGGAGCAATTCACGTAAAATTTAAATCAAATCTTAAAGGAGGATTCAAAATGTTAAACAATATACGCATCAAACAAACCACAAAAGAAATTACCTTAAGTATTAACATACAAGCAGACAACACGCAAATTATTCAAGAACTACAGGAAAAATTACCAAAATTAAAAGAATTTTATCAAAATTCCAATGTTCCTATACGTGTTACAGGGAAACTGTTTACAGAAGCAGAAAGAAAAATCATAGAAAAAATGATTGTGGAAGAAATCAATGTGGATGTTAAGTTTGATGAACCATCCGATTTTCTAGGCTTACATGCTATCAAAAAGACATTTGAAGTGGAAACGGAAATATCTGAAACAAGGTATATCTATAATTCAATTCGTTCTGGAACGAAAGAGGAATATGTTGGAAGTATTGTCATTTGTGGTGATGTTAATTCTGGAGCAGAGATTGTGGCAGGAGGCAATATTATTGTTCTAGGAACACTAAGAGGGGTTGCACATGCTGGTGCAAACGGAAATAATAAAGCAATTGTAGCCGCCAATACAATTGAAACAACACAAATTCGAATTTCAAATTTAGTGAAAGAAATCACCGAAAAAGAAGGAAGATGTCCGATATTTGGTATCAAAAATGAAACGATCGAATTATTAGAAAATTAATAAAAAAAGAATAAGAAGTAAAACAAAATCATAATTTGTATCTTTGAAAAATTGAAAAGAATGTTTTTCATCCAAAGAATCTAGAACAGATAAAAGATTAGCAATCTTGATATATTGTTCTAGTTTTTCTTTTTTTGTGTCCTCTAAATATGGCTTTAAAGAGTATAAAAGTTGATTTCTTGGACTATTTTGATTATTCATACTGCTCATGATATTTTTGATTTTTAAAATAGTATTAATATCGAAAGAAAAATCTTCATCATTTTCATGATTAGGCGGAGTATTTCCGCCTAAAATTTGGTTTAAGTCAATGTCTTTTTCTTTTAAAATATCAGAAAAATTGTTTAGAATATTTGAAAAATCTTCATTCATTCGGTTTACGACATCTCCTTTACTTTTAATTTTTGTTGTCTATATCTTTTTTAATGTCAGAATTATTTAATATTTGCTGAGCACGATATAAGTTTTTTTCTAGCTCTGCTTTATCCATCTTTGAAAGAACAGAAAGTAGTTTATTAATATCCATGTTATTATTCAATAAAAACGCCCCCTTGGTAAGAATACTTTATATCAGTATATGCAAAAGAACAAGAAAAGTGACTTTTTTTTTCACCAATGGGGAAAAAACTGTGGAAAACGTTTGTAATAAAAACGTAATATAAATTTAACATAAACTTAATATTGGCTACAAACGGGTATTTTCCGTAAAAAAACCTGTGGAAAAAAGTCTCAAAACTAGCGAGAATGGTAAGTTTTGCTATTTACAAAAAGGGAAAATTCTTTTACTATTATAGAGAGTATAAAAAGATAATTAAGGGGAAGTAACAAAGCAAGAGAAAAGAGGGAAAAATATGTTTTTTAGGTCAAGAAGATGGATTAGCATGCTAATCGTATTTGTCATCACAATAACATATATGAGCCAAACGCTTGAAGCTGTAGCAACAACAGATGGATTGTCAGCTATTACAAATGGCTTTTTTAAGAATGGGGAAATGAAATTAAGTGCCTATTTTGCTCAAGAAGATAAGCAAGTCAATGAAAAGATAAGTGATGTGAATGAAAAAGCAACATTATTTCTCGAGATATCGCCAAATGAGATTGGACAGGGTTTTTTGAAAAATGGAATCATTCAAGCCACTGCATTGGATGAAACAGAAAACAATTTTAACTTTTCAAATATCAAAAATGTAACAATTGACGAACTAGAAGAAGAGGCACAGTATGAAGGTGAACTAGAGAATAAAATCTCTGAACCTATTTCTACCAGGCCAAGTGGAAATACACAAGAAAACGAAATGCAAAATTCAGAAGACTCCCCAACAATGACGCAGGAAACTTATGAAGAATTAACAGCCCAAGACTTTGAAATAGAAATCATTGGAGACAATCAAATTCAAGTACAAAACGTGATACATAATACCAAAATAGAAGTTGAGATTGAATATTGCCCAAAAGAGGAATTCAAAGTAGAAAATTTAGAGAAAAAAGTAAATTTAAAATTAAGTGGGACTTATATCAATGTAAATTTAGAAAGGATTGAAACAGAAACCGAACAAGAAATTGTTGTTGGATGGCGTGATAGTCACAATTTCGAGATTTCAGGAGAATATACTCAATTCTCACCATTCAAATTAGGAGAGCATACAGGAAGTATTGTTGAAAGCAAGATTCAGGTGAAGCGAGAAATACAAGATGAAAATTATCTTCCAATTAAGCAAACAACAATTGAAATTGAGGTACCAGAATGCAATGGGAATATACCAGAAACAGTTAACATACAAGCTATCAAATTAATGGCAACAAAAGGGCAAGATGTTGGTCAGATTAGCTTTGGAGAGGATAATTGGCAATATGATGCAAAAAACAGAAAGATTACAATAGTAGTTAATAATGATAATGCAGAAAATCCAGTACTATCAATGGGAGAAGATGAATATATTATAACTTACAAATATAATAATTATGTAAACGAAGAAAGTATCGAAATGTTACATCATTTTAAGGTAACAGTAGAAGCCTATAGTGCAAATGAGAATTTTATTACAACCAAAGAATTAAGTGATCGACAAACCATCAAATCACAAGTGAATGATTTGATAACCTATCAAATCGTTTCAACAAAAGAGGCCTTAAATACAGCAAAAATTAATGCAAATTATCAATCAGAACAACCAGTTTATGAATCAGAATTCACAACAACTGTAAATATCAATCTTCTAACAAATGATTTATTAGAGGAGTTAAAAATCAATAGTGGAAAAGAGGTTTATGTGACGAAAGATGCAGTAGAATTTAATGCAACTCCAGATATTTATTACAATAAAATAAAATTCAATTACAATGAAATAAGTCCGTTACTTCAAAATGGTGGATGTTTGGAAATTCAAAATATGGCAGGAGAGTTACTTTATACATTAGATAGTCAACATGTTCAAAATCAAGAAAACTGTGAAATTCGGACTTGCTAGTCAGGAAAAAGGTATTTATGTTGTATTAAAAAATGTAGTAGCAAATGGCAGTATTTCCATTGAATTTACAAAAGCAATTGGCAAAAGCACTTATGAAAAATTAGCATTTAATGAATTTACAGAAATAAAAAGTTATGTTTCAGCTGAACTAAAATATCAGAATTATGAAGAAAGATATGCAATGTCTGAAATTTCAACAACCAAAAAAATGCAACACAGTAAAACATCAGCTGAAATTTTATTAACGAACCATAACTTAAGTACAATTGCTAAAAATGATAACGTAGAAGCCAGAATTGTTCTAAACAACGACAAGCAAGATACAGACCTTTACCAAAATCCAAGTTTTGAATTAGTATTTCCAAAAAACGTTACCAATGTAACAGTAGAGAACATTGGAATGATTTATGGAAATGGTTTAAAAATTGCTGACTTTGAAATTTACCAACAAGACAATCAAATAAGAATGAGAATTGAAACAACAGGCATACAAACTGTTTTTAGTGAAAATGTGATTACCAATGGAACGAATATCATTCTTAATTTGAACATAACTTTAGATGAATACACACCAAAAAAACAAGATCAAATTAAGTTATATTATTGCAATGAAGCAGTTAGCCATTATGAGGCAGAAACCAATTGGAATATCAAAAAAGCCATTCCAAATGGAATTCTAAAACAAACGAATGGATTTGATGCAGAAATCATCCATTATCAGGCACCATCAGGTTTTATGACAGCCAATAGCATCATCAATTATGATGGCAAGGCAAGTAAAATAAAGTCTATTGCACAAGGAGAGAAAACAGCGGAAATTCAAATAAATGGTAAAGAACAAATTGCTACGATGGAATTAGTTGCTATGAACAATACAGGAAATCAATGTACAGATGCCATATTTATTGGAAGAATCCCATTCAAAGGCAATAAAAGTGTCATTTCCCAGCAAGAATTAGGAACTACAAGCAATAGCAAATTATTAAATGGTATCCAAGAAGCAAGTCAAAATCCCAATATGGCTACTATTTATTATTCAACCAATGAGAATCCAAGCAAGGATTTGAAAAATATCAAAAATGGTTGGACGACAAGTGTAACAGATTGGCAAGCAATAAAAACGTATATGATTATTGTAAAGGGAGGCATTGAGCCAGGTGTTGTTCTAACATATACCTATGATTTTGAAATTCCAGCAGATTTAACCTATGATACAAAAATGTTTGGAAGTTTTGGAGGATATTACAATAATCAATCAGAGAAAATGGTACTTTATGAAAGCTCTGAGGCAGACAAAGTCGGACTTGTAACAGAAACCAAACAAACCCCAAATGATATCAATCAAAAAGATGGTCTTAATATGTTAGTGTACCCATATGGAGAAAATGAAAATTTATATTATGGACAAATTACAACATTGATTACAAAAGTAGTTAATAATACCAGTGAAGATATTATCAATCAAATTTTAAAAGTATCGATTCCGACTGGAACAATGTATACAGAGAAAAATAATGATGGAAACTATGAAAATAATGCAATGCTGGAAGTCAAAGAATTTCCAATTGAGAATCTGAAAGCTGGTGAGGCCAGAGAATTTGAGTTCCAGGTTCGAATTATAGAAAATGACCAAGATAAAACAAAATTAGAAGGTTATGCAGATTTCAATCAAACAATACAAAATTATCAATTTACAGCTCAAAAAGGGGAAATGTCTGTTAATGCAAGTTTAGCAAATGGAAGTGATGTCTGTTATGAAGGCTCTACAATAACTTATGGAATCGATATTCACAAAAATACAGACCGTAAATTAGAAGATTTGCAAATGCAATTTACTTTACCTGATTTTATGCAAATCAATGAAATTAAGTTATATGATGACAAAGGAGAGGAACCAAAAATTGCTTACAAAGACATCAAATATAGCACCGAAAATGGAGTTACAACAGCTTTCATTGGGACGATACAAAATAGTAAAAAGATGGAGATAAACTGTCAAGTAAAAGACTTAAATATTGATAAATCCAAAGTTGATACAGCTTTTAATGTCTATGAATTAGCTAAAAGAGATAAAAAATACATGTCAAACGTAGTTTGTTTGCAGACAAAAAAAGCAGATGTAGATGTTATTCAATCAATTAGTGGTGATGAATTTAATTATCACGATGAATTCGAATATAGAATTACAATTCAAAATAAAAGTGATTTAGAAGGCTATATTTCAATTAAAAATGATTTACCAGATAATCTATATTTAAGAAAAATGAATCTAATAGTCAATGGAGTGTCCGAAGAAATGGAATCTTACAATAAATTCTCAAAATATGAGAATTTACCAGCCAATGGCACACTTGAGATTATAGCAACAGGAGAAATTATGGATTGGGGAAATTTGAATCAAGATTTAGATTTATCCAATGCAGTTCAAGTCATTTTACCAACTGGAGAAGAATTGTCCTCTAATAAAATCAGTGTAAAAGTACATAAAAATCAGGAAGAAAAATTAGAGGATGAATTTGAAGAAGAGAATCAAGAAGAAGAAAATGAAACCCTTAAACAAATTACAGATGAAGAATCAGGTGATTATTCCATTTCAGGCAATATTTATGTAGATGCAGATGCCAATGGTTTCAAGACAGAAGAAGAAAAAGGGATAGATTCACAAGTACAAGTGCAACTAATGAAAGGTTCTAATATGGTAAAAGCGACAACGACAGATTCAGCTGGAAAATATACATTTTCTGGAGTAGAGTCAGGTGATTATAGTATTGTATATAATTACAATAAAGAAGATTATACTTCAACAAATTCTTTAGCCAAGGAAACACAAGAAGTTTCACAAGTAATAGAAGCACAAGAAGGGGTTGCGGTAACAGATAATATCACAGTAACAAACAGTTCAATAGAAAATGTAAACATAGGATTACAGGAAAAGGACAAATTTGATTTTCAAATCAAGCAATATATGGAACAAGCAATTGTCAATATAAAAGGTGAAGAAACAGAGTATCACTTTGATAATTTGGAACTTGCGAAACTTGAAATTGACCCATCCGATTTGAAAGATGCGAGTGTGAAATTAAAATATAAAATTGTTGTTACAAATGTAGGCAATATAGCAGGACAAGTTAGCAGTATAGTGGATTATTTACCAAATGGAGTGATTTTCAATCAAGCTGAAAATGAAGAATGGGCCATTGGAATGATTGCAGGAAATGTATATTATGATGGCTTAAAAGGAATTATTTTAGAGCCAGGGGAAAGTCAGGAGATTTCTTTAGTGCTAAACAAAAAAATGACAGAAGATAACACAGGAGTTATCAGTAACAAAGTGCAAATTGCCTATAGTGAAAGCAAAACAAGGCTAACAGAAAAGATAGAAGGCAATTTTGCAACCCAAGAAACGATTGTGACTGTGACACAAGGAAGTAAAGGTACATTCATTACAATTGTAACGACAATTGGCTTTTCAGGAATGATTGGTTTGTTTGGGTATATGATAAAGACTGGAAAATATGAAAATAAATTTACTGGAAGGAAGTTAGTAAAGAAAGTTTATAGGTAAGGAGGTGAGCATGTGAGAAAGAAGGTTTTGAGGATATTGATCCTAGTACTGATTTTATTGATGGGAAAGTTGACTTTGGAATGTGAAACTTATTATTGGGACAAAGGCGATGATGTTACTGTAGGAGATGTGCCTAATATAGAAACAGTAAAAAGTAAATATCAAAATTATGGTGTTAGTTCTGGTCAGAGTGGATGGGAATCTAATTGGTTTCAGAGTGAAAAATATGAAATTTACAAGGGGATTTTTAATAATGAAGGGGTATGTGTTAATCCTTTATTAAATAATCATCCATGGGAAGAATATTTAAGATGTCCTTGGATAGACAAAGATTCTATTCTATGTCGCCAGAGAAGAATCTATCGAGAGCAAATGACTTTAGATGCCGTAAACTATGGAGCAGCTCCTCAAATTTATTATTATCAAAAGACAAATAATATTTTTAGAAACAATACAAATGTAATATATAAACGTGATGATAATAATAATCCAATTGAACAACATACTTTTTGGTGGGATACATTCAACTTTGAAAAACGTCGTAAGTTTGATGTTAATTCAAAAGAAGCAATTATATTGAATTTATTTGATACTAATTATAGCACATTTATATATAAATATGCGGAAAATTTTGTAGAAGATACACTGGAATGTAGAAGAGATATGTTAATACAACTTTTCTTTTTAGAAATGTTTAAAGACGAAAAAATATCAAATACTGAGATTAATTTTATAAAAAATAGAGAAGATTATAAGACGAATTATATTGGAGATGGAAGAATTTTTGAAAATACTTCAAAGGTAAAGGAGATATATGATGGGGCAAAAGAAATAGTAGATGAAATAAAAACAGCTAATGATAGTGTGAAAGATTTAAAAGTAGAGCAAGGCTCGCCTAATAGTTGTTTTATAGGAGATGAAATTACGTTAGAGTTGAGTTCAAGAAGATATTTTAGGTATAATAATTCAGATATAAAGTTTAATATGTCTACACAATCATGCAAAGGATTTAAGTCAAATGGTACAATAGCTGATAATGTGGAATTAAGTAATGCTTTTGCCTCAAAAGACAATCCAGTTAAAAGTGGTATTGGTAGTAAAACTCTTTATGATATAGATGACTTAAAAGAGGTAAGGGTTGAAGATAAAATTAAGGTTAATACTAGTAACGATAAAAAATTTACAATTGAAGTAGGAGAAGAATTTGATGCAAATGAGTTTTATATTATAATACCATGTCGCTACATGAAATTTGAGGGATACTATGACTTATATAAAGGTGGAGGAAATTATATCATAGATCCTGGTGAAAGAAAAACTGTAATAGAAAAATGTATTGTGAAAAAGGTAACCATAAAACCAGCTGTAACAATTAATCAATATATTTCTAAGGTAGAAGAAAGTGGTGCAGTACAATATATACAAGAAAAAAATAATAAATGGAAGTTAATGGGAACAGCCAATAGAGCAAGTTGGACGAATGCAGAGAAAAAGAGTAAACCAGCTATTTTAGAGAATGGAATGGAGATTACATATACAGTACAAATTAAAAATGAAGGAAATGCAGATGCTAAAGTGAAATTCACAGAAAAATTACCAAGTTGTTTTAAGGGACAAAAAATAACAATTGTAAAAAAGGATAGTTCTAATAATAGAGAATATACAAGAGTAATAGATTCTTTAACTTCCGAAAATCAGGAAATAAAAAATTGGTACAAGGAGGATGGGGGATATGAAAATAAGGCCTTTAAAGTACCTGCAAACAAAAAAATAACATTTACTATAACAGGTAAAATATCTACTGATGATAGGAGTAATTATTATGAGCCAGATACTCCAGTTAGGGCATGGGCTAAAATAACAAGTGTTAAGTATGGAGAATTGATATTTGAAGAGAATGAGATTAATCAAGTATCATCAGATTATTTTATTTTAAGGAAATATTGTGTAGAAGTTAAAACTTATATTAGATATATTTTCAGACACAAAGAAGGAAAAACTGGGCATGAAGAAGATTATCATATAAGAAAAGATAATGAATATGTTGCAGAAAAGGGCTATGAACCAGAATCAACTTTAACAGAAGAACAAAAAAATGAGTTAAATAGTGATGTACCAAGATATAGAAAAAATCAAATGACGCAATATGTAAGTGACGAAGAAAACAAGAATCACCCAGTGTATATTGAAAATGGGGATGAAGTTGATTACAATATAAGAATTAGAAATATGGTAAATGAAAATGGACCATATTATACAAGAGTAGAAGCAGATGATTCTAATATTAGAACAACAGTAAGGGCAACGGCAAGAGTTAAATTACCTAAAAATGCTGAAATCTTGAGTATTATGCAAAGTAATTCTCTTCAAGATGTAAATAAACAATGGGTATTATATGATTCACAAAATCAACAGGCTAATCAGGGAAAATATCAGTATGAAATTTTAGGAAACAAAAATGATGGTTTTGAAGTTATTATATATGACATGGGGTGGATGCTTGATAGATCAGATGAACCATTAGGCATATATCCAATTGATACAATTGGAGAGAAATCGGCTAGTTTTTATATTCGAGTTCGAATGAATTCCAACTCAAATGAGAAAAGTGCTTTTTCTGAGCTAAAAGAAGCAACAAGTGAAATCATTGGAATAAAGAACGAATATGGAATGGCACAAGGAAAAGTTAGTAAGACAAGTAATTCAAATAATCATATTATAAATCAGGTTACAGACAAGCAAAGAATTTCCAGAGAATACTGCCGTATCAAAGACTACAACGTAGGAATTGACAAATACATTCAAGAAGTAAAGCATCAAGATAATCTTAAAACATATGAATCAGATGGTAGAAAATCAACGATAACAGTAAGTAATGGAGTAGGAACACGAGATAATATTAAAAATAATGAGCCAGTTTCTGTTGAATATGGTGACAGAGTAACTTATAAAATTAGAATTTTTAATACAACGGAATCGAGTGACTATAATGTGGGAAATAGGCTCAGTCAGCCATACAAAAGTCCACAATATGTTTATGTAGATATGAAAGATACACTACCCGAGCACTATAGTGGACTTCAGATAGGAGGAATAGAACAAAATAATTATACAATTAATGGTAATACAATAGATTTTTCCAAAGTAAAAGTGGAACGAGGTTCTGTTAAAGAAATAACAGTTAGTTTTGTTGTAGAAGATGTTACCAAAAATACAATAGGAACAAATACAATTAGTATAAAAGAAAACGGAGTACGAAATATCAATCAATTCTTAGTAACCAATCATAGCAAAAGATTATCAGCTTTCGATAAATACCAATTAAATGACTACAAACTTGGTGTGGATGAATATATATCAAGATATGATGCTCAAATGCATATTTATAACTTAAATCATGGATTTATAACAAAAGAGGGAGAACAAGAGGGATTTTCAGGATCAACGAAAAGTTATTCAACAGGAGATAGTGCACTTTTGGCTGAAAAATATGAAACCTTAACTTTTACAACCAAAGTTACCAACAATGCTAAGTTAGGAAGTGACAGAAATACAGAAACAGAAAACAATACAGGTGCATATGGAAAATATCCAACCAGAGTTCGCCCAACAACATTAACACAGCGTTTAGCAGATGGTTTAGAGAGAATCGGAAACACCACAATCGAATGGTATGACGTCAACCATAATCGTAAAATGACGATTCCTGCAAGAAATATTCAAGTGTCACAAAAAAGAGAAGGAACCGATATTGTTTTTGACTATAACTTTAATATGGATGAAGTTATTTTGGAACCAGGAGAATACTTATTATACACTACACAAGTAATCATAAGGGAAAGTAATTTATATTCAGGATTATTAAGAAGTCAGGCAGAAGTATCAAAAATTACAAACATAAATAAAAATACATCAAATGAAAGAGATGTTACAGCACAAAATATTGATACTAAAAAATCGGATGTGGATTTTGTCAGACTAAAAGATACAGTGATTGCAGGAACAGTATGGCTAGATGAAAACCAAAATGGTTTAAGAGATAGTAATGAAACTGGTAAACCAGGAATTAAAGTAAAATTATATCGTGACGATGGTGTGCTTGTTGCTGAGACAACAACCAAAACAGAGGCAGATGTCCAAAACAATGGTGGAAAATTTGGAGTTGGTTTCTATACCTTTGGCAGACGTCCAAAATATGATATACGTGGTAATGTTTATAAATATTATGTTGAATTTGAATACGATGGTTTAAAATACAAAGCAACAGAAATTTATGGTGGAGACAGTGATGGCGAAGCAGATGGTATGCACAATTTAGGTGGTGTAGCAGGCAGTTCAACTTGGCGACAAGGTTACGATGATTTGGGTGGTAATATAGCAGGTGATAGAAACTATATGATAGATTCTAATGCGTATGAATTTGATGATGACAGAAATAATTTTAATAATAATTATCAGATTATTGGATTTAATAAAGCTTATCGAAAAGAATATTATAGTAATCCTCATGGAGGACAAGGAAGTCATAGTTCTCATAATCCACATGGCTCAGAAACAGAAACACAAATTGTTTCAACAGGTTCTTTGGAATATGATAAACAAGGACATATAAGTACCTTAAAAGAGGTTTCAAGTGACAGACTAGAACAAGATTCTTCTAGAAAAGTGATAGCCAGAAGTTTTATCGATCAAAGCAATCGAACAGCCATTAACAAAGGGGCAGGTAATACACACTTTTTGTTTTTATATAACTATGATGGTTACTCAAATCGAATTCCTGAAACCGAATATTTGAAATTTATTAATTTAGGATTGGTGCAAAGAAATGATGCAGATGTATCGTTAGAAGCAGATGTGAACTTTGTAAAAACTATGATCAATGGTGAAGAAATGAGATATATGTATGGTACGAATACAGCAAATTCAACCAAGTATCAAACAACAGACTCGTCTTATAATCATGCTAATGATTATCGTTTGGCAGAAGCCTATCAGTTAGATTTGTATTCTACAGACTACAACTATAGAGTAAATGAATATTATGAAAATGATATGCAAGGATACAAAGGAGAAGAAAGCGAGCTTAATGTAGAAGTTACTTATCGAGTTAGATTGGTAAATGATTCGCTTAATGATGCTATTAATACAGCCATTAATGAATTAGCGATTTATTATGATAAAAATTTCATAGCAAATCCGTTTGAGCAAGTCACAGTGAAGAGGAAAAATGAAACAACTGGTATGTTGGAAAATAGTACAACACATGCAATAAGGGCGTTTTATGGAACAAAAGATGAATTAAATCGAGGAGCAGGAAATGCGTTGATGATGGATGTTTCTTCTAGAAATGGTGAATATGGTAATCAAGTGCCAGGAGATTTGGATGAAAAGGAATATAATATTATGTATTTAAGCGGTATGGAAGAGCATTATATTCCAAAAGGTCAAGATACTTATGTTGAAATCACATTTACCATTGATAAAGAAAATAAAGCAGGCCTAGAACGAGCTTTAAAAATTACAGAAGATGAAGACATGGGGCTAGAGATGATTTGCGAGATTTCTGCCTACACAACCAAATATGCAGATGATTATAAAAAAACAGCTTTTGCAGGACAATATGCAGGATTAATTGATCGTGATTCCAATCCTGGAAATTTAGGATTAAATGGAAGTGAAGAATATAATTATTACGAAGATGATACTTATAAAGCAGGCATTAAAATGGGATTACTGGATAAACCAGACAATCCAGACAATCCAGATGATTCAGGTTCTCCAGAAAGAAATTTAGCAGGTATTGTATGGGATGATGCAAGAACAGAAGTGATACAACAAGAAGATGGAAGTGAAGTTCAATATGTAGGAGATGGTGTATATGATCCAAGGAAAAGTAGTATCGCAGAAGCCAAAAAGAATCCAGATAAAGAATGTATCACAGATATGCCAGTAGAAGGAGTAAAAGTTTCTTTGATTGAAATGATACAAAGAGATAATAAATATTTTGAATATCCAGCAGAATATACATATGATGTTTATGAGAATGGAAAATTGATTCATCACAAAGGAGATAAAATAGAAACTAGAACAGATAATGAAGGTTTGTATCAATTAAATCATTTCATTCCAGGATATTATAAAGTAAGATTTGATTATGGAGATTTTTACAAAGTAGTTGATCCAGCTACAGGAGAAGAAACGAAGTATAACACGACTTATAATGGTCAAGATTATAAATCAACAACTTATTACAACAATCAGTATTATACACATTATGATTCTGCTTCATTGAACACCATAGGAAGTGTGAACAATAATAGCTATTTCCAAAGAATAAAGGACTCATTAACTTATGGAAAAGATGGTACACAAAACAATATTGTTCGTTCTTCAGATGCACAGGATGATGAAATCAGAAGGCTGAATGTAAATTCGTATTCCGAAACAATGACAGCATTACAAGCAGTTGTGTTTTCAGAGAAGGAAAAGAATGAAGAACGACTTTGCAAAAACACGAAAATGTATGCAGAAAGTGTTATATTTTATGTGAAACCAGAAGAAATAAGGACAATGGATGGCAATAAGATTTATCCCGAAGATGAAAAATATAAAGAAAATGGAGTCAATAAATTCAACGAAAAAAGATTGTGGAATATCAAAGCATTAGATTTTGGTTTACAATATAGACCAGAAGCATCGATTATACTAGACAAAGAAATCGCAAAAGTGGAACTGATTACTTCAGATAATCAAGTATTGGTAAGATTAAATTTTAAAGAAGAAAACGAAGTGAGAGTTATTGATAAAAATACGTCAATTGGTTATGAAAATGTGCAGTTTTTACCAAATAAAGGCAAGACAGAACAAGGATTTGTTTACATCAATATGGATACAGAAATTTTGCAAGGTTGTACAGTTAACATAGAATATGAATTAGAAACCCAAAATAATAGTGAAGTAGACAGAGTCAATAAGAACCTAGATGCAATTAAGTACGAATTGGGAGCAAATGATTATAGTGCGAAGTACAAAGTTTATACCAAAGAGAATGTTGGCTCAAATGATGAAAATATAGAATTTATTTACAACGCAAATGCTACTGCGGCACAATTATTGGCAGAAAAATATTATGATGGTTATGAATATAAAAATGGAGAAGAAACATACAACTTTTTAAAACATTTGAAAAAATCATATAAGAGTTTGGATCCAGATGATAATAAAGCCAATGAAACAGAAATAGATGGTGTAACGCTAACTGGTGAAGAATACTATGGAATTTATTTAGGAGAAACTTATTATACAGGCAAAATTGGAAAAGATGATGTTGTAGCAGAATTAAAAGTAGACCACATATTAGATTATGTGGATAATGACTTCACATTTGACCAACGCAAAAATAACAGCAAAGATAAATTATGGGCTGCAATGACTTCAAAGGAATTGTATGATAATCATTTGCTAAACTGGAATAAAGTTCATATTGAAAGGGACAAAAATGGTAAACCGATATTCCAGGATAAAGACCAACAAAAATATTATAGTTTAATTGACCGATTTGGCATGCATTATGATAGGGAAAGCGGAAGTAATTTACAATTGTCTGTAGACGATAATAAAAATGGAACCTTAACAACAAAGACCAATAGAGATGGTAATGTATCATTGTCCAGATTCTTAAAGACCAATAAGCAAGAACTTACGAAAGATGAATATACAGGAAAAATTAGAATGTCAGTTAGCAAGGTATTATCAGGGGATGATGTTAGTATTGGTAAAAGTTTGAGTTATGAGAATATGGCAGAAGTAGTTCAATACACGACTTTAACAGGCAGAAGAACAACTTTACCAAATGACAATGGAGGCGGAATCATAGGAAATGCAACAACAGAGACATGGAATGGAGTGCCACCAGAAGAGGAGCCAGATCCAAGTTTAGATATCAATCCACCATCAATTCAGAAATTATCACCAGAAGATGACACAGATGCTACAGAAATAATTACGATTTCTCCACCAACAGGGTTGATAGAATAGTAAAAAAATAAGGTTGCCAGTTCAGTGTGAAGTTGGCAATCTTATTTTTGTCAAATTGTTTGCCTAAAATGCCCTTGAAAGAAACATGCATTTCCTAGATTTCCCTAAGTGAAATTGTGTTTCTAAAAACGATATCAAAGAAACATTTCAGAGCAGATTTTTCGTGGTTATTTTACAAAAATTGACAAAAAAACTGTCAAAACGACAATAAAATTTGCAAATGCCTTGAAAAAAGAGAACAAAAGTAATAATTTTTTTTGAAAATTTGTCAAAAAAAGGTTGAGAATGAGACAAGAATATGGTATAATAGAAGAGTAAGGGTATGTAAAAACTCAATATTTGTGCAAAAGATAGAATGTAACAAAAATTTTATATTTCAAAAATAGAGTTCAAATAAAGCTTTATTTCCGTAAATAAAAGATTTTTGAATCCTAGAAGATTTAGGATTAATCATACTTTAACAGTATTGACTACACAAAAAAAAGTAGTAAAATATAATATGATAATATAGTATGATTTTAGTTAAAGTTTGTTTTGGAGGAGGATAAATTATGGTAAACAGAAAAAAATTATTAGCAATGCTTTTAGTTTTCACATTGACATTCTCGCATTTTGCGATTATGACAGAAGTATTTGCTACAACAGGTTTTGTTTCTCTGTTTGGGGCAAAGTCCGATACAGGAAATGAAAATGTTGAATTTGAAGCGTATCTAGCGAGCGGAGAAGAAACCTCAAATGCTCTCGTGAGTGATGTAAACAATGAAAATCTCACGATTAAAATGCAATTGGGTGTGAAAAAAAACGGATACCTAAAAGATGGAAAGGTAGAAATCAAGGCATCAGAGAATGAAGAATTGAACTTTGCAATCAAAGAGAATAACAACTTAGCAGAATCTGAAAATGTGCAAAGCTTAGAAAATAATGTTTTAGAACTAAACAAGATTAATCATTCTTCTGAACAGCTTGAATTTTTGATTCCAATCCAGTATCAAATGGAAGACTATATTCGTGAGGCAAAATTAAGAAATACAGCAAAAATAGTTCTTTCGGGAATTTATGTAGATGATAAAGGAAAAGAAAATCAAATTTCAAAAGAAATTGATTTAACATTAGCTTGGAAGGATGATAGAGCGGTTAAAGTAGAAGAAGAAATTTCAAAATATATCCAATTTGGTAATGATGGAATCATTTTACAAACAATTATAAGAGTAGATAGTTCAAATGAGAACAAAAATGCTTTGCCTACAAAAGCTACAGAATTAAATGTTACAGTGCCAAAAATAAATGAGGTGGCTCCAGTAGAAGTAAATGTAGTTGCTAATTCAACAATTGGTACAAATGGAAAAGGGATCGGAGAAGTAGCGTTTTCAAATGAAAATTACAATTATCATCAAGAAGAGGGAATTGTAAATATCAGGCTTGAAAATAAGAAACAATTAGTTGATATCAATCCATCAGATGAATATTTGAAAGTAGAGGGAGAAAATAAGAAACAAGAAGAAAGATATTACAGCAAAGCTGGAATGGATGAATATGTTTTGACTTATACTTTCAAAAATGTTCCATTAGCAGAAGAGTTGAAAACATCTGCTAAAATAGAAGCAAAACTTGTTACTTTTAGTGGTGTAGAAGCAAACAATGGAGAAACTGTGATATCAGCAGAAAAAACAGATGAGTATGTTTTGACAGGACAAACAGGCAGCATTGTGTCATACAATATTGAAAATCAGACACCAGAAATATCTAAAATACATGCTTATCTAAAAAAAGAAGTAGAACTCAACTCAAAAACATCAATCAATGTTTCTTTTACAGAAATTGTTGAAGAAATGAGTATTGAAGATGTAGAAAATAGTTACGTTGATAAAACAGGAAACAAAACACAAACAGATGATATGTATTACAAACAAATTTCTGTGAGCCAGGAAAACTTTAGACAGATTTTAGGGGAAGAAGGAAACATTCAAATAGTAGATGTTTCTGGAAATGTGTTAGCAACGATTAACAAAGAAATGGTGGCAGATGAAAATGGAAACTATGTGGTAAATTTTCAAGATAAAGTTACCAAAATTGTAATCAAAACTTCAGCTCCAATTAGCACAGGAAATTTAATTTTGTCAAACAAAAAAGCAATGATGGCAAATGCAAGCATGTCAAAAGCTGATTATGTGAACATGGACTCAATTGCAACAACAACCATCCAAAAAGCAAAATATACATATGTATCAGATATGGTTGAATTAGGAAGTAATACTTCAGTAACAAAATTAAAAGACACAACAACAGACTTTAACTTAGTTTTAGATAAAGATAATTTGTCAACAGTTATGACTAATACAAATGTTGAAATGAGATTAGAACTAAATAATGATCAAGAGACATCCGATATTTATGGAAACTCAATTTTCGAAATTGAAATGCCAGAATATGTAACAGGTGTTAAAGTGACAAATGCCAGTATGCTTTATGGTGAAGGGCTAGAGATTTCAAAGGTAGAATCTTATGTAAGAGATGGAAAAATTGTCATCAAAGTGGAAGTTGCAGGAATGCAAACTAATTTGAATTCAGGTGTTTTAACCAATGGTACGAACATTATATTAAATGCGGACATTGACGTGGATATGTATACACCATCAAGAGAAGTTTTGGTTAAAGCATATGGTTATAACAGTGAATCAACCAATTATGCAAATCCAGTAGAATATACAATAGGGGATGCAAAAATTGTAAATAGAAAAGAGCAAAAAATAAAATATGCAGCACCAAGTGGTGTTATGGCAATCAATACAATTTACAATTACAGAGAGGAAGGCTCTAAAATAACTTCTGTAAAACAAGGAAAACGAACAGATTATATTGACATTTACTCAGAAGCAAAAATCGCAACGATGGAAATTGCAATGATGAATAATAATGAAAATGCATTATCTAATTTAGCAATATTAGGTAGAGTTCCTTTTGAAGGAGTAAGAGAAATTGATACCAATGAAGAATTAGGAACAACAGTTGATACAAAAATGATAAGTCCAATTGTTGCCAATAGCAACAATCAAGGACAATTCACAATTTATTATTCAGCAAATGGAACAGCCACCAAAGATTTGAACAATAGTTCAAATGGTTGGGTGACAAATCCAGAAAGTTTGGAAACAATAAAATCATATTTAATTGTTCCAAATGATAATAACTATAAATTAGAAACAAAACAAGTATTAAGATTTACTTATGAATATGAAATTCCAGCCAATTTGTCTCACAACGAAGACATTTATGGAACATTCTTAGTTTCTTATACAAATCAACTAGAATCAGCAACAATAGAAGAAACTGTGAAACCAGATTTAGTTGGTTTGACAACAGGAGCTGGACCAGAATTGGATTTGGCTATCCAAACCAATAAAACAGAAGTAAAAGCATTAGAAGAAATTGAATTTACAACAACGGTAAGAAATATAGGTAAAGATGTTGCAAGAGATATTGTAGTAACGATTCCAGTACCTGCTAATACATCTTTTGTTTCAGCAGAAGCTAATCGAGAAATTGCAACGGTTACTTCAGAAACAGATAAGGTTTTAGTAACAATACCACAATTATTGAAAGATACTGCGGTTGATATTACAGTAAAAGTTACAGCTAACAATGTAGAACAATATGATTCAAATGAAATTGAAATGACAGCATCTGTGATTGCTAAAGATTTGCAAAAAGGATGGACGACTAAAGCAGATATTATAACAATTGAAAGATCCGAATTAGCTTTAACACAATCTTTACATTTTGCTTATGACTATCCAGGCCAAATCATTCAAAAAGGCAGAAAATTAACAATTTATATGATGGCCAGAAACTTAACACAAAACGAAAAACAAAATGTTACAGTTGTGACACAATTACCAAAGGAAATTACTTTTGTAGAAGCATTTATGCAACAACAAGATGCTGAAGGTAAATTCCAAAAAGTAAGTAATGCAACTTATGACCAAAACACACATCAAGTTACTTGGAAGATTGATAAAATACCAGCTGACTATTCAAGAACACTAGAACTACATATTGAAATTGGGGAATTAGAGTCTGGAATTACAGGAAAAGAAGTTTATATTTCATCTAAAATATATGAAGAAGAAATCAATAGTTACAATGCAGAAAATATAGCAATCAACTTAGGAAAAAGTAGTTTATCAGTGACGCAAACGTCTCCAACACCAACTTATGTAAAAGAAGGAGATGCTATTGATTATACATTCACAATCACAAATGAAGGTGCCTTAGAAGCAGTTAATATTTTGTTAACAGACATTATACCAGATGGTGTTATTGTGAGAAAAATTGCGTATACATCAAACGGACAAGAAACAGTAAATGTTATGTCAGAAACAGCTACAGCGAAAACAAATTTGATTGTTCCAGCAAATAGCAAAATGGATGTTAATGTTTCAGCAGTAGCATCAAAGCTAGATGGAGCAAAGGAAAAAACAGCAACAAATACAGGAACTTTGACAGATAGTAATGGAGAAACTATTACCAGCAATTCTGTAACACACATCATACAAGCTACAGAAAAGACTGGAAATGTGGATGATGAAGATAACGATGATGATAACACAAATTCTTATGTGACTGGTACAGATATCACAAAATCTTACAAAATTTCAGGTGTTGCCTGGTTAGATGCCAACAAAAATGGCATGAGAGATAGTGATGAACAAAGAATGAAAGATATCACAGCGATGTTGGTTGACAGCAATTCAGGTGTTATCAAAGCAACAACAACGACAAATTCAAATGGTGAATATACTTTCTCAGGTTTACAAAATGGTTCTTACTTAGTATTGTTCAAATATGATACTTCATTGTATACAACAACAACGTATCGTAAAGAAGGAATTGAAACGAATATCAATTCTGATGTGATTACGACTAAAATCGAGCAAAATGGTAAGAAAGAAAATGGAGCAGTAACAGATGTAATTAGCATCAATGGTTCAAATGTATCAAATATTGATATTGGATTGATTGAATCCCTACAATTTAGTTTAGGAATTGATAAAGCAATTACAAAAGTAACGGTTCAAAATGCACAAGGAACAAAGACTGAAGAATTTAACAAAGTAAAACTTGCCCAATATGGTATTACAGCTAAATATTTAGCAGGAACAACAGTATATGTAGAATATGCCATTACAGTTACCAACAATGGAGATTTAGAGGGATTTGCAACAGAGATTGTTGATTATATTCCACAAGGCATGACATTCAACTCAAGCTTGAATCCAGATTGGTACACAGGAACAGATGGAAACTTATACACCAAAGCATTAGCTGATAAAGAATTAGTAGCTGGTCAAAGTCAAGAAGTAAAACTTGTTTTAACCAAACAAATGACAACCGAAAATACTGGAAACGTAAGTAACACAGCCGAAATCGCAGATGATTTCAATGTTTACGGTGTATCCGATAAAAATTCTACACCAGCCAACAAAGCACAAGGGGAAGATGATATTTCAACAGCAGATATTATCTTAACTGTAAAAACTGGTGAAACACTGATTTATGTATCAGCAATCATAATCGCACTTCTAATAGGAGGAACAGCAGGATTTGTAAGCTACAGAAAGGTGCAAAAATCTGGAAAAGAAGGAGGTGTTAAGTCAGATGAAGAGTAAGTTAAGTAAAATTGTTATAATTGCAATGTTTATTATGATGAGTTTGATGGCAAGTGGAAAGAGTTTTGCAGTAGAACTGACAGAAAAGAAAATTGGTTATAATGATATTGCAGATGGAACACAAATAGTATTAGAAGATTTGGAAAGTACAAATTATTGGTTTTTATTGTGTAATCAACATGGTGGGCCTTTACCAGGTTATAATAGAATTAATCAATTAAGCAAAGTAGAAAGTTTCCAGAATCATGAAGTAAATGATTTTATATTGTCAAAAGATCAATTAGATTCAGCATTACGAAATGAAACAGGCTCAACATCTGTTTATCAAGGTACTTATTGGCAAACGATGGCACCTGCCTATACTGCTATAGCAAGAAATAATATTTGTAAACCAATTCAAGGATATATATTAAGTGAAATGCAAGAAGGTATAAATTCTTATGGTAAACCAAATGAATATCATAGAATTCAAACTGCGTGGTATGCAGCAACTCAAGGAGTAGGTGTGAGTGGAGATAATTCTTTATACAATGTAGCTAAGGAATATGATGAATTTGTTCGAAAGATAGCTCGAGATGTTGATGATACAAGCAAATATGGAGATTGGACTCATAAATTTGGTAACGAGGAGGTAACTGTAAAGTTTCCAAATCTAAAAGGAGATAAAAGTGAGTTATGTTCTTTAGAGAAGGAAAATGTTAATGTATATTATAATAAAGATACTAAGAAATATATAGTTGGACCAATGTCTCTAAAATATGAAGAATGTATTGCAGATGGTGTAGAGTTAGCAGGTATAAATGGTTTTAAAATCTATACAGATGCAGATAGTAAAGCTGTACCAGATACTAAATGGAGATTTATTAGAGGAAATACAGCTGATAAAGAACGTAAATTTCCTGCACCACAAGAAACGTTTTATATTGAAATGGATTATATTGAGAATGCAACACAAATAAATAAAATAGATATTGATTATAGATTTTTGGTTGCGGGTGGAGAATATACAACATTAGGTGGTAACTATACACAATTTCAATGGGATGTACAAAGAACCAGTAAAGAAGTAACGAATAATGATGGTAGTAAAAAGACAGTATATAATTATAAATTAGTTGCAAAAGGTCAAGGAATATCTAAGGCATCACAGGAATTAGTATTAGCTAATTGGGCAGCAAGATGGTATGAAAATGTAAGTGTTTCAGTGATTGGAAAAGGAAAAAATCAAGCTGACCTAATCATCAAGAAAATAGCTTTAGATGAAAATGGAAAAGAAATTAGTGCAGAAGAAGTAAAGGAAATATGTGGAGAATATCAATATTTTGATTTCGAAGTAAAAATCAAGTATGATGATGGAAGAGAAATTAATAAAATAGTAACAGTAAGAGCAGGTGATGAGTTAAAAGTTGGAACATATAGGTGGAAAGAAGGAGAAAAAGCACCAACTTATGAAGTAAAAGAAGTTAAGCCTTCAAAAGATAATAAGTGGGAATATGTAGATATTACAGACAATTATAAGGGACAATTTGTAGCTGGTCAGACTATAAGGACGGTTATAGCAAAGAATAAATTAAAACCAGCTCCTAATAAAGGATATATTCAAATAAAGAAAACAATAAGAGGGGAAGCAGAAAAGGATGAGACATTCGAATTTACAATACAAGTAGATGGATATGAGGCAAAGAAAGAGAAAATTATTGTGCATAAAGGAGAAAGTACAGCGTCAAGTGGAAAGATAGGTCCATTTGAATGGTATGGAAAAGAAGGGCCACATTATGAAATTATAGAAGAGCCAACTCCTGACAGTGAAAAATATAATTCTACAATACTTCCACAAGAAGGACAATTGCAAGCAGATAAAACATCAGGAGCAGAAGTAACATTGCCAGTGGGTGTTCTTAACTATCCTAAAGGAGAGAAACAAGGTTCTCTAATAATTGAAAAAGCATTAAAAGACGGTCAAGTAACAGATGAAACATTTACTTTCCAAGTACATGTTGAGGGAGTAAAAAATACGACTAATGGAATAATGGATTTCCCAGTCACAATTAAGGCTGGTGAGAAAAGTGGACCACATATATTCGTATGGGGAAATGACGATCCAGCTCCAATTGTTACTGTAACAGAAAAGGACAATGATGAAGTAAAAAATGTAAGAATAGATGACATAACTGGAACAGATGAGATTATAGAAAAATCAGAAAAGTCAGTGAAGTTTAGAATTAAAGAAAGTGAAGATCTTGAAAAAGCAACTAATGTAAGTGTTAAATTTACAAATACAATGGAAAAACACAAAGGAAAAATAAAAGTTAAGAAAGAATTCTTCTCATCTGAGAAGATGACAGCAGAACAATTAAAGATATTAGCAGAAGAAAATAAAATAAAATTTGACGTTGAAGTAGTGATAAAAGGAACTTTTGAATATGATGGTAAAAAATATGGCGGTGAAAATTCCACAGCAGTAATAAACAAAACATTATCAGCAGAATCAGAAGATAACAAGTGGGAATTTACAATAGATGGCATCACATGGTATGGTTCAGAGCCACCAACCTATACAGTAAGAGAAACAAGTAAACCAGGTGAAAAATGGGAATGGGAATGTGTCGGAACTAATTGGTCAAATAAGGAAAATGATTCGACAGATACAGAAGGACATGAATTAACAGATGGTGGAACAGATGTAGTAACCATAACAAACACAATACCATCAGATGAAGTAATTGATTTAACATTCCAAATGGCAGGTATTGTTTGGGTAGATGAAGCATTGGAAGATAAAGAAGGAAAAGACACCTATGCAGGAAGTATAAATGGTGTTTATGACGAGGGCGAATTGCTAAAAGAGAATGCAGAAGTAACAGTTTATAGAGTTGTTTATAATGAGAAAAGAGAGATAATTTCAAGAGAACCAGCAACTGCTTACTTAGATAAAGAAAATAACCCTGTTACGTTCCCAATTATTACCAAATCAGATGGTAAATGGCAAGTGCCAAGAATATCAGTACCTGAGCTTTCGGAGGAAGAAAGAAAAAAAGGATATACAGCAGACTATGATGTAGAATTTGTTTACGATGGTCAAACGTATGAGCCAACAGAATTCTTGTCCTATAAGGTTTCCAAAGAGGAAAAAGAAGGATATGATAAAACAGGAGCAGGAAAAAAAGGCTATAGAAAAGAGGTATATGTACAAAAAAATAAAGGAGATATAGCAACTAAGGCCAAAGCGTATAAAGATGCAAAATCAAAGAGTGAAAGAGCAGAATTTGAAAATGACTCAATGGCAATTGAGAAAGAAAACAATGCCAAAAAAATAACAGCGGTATCTGGAAAAACACCAATTAATGCCAATGGAGATACAACAGGTTTTGCCACAGTTGATGGCAAACAAACCGAAATAACCTATTCTTCAAATGATGCAGGAGATGGTTATCCAACCCATTCAAGGTTAAATACAACCGATGAGAATGGAAAAGTGTTAGATACATTTAAAGCTAAGGCAACAACAGCTACAGGCAATTTGACTTTCCCATTCAACTATAATAATTATGACAAACTTAGCTTAACAAAAACAGAAACGACATTTAATGTAGAAGATGGATTTGTCACACAATCGAAATACTTTGCAGTATATAATTATTGTTTACACATTAATTTAGGATTAAAACAAAGAGAAGAGGTAGACATAGGTCTAACCAAGAATTTAATAGATGCAAAAGTTGTGGTTAATGAAAAAATGTATCAATATCAATACAGTGGGTATTATGATTTAACAGAAGTAAAACAAGATTCTTTAGAGAAAAATATTGTGACAGACATTAAAGTAAAGAATACAGAAAGAACACCATTTACATTAGGATTATATCGTTCAGATTACTATTACAGAGCAGCTATGTATAATGGAAAGGTAGAAAACTCTGAAGAAAATGTATATGGAAAATTGCAAGGATTTTATCAATCTCACTTTGGAGGTGAAAAAGGTGCAGAAGAGACAGAGCTTGATATTTACCTAACGTATCGCTTAAAATTAATGAATGGCTCATCTGCTTATGATGTCAAAATCAATAGCATAGATGATTACTATGATAGTAGCTTTGAATTAGTAGAAGGTAAAGAAGAAAAATATTTGAAAACTCAAACAGTAGCAGGAGAGCAAAAACCAGTGAATGACTGGGTAATAGTTGCACAACCTGATAAAAACTGGAAATGGGAATGGAAGACAACAGAAGAGAATATAGTAGGATCAGATAGAAATGCAGATAGAAAAAATATTGTTTACAATAAAATGACAGCTAATACCGATATTACATTAAAAGCAGGAGAATCTCAAGAATATGATGTGACATTTAAAGTGAAAAAAGCACCAGATGATGAATTTGGAATTGAAGAGTCTATTATCCTAGGCCAAAAATGCAATGTAGCAGAAATTGGAAGTTATACAACTTTCTATAAAGATACGAAAACAAATGCTGGAAGAATTGACCGAGATTCTGCACCAGGTAATGTAAATATTGGAGCACTTAACGAGAAAGCTTGGTATGAAGATGATACATTTGCAGCACCAAGAATAAAACTAAATCTAATTGAACAAACATATGATAGAAATATCAATGGTATTGTTTGGGAAGATGATAGTAATGATGCAGATAATGGTAGAACTGAAAATCCAAAATATAATCAACAAATTGGTAATGGTGTAAAAGATGATGGTGAAGTAAATGTCGCAGGTTTAACAACAGAACTTGTTCAAAAAGTAACTGTAAAGAATGATAATAATAATCAGTATACAGAGTATGACTATATTTGGCCATCCGATCCATTAGAATGCTTAAATGGCAAAACAATAAAAGATGTATTAGGACTTGAGGCAAAAACTAAAACAGATGAACATGGAAACTATAACTTCTCCAATGTTATTGCAGGTGATTATGTTGTAAGATTTACTTATGGAAATGAGAGAGTAGAATCAAAGGCGTCCTATTCAACGGCAGGTTTCTACAATGGTCAAGACTTTAAATCATCACAATTTAAAGGAAGTCTAGAATCTAAGGAAAATGGATTACGAGCAGACAATTATTTGAAATTTAATGATTATATTAACAAAGATGAAACATTGAATAATACAGCAGTTGATAGTGAAGTAAGAAGACTAGAAGCGATAGGAAAAACAAGAGAGATAGACAATGAAAAATCTACTACAATGATGGCTGTTTCTAAAGGAGAAGAAACAGAAAAGTGTTATATGTGGGCTGATACGCCAAAGATAGACATGAATATTGAACCTTCAATAAACTTCTCGAAAAAGGAAGGAACAAAGGGAAATGCAGAAGGCAATAAAGGCGTCGAATCTTATCATGTCAACAACATCAACTTCGGAATAGAAGAAAGACCAATGACGCAACTAACTCTTGACAAACAAATCGAAGAAATCACTTTAACAACATCAGATGGAAAAGATATTATGTATGCTAAATATAACATTGAATATAAAGATGAAAATGTAGATGAAAATGGAAATATTAAAGCTGAAGTAACATTAAATGCCAAAGAATCATTTGGAACTGACAATCTACAAGCATTAAACAGGGACAGTGCAACCAACCAAGGATTCCGTTACATCAATGTTGACTCAAGCATCTTAAACGGAACAACCATTACTGTAAAATACAAATTTACTGTGTTAAACACAGGTGAAGTTGACAGAACTGGAAAATTGGCTAAAATGCTTTATTTTGAAGATACAACTAAGTTTGAAGAAGCATGCAATGGCTTGTCTGAAGCTCTAGCAAAATTTGAAAGAAAAGAAGATGGTAAATTAGAAAATACAAAAGCATTAGGAGAGTATTTAGGATCAATTTACTATTATGGTAGTCAAAAAGATGTTAACAAAGATGAAATCGTTACCTCAAGAGTAAGACAACTTGTTGATTACGTTGACAATGACATAGAATACAATCCTCTACTAAATGTTTCTGAAGATATGAGCTGGAGTAGTGTAACAGTAGATGAATTGAAGGAACATATTGACAAGAATATAATCAATAAAGACAAGGATGGCAATGCAATTGAAGTAAAAGATGAGACTGGAGCGACAAAAGAAGTAATTGTAGACGAAAATGGCATTTCTTATGAAAACAATATGCTATTAAGTGTTGACAAAGCAACAGATGATGATGAAGCTGACAACACAGAAAGTAAAATCAACAATGGTGGATTTATCGTTAATCTACAACCTCAAAATGCAGCAAAGGAGACTAGAACAAACTGGCAAGCTTCTATGTATTTGACAGTATCTCAATTGATCGGTGCTGATTCAGATGACTTACAAATCGATAACATTACCGAAATCATCAGATACAACAACAAAGTTGGTAGACGTGATGAATTAACAATAGCAGGTAATACGATGCCAGCTAAGCTTAAAGCTGATATATCTAAAAATTCCGGAGAGCCAGATTTGTTGAATCATAAGATAATTGAAAGAGATACTTCTGCAACAGAAGTGATCACATTATCTCCACCAACTGGTAGCAGCATCATGATTTGGAGATTACAAGTTGCAGCAAGTATAATAGCAGGTTTGGCAGTGATTGCTGGAGGAATTGTATTCATTAAGAAGAAAATTCTAAAATAATAATAAAAAAGGATAAATCTCAGGATTTGTCCTTTTTTCTGCCTTTTAAAAGGTTGACAGAAGCAGAATAAACCCATATAATAGACATAAATAAGATGAAGGAGAAAATTTTATGAATCCAATCACAATTATAGGTGCAGGGCTTGCTGGATGTGAGGCAGCTTTGCAGATTGCCAAAAGAGGTTATCAGGTTAAATTGTATGAAATGAAACCAGTTAAGTTTTCGCCAGCCCATACAAATACTGATTTAGCGGAGATTGTGTGTAGCAATTCTTTTAAATCAAATCGCTTGACAAATGCATGTGGGTTACTAAAAGAAGAGTTGAGAATGCTAGGAAGTGAATTAATTCCCATTGCAGATTTAGTTGCGGTTCCAGCTGGGCAAGCTTTGGCGGTTGATAGAGAGAAATTTTCTAAGTTGGTGACTGAAAAGGTTGAAAATCATCCTAATATCGAATTAATTAGGGAGGAAATTACAGAAATTCCAAAGGATGGAAAGGTTATTATTGCGACTGGACCACTTACTTCAGAAGGACTTTCTGAATCAATTCGTAAGCTGATTGGCGAAAATGATTTGCATTTTTATGATGCGGCAGCACCGATTGTTGAGAAAGATTCGATTGATATGGAAATTGCGTTTTGGGGTGACCGATATGGAAAAGGTGATTCTTCTTATATCAATCTCCCAATGAATGAGGAAGAATATAAGTGTTTTTATCAGGCTTTGATTCAAGCAGAAGTGGCGACCTTGCATGATTTTGAAAAAAGAGAAATTTTCGAAGGCTGTATGCCCATTGAAATTATGGCTAAAAGAGGGGAAGATACGTTAAGATTTGGCCCTTTAAAACCAGTTGGTTTTAAGGATCCACGAACAGACGAAAGACCCTATGCCATTGTGCAATTAAGACAAGATAATAAAGAGGGAACCTTATTCAATTTAGTTGGTTTTCAGACCAATTTGAAATTTGGGGAGCAAAAACGTGTTTTTTCTATGATTCCAGGTTTGGAAAAGGCTAATTTTATGAAATATGGTGTGATGCATCGTAATACCTATATTGATTCTACGAAATTATTGGATGCTAGTTATCAATTAAAAGAAGACAAACGTATTTATTTTGCAGGGCAAATAACGGGTGTGGAGGGCTATGTGGAGTCAATTTCCTCAGGCTTTGTTGCAGGTTTGAATTGTTGTTTAGATACCAATGTTGAATTTGACAAACAAACCATGATTGGAGCATTAGCTAGTTATATTTCCACGCCAAATGATAAGTTTCAGCCAATGAATGCTAATTATGGCATTTTGCCAGAATTAAACAACAAAATAAAGGATAAAATGGCAAGATATGAGGGATTATCGAACCGAGCCTTAGAGAGAATAAAAACATATAAACAATTGACATAAAACTTGACTTTTTTGTATTTTTATGGTATAATAAGTATATATTGAGGCAAAATGTAACAATTTTGTAACAAATATGTCATTTATGTAACAATTATTGACGAAATTTGAGAATTTGAGTATAATTTTAAATGAATATTTGTATTAAGAGAAATAGGGGGAAAATGGAATATGGAGGAAAAGCTAAATAAGGCGATAGAAACTTTGAAAAAAGATATGAACCATTTAGAAGAAGAGATAAAAAAAAGTGCGGAAAGAAGAAATGAATATCGAAAAGCAGGTGCTTTTATACAAGAGACTGTAGAAAGATCAAACCATAATCATTTGGTAGAAGAATTAAGCCAAAAAGATGAACAGTTAAAAGAGGTGAGTGAGGCAAAAACTGAAATAAGAAGATTAACAGATGAAATAACAAGGACAGCACAAAGAAGAAGGGAGTATCGAGAGGCAGGAGCTTTTGAACAGGAAGCTATAGAAGTTTCAAGACATAGCAAATTGGTAGAAGATTTAAATCAAACGATGGGGGATTTGAGTAAAAAATATCCAGATTTGAATCTTTCTGACCCACAAACCAAAAAGGAGCCACAATCCAAAGCAACACCTCAATCATCTTCCAAGACGCAAAATTCAGCAAGCAAACCAGTATCACTAGAAAAAGGAATTGCAAAATCTGATATTGAATCTAAAATTAAAGCTTATGAGCAAAAACAAAGAAATATGTGGAATGATGGTCCAGATATGCTGACTGATGCAGAGAAAAAAGAGTTTGATAGAATTAACACAATCATGCCTGTTTTAAAATCACTGTTGGATAAAAATAAAAACGCAATGCATGTTTCAATGGGAGATATTGAATCAGTTATTGCTGAGAATAAGAAAAAGATGAATGATTTATGGGCATCTATTGTTAATTCTGGAGAGGAGGCAACTCCACAAGAAGAAGCAGCGATACGTGAAATGAAAGAGGTAATCAGTGAATTGGAGAGTTTACAACAAGAAAAACAAAATTCTCAAACTACACCAGCTAGTCAATCAAATTCACTTAATAGTCCAAGTTCAACTAGTAAACCAGTATCATTAGAAAAAGGAATTGCGAAATCTGACATAGAAGCTAGAATCAAAGCCTATGAGCAAAAACAAAGAGATATGTGGAATGATGCTGATGTGTTAACTGATGCAGATAAAAGAGAATTTGAGAGAATGAATAACGTGTTACCTGTTTTAAGAAAACTTGTTAGTGATAATGAGAATTCAAGATATGTTGCAAGGGAAGATATTAATGCTATCTTATATGATAGCAAAGAACAAATGAATGATTTATGGGCAACAGTCCAAGCAGCAGGAGATGGAGCAACACCACAGGAACAAGAAAATTTGACAAAATTAAATGATATTGTAAGGGAATTAGAGTCTTTATCTAAAATGAAGAATAAAGAAAATACATCAAGAAATGGTGGTAATTCAAATAGTAATGATAATCCAGATAAAGAAGATTTCCCAAGATTAGATATTAATATTAATAAAAAAACAGGTGAAGTTCTTTTAATTGAAAGAGATGAAGATGGTATTGCTCAAGGAAATCCTCAAACAACTTGGATGGACTCAAATGATTATAAAAAAGAAACATTACAAGAGTTGCAAGATGCTATAGAAGCACATCATCTTATCAAAGAAAATGAGAAAAAATATTTAAAACATATTGATCCTACAATTTATAAAGCTTACTTAGAGTGGGATACACAAAATATGGGAAGATTTGAAAAATCTGCTTCTGAAATGTATGTGAAATCTGTTATTACTCGAGCAAGAAATTTAGAGCGAGGTGGTAAGCGTTTACCAAAAGTTGAAATGCCAGGAAAAGTTACAGCAGATGTTGGTTGGCATCCAACCAAAGAAAATAAAAGAACAGGTGATGCCAAGGGATTTTTAGGAAGATTGATTACATCATATAGAGCCAATAAACGATTAAAATATCATGGACCAAAACGTATGCATTTAGCAACGATAAAGGACAACAGATGGATTGGTGCATTGATTGGTGGAGTAAGTGCTTTAGTTGCTACTGGAACAACAGTTGCATTAAATTCAGGTGAGCCAGAAAAAGGAAGTCCAGAATCTATGATAGAAGGTGTTATGGAGCCAGGAAATCATGTATTAGATAGTATTGAACACGTAGAAAGCATAACACCAAAGACACAGAAAGATGATAAAGCAGACAATAAAAAAGATGATAAAAAACAAGACCAAACACAAGAGCAAAAAGCAACAACCCAAGAACAAGAAGAGCAAGAGAAAAAGAATCGTTTGTATCCTGGAGATAAGGTTAATGTTACACCAGAGGTTGGATATACATATAATAGTTCTGATGCACAAGAAGTAAGTGGAGCAATTACAAATACAAGAGGTTCATGGGGAGTTAATAAAATGGCAGTTGTAATGGGAGACCAAATCTACACAACAGATACTTATTCGGCTGATGAATTATATGATATGGCAACCAATAATCCAAATGCTTCTATTAGATATCATGTGGATCGTGCAATGGAAATGAATGGTAGAATGGTTGTTGAGACAAATGAAGTAGGAAATAATGTGTCACCAGTATATGTATATAATGATAATGGTGTAACAAGAACAATTGATGGAAGAGAGTGGAAAGGTGATGTAGAACATGGTGCTGGTTGGATGGATCAAAAAGATTTGGCCAAGGCACAACAACAAGCTCGAGACGAACAAGCTCAACAACAAGATCAAAATGAACAACAAGCAACAAGAGATAACGATATGGAACGTTAAAATAAAAGGCGAATCATACAAGTGCGTATGATTCGTTTCATTTTTCCCTAGAAAAATGGCAAAAAATGGATAATTTTACATAAAATTATTGCCAAAATGAAAAAAATATGGTATAATTAAATTAAGTGTAAGAATATTATTTTTTAGGAGGAAATAGATGGGGAAAGATAAGTTTAATTATAGAAATTTCAAGGAAAAGAAAGATAGGAAAAGAACGGATAGAAATAGAACTTATTCTGATGCAAAGAGAGAGAGAATGGAACAAGAATATATGACAGAATTGAAAAAATTACATGGTGATTTTGATAAAGTATTTGCAGAATGGGAACAGGAAAATGAAAAATGGATGAAAGAAGACACGAAAGAGTCTAAAGTATCACTTGAAAAGAGTAAAGAGTTGTCAGAAAAGATAATGAGTATTCTTGAAAAAGAGCAAGAAGCTTTTAAAGAATATGAAAGGGAAATGCAAAGTTTGAGAAATGAAGAAAAAGCGTTGCAAAGTTTGGAAGATGAGAGAAAAAAAGAAGAAGCAGAGAAAATAAAACAAGAATATAAAGAAAAAACAAAGAAAATACGTGATGATTGGAAGGAAGTAATCAAAAGAGAATGTGAAAAGGCAGAAAATGGTAAGGATTATGGAGAGCCTGAAAAGTTACGAAAAAAGCTTTATGAAGTTGAAAAAGAAAGTTGTAAAAAATTGGATGAAGAATTACAGGAATATAAAATAAGAATACAAAAGTTGATGAAGTCAAAAGGTGAGAAACCAAAGGATTCAGAGGCAGGGACAAAAAAGTCAGGAGGAACAAAAACAGAGCCAAAGAAAGCAGAAGGAACAAAAACAGAGCCAAAGAAAGCAGGAGGAACAAAAACAGAGCCAAAGAAAACGGAAGGAGCAAAAACAGAGCCAAGGAAAGTAGACGAGTCAAAATCAGACTCTAAAAAAGTACAGACTGTAGATTACATAGGAATAGAAGATGAATCGATACATAGTATACAATATCAATTAGACGATTGGGAGATTAACAAATTTCTAAGCTTGAAAAGAGATTTTGCGATTGCAACGAATTCAGAAAAAAAGAGTCAAATAAGACGTGAAATGGCTAATATATTGGGAAAAGATAAAAAATATACAAAGCCAGTAGAAATGAAAAAAGAAGGCACTGAAAAAGAAAATAAATCAGGAGAACAAGGGAAAAAGCAAAATCCACCAGAAAGAACGATGGATGATATAAGGGCTGAATTTGAACAAATAAAAGAAGAATTGAGAAAAGGTAACCAAGATCCTAAATTACGTGAAAGATTTTTTGAATTGAAAGCAGAAGCTAAGGAATTAAAGGCAAGGGAAGATGCTACCAATGGAGTGGTTGAGACAGGGTCAAATAACTCAGGAAAAGCAGGAGAAAAGAAAGAAGGTAGAATTAAAAAGTTTTTAAATTGGCTTACAGAGGTATTCTGGGATGCTGAGACAGTTGAAGAGAAAGGCGAGATAAAAGAACAGAAACATACAAAAGCCAAAAAGGCAGAAGAAAAAGCGAAAAGGAAAGCGGAGAAGAAAGCGAAAAGAAAGAAAAGACTAAAAATACTGGGCTTTGAAGACTATGATTCGTATAAAGTAATAGAAGAAGGAGATAAGAAAAAAGCTGTTACAGAAGCGAAGAGTGAAGAAGAGTTATTTGGAAAGCTTTCTGAAGAAGAAAGAAAACAATATGAGGCAGAGCTTGAACAGATTCGTGAAAATATGGCTAAAAATGTGAAAACTTATGTGAAAGAAGAAAAGGATGAAAAAATGCATTAAAAAATTAGATTTTAGAAGAGGAATGAAGTTAAAATTCATTCCTCTTTTGTTAATTTTAGAGAAAACACCCAGTTATACTGGGGGGATAATTACATAAAAATAGATGATTTATTTTAAATGAGAATAAAATGCTATATTTTTTGGGAAAATTTACATAAAAAAGGTTGCAATAATTTACATAATATGGTATAATAGAATAGTAGAAATGAGATTTTTTGGGAGGAATAAAAATGAAAAGTGTAAATTATGAAGGGATTGAAAATTTGGATATTATGCGTCAAACGAGCTGTCAATTAGAGGATTGGGAAATTGAAAAGTTTTTGAAATTGAGAAGGGATCTAGCTATTACGTTGAATCCAGAAACAAGAAAGAAAATAAGATATGAAATGGCAGTGATGCTTGGAAAAGTAGAAGAGGAAAAGACGCTAGCAGTTGAGCAGGAAGAAGAGAAGGAACAAGAAGTTATTTCTAAACCAGATACAATCGCAAAAATAAAAGATGAATATGAAGAAATAAAGAGGGAACTAGATGAAGGGAGTCGAGATCCTAAGTTGCATGAAAGATATTTGGGGTTAAAACAAGAGGCTGAGAAGTTAAATAATATTAGTGGAGAGCAAGAAGAGGAAAAAGATGGGGCAGATTCGACTGAAGTTGTGAGTAGTTTAAGTTTTGAGGAAGAAATGGAAACAGATTTAGGACAATCGATGCAAGTAGAATTGTTGCCAGAGGAAGTTGAGATGTTATTGGGAGAAGAACCGCAAAGAGAAGAAACAGTAGAAGTGGAGAAAAGGGAACTAGGTGCTAAAGTGAAAGGTTGGTTTAAAGGTGCAAAAGACAAATTGACAGACTGGAAAGAAGCATTTGTGGAGAGGAAAAAAGGTGAACCGATGAGTTTTGCAACGATTCCAGAGGAAGAGGAGCATGAAGATGATTTTCTACCAAGCTGGCCAAGTGAGACGTTTGATGAATATGGAATGGAAGAAGATTGTTTGATTGATAATAAACAAATTGAACAGGAAGATAGAGAGGAGAGAGAGAATCAGGAGCAAGAAGGAGTAAGTGCTCAAGTAGGGGAGGAAAGATTAGAGTCAGTGAAACAGGATCCTTTTCAAGTATTGACAGATGAGGCCAAAAAAGAGATGGAAATGATAATTGCAAAAATGATAGAGGAAAAAGTAAATGAGAGATTACAAAAAGTTGTGATAACAAGTGAGAAAGCGACAGAGCCAGTGCAAGAGGTTGCAAAACCAGTTGAAACCAAACGACCTGTTGTTTCTGATGCTGAAAGAGCAAGAGCTAGAATGGAATTAAAGAGAAAGATAAAAGCAATGGCGAAAGAAAACAAGATTTTTGAGTATGAAGGGTATGAGATTGAGGATTTTCCAAGTAAGTTGATTGTGGCTGAATTACAGCTGACTGGGAAATTAGAAAGAACAGGTAAGACTGAAAGAAGTGGTATTATTTATACAAAAAGTGATGAAATTTTGCATGTGGATGAAGAGGGGAATATTACAGTTGGAAAATATTCGCAAGCAAGTCAGAATCCTTGTGAAGTTTCTCGAAAAGGTCAGAGTCAAATTGGTCTTGGAATGCGAGGAAGAGCAGGAATGGAAATGGATTTATAGAAATAAGAAAAGGACAGTAAAAAATAAAATATTGCAAGTGAAATTTTGGGTAATGTTCAAAATTTCACTTGCTTTTTTTGGAAGATAGAGGTTTTACAGTCTTTTTTTATAGAAGAGCAAAGGTTAAAATGACAGATAAAATACCTTGCAATGTTTTTCCATAGAGATAAGGTTTGATGGAGATTTTTGATTTGGAGATGATGGAGAAGACTTGTAGTAAGACAGAAAGTCCGCCAAATCCAAGTAGGAAACTGCAAGTTAGGAGGCATGGTAGAGGAAGAGATGGATAGCAGATGCTAGCTGTTTGTAGACCGTTTGTCATTTCAATCATACCGGGTTAAAATACTTAAGGTAATAGAATAAGGAATTCCGAAGTTTGCTAGAAAATGAGCAAGGTTTGTTAGGATTTCTAGACTTGACAAAATCGAGATGATGACAGAAAATAATACAACAAATCCACCAATTGATAAAATGGTAGCAATTGATTTTTTTATAGCATCGCCTAGAATTTCTCCCAGATTAGCAACACGGATTAATTCTTTGCTTTCGGAATGGTAATTTCGAAAGGTTAAATCAACTTGATTTTTTTTCCAAAATCGAAAGATGAGTCCAATGATTAAGGAGGATAGAATATGAGAGGTTAGTAGGATTTTGCCAATATGAGTGTCA
This sequence comes from uncultured Clostridia bacterium, assembly GCA_947573445.1. Taxonomy (GTDB): domain Bacteria; phylum Bacillota; class Clostridia; order TANB77; family CAG-508; genus Scatovivens. Next base: position 5,632 of record CANPFR010000007.1, on the reverse strand, counting down.
CCGAAAAGGGAAACACCGACTGTGCCAAGAATAAAGATGGGACCAGAGTTGTTAGTAAAGGCAATAAGGCGTTCTGCTTCTGATTTAGAGCAGATTTTTTTGTCGTATAAATTACAGACAACTTTAGCACCAACAGGATATCCACTGATGATTCCCATAATAATAGCGATTGTGCTTTCACCAGGTACGTTGAAAATGGGTTTCATGAATCGATTTAGAAATTTGCCAAGAATTTGGACAAAATTGGTTCGGCACAGTAATTCAGTTGCTATGAAAAATGGAAATAGTGTGGGAAGTACTGAATTTGCCCAAAGTTTTAGTCCATTTTGTGCAGCTTCAAGATTGGTACTTGAGAATAAGATAAGGGTTAGGGTAAATAATAAGAAGAGTACTGTAAAAAAATATTTTTTGATTGAAATTACAATAAATCGCATAGTTTCCTCCATTCTATAGAATATATATGCAGATAAGTTGAAAAATAGAACCAAAAATAATTTTTTGTGAAAAAATTCTAAAAAAGTATGGAAAAATTTTGAATTTGTGATACAATAACAGAAGTTAAAATAAATAAAAGGAGAAAATGGATATGTTAGCGTATAAGAGAGTGTTACTAAAGCTAAGTGGAGAAGCGATGTCAGGAGATATAGGGCATGGAATTGATCCAGATGTTGTGGGGGCAATTTGTGATCAAATAAAAACGGCTTTGGATATGGGAGTAGAGATATCAATTGTTGTTGGAGGGGGAAATTTTTGGCGAGGGGCTAGAAATGGACACAAAATGGTTCGTACAACAGCAGATTATATGGGAATGCTAGCAACAGCAATTAATGGTTTAGCCTTGCAAGATGCCTTAGAGGCCAGAGGAATACACACACGTTTGCAAACAGCTATTGAAATGAGACAAATTGCAGAGCCATATATTAAAAGAAAGGCAGCAAAACATTTGACAAAAGGAAGAGTGGTTATTTTTGCTTGTGGAACGGGAAATCCGTTTTTCTCAACCGATACAGCTGCAGCACTAAGAGCTGCTGAGACAGATTCAGAAGTAATACTACTTGCGAAAACCATTGATGGTATATATTCAGCTGATCCAAAATTGGATCCATCAGCTGTAAAATATGATGAAATATCGTATATGGATATTTTGAACCAAGATTTAAAAGTAATGGATTCAACTGCAACATCCATTTGTAAAGACAATAATATACCATTACAAGTGTTTGCGATTAGTGAACCACAAAATATTGTAAAGATTTTACAAGGTGAAAAAATCGGTACCATTGTAAAATAAATAAATGAATAAAATACATAGGGATCAGTTTTGACTGTCCCAAAACATCAATAACAAAAAACAAGAAAGGAAAATGATGATGAAAGAATTAGAAGAGAAAATGCAAAAGACATTAGATCGTTTAGGAGAAAATTTTGCAGAGGTACGTGCTGGTCGTGCTAATCCAGCGATATTAAATAAGGTGAATGTGGAATATTATGGGGTACCAACGCCGATTAGCCAGATGGCTGGAATTTCTGTTCCAGAAGCTAGAATGATTGTGATTCAGCCTTGGGATATGAATACTTTGAAAGATATCGAAAAAGCCATTCTTGCATCTGATATTGGGCTAAATCCAAATAATGATGGAAAGGTGATTCGTTTGAATTTTCCAGAGTTGACAGAGGATAGAAGAAAAGAATTGGTAAAAGAGATTAAGAAGATGGCAGAAGAATGCAAAGTTAGTATTCGTAATATTCGTAGAGATGGTATGGAGAAAATCAAGGCAGATTTAAAAAATGGTGATATGACAGAAGATGAAAAGTCGAAAGCAGAAGAAAATGTACAAAAATTAACAGATAAACACATTGCTGAGATTGATAAAATGCTAGAAAATAAGGAAAAAGAGATTATGAGTATTTAAGGAGTTTAAGATGGAAGAAAAAAATATGCCAAAACATATTGGATTGATTATGGATGGAAATAGAAGATGGGCAAGATCCAAAATGTTACCAATCAAATTAGGGCATAAACAAGGGGCAGAAACCTTGAAGAAAATTGTGCGATATGCAAATCAGTTGGGTATCAAATATTTGACAGTATATGCTTTTTCAACAGAGAATTGGCGAAGAAGTGAGGAAGAAGTAAGTGGTTTGATGAATTTGCTACAAAGGTATTTGGATGATTTTACAAAAGAAGCGGACACAGAAAATATTGTGATTCGCGTTTTGGGAGATGTGACAGAGTTATCAGAAGATTTACAAAAGGGAATTTTTTCTTCTATTGAAAGAACGAAAGATAATACAGGAATTATTTTTAATATAGCATTAAATTATGGTGGCAGAGCAGAAATGATAAAAGTGGTAAAAGAAATTTCTGAGGAAGTTAAAAAAGGAAATTTGAAATCAGAAGATATTTCAGAAGAAGTAATCTCAAATCGTTTGTATACGAAAAATCAGCCAGATCCAGATTTAATTATCAGGACTAGTGGAGAAATGAGACTTAGCGGTTTTTTGATGTGGCAGTCTGTGTATTCAGAAATTTTATTTTTGGATAAATATTGGCCAGATTTTTCAGAGAAAGATTTAGATGAATCAATTGCCAATTATCAAAAAAGAAAAAGAAATCTAGGAAAATAATTTTTAAGCAAAGGATGAATGATATGAATTTAAAGAGATTAATAACTGCAATGATTGGACTGCCGATAGTCGTATTATTAATCGTATTTGGAAATTCCTATATAGTGGATGTTGTAGTTGCTGTGATTGCTGTAATTGCTATGTATGAATATGGGAAGTGCATTCAAGAAGAGGCCAGATTTATTGGCTGGGTTGGTTATTTATCAGCCATGTTGATTAGTTTTATGCATGTTGTTCCTAATATGGTTTTGAATACGGTGATAACATTAGGGGTGCCAATTTTGCTATTTGTACTATTTTTGCATGTAATTATAAGTGATATGAAAATAACTTTTAAAGATGCCGCTTTTACTTTTATGGGTATTTTATATATTGTTGGATTCTTAGGATTTTTACCACTTTTATATGGTGTTACAGGAAAAATATCAGGAAAATTTCTGGTCTGGTTTGTGATTTTTGCAGCGTGGGGATCTGATGCATTTGCTTATTGGGTAGGGAGAAATCTTGGAAAACATAAGTTTAGTAGTGTCAGCCCTAATAAAACGATAGAAGGATGCATTGGTGGAATGATAGGGGCTATGTTATTTTCCATCATTTGTAGTTATGTGATGAATACGTATTTTGATATGGAAATTAAATATTATGTGATTGCTATCTTAAGTGCTATTTTGAGTATTATTGGTCAAATTGGTGATTTTTCAGCTTCAGTCATTAAACGTTATTTTGATGTGAAAGATTTTAGTGAATTATTTCCTGGTCATGGTGGAATGCTAGATCGAATTGATAGTGTCATGTTTATTGCTCCATTTGCATATTTTTTATTGACAATGTTTTTATAGGAGGGAAAATTGAGTTTTATAATTGGTGCCATAAAAGTTATATTTTTGTTAGGATTTTTGGTTTTTATTCATGAAGGTGGACATTTTACAGTGGCAAAATTGTGTAAAGTAAAGGTAAGGGAATTTTCCATTGGATTTGGACCTAATATTTTTTCAAAACAGGGAAAAGAGACAAAATATTCAATAAGAGCTATACCATTTGGTGGCTATGTGGATATGCTGGGTGAAACTGAACAAGTAGAGGAAAGAGGCTCATTTAGCGAGGCAAAAGTATCATCTAGAATGGCAATTGTTATGGCAGGAGCCATTGTGAATATTGTATTTGGTGTAATGATTTATTTTTTGTTGATGGCTTGTTATGGGGCAAATAGTTCTACGGTTATAAAACAAATGATACCAGAGTATTTATCAGAAAATACGGTTTTACAAGCTGGTGATAAAATTGTTATGATAAATGGGGAGAAGACAAGAATTAAATCAGATGTAGATAATATTTTATTTCAATCAAATGGTGAACCATTAAAGGTGTGGGTTGAGAGAAATGGTGAAAATATTGAGTTAAAGGTTATTCCAACAGCTATTCAATATGGAGAGATGACAAGATATATTTTGGGCGTGGAAGTGGAACAGGCAAAGAGTAATTTGAAAAATAATTTGTATTATGGATTTTGGGAAACAGTGGAATTTTTGGATTCCACAAAAGATGGATTGGTGATGTTATTGACTGGAAATGTTCAACTTAATCAAATGACAGGACCAGTTGGTATATCAGAAATGGTAGTTGAAACAAATGGTGTGTATGATTTTGTTTATTTGTTAGCTGTTGTTTCATTATCACTGGGAGTTACGAATTTGTTGCCAATTCCTGCGTTAGATGGCGGAAAAATAGTAATATTAATGATAGAGGCGATTCGAAGAAAAAAGATGAGTGAAGAGTTGGAACTAAAAATTCAATCAGTGGGATTTACATTTCTGATTTTACTGTCATTGTATGTGTCATTTAATGATGTGGTAAGGTTGTTTTAAACAAAGGAGGAATGGTGTATGAGATGTAAAATGTGTGGTGCTAAGTTAAAAAAAGATGGTGATATTTGTAGAAATTGTTATAAAGAATATAAGGATTATAAGGAACTAAGTGAGATTAAGGAGGCAGAACTTTTACGTGTCAATAGGAAGTATTCGCCAAAGTTTAATTTATTGAAAAATGGAGAATGGATAGTATTATTACTCATTATTTCGCTTGCAGCATTAAGTTCTTATCATGCGATTATCCGGTATTTTGATAACCATTTTATGTATTTTTGTATTTGGATTGTGGATATTTTTTAATAAAAAAAGAGCGTTAGGAACTAAAACAGTATTTTATGAGACAAGATTTAAATATATTGCTAAATATCCTTTTGTTGACCGTGAGGAAATCATTCTTTATGATGATATAAAAGATATGGCATATTTTCAAACATATTCTCAGAAAATATGTAAAATTGGTGATATTCGTTTTTATACAAAAGGATTTTTAGCAGGTGTTACAATTCATGATATTCCTGATATTGAGGAAAATTTTAATAAGATGAAAAAGGTTATAAATAAAACAAGAAAATAAAAGAAATAAATTTGAAAAGGATGTCGAAAAATGTTGAAAGAAAAGTAAAATTATCCTTGAAAAGTGGGAGTTTGTGTGTTAAAATGAATTTGCATTATAAATTTGTAATGCAATATAAATAAAAGGAGGTGAGTATATGGATAAAATGGATTTAGAGGCAATCTCACAAATTGTTAAATCTGTAATAGAAGATTCAAATGAAAAGTTGAAAAAAGAATTACATGAAGAGATGACTGTATTCGAAGGAAAGATATCAGATAGAATGAACGTGTTTGAAGAAAAAATGTTAGATAGAATGATTGCATTTGAAGAAAAAATATCAAATAGAATGAACGTATTTGAAGAAGAAATATCAAATAGAATGAGTGCATTTGAAGAAAAAATATCAAATAGAATGAACGTATTTGAAGAAGAAATGTCAAATAGAATGAGTGCATTAGAAGAAAAAATGTCAAATAGAATGAATGTATTTGAAGAAGAAATGTCAAATAAAATGGGTGCATTAGAAGAAAAAATGTCAAATAGAATGAATGTATTTGAAGAAGAAATGTCAAATAAAATG
>CANPFR010000006.1 GCA_947573445.1 uncultured Clostridia bacterium | reverse complement strand
ATAAGTTTTTTGTTTCCCCCAGTATAACTGGGGGTTTTCTCTAAAGTTAACAAAAGTGTGAGAAATTATTTGGTTTTCACCAAAATTTCTCACGCTTTCTAGTGTTTGTCTCCTGCCAATAATGTGGAGGCTGTATTTTATCGTTGTTTTACTATTTCTTTTCCTGATTTAGCAAAAAGGTTAAAATTTCTTTTAACCTTTCGTCTTGTTTGGTTAAATATAAATATCCAATCAATGATTCAAAGGCTGTAGACTTAGCATAATCTGCCACATTAGCATTTTTGGCGACATGGTGATTTTGAACATTACGACCACGTCTTACAATTTCTTGTTCTTTTTCTGTTAACTGCGTTTGTAGTTTTTCCAATAGTTCTGCTTGTGCTTTAGCTTTCACAAATTGAATGGATGCTATATGCAATTTGTGTGGTTTGGCATTAGAATGATTGACCAGATTAACACGAACAAAAGTCTCAAAAATGGCATCCCCAATATACGCCCAAACCAATGGTGATAACATATTAACCTCTTCGATTTCTCTTTTTCTTTCTATCAATTCCATAATTTACGGTTCCTCCAAACTAATCCTTCCGAAGTTTTCCGCTTCTGAAGTCTTCTAATATAATTCTAGCTGTTTTTTCGTCATCAATTTGCCCTCCAGAAATAAGAGCTCCTCTTTTTTGACCAATCATTTGCATCAAAGCATAGATACTGTTTTCCTGAGATTCGAATGTTTGAACATCGCTTTGTGTTAAAGAATAACGTTTGAAAAGATTATCCTGGTAAGTTTGATATAGTTTTTTTAATAGTTCATAGGCAACATCACTTCTTTCTAATAAATCATCTTTTATGGTACCTGTAAACCCTAGATTTAAGGCGACTTCTTGGCTATCAAATTTAGGCCATAATACACCTGGTGTATCTAATAATTCTTGGTTTTTGCCAATTCTAACCCATTGTTTCCTTTTAGTAACACCTGGTTTGTTCCCAACTTCCATGGAGGTTCTTTTGGAAATTCGGTTGATAAAAGAAGATTTTCCAACATTTGGAATCCCCAAAATCATAACACGAATGGTTTTGTTGATTCTTCCTCGTTGTTTTTGTTTTTCGATTTCTTCTTGCATCATCCCATCAATTGTTTTTAATACTTTTTCAATACCTTTACCAGAATTAGCATCTGTCAGCAAGGTAACTGTTTCTTTTTGTAACTCTTTTTGCCATAGTTGATTGATTTTCTCATCTGCTAAATCACATTTGTTGAGTAGAATGATTTTCTTTTTTCCTTGTGTTAATGTTTGAATATCTGGATTTCTGCTAGCTCTTGGGATTCTAGCATCTAATAATTCGATAACGATATCGATTAGTTTTAGATCTTCTATGATTTGTTTTTTTGTTTTAGCCATATGGCCTGGGTACCAGTTAAGTCTTACTTTCGGAAAACTTTTTTCATCATTATTCATATTATCACTTCCTTTTTGTTTATAAAATAAATTTTATAATGTTTTATTTTTACTGTTTCTAGATAATAGTTCACTCAACGCCTTAAATTCTAAACTATCATCTATTTGTTCTGTAATATATTCTCCATCTTCCCAATATGTTTTTAAACCATATGGTTTTATATCGTGAACCACTGGATTACTTGTTATTAATCTATATTCATCATCTATAATTTCTAGTGCACAACAATTTGAAATTGATAATCCAATTTCAGAACTTGTTTTTAGTAAATCCTTTACATTCTCAGCTCTCCCTGGCTCATCACAGTGTGGAACAAATAGTCCATTTATTAGACCTAAACAATCTATACCTATTAATGGTTGATCTTTACCATATTTTATTTGTAATGAATCACTTGAACATTCTTTGAACCAACAGTTAGCTCCAGCAGATACTCCACACATAACCTTTCCATTTTTCCAAGCATTTATTAAAACCCTATCAAACCCTGTTTCATTCCATAATTTAATCATATCCAAAGTATTTCCCCCACCTTCATATATGATATCTGACCATTCAATCAATTTATCAACTTTTTCTTTATCTAAAATATCTTTACTTTTTAAGTGTTTACATTCACACCCATATTTTGTTTCATAAATATTTTTCATTGTTGCAAAATATTTATCTTGTCCTTCTTCTGCATCTTGTGTATGAGCAATAAATAAAAAATTAGGCTTTTCTTTTCCTGTTATTCTTATAATTTCTTTATCCATTGGACCAGTTTCATAAGGGTCATGTGTACCATCATCTTTTATTCTTCCATTAAATCCTCCACCTATAGCCACTATCTTTTTTCTCATACTTCTCACTCCTCATTTTCTTTTAACTGTTTCAGCATCAAATCAAAATCACTTTGTAGATTTTTCATTTCTCTTTCACGATAAATATTAAATTCCTTTTCTGCTTTTTTTATTGCTTCTTCGTGTGAAATTTTTCCATTATCTTCAAGTATTTTTCTTCTATTTAATAATATTTGATTATCTAAATTAACTCTATCATATATAAGTGTTCATGAACAGCACAATGCAACTTATTTTGAACAGTGGCAAAGAACTTTTTAGTCATATCACTTCTAGGATTATAATCAATACTTGTTGCATAAATATCTGTTGCTTGTTGATAAAAGTTTCTTTCACTTGAACGAATATCTCTAATTCTTTGTAAAAGTTCCCTAAAATACCTATTTCCACCTTGTTTTAATCTTTCATCATCCATTGCAAATCCTTTTTGTATGTATTCATGTAATCTCTCAGTTGCCCATATTCTGAATCTAACTGCTACTTCTGATTGTACTCTATATCCTAAAGCAATTATCATGTCTAAATTATAATGGTCAATATGTCTTTTTACTTCTCTCTTTCCTTCTTTTTGAACTAACAAGAATTTCTTGTTAGTTGAATCTTCTTTAAGTTCTCTATCTCTATAAATACTTTTTATATGTAAACTAATATTTGGTTGAGTTGTTTTATAAATCTCTGCTAATTGATTTTGAGTTAGCCATAAATCTTCATTAATAAATTTAACATTTACTTTCGTAATCCCATCCTTGTCTTCGTATATCATTATTTCATTATTGTTTATTTCCATAAATACCTCCTTTCATTTCAATCTTATATTTTATTTCTCATACTTTTAAATGGTTTTACTAAAATCAGACTTTCCCAGTTGATGTTGACCTTTGGTAACTTTTCTTCATTATTATTCATTTATTTCACTTCCTTTTATTATATAATTTTTTTAATATATTCAATTTATATTTAATTATTTTCTAGTATTTCTTCTATAAATGGATCAATTCCTGTTGAGATTGCTTTATTTATTAAATCTTGAGCATTAAATCTATTAATATACTTAGCAATATAATTTAAAAACAGGACTAATGGCTGATGCAAATTCAAATGCAATGTCTTTATGTGCATACGTTCCACCATATTTACCTAACTTAGAATACATACCAATCGCATTTGTTTTTTCACACCATTCTGTAACACTTGGTGTAAAAGTTAATAAACCTACTTGCTTTCTAAAGTGTTCAGATTCGAACACTTTAAAATTTGGATTATATAATTCTTCCCAAGCAGTTAAAAAATCTAATGTACTTCTATTACGCAACCAATTTCTTATGACATCAGCAGCTCGTGACTTATCACTTTTTGCTTTTGCAATATCAGAAATACAAATATAATCCTTTTCATTTATATTAGTTACATTTATACTTATATCTTGAACTTCAATAATTTTATTTTTTATCACTTTCACCTCACTTTTTATTGAAATATGTAAATACTTATTTTAAAGGTTTTTAGCGAGTGTTTTCTTAAATCCCCACTTCCCAGTTGATGTTTATTTTATCACATAATTCCCCAAAAGTCTACCAATTTATGTTAATTTATCAAAAAGAAGGGGTTGTAAAAAACTGAATAGCGTTTCTTACAACCCACTTTTTCCCATTATTTAATTTTATATTGATTTCGATCGGCTCTTTCATCAAATTGTCGGTCGTATTTATCATTTCCATAATACCAATCCGTTTCTCGATCCATAGGATGAAAACGACTTTTTTGAATGGCCACATCAGCAAATACCAAAAATGGTACAATCACACCAATCGCAGAAATCAAAATAGAAGTAGCATCAGTAAAGACCAATGCTTCTGCCTCTGTTGATACATTGGTTAAGCTATTGTACAAAATTGTTCCAAAATAGGCTGCATACATTCCAAAATACAATGTTGCTGCCACAATATTTCTTCGAATTATAAAAATAATACTTGGAATCGTCAAAAATAATATGGCTATTTCAATTGTTGTATTCAAAGGTTGGCAAATAAAATCGATTCCCATAGCATATAACAAGGACACAAGCACTCTGAAAACCCAATAAATGATAGCAACAAATACAATAAAATAACTAAATAAACTTTTCATACCATCTCCTATTTCTAAAAAACAGGCGATCTGTTTATTTTTAAGTAAAATACTTAAACTTCAGATCGCTTATCATTTATCTTATTAATCTCTTTCTTAAAAATTATAATCATTTACCTTTTTATAAGCATATACTGCAGATAAGGCAAATACTACCACTAATAATACGGTTTTAGAATCAGTTCCTGTATGTGGTAATGATGAAGTATTGGTAGTTGTATTGCTTGTGTTATAAGTGCTTGTATTGTTTGCTGTATTATTATTGGATGACACAATGGATGTCACATTAGAAACTGCATTCACATTTGTGTTTGTATTGGTATCTGTGTTCGTATTCGTATTATCAGAAGAACCTGTGTTTTCTGTCGTTGCTGTAATTGTAACTGTATTACCACCTTCTGTTGCTAGAGAATAGCTATTACCTAACAAAACAAATATTAAAGCAATGATTGCTATACTTAATAAAATTCTACTTTTTCTTACATTTCTTAACATAATTTATCTCTCCTCACTTTCAATTTAATATTATTATAACATATAAAAAATTTAATGCAAGTTTTTTTTACCATTTTTTTGAAAAATTTTTTTATCTACGGAACGCCTTGATTTTTCTAGTCCATAAGCATTTTTTCTTCCGTCTTTCACAAAATTTTCCCTATTTTTTTAAACATTAAATTTGAATAATACAATATCGCCATCTTTCATCTCATATTCTTTTCCCTCTGAACGAACCAATCCTGCTTCTTTGGCTTCATTCATTGATCCATGAGATTTCATAAAATCTGTAAAAGAAACTACTTCTGCTTTGATAAATCCTCTTTCTATATCAGAATGAATTTTTCCTGCAGCTCCAGGAGCCTTTGTACCTCTTTTTATTGTCCATGCCCTCACTTCAGGTTCCCCAGCAGTCAAAAATGAAATCAGTCCTAATAAGTGATAACTCGCTTTAATCAATTTATCCAAACCAGTTTCTTCTAACCCTAATGCATCTAGCATTTCTTTTTTTTCCACTGGTTCCAAAGTGCTCAATTCTTCTTCCATTTTAACACATAAACAAATCACTTCAGCTTTCTCGTTTTTAGCATATTCTTTGACTTTTTGAACATTCTCATTCAGTTCTGGATGTTCCATTTCACTTTCGTCAATGTTAGCTACATACAAAACAGGTTTCATCGTTAGCAAAAACGCTTCTTTGATAATTTCCTGTTCTTCCTCTGAAAATTCCATTGTTCTGGCACATTTTCCTTCTTCTAAAGTTTGTTTTACTTTTTCAAAAATATCGATTTCAAGTTGATACTTTTTATCAGATTTTAGCATTTTTTTCAGCTTTTCTAGCCTCTTTTCTATTGTCTCCAAATCCGCTAAAATTAATTCAAAATTTATGGTTTCAATATCTCTTAGTGGATCCACATTTCCGTCTACATGTACAATATTGGAATTTTCAAAACAACGTACCACTTGGACAATGCTGTCTGTTTCACGAATATGTGCCAAAAATTTATTTCCTAATCCTTCTCCCTTACTTGCTCCTTTAACTAATCCAGCAATATCAACAAATTCCACAACTGCATTGGTCACTTTTTGAGGCTGATATATTTGGGCCAATGTTTCCACTCTTTCATCTGGTACAGCAACCATACCAACATTGGGTTCAATGGTGCAAAATGGATAATTGGCACATTCTGCACCAGCTTTTGTAATACTATTAAATAAAGTACTTTTTCCAACATTTGGAAGTCCAACAATTCCTATTTTCATCTATTTTCTCCTCTTTATTTTATTCAAAATTTTAATTTTTCTATTTGAAATTTTTACCATTTCTAATATTTTATATCATAATCCACATTTATTTTCAAGAGTAATTTAAAAAAACAAAGAGCTTGCTCTTAATTACTAGCAAGCTCTCTATTAATTCTAAACACCTATATTCCCAAACTACCTTACCAAGCAATTACAAAAAAAGAATAGCCTTCCTTTGTCTTTATTTGCATTGGTTGCCCCATTACAAAATGGCAACCATCTGGCAATTGTAATTTTAAAAGTTCTTGGGTTTTCACCCAAATTTCATCCCCCATTGGGGAAATCTCTTGCTTGGGATTCAAGTCCGTTAGTTGTTTTACCAACTGGCGTTTTAACTCTTCCCGTTCCTTTTCTGGTTTTCTTTGGACTTTACATTTCATGTGTTTTTCCTCCTATTCGTTTGATTATTTTATTATACTATCCTTTCTCACTTTTGTCAATCTTTTTTTGATTCATCCCAATCGATTCTCTCATTCGGCTATCTTCTGTGGTATGATTTTGTGAATCGGTGCTCCCACAGCAGTACAATTGGATGGCAATGGTTTTAAAACAATACTTCCAGCTCCAATCTTAACATGATCACCAATTTCAATTGGCCCGTAAAATTTTACTTCCACATCCAACTAACACGTGGTTTCCAAGCGTTGGATGTCTTTTAAATGTATCTTTTCCTGTTCCACCGTAATGTCACTTGATGATAAATGGTACAGTCATTACCAATCTTGGCTGTTTCACCAATCACAATCCCCATACCATGATCAATGAACAGCCTTTTTCCAATTTTAGCACCTGGATGAATTTCAATTCCTGTGAAAAATCTACCTATTTGAGAAATCAATCTTGCCAAAAACAACAACCTTTTTCGATATAAAAAATGAGCTACTCTATGAAACACCAAAATATGAAACCCTGGATACAACAAAATAACCTCCCAAATGGTTCGTGCTGCTGGGTCTTGGATTCGAATATTTTGGGCATCTTTATATAATTCTTTTAAACTTTTGAACATATTCTATCACCTCTATATTATATGAAAATAAAGGCTTAATGTTGTTTAGATTTCAATTTCAATTTTATTTTTTAATTATTTCTGTACTCACCCACTCATACTGACCATCTGCTGATTTTTGAAAAACATGTTGATATGTTTTTAATCTGTTCGCATATTTTTGTATCAAATCATCTGAAACAACCGTATCTTCCAAGTTCATTTCTTCTGTTTCACTAGATGTCGTATAAAATTTTGTTTTTCCATTATTTAGCATGCTTTCCTTTTCATTTACCCATAAAAATGTATCGTATAGATAAATCATATCTCCTGTTTGTTCTGCACTTTGAAGCTCTGTATAAGCAAATTCTGTGGCTCCCATTCCACCACCTGGTGTTTCAATAACGTAATAATTACCATTTGCATATTCTAGGTTGCAACCTAATCCTTTATAAGATTCCCAAAGGATACCATCACTTCTTCCAAAAACTTGCTTGGCAATCTCTTCTATATTTTCATAAACCTTAATTTGCTCAATTACTTCATAAGAATTGCTAAAACCTCTGTTTTCTAATAAATCTTTTACCTCTGTTTTATTTACCATTTTCACCCTGTCTGGATCATAATTTTTCAGTACTGTTATTACTTTCTCCATATTATTTAACGTCTCATAAGTTGTTTTATGATCTTTATAAAAACTTACCTTTTCGACACCTTCTTGCCAAGCAAACGATTCTTCTGTGTTATCATATTTTAGAACCTTTTTGTACAAATCCTGTACCAATTCACTTGTCAGATCTAATTTGATCGTTTTTACTGTTTCAGATGTGGTCTCCTTTTGATTTGTAATATTTCTCACATTGTTATTTTCTTTTTGTGCGAACGAATTTGTTTCTCCTTCTGAATTATCACTCGTTATATCAACAATCGTTGCATCTTGTTCCGTATTTGCTTTTTTGTGAAACCAAATATACATCCCTGCTATGATTAGTAACACTAATACTAAAATTATAATTACCAAACAAGTCGCTGTTCCGACTGATAATTCAATTGTTTTTTTCTTTTGTTTTTCTTCCATTTTTTCTTTTCCTTTCTTATTTATTATATCTTTAACTCAAATCATTGTCAATTTTTTTGACACTTTTTGTCTATTTTCAAAATAAAATGGCCTTTTGAAACATTCTGATATGTTTTTAATCCATTTGGTTGATACTATGCCTTTTTATGGTGTTGTAAGGCACGTAATAGTATCATATTTATCTTAAAATAAATTTTTAGTCATTTTTGTCTCGTTTATTATAAAATGGCTTAAAATGCATTTTAAGCCATTTCTTATCAATCTTCTTTAAAACAGAAACTATTTTAAAATACTAACTTTTCTTCTATATAATTAGCCACTTCTTCGATTTTGATGCGAATTTGCTCCATGGTATCTCGTTCTCGAATGGTAACAGAACCATCTGTTTCAGTGTCAAAATCAATGGTAACACAATATGGTGTTCCAATTTCATCTTGTCTTCTGTAACGTTTTCCAATGGAACCCGCTTCGTCATAGTCACACATAAAGTGTTTGGCAAGTTGAGCATAAATTTCTTGTGCCTTTTCACTTAATTTTTTGGACAATGGCAAAATAGCAACCTTGTAAGGTGCTAAAACTGGATGTAAATGTAAAACAGTTCTTGTATCACCCTCTGCTATTTCCTGCTCTTCATAAGCATTGCATAAAAAGGCCAAAACCACTCTATCTGCCCCCAAAGATGGCTCAATCACATAAGGTACATACTTTTGATTGGTTTCTGGATCTTGGTAGGTTAAATCTTGTTTTGAATGATTCATATGCTGACGCAAATCATAATCGGTTCTGTCCGCAATTCCCCATAATTCGCCCCATCCAAATGGAAAAGCAAACTCGATATCAGTCGTTGCTTTACTGTAAAATACCAATTCTTCTGGTGAATGCTCTCTTAAACGGATATTTTCTTTTTGCATCCCCAAATTTAATAACCAGTTTTCACAATAATTTTTCCAATACTCATGCCATTCCAAATCAGTTCCAGGTTCACAGAAAAATTCTAATTCCATTTGCTCAAATTCACGTGTTCGAAATGTAAAATTACCTGGTGTAATTTCATTTCGAAACGCTTTACCAATTTGTGCAATTCCCATCGGCATTTTTTTACGAGATGTTCTTAATACATTTTTAAAATCCACAAAAATCCCTTGTGCTGTTTCTGGACGTAAATAAATTTCTGCTTTTGAATCTTCTGTTACTCCTTGGAATGTTTTGAACATTAAATTGAATTTTCGAATGTCTGTAAAATTCGTTTTTTCACAATTAGGACATGGAATTTTGTTATCCTTTATAAAGGCTATCATATCTTCATCAGCCATTCCGTCTGCAATCATGTCTTTGCCTTGGCTATGTGCCCATTCTTCGATTAACTTGTCAGCTCTGTGCCTGGTTTTGCACTCTTTGCAATCAATTAATGGATCGCTAAATCCACCAACATGACCAGATGCCACCCAAGTTTCTGGATTCATTAAAATGGCTGCATCTAACCCAACAATGTTTGGTTGTTCTTGGATAAATTTTTTACGCCATGCTGTTTTGACATTGTTTTTGAGTTCTACTCCCAATGGGCCATAATCCCATGTGTTAGCCAATCCTCCATAAATTTCTGAACCTGGATAAATATAACCTCTAGCCTTACATAAATTCACCATTTTTTCCATTGATTCTATCATAAAAATACCTCCTCTTTCCTGATAGAAAACAAAAACGTCCTCTATCATTATTTTAACATAACGATAGGGACGAAATAAATTCCGCGGTTCCACCCTAATTGATATTTTCCAAATTGAAAAATACCCTCTTTCTTTTTTTCTTACTCCAAAGCTCCAAAATAGTTCCATTATTGCTTAGTTCTCACTTTCCTAAACTCACTGGAAAATAATGTTTTGAACAATTTCCTCTTTTTCAATGTAAGGATTTAATTTATTGTATCTTTTTTTCATAACAATGTCAAGTATTTTCGATAAAAAACTTCTCCTGTTGTATTTTCCTGACAACAGGAGAAGTCTTCAAAGCCAATTACTCACTATCGCAAAAATGACTGATAAGAAAAAAAATATAACTATTTTCTTAGCATATCTTTTCTCCTCCCACCGTTTTTGGTGCTCTGAAAAACTCAAAAGCTCTGTATTCGTTTCTGAAATTGCTTTCAGAAATACCAAAAAGGCTATGAAAAAACAAATGATACTTATCATATTTGTCACTAATACCATATGCTCCCTCCTTGTTTTCTGTTATTCCCAAACTTTACATAATTATATTTTACCATATTTTAAACCAAAAGTCAAACCTTTTCTCCTAATTATCCTATTTTATAACCAAGATTCTACTACAAAAAAAACAGCATCCCTTAAAAAACTTAAGAGATGCTGGCCTAACATGGGGATTAAATAAAATACACTTCATCCATCCCCATTTCTAAAAAGTGTTCTTGCCTTTGAATTTCTACCAATTGGTACTCGAGAAAGACATCTTCCAATAAATCAGATTGCCAACTTTGCTCAACTTGCCCAAGAAGTTTGGCCTGGATTTGTTCAAAAGGTGGATTTACCAACAACAAAATTACTTTGGTATACTTTCCTTGCAAAGCATTCAGAAAACATACTCTTTTTAGAAAATTTGTTCCTTCAAAATCAACTATTGCAAATTTTCGTTTTCGCAATTCTTTTGTAACTTTCCTTAACATGATTCGATTCACTTTCCCAGTATCCTCTTCCGTAAAACAAGGATACTTTTCCAGATAATCGCTTAAAATCTTATCCAGATTTACCACAGGATAAGAAGCAAAATTTTGCTGACAATATGTCGTTCTTTCAGCCCCATACACACCAACTACAAGAACTAATAATTTTTCGCCCTTGTATTTCCGAAAAATTTCCTCTGCTTGAAATTGATAAGCAATCTTACCTGTTTTTTGTAAGAATGGATATTGGCAGAACAGTTGTTCTTTTAGTTCATCATACACCTTTTTATTCTCCTTTCAATACTTTATTCTTACATTATAGCATAAAATCTTTGAGCAGTAAAGGATTCTCCATAAAAATGCCTCAATTGCCAGACAGTCTGCCTAACAATTGAGGTGTTTTTTAAACAAACATCCAAGCAATGCCACAAATAATGGCGATTAGAAAGAAAATTATAATTCTCTTTAACCGATACCCAAAATTGGATACCTCTTCTTGAAATAATGTCTGCTTTTCCTGCTTTTTTTCATGCTTTTCTATCAGAACATTAACTAGCATCCAAAATCCTTTTAAAAAGCAAATGATTCCTCCTGTTTCAAGTATAACCTCCATAATGCTCATGTCTGCTACCTCCTTCTGATTCTTGCTTGCTATGGTTTTTATAGGATTATTTTAACATAAATCAACATAAAATTCAAGTGTTTCGACTAAAATTTATTTTTGTAACCATTTTCGAAATGGAATTTCAAGAATCAATTCCAAATTTCGACAAAACTGCAGAATTTTGAATAATAACACTTGTCCCCCATTTATGTGATGATACGTTTTGTGATAATACATTTTGCTTTTATATAATTGCTTCATTTTATGATAATAACTAATGGATCGATCAATCGTTTGACTCTCATAATGAATGCATTTGGCACGATTTACACTACAAATCTTATAGCCTTTTTGTTGCAATTTTTGTGCTAGAATGTCTTCTTCATAAAACAAAAATACGTTTTCATCAAACATACCGATTTTCTTGAAAATAGGATATTTTACCATGAAAAAGGCACCTGAAATTGCCTCTACTTCTAAAACATCTTGTGCATATTCTTGCTCTGAATATTCTCCTTTACGCAATTTGGGATAAAATAGAAATTCTAGCAGTCTCGTAGAATGAATGAGATCCAGTGAAAAAGTCCTCATTTTCCAACTACTTCTACGAATTGGCTGATTTTTATCATGATACATACGTGGTGCTGCAATGGCAATTGTTTCATCTTTTTGCAATACCTCTAAACATTGCTGAATCGCAGATTCTTCAATTTCAATATCTGCATTGGAAATAATGATAAAATCATACATTTCTCCCATCTTTTCCAAATAACGAACCCCAAAATTGTTCCCATAACTGTAACCACCATTTTTTTCAGACTGTATGACAAAAACCTTCTCATTTTGCACCTTTTTCAATTTGTCAAGTTCATTTAGATTCGATGACATGTTGTCTACAATCAAAATTCGATGAATATTGGTGTATTTTTCTATTTTTCTTATATATTCTACGGTTTCCTCTGCATTATTATAATTTACAACAATGATTGCAACTTTCATACTCTTTCTTTTCCGTTTCTTTTATTTTTGACTTGCAAAATGCCAAGCATCCTTACACATATCTTCAATGTTTTTTTCAGCTTTCCAGCCCAACTCCTGTTCTGCTTTTGCTGGATTTGAATAACACGAAGCCACATCGCCTGGTCTTCTTGGTGCTATTTTATAATTGATTTTGATACCATTTACTTTCTCAAAGTTGTTTATGATATCCAAAACACTATATCCCGTTCCTGTTCCAATATTGTATTTGCAAATACCCGTTTCTTGCTTGATTTTTTCTAATGCTTTCAAATGTGCTTTGGCCAAATCCACCACATGAATATAATCCCTGACGCCTGTTCCATCTGGTGTGTCATAATCGTCTCCAAATACGCTTAAAATAGGAAGCTCTCCTTTGGCTACTTTTAAAATATAGGGCATTAAATTATTGGGAATTCCATTTGGCTCTTCACCAATTTGTCCACTTTCATGGCTACCAATTGGATTAAAATATCTTAAAATTCCCATACTCCAAGTATTATCTGATGTGTATACATCTTCTAAAATCCTTTCAATCATAAACTTGGAAGTCGCATATGGATTGGTGGTTTTTCCTGTTTGACATGTTTCATCTACTTGTTCTTTGGCTGGAACACCATAAACCGTTGCTGTTGAGCTAAAAATAATTTTTTTGACAGCATATTTTTGCATGATTTTTAATAAATTTAAAGTCGTCCCTAAATTAGTTTGGTAATACCAAACTGGTTTTTCAACTGACTCACCAACCGCTTTTAGACCAGCACAATGGATGACACTTTCAATTTCATTTTCCATAAAAATTTTGTCCATTAATGTTTCGTCTGCACAGTCTCCAATGTAGAGTTTAATTTCCTTTCCTGTAATTTGCTGAATTCTCTCTTTTACCTCCAGTTTGCTGTTACTTAAATCATCTATAACAACAACTTCATAATCATTGTCCAATAATTCAACCCCTATGTGTGAGCCTAAAAAGCCTAGGCCTCCTGTTAATAAGATTTGCATGATGAACTCCTTTCTATTTTTCTTAAAATAAAATTTGTTATTATTGTGTATAAAATAAATTGTACACAAAGTGTAATAACACATGATATAGTGGCACCATTGATTTGCCAATGTTGTACAAACTGATTCGCACCAATAAAAGCAACGAACATTGTAATCAGATATACTATAAATTGTATGAAAGTATTTCTTGTGGTTGTTAATAAAACCAAATTAACATAGGATATTCCATACATTATATAAGCTGCTATGATAATTGTCAAATTCATTCTATAATTTCCTAGTTCTTTTCCATAAATTAGACTCAACACTTCTGGCCCTAAGAAAAAGGCTGCTACACTTGCTATCGTCCCAAATGCAAAAATAGCTAATTTTACTTTTAATGCAATTCCTTTAAATGCTTTTATATCTTTCTTCTCATACAATTCTTTTAATTGGCTCAAATATGGCATAAATATGAATTGTGTAAACAAGGTAATTACTGTAGCAGGCATCATAATATAACCAAAAATAGCTTGAATATCTTCTGTTAAATAAGTGTCAATGGCATATTTGGGAGCATTTAGCACATAAATTCCAGCAAATGAATTAGCAAATACAAAAAATTCTGATTTAAAAATTTGCCATACATTTTCCATATTAAGTTTTGTTTTAAAATCGATTAGATTTTTACAAATTGCCAAAAAGTCAAACACAACCATTGTTATGATATTTAGGAAAATAATAGAAATACACGCCAAAATTAAATTGTGCGTAATTTGATCAATCATTAAAAATAGAACTAATCCACCAATTGATTTTATCGTTAGTGACTGACCAGATTTATATAACAATTCATTTTTTTGCATAATACCATATAAAATTTCACCAAATGCTTCTGTTGCCTTGTAAACACAAAGTAGTATAAAAATCCACATTTTATAAGGGGTATATTGTTTAAATAGCACAAAAACAACCGCCAGTAAGACCATTAAAATACAAGTTATTGCTCTATTTACCATATAATCTTTATCTTTCATCTTATTTTCAATATCTGTTACTTGACAAAGTCTCCCTGAATATAAGCCTACTGTATATAAAATAATGGCTGTTGAATAGGCAATCGAAAAAATCCCTGCTTCATTGATTCCATTTATTCTGGTTACAATGATTAAGAAAAAGAGCGAATTAAAAGAATTCAAGCCAGTTCCCATAATATTCCATATAAAATTTTTTAAAAATAGTTTCTTTTCGTTTGTCATCTTTTTTCCTTTTTATAAAATTCCAACTAAAAATAAAATTCGAATCAATATTTCATCTGTCAATTTTCGCCTTAACCTATGAGGATAAAATACTTTTTTTATCACTTTTCCCAAACTATATTTTTCAAAAACTAACGTATCTAATATCGCTTTATTTTCATCCGAAACTTTTTCATAAAACATTTTTTTATACGCTAATTGCTGTATTTTTATGTCTTTCATTCCATGATTCGTTATCAATTTTCTTATACGCCATAAAAATAATTTCAAAATCCCTTGTCCCTCTGCTGTTTCACTAACCCTTAAACGTCTATATTTAACAACTGTTTCATCAACATACAAAACAGTTCCCATCCCTGCACAAACCATATAAGTCCACCAATCATGAAATAAGCATTTGGTTGGTAAATTTTCAATCACAATCTCTTTGGCAATTTGGTTGATCACCATTGTCATACCTTGGGCTACACATTCATATAAAGAATTGCAGAAGGAAAAGGTTTTATGCACCTCTCCTCTTCCAATAAGATTCATGGTTTCATCATAATAGTCTGAATTTCCAAATACAACATTTGGTTTTGTGTTATCTGCCTCTTCCAAAGCACTAACTGCTAATTCTAGTTTATTTTCTAGCCAAATATCATCTTGGTCACAATAAGCATAATAATCACCGTCAGCTAATTTTAATAGTGTGAAAAAGCTTTGGATAAAACCAATATTTTGTCCCTCGACTAATTTGATATTGGTATGTGTTTTCTGATATTCTTTTATGATTTCAACAGTAGCATCATTGGAGCCATCGTCTCTAATAAGAATTGACAAATCTTGGTAAGTCTGATTTAAAATTGAGTTGATTTGTTCTTTTAAATATTTTTCTCCATTATAGGTTGAAATCAGCACAGTGACTTTTTTTCCCATTTTTTATTCTCCTGTTTTTTCGTAAATTGGTTTAAAAATATACAAACCATCTTCACGATACAATTCTTCAAATTCCATCTCATAACCACGCTCATTAAGATCACTTCTAGCAACAATATAATCAATTCCAAATTTCTCCAAATCATGATAGTTCATCCAAATCAACATATTATCTGGTGATGGAAGTGGAATTTCCAAATGCGTTTCTTCGTTGGTAAGATTAATATTCATGTGTTCATATCGATTATAGTATGGTCTTTGTTCTTCAGCTTTGTCCCCTAAAAGCAATTCAAAAAACGCTAAATTAGGATATACATTGGTTGAATTAATGGTACGAAGACCGTTGCCTAGCATATAGTTATTGAAGGCTAATCCTGTATCATCTCCTAACCACAAAGCATCCGCATCTTGTTCTCTTATTTTTGCAAATTGGGAACAAATTGGCTTTTTGTAAATAACATCTGTGGTACGAATCACTGGATTTACAGCACAACCCGTAAGCAGAGCAATGAACATCAAAAGATATATCGTAATATTTTTGATTTTCTCCTGATTCATATTAAATACTCCAAATACAACACTACCAAATAAAATTGCTGATATCAATATTTCTTTCCAGCCCAAATAGTCTGGTTGGATACAATATTTAACTGCTTGATACAACATATAAGTAATCGCCAATACTGGTAATACATAAGCTATTTTCTTATTAATCCATTTACTTTCTTTTGCTATTACTGCCATTAAATAGATTAACATATAAATTTGGAGTGTTCCCAGTGGAATCGCGGCTCTGGCTGCTGTAGTCATTGACATCAACATACCTTTGGCCAATATATCTGGGAATCCCCAGTTACACCAAACTATTAAAAATACACTAATCACAATACTCGGAATGAAAAATTTCCAATGTTCTTTTTCTTTTCTATTTCGTATCATATATACGAAAGAAAGTAGTAATGGTAATGGATACAGCGATAACATAGTAGCATATTCACAAGGGTTTACAAATTCTTTATAAGTAAAAAATAAATTGTATAAATACGAATACGAAATTGTAACACCACCGCCAACTTCACGTCTTTCTCCTGGATAATCTGTATGCATAATTGCAGATATCGTATCTCCTGACAACATAAACCAACGTATCATCAGTCCTATTACACAAACACCTACAGCACCAATAATAGCAATGTCATGTTTCTTGATTCGATAGCCATTTTTGAAATTTTTTATCATCATCCAAATAAAAATAGCTAAAAATATATAAGCAAAAGATACCTGCCAAGCAGGATACAAAACAAATATATAAGAAGTAATTGCTACGATTTCACCAAGTCCACACAAAATCTTTATTTTTTTGCTATCTGTTGTCATAAATTTATTAAGCAATACTAAAATGACTTGTCCCCAAATCAAAACATCCATACAATACCACCATTGCACAGCACCTGAAAAAGTTATCAGCAACATACCACAAAGTGAAATCTTTTTGTTTTTATTGGTAAGTATCATACCTATTTCAAATGAGCTTAACAACATAGCAACAAGACGAATGTACCAATAAAAACTTAAGCCTCTATCATTTCCAAACAATAAAAACATAATTTGAAATGGTTTACCAACCATTAAAATATCTTTGACTGGACTATTAATTAGAGTAAACATATCTGTTGTTGTCCCTCTTAATTTGTTTGAAAAATAATCAAATTTATGTTGCCCCACTCCCTGTGATAACATATACATAGTTGAACTACACCATTCATCCGAACGAATAATTCTTGCAACACCCAATAAAGGATGAAATCTATTATCATCTGAATTTGGCTGAACTTGTCCATTAAAATTGATAATCGAAGAACCTGATAATTTAAATAGCATAACAAAAATCAGAAAGGCAACTGATAATTTATATCTTTGTCTATAAATAAATTCATATAAATCATTTAATTTAAAAATAAAATGTAAACCTACAAATCCAAAAAACATAGCCATGATAAGCATCCTTGTTTTTGAATCATAACTGGTATCTATATAACGTATATAAAATCCATATTCAAAAATAATAGCTACAATCACTGATAAAACAGCAATCAGCCCTACTTTCGTTTTGGTATAGTTTTCTTTCTTAAAAAAACTTTTTATTTTTTCCATTTTCTATTACCCCTTTTATTTACCATTTTATGTCTATCTTTAATCGATCTACTAAAAAACGATATATTTTTATATATACGATTGGTATCCCCCATTTATAAAAAAGGGAAACACCCCAAAGTGCTATATGGTGAAATCCCTTTTTCAGTGAATACCCCAATTTCAAGAAAGAAGATTTTCTCCATCCTTCAAAATTATCGTCTAAATATTTTATGGTATCCTTTAACATTTTTTTCATATCGACTGAAGAATCATAAGATACTCGATACATAACTGAAGTTCCCAAATGCAAAAATGTAAATGTATCTAATATCTCTTTCATTGTTTCATACTCATTGGATGCAACATATAACTTTTTTACCTCTAATAAATATTTTTTTAAGTTCTCCACATCTTGATAATTAACCGTATGAATTTGCGAATCATAACGTAAATAATAATGATATAACACATCTGGAACAAAGGCAATTTTTTTCATTTTAATAAAACAACTTGCCAAAAACATTGTATCATTAAACCCTCGAAATGGCAAAAATCTTAAATCTTTTATTTTTTCCCTACGATATACTTTATTCCAAGGAGCTGGATTGATAAACAACATAAAATCATCTTGATTCGTAATTTCTTTTACAGCATTCCCAAAATGAGTCATATTAGTAGCTACCACCTGATTGGTATTTAAATCAATCCTTTCAAACCCACATACTGCTAAATCAGCATCATTTTCTTTAGCAGCAATATATAGCTTTTCAGCCCAATTAGGTTCTACATAATCGTCTGTATCCACAAATGTTACATATTCCCCTGTTGCTCTTTCTAATCCATAATTTCTTGTTGTAAATTCTCCCCCATTTTCTTTATGAAATACTTTGATTTTGTTTGGATAATGTTTTCCATATTCTTCTATAATTTGTGGTGCATTGTCTGTTGAACCATCATCTACACAAAGAATCTCTATCTCTTCTAATGTCTGTTTTACCAAGCTATCTAAACATCTTGGTAAATATTCTTCCAAATTATAAACAGCAACTACAATCGACAATTTTATTTCCCTATTGGTCATTTGAATTCTCCTCTTTTTTTTCCAAATCATTTAACCTTTTCTTCAAAATTGATATTTCTTGTATCAATAAAATATTTTGGTTTTGTTCTTTTGAAATTAAAGTTGTCAAATCAAATATTAAATATAATATAACAAAAATAGCAATACTAAATATCATATTAATTGGCATGCCAAACCCTAATAAATTCGATACATTTTCTACCAAGTTAGGAATCAATAAAGCAATCATTAATATAACACCTGTTATGATCCAAAATATTAAATATCCGATTCTCATATTTTTCTTTTTTACAGCTCCTAAAATGCAAAGTAAATAAAATACCATAATGATAATAAGAGCTATCTTTAACGATATTTGCATTATCTTTTTCCTCCCCTTTTTCGAAAACTAATACTATCAATCATAATCGCTAAAACTACTTTTATCATATAATCTGCTGGTTTCCAAAACTTTCTTGTAATGGAGGATTCTCCCCCTTCTCTTTCCTTCATACTCACTGGTACTTCTTGTACTTTATAACCATTTACCAACAATGAAACAGTAGATTCTGGTTCTGGATACTCTGTTGGATAATTTTCAGCAAATTCCTTGATTACCTTTCTATTAACAGCTCTAAAACCAGAAGTTGGATCGGTTATCTTTTTTCTACAACAAATTTTAATAAAAACCGAAATGATATTAGCTCCCAATCTTCTCATAAAAGTAGATTGAAATTCGCTTGAACTTTTATCCAAATAACGTGTTCCAATGCACATATCTACTTGTCCCTCTAGAATTGGTTCACAAATTTTTGATACACAATTTATATCATGTTGCCCATCCCCATCAAATTGTACTGCAATATCATAATTATTTTCATAAGCATATTTATATCCTGTTTGTACAGCTCCACCAATTCCCAAATTATGAATTAGATTGATATGGTTAAGGTTATTTTCTATTAACTTTTGTTTTGTCCCATCACTTGAACCATCATTGATGACTATATAATCTAGTTTTTGATTTGTTTCTTGTATGTTTTTTACTGTTTGTAATATATTTTTTTCTTCATTATAAGCAGGTATAATTAGTAATATTTTCATTTTTCCTCCTCTTCCAGCTCTATCATTTTAAGGTTTTATACTGTAAAAACTTTTGATTGTAATAAGGATCTGGTTTATTTTTCAAAAAATCTTTCCATTTATCCTGAAATTCCTCATTTGCTTGACAAATGCATTCTTTTTCTCTCGTAAACGTTTTCTTTCCATCACTCCAAATCAATTCTACATATGGATTATACACCACTCGATATCCTTTTTCAAGTACTTTTAAACAAAAATCTACATCATAAAATTGGTTCTTAAATTTTTCATCAAAATAGCCTACTTCCTCAAAAACCTCTCGTCTCGCCAATAAACAATCTCCTGTAACTGCACTGACATTTCTGGTGGCTACTTCCTCTCCAAAATAACCATGTTCCCCAAATGGCAAACCAGCTGATATCGGCACAATCTTCCCACTTTTTTGATAAGCAATTCCTGCCTGTTTAATGGAACGATCTGGCCAATATAACTTGGCTCCAACAGCTCCAATCTTTTGCTTTTGTGCATATCCTAGCAATAACTCCAACCAATTTGAGGTCAACACTTTTGTGTGACCATTCAAACACAAGACAAACGTTCCCTCCGCCTGTTTGATTCCAACATTAAGAGCTTCTGACAGATGATCTGTTTTTCCCTGTAATTCTAAAAGCCTGATTTTGGGATTGTCTTTCATCGTTTCTAAAAATGCTTGCAATTTTGAATCATTGCAATCTTGGCTTAGTAACAATATTTCATAGTTAGGGTAGGTTGTAAGTGTTAAAATTGACTTTAAACATCTTTTTATAGCACGCTCATGATTAATATCAAACAACAAAATTGAAACTTTGGGCGTACCACTTACCTCATACCTAATTTGATAAATTCCTGGAACTTCCCCTGGATTTTCAACAACTGCCTTTTGGTTCATTCTTTCCAAATGTGCTTCGATTGCTTTAACGCCAGCTTCATATGCATAATTTTTAGCATCTGCCACACTAGCTGTAGAATTTGAGTGTGCTCGCCAATGATATAAAATTTTAGGAATATGTACAATGTTTTCCGTTTTTTCTATCGCTCTTAATAGAAAATCGAAATCTTGAGCTCCATCCAATCGGCTATCTAACCTTCCAATTTGATGAACCAAACGTTTCTTCATCACCACAAAATGAGTAATATAATTATGACATTCTAACATTTCTGGTGAAAAATCTGGCTTAAAATATGGAGCAAAACGTTCTCCTTTCTCATTTATTTTATCTTCATCTGAATACAGCAATTCTGCCTTTGGATTAGCATTTATACACTTTATCAGTTCAAATAAACAAAATGGTGGCAATTTATCATCATGATCTAAAAAAGCAATAAAATCACCTTCTGTCATTTCCAAAGCTCGATTAGTATTTTCCGAAATCCCCTGATTTTGTCCCAAAAATTGATATTTGATTTTACTGGTTCTAGAACACATCGCAAAAATCGTTTCATTTTGCGTCTCACTTCCATCTGCCACACATAACTCCCAATTAGAATACGTTTGTGCAAACACGGAATTTAACAATTCCAAAAAGAAATTCTCATTAGCATTATACATAGGAACCACAATGCTAATTTTGGGTTCATATGCAAATCGCTGTTTCTTCTGCCTAAGCAATGTTTCCTCACTTGGTTCCTTTTGCAAAATCCATTTTTGATAAATTTCCTTCGCCTTTTTCTCCTTTTTTTTATGACATCCCAAAAGACGACCTATCATTTTTTTTATGGTTCGAAATAAACCATATTTTTTTATGTGATAGCTTATTTTAGAAAGTTTTTGTTTAACCATAAACTGTTTCCTTTCTTACCATATTTTGATAGTGATATCTCCATCACATGACAAATAGCTTGCTTTAGCTCCTACCAATTCTTTTATTGTTTCAAGATAACGATTGGCTTTTTCCCTATCACCTTTTTTGGCAACTGGCATAAATAGATAGTCTGGCCTCATCTTTTGATAAACTTCCTCTGCAATCATTTGTTGCTGATTATTAGAAACTTGAACAGCATCACAGTGAATTTCGTCTACATTATCGATTTTGAAATGTTCTACTGCTTCACTCGCTACATTTCCCATAAAAATCATACTCTTGTATGTATTACTTATTTTTAGGATCATAGATTGATTAAATCCAGCATAAGCTTCATGATAATCCGGATTTTTCACATTTAATGCTGTAATATATATATTGTCCACTAATGTTTCAAATCGGTTTGGTATATCTTGTGTTTTAGAAATCATTTCTTCATCATAAATTACTTCAAAAAAAGCTGCAATTTCTGGAAACCTATCTGGTTCATACTTTTCGTACCATTCTCCAGGATTAAAACTGGTGTAAATATGATTAATCTGCACACGGTTATTTTCAATAATTCTTTGTAAAGCACC
Organism: uncultured Clostridia bacterium; assembly: GCA_947573445.1. GTDB lineage: Bacteria > Bacillota > Clostridia > TANB77 > CAG-508 > Scatovivens. The sequence continues at coordinate 85,427 of CANPFR010000006.1, read as the reverse complement.
AAAATTTTGCGGATGAGCAATGGTAACAAACCAACTCTCCACACAACCACCTTTTTCAAGCAAAACTTCTTCTAAATGCTGTGCATCTTCCTTACTTCCACCATCGATCATAACCAGCTGATTTTCCTTGGTTTCAATTAAATAACTTAATGACTCCTCCTCATTTGTCTGCATTTGCATAATCGAAATTGCATTTTGCTTTCTCGTTCGGACACCTAAAACCAGACATCCTATCGTAACCATTATGAACAATACTATGCTTATTTTCTTTTTCATGTTTTCTCCTCACTTGACATTTATTTGGTATAATCTTTTTCATAAAAACGCTTTTCGCTTTCTGCAATTGGCACTAACTTGGCATTTTGCAAATCTGGTTTAGTCCTAATTTTCTGAGCTGATGCTTCAACAAAAAAGGAATTTGCAAATACATCAAATACACCATTTTTAATCGTTTCCTGATACGCCTTTTTTTCGTCAAATTCTATTTTAGTCCCTTCATAATAATAAATCATATAATCTTGAATCGTCGTTTCATTTGGTAAATAATCGTCTGAAAAAATCTTATTTGGCAATTTATAATCTGGTAGCGGATAATAAAATTTCGTATGTTTTAAGCCAACTTGAGAAAGCATCTGTTTCAATTCTTGCTTCCCAAATGTTTGAATCCCTTTTTTGTCACGATAGCCCATCACACCATCGTATTTTATACCTGTATGATCTTCTGGGGCTCCAGCAAAATATTTCATACCCAATTTATTTTCTATGGCAATCAACAATTTTCCATCTTTTTTTAAAAATGTTTTAATGTAATTTAAAAAATCAATATATGGATTTTCTGTGTAGGTATACAAATTGGCATATTCCAAAACACCAATTAATGTAATATAATCAAATTTCTCATGAAATTGAACATCATTTAAATTACCAACAATCACCTCCAAATTTTCTTTTTCTTGATTACGATTAGCAAGAGCTGTCGCTCTTCTTTTGGACAACTCAACACAAACCACTCGCTTGGCTTTTTCACAAAGAGTTCCTGTAATCGCTCCCATTCCTGCTCCAATTTCTAGCACAGAAGCTTCTTTTTTCATTGGATACCAATGAATGATATTTTTTCGGATATTGGTCAAATGATAGAAAACAGGCCAGCGGATATCATCTTTAAACACTTCTTCTAGGTTGGTTTCATTGTATTTTTCAGTATAATTAACAATTTCATCTTCAATGTCTCCATCACTATATTTATCTTCCCCTTTATAAAAATCTAGATTAAATTTCATGTAACTCTTCCTTTCTCCTTTTATTTGGTTGTCTCTATCTTTTTGTAAGAAATTTCACTATCTAAATCACATAAAGCAACACATTCTCGATAAGCAATAACTTCTGTAAACAAAGCATCGTATTTTCGTTGATAAACATCCAATTCCCCTGTCGCATTATATTTTGTACAGCCAAATGATATGGTATACCTACCTGGCGTAATGGGAATCACTTGCTTAAACTCCACTAAAATACAGTCATTTTTTTGGTATGTTCCAGTTGCCATTTTGTAAATAATCGTATTGGTACCACAATATTCCATTCCTTTAATATCTTTAATTGTCATTGCAAAAATCGGATCTTCAATACGCTCATTGACTCTTATTTTCATTTTTATGGTTGTCACTTCCTGATTATTGATAGCAACCGCATATTGACCATTTTGATCAAAAATACCATAATCGTAAATATCAACCGCATTGCTACCATAAACCAAAGTTTCTGTGTTGGTTTCAAAATGTTCTTTCCATACTTCCGTTTCTGACTCCACAACTGGCTGATTTTCCTCTTCCTTAATCTCTGCATCAATATCCAAACCAACCATAATTTTTTTGTATTTATCTACCCCTGTTTTGACATCTCCATCAAAGATTTTTCTGCCGTTTTCAAGAATCACGGTTCTGGTACAATTCTTCAAAACATCAGAAATACCATGGGTTACGAACAAAATCGTCTTCCCTTGTTTTTTAAACTGCTCAAACTTTTTAAAACATTTTAACTGAAATGCCATATCACCAACTGATAATACTTCATCAACAATCAAAATATCTGGCTCTACATTAATAGCACATGCAAAAGCAAGCCTTGCAAACATACCAGAAGAATACGTCTTTACTGGTTGATACAAATGTTCCCCTATATCAGCAAAATCAATAATTTCCTGTTTTTTAGCTTCAATTTGCTCATTGCTCATTCCCATTACTTGTCCATGCTGATAAATATTTTCAACACCTGTCAAATCAGGATTAAAAGCAGTTCCTAATTCCAATAAAGAACTGACTTTTCCGTTAACTTTTATTGTTCCAGAGGTTGGAATCACAACACCTGTTATCATTTTGAGTAAGGTTGATTTTCCTGCTCCATTTTTTCCCAAAATTCCCAAAACTTCCCCTTTTTTGACTTCTAAATTTAAATTGTCCATTGCTTTAAACGTCCCATGTTTATGGACAATATTGGGAAACATCGCTTCCATCAAACGATCTTTTTTACGGGCATACATCTTGTATTCCTTTACTAAATTGGTTATTTTTATCATTGTTTCACTCATAGTTAATTTTTTCCAAATCCTTTCCTTATCTGAAATAATGGCTTAGCTAGTCTTGGCATATGTAAGATTAAAAAATTTTCCAAACGATACCTAAAATTTTCATACTGATATAATTTCCAAAATAAGCAAATTTCCTTAAATGTCATTTTTTTGCCATTTTTCAATCCACAAAAATATTGATACGATACCTTTGTTAATTCTTTGACAGAATCATCTTCAAACATATCAATACTTTGCATAAATGTTTTGAAATGATCGATTTTTACTTCAATAAACAAATCTCGCATTTGATAAAAATCCTTTATTTCATCCGTTTTTCTTTTCGATCCAATACGGTTATTAATATGTTGTCTATATTTTACCAATGGTTCTTCTATATAAGCCATTTTGCCAAATTTGCTAACAATCAAAGCACTCCAATAATCGTGTAATATATACTTTGATTTTTGTGGTAGTGGCAATATTTTTTCAATCCATTTAGAGTGTATCAACATGGTAGAACCTGTTATGTAATTGTTCAAAAATAGACTTTCGAAATTATGACAAAATTTTGCCTTTTTGTCAAATCCTTTCAATTTCCAATACGACTTATGAATCCTCTCCAAGTCTTGATTTACCACTTCTAAATTTGTATAAACCAAGTCACTTTTGGTGGCCTGTATTTTATGAATGGACTTCTCGATTTTGTCTTTTTGCCAAATATCATCTTGGTCAGAAAACATAAAATATTCACTTTCTACTTTTTTCATCAAATATTCAAAATTTTTGGCTGGTCCAAGATTTTTACGTTGTAAAAACACAACCACACGATTATCTTTTGCGACATACTCATTTAAAATTGCTCTTGTAGAATCTGTTGACATATCATCCGAAATTAGTAATCGAAAATCAGTATATGTTTGTCCCAAAATGGAATCAATCTGTTCCTTTAAAAATTTTTCACCATTATAAGTTGCCATCAAAACATCAATCTTCATTTTTATAACTACCCTCCTCGCGTGATTAACGCACGACTACCAATTAGCTTTTACCACCCAATCTGGCAAGCTTTGTCCCTCTGACCAAAGAGTGGAATTCGAAAGGCAAATCCCTTCACGTAGGTTTTCAGGTGGCAACGCTCCTACAATACATCTGCAAAATCTTTTTTGTTTTTCTTAAATACCGAATTTCCCCAAATAAACATTAGGAACGTAATAGCCCAAAATACAATCGTATACAAGCCATAATGCTCAGTAATAATCGTAGAACTTGAAATAAAGGATTGCCTAAATCCTTCCACTAAATAAGTGAATGGAAATGCTTTAAAAAAAACGCAAACAGTGCCTTGAATCATATTCAAATTCCATACAATGGGTGTAAACCACATACATAGCTGAATAACAATGTTTAGCAATTGTGAAAAATCTGGTACAACTGTTGTAAGTGCTGATGTTAAGCGTGTTAATGCTAAAATAAAGCATACTGCACAAAAAATAATGTACACCAAGTTTAGAATATTGGGAAAATAGCCATAGGCTATAGCTGCCATGGTAGCAATATAAATTAGAAAAATGCCAATAAAACTAGATGATGTAATGGATATTACAGGAATAATATCCACTGGAAACACAACTTTTTTGACTAAATAACTATAATTTCGAATTGAATTACTACTTGTCAAAATTGCATCACTACAAAACATCCACATTCCCATGCCTGGTAAAAACCAGACAATGTATGGAAACTTACCAGAACTTCCTGTTTTTAAAATATATTGAAACACAATCACATACGTTAACATAAATACAAATGGTTGGGCAAATCCCCAAATTGTGCCTAAGCTAGTATTGGCAAAACGATTGCGAAAATCGTTTTTGCCAAGTTGGATAGCTAATTTTTTGTTTTGGTATAGTGTTTTAAAAAAATCCAATTTAGATTTTCCCCTTTCTTTAATATTGAATTTTATCTGTCCTAACTTCATATTGGTCACTGTCTAATCTGAAGTTTTTGTTGTAATATTCATCCCCTTTGGCAAGCTTGTCCTTCCAAATTTCCAAAAATAAATTGATTTCCTTCTGAAATCTTTCAATCTTATCTGGAGCATTATCATCGCCTCTTGTTTTTGATTCATAGTGTATCAATTCTATATGAGGATTATATACAATCAATTTCCCTAATTCTCTAATTCTTAAACAAAAATCAACATCATTAAATGCTACCGCAAATCCTTCATTCATAAATCCTACTTGTTCATAAATTTCCCTTTTAGTCATTATGCATGCAGCAGTAACAGCATTCATGTTTTGTACGATTCTATCTCTTGCAAAATAACCAAACGCATCTTTGGGCAAGTTTCTAAACACATGTGCTGCAAGATTTAAAACCCCTATCATAATGCCAGCATGCTGAATTGTATCATCTGGATAATATAATCTTGCTCCAACTGCACCTACATCTTCCCTTTGGGCAAATCCAATCATATTTTCCAACCAATCTGGTGTCAATATTTCTGTATCATTATTTAATTGAACAACAAAATCCCCTTCTGTTTTTCTTACTCCAAAATTGATAATTTTTGAATAATTAAATCCCTTTTCCTCATATCTTAAAATCTTAACTTTTTCCAATTTCTTGATTTTTTCATAATATTCAAATGTCTCTGAATGTTGACTATTATTTTCTATAATCACAACTTCATAATTTTCATAAGTTGTTTTTTCTAAAATAGCTCTTAAACATACATCTAAAACATCAATTCCATCCTTATTGGGTATCAAAATCGTTACTTTAGGATTTCCATTTATCTTATATTTCGTCTTATAAAAACCAGGTCCAACTCCCAATTCCACCGTTCCTTTTAGACCTAATCTCTCAATATGATCGCTCACTGCACGAATGCCAGATTGATAAGCATATGGTTTGGCATCTGCATTTCCAGCTGTAGAAGTCAGTGAAATTCTCCAATGATATAATACTTTTGGAATATGAATAATATTTTTTGTCTCTTCTGACATTCTTAATATTAAATCAAAATCTTGTGCTCCATCATACTGATTTCTTTCGCCTCCCAATTTGTCCATCAACTCTTTTCGAAAAACACTAAAATGACAAATATAATTGTTAGTTCTCAATGTATCTGGAGCAAAATCTGGTTTAAAATGAGGACCAAAAGCAAACTTTTCAATTTCTTCTATTTTATCTTCATCTGTATAAATAAAATCGACTTCTGGGTTTTTATTGATACACCTCACTACTTCATATAAACAATCTTCTGTAAGTAAATCATCATGATCTAACAACCCAATAAAATCACCTGTTGCTAACTTAATCGCTTCATTTGTATTTTCTGCAATTCCCCTGTTTTGTTCTAAAACTTTATATTTTATTCTTTCATCTTTCTCACACATCTTCTGAATATCCGTTAATGGAGTAGGACTTCCATCTGCCAAACACAATTCCCAATTTGAATATGTCTGTTGATTTATAAAAAACAACAATTCCCTAAAAAATTTCGTATCTGTCTTATACAGTGGAACAACAATGCTTATTTTGGGTTGTATTTCAAAACAATGCTTTCTTTGTGCCTCTAATTCTTCTACGGTTGGTTCATTATTTTTAATCCATAATTCATAATCATTTTGAGGTTTTGCATACTTTCTTTTATCATTCAATTTCTCTACTAATTTTGCCCATTCCATTGCTGTTTTTTTGTCTGTATACTCATAAAAACCTTGTGCAACTATTTTTAAAAAACGTTGATGTCTTCTTTCTTCATACGAATTACGTATTTTACTTCCTGGTGGCATGAATCGATCAATTAATTTCAGTTGATTTTTGAAATTTAATACCCATTTTATATATCTTAATGGACTTGTTATTTTCCAAGATAGTGAATTGGAAATAGTCTGAATTTCATCATTTTTTTCTTGTAAGATTTGATTTAAATATTCTATATTTTTTCTCACATTTTTGTTTTCTTTATCGTACGCATCAATCTCTTGTTTCATTTTTTTGATTTGTCTATTAGATGTTTGGATTGTTTCTTCTTTCATTTGAATTCTTTTTTGAAATTCTTGTATTGTTTTTTCCAGATTCTCTATGTGATTTATTTTTAATCGATAATCTTTTTTATATTCCTCTAGTATATCTCCCATACTTCCTGTATTGTTCACTAAATCAGCATGCAAGTTCCAGATTTCTTCATCTGTAATATTTTTTTGAAGATTTTTTTCCAATTCTTCAAAAAATGGAATATATTCTTGTAATTCTAACTTCACAAAAATTTCATCTATATTCTCTCTACTTTTCAATTCTGTAAAATAAAACAAAGCTCTATATAAAATAAATTCAATTGGAATATTTTCTTCATACCATTCTTGGTCATAAACAAAAATTTCATGATTTTTGACAAAGCAATTCTGAAAAATTAAATCATATATACCATTTGGGGTAAAATGTAATTTTTCTTTTAACTTTTGAGGGATTTTAATATGATATTTTTCAAATACAGTCTGTGACAGAGCAACACTTTCTTTTAATAATTTTTTTAAAATATTTTTCTCAAATTGTTTTATCTCTTCTAGCACAGCATCCAAGCCTTTTTCTTCATAGATTTCCAGTAACATTATATCTAATGTTTTAGCTTCTTTCAAATAAGAACTAATAATCCTATTTTCTTCAAACTTATCGAGAGAATTAATATCACAAGCCTTTAATTTCGTTATATTATCTGCTATTTTTTCAATATGTGTATTTGCACAATTATAATTAGCCATTTTGTATACATAATCTTTTTTCATCATTGTTTTTATGCTATATTCCTGTTTTCTTGTGATACCAAAACTCACATATTTTATATCTTCAAAACAATCTCTATTTGAAATTTCTATAAAATACGAATTTGAAAAGAAAGAAAAAAGGTTTTTGTTCTCTTTTATTAACTGTTTATAAGCTTGTCTTTCTGAAAAACTAACGATTTCTTTTTCCTCACTCAAATTCAAATCTCTAGCATCAATACTATCATTATCTGGCAAAAACTCATCTGTATATATCACATTTGTAAATTTGTAATCTGGCAACGGATAATAAAACTTAAATTTTAATCCCAAATTTTCTAACATTTGACTTATTCTAGGAAAACTTAACATGTTCTCTTGAGCTGAAATAATTGATTCATATTCTTTTACCAATTTACTTGGTTTCTGGCCAGCCCAATATTTCATCCCAAATTTATTTTGCATAGCCAACAATATTTTCCCGTTTTGAACCAACGCATTCTTGGCAAACTTTAATAAATCCAAAATTTCTTTTTGTGTCTCTAGTTTTTCAAAAGTTCCAATCAATACTACAAAATCATATTGCCCTGAAACATCTTGCCATTTTTTTTCATTAATCACAGTTACCTTTTGCGTTTTATTTTTTAATTCTTTTAAAATTTCATCATCTTGTCCCACCTGCAAAACTGTTTGATTTTCATTAATTGGATACCAACTTATGATATTCTTTTTTAATCTTGCTAACTTATTTTCTTTTGTATCCAAACCGAAATCCAAATCAGAACCCATTTTTTACCTCCATTTTTGTCAAAAATCACAATCGATTATTTCTCCAAATACTCTTCATGCTCCAAATACCAATCAATCGTTTTCACAATTCCATCCTCAAACTTCGTTTTTGGAAGCCAGCCTAATTCCTTGTGAATTTTGCTTGGATCAATTGCGTAGCGATAATCATGTCCTTTTCGGTCTTCTACAAAGGAAATTAACTCCTCTGATTTACCTAGTCTTTTCAAAATCAATTTGACAATTTCAATGTTTCGTTTTTCATTATGTCCACCAATATTGTATCTTTCCCCTTTTTTGCCTTTCTGTAAAACCAAATCAATCGCCTCACAGTGATCCTCTACAAAAAGCCAATCTCTGATATTCAACCCTTCTCCATAAACTGGCAATTTCTTATCTTTTAAAGCCAAACTTATCATATGTGGAATGAGTTTTTCATGATGTTGATATGGTCCATAATTATTTGAACAATTTGTCACACTCACATTCATTTTAAAAGTTTCACTATACGCCAAAGCAATCAAATCTGATGACGCTTTTGAGGCAGAATATGGGCTGTTTGGCTGAATTGGTGAGCTTTCTGTAAAATAACCTTCTTCTCCCAATGTTCCATAAACTTCATCTGTTGAAACATGGACAAAACGATTTGAACTTCCTTCTCCCCAAAATTGCTTTGCTGCTTCTAATAACGTATGAGTTCCCATTACATTTGTTTGCGTAAAAATAAATGGATTTTTTATACTATTATCCACATGTGATTCTGCTGCAAAATGCACAACTGCATCAATATCATACTTTTGGTATGTTTGCATAACAAAATCAAAATCACAAATATCTCCTTGTACAAAGGTTATTTTATCTTTAATATTCTTCAAATTTTCGATATTTCCTGCATATGTCAATTTGTCAAAAATGACAAAATTGTATTTTCCCTCATATTTTTTTACCATAAATTCCGCAAAATTTGCTCCAATAAAGCCTGCGGCTCCTGTTATCATAATATTTTTCATATTTTTTCATCCTTTCTCACTATTTTAAAAATTTATTTGATTTAGATCATATTACTCTTTTATTCTCCTTTCTATATACCCCATCCCATAAGCTGCAATCTCGTTCATTTTTTCTCTCGTGTACAAATCCTGTGCATTTATTTTTTTAACAAATTTCCAAATATAGTCGTTTTCTTTGATGTTTTGCAAAGTTTCTTGAAAGTGAATAGCATAAATATGTGCTATAATGGCAACCATAATATCCATATCCGTTTTAGCATTAGTATATCGTAATGGCTGTTCTTTCTGAAAATCCACAAAAAAATCTGGACTTAATATTTCTTTCGATACCTCTTGACTTCCAAAATGTGTATAATCCTCTGGTGGACTTTCTAAACACATTCTAAAAATATCTAAATTATCAGCATCTCGAACAATCTTACAATACAGCATTTCTGTTTCTGATAAGCCCTTTTCCACTTCAAATTTATTATGATTGTTAATTGCTTTGTAAATAATCGCATCATATTTTTCATCTTGAATAAAATTTCGAACTTTTTTATCAGCAAATAAAATCTCTACACTTTTTTGACCATGGTCAATACTCAATTTATCAGAATATGTCTCATACCATTTCCATTGCTCAAATCTGCCAATATCATGTAGCAATCCAATTAATTCAGCTAAGTCCTGTTCTTCTTTCGATAAATCTAAAGATTTTGCAATCTTCCTTGCTATTTCTGCCACCTGATACATGTGAACCATTTTCAAAGCAATTCGTGGGTGACCAATATCATAATGAGATGTATATTCTTTGAATGTTTGTCTTGCTTTTATCAAATCAATCATTTTTACCTCCCATTTTAGCTAACCATTAAGAAATGAGCCCATTTGTCCCACCTAATTTACTTCAAATTCTGAAATAAATCTGTTTCTTTTAATTCTGCCAAACTTGGCCAAACCGCATCTTTTTCAGAAGTTAAATATTCCTCTTTCGTCATTCCAGGTACTTCTGGCCAAACAATTCCAACCTCTTTATCATCCCACTTCAAACCACCTTCTGCACTATGATTGTAAATATCGTCACACTTATACGCAAATTCTGCTTCCTCTGATAACACCAAAAATCCATGTGCAAATCCTCGTGGAATCATAAACATTTTTTTATTTTCCTCTGTCAAAATAACACCTTCCCATTTTCCATAGGTTTTACTACCTGGCCTTAAATCCACTGCTACATCAAACACTTCTCCTTTGATACAACGTACCAATTTGGCTTGTGTATTTTCCTTTTGGAAATGAAGTCCTCGCAAAACACCTTTCTTTGATTTTGACTGATTATCCTGTACAAATTCATTCATAATGCCAATTTCCTCAAAATCTGGCTTACTATATGTCTCCATAAAATAACCACGATTATCCCCAAACACTGTTGGTTCAATGATACAAACACCTTCAATGGAGGTTTGTATTTTTTTAAATTTTCCCATTTTCCATTCTCCTTTTATTTTTACGGAATGGTCAAGACCATCCACTACATTTTTTGATTATTCTTCTCCTAATTTGCTTTCTGCTAAATCTTTTAAATATTTTCCATATTCGGTTTTCATAAATTTGGTTGCCAATTCTGATAAATGTTCAGCATTAATCCAACCTTTTTTATAGGCAATTTCCTCTGGGCAACTAATTTGAAGCCCTTGTCTTTTTTGGATGGTTTGTACAAAACTTGCCGTTTCTAGTAAAGCATCATGTGTTCCTGTATCAAACCAAGTCATGCCTCTGCCTAATTTTTCCACTTTTAATTTACCACGTTTCATATATTCTTCATTTACGGCTGTAATTTCTAGTTCACCTCTTGCGGATGGTTTCACATTTTTGGCAATTTCAATGACATCATTGGTATAAAAATACAAACCTGGCACCGCATAATTTGATTTTGGCACAGCTGGCTTTTCTTCAATTGATATGGCATTTCCTTCTTTATCAATCTCTACAACACCATAGGCTTTTGGATCTTTTACATAATATCCAAAAATCGTTGCTTCTTCTTCTCTTTTGGTTGCATTTTTCAATCGTTTGGCAAGACGCTCACCATAAAACATATTATCTCCCAAAATCATGGCCACATTATCATTCCCAATAAAATCTTCTCCAATCATAAATGCTTCCGCCAAACCATTTGGCTTTTCCTGAACCTTATATTCAAACTTCATTCCCCACTGTGAACCATCTCCTAGTAATTCCTTAAAAACAACAATATCCCTTGGAGTCGAAATAATCAATACCTCTCGGATATCTGCTTGCATCAAAACAGACAATGGATAATAAATCATTGGTTTATCATACACTGGCATAATTTGTTTCGAAATCGCAAGAGTAAGTGGGTACAACCTCGTTCCGCTTCCACCTGCTAAAATAATTCCTTTTCTATTTTTCATAAATGGTATTTCCTTTCTCGTTATATTTTACCTTCTTTTATTAAATATCTTCTCAAAGCATCTTCCCAAGTAGGAACTTGAATACCAACTTTGGCAAGTTTTGCTTTTGACAATTGTGAATTCTTTGGACGTTTTGCTTGCACAATATTCATCATTTCAATATATTTCTCTGTTGAAACAGGATTTACCTTGCAATTTACACCTGCTTGTTCAAAAATTGCTTTTGTGAAATCATACCAAGTTGTAAATCCCTCATTGGTTGAATGATAAATACCATATGGAATTTCCTTCTCAATCGCTTCCCCAATGATATTGGCCAAATCTTCTGCATAAGTTGGACTTCCATGTTGATCAGAAACAACACTAATTTCATCCCTTGTTTCTCCCAATTTTAGCATGGTTCTTACAAAGTTATTGCCTTCTCCATATAACCAAGCTGTTCTGAAAATATAATATTTATCTGTATTAGCTTTTACTTGTTCTTCGCCATGCAATTTTGTTATACCATAAACGGTTACTGGTCCTGTTGCATCATCTTCTTGATAAGATTTCTCTACTTCCAATTCTCCATCAAATACATAATCTGTACTCACATGAATCAAAGTAGCCCCTACTTCTTTGGCTGCTTTAGCCAAATTTCCTGGTCCATCACTATTAATTTTCTCTACGATTTCACCTGCTTCTTCTGCCTTGTCAACCGCTGTATAGGCAGCACAATTGACAATATAGTCTGGTTTCAAATCTTGTACAAATTCCAAAACCGCATTTTCTTTTGTGATATCTAAATCAGCAACATCTGTACAAATCAGCTCATTTTTACTCAATCTCTCTTTCACAGAATTAGCAAGCATTCCATTACTACCTGTAATCAAAATTTTCTTCATTTTTTCTCCTCCAACAAAATTTCTTTTTTAATATGCTTATTATATCACACCAAATGATTTTGTCAAAGTTTTTTACACATAAAATACAATTTACACAAAACGTTCACAAAAAAAATAGAAATAATCATTTTTTTGATTATTTCTAAAAATATCCTCTACCTTTTATTATAGCATATTTTTGCCATTTTGTCAACTTGACTTTTGCAAAAATCCTGCTCTCACTTGATTTTACTTATGTTTCGTCATTTTTAAATGATTTCTTACTTTTTAGCAAGATATCTCTTCCTCTTCTCTATTTTCTTGGCCTCCTCTCTATTTTATCTGTATCAACTTAAACATTAAAAAAATTTGTCTATATTTTCAAAAAACAATGTAATTTTATTCAATCTATGATAAAATAAAATAAAATGAACGAAGGAGTAGTAAACTATGTCAGATGAATCAGAATTTATAGATATTAATGCTGAAATAAAACTATTTGAACATATGCTAAAAGAAGATGGTTATCATAACACCCAAAAAACAATTCATCAATTAGCACAAGATGGTGAAAAAATGACAGAGGAAAAAATTGAAAATTCACTTAATTATAACATTTTATCAAATGAAGAAAAACAATTCATCACTCAGATAAATCAAACGATTACCATAGAAGACTCTACTTCTGTTTTACAGTATGGAATAGAAGCCCAAACAAAAATAGCTAGATTTACAGATAATATTTTAAAAAGAATAAAAAATAAAAATACCGAAGAAGTTGGTCATCTATTAATCGATTTCGTTACAGAAATAAAATCTCTTGCGTCTAATATAATAGAAAGTAAGCCTAAATTTTTTAATTTTTTCAAAAATACAAACAAACAATTCGAAAAACTTATAGCAAAATATAACACAATGGAAAAAAACATCGATACCATCGAACAAAAATTAGAAAACCACAAAGTCCAAATGTTAAAAGATGTTATCATATTTGATAAGATGTATGAAAAAAATTTAGAACATTTTAAAGAGATTTCATTCTATATCATTGCTGGCGATAAAAAAATCGAAGAATTAAATGTACAATTAAAGAAACTTAACGAAAAAGCCATTCAAACCAAAAAATCATTTGATGCTCAACAAGTGCATGACATGAAAAATACGATCCATAAATTTGAAAAGAAAATACATGATTTAAAAATGACCAGAATTATTTCAATTCAAATGGCTCCACAAATAAAATTACTACAAAACAATGAATCTGAATTAATCGAAAAAATACAATTATCCTTAACCAATACCATTCCATTATGGAAAAATCAAATCATATTGGCTTTAGGAATTAGCGATATCGAAACATTAAAGAAAACAAATCAAGATATATTAAAAACTTTAGACCAAATTATCAAAATACATAATGAAGACAAACAAAAGAGACTGGAAACAGAAAAAAGCATTCATTGTAACCAAAGAAAATTTGAAACAAACACTTGATGAAATGCAAGTTAAAAATAATAAAATGAACGATAGGAGAAATGTATCATGGAAAATCTTAATCAAGAACTTCAAAAATTATCAATTCTAAAACAAAACATACATGAACTTAGAAAACTATATGATGAGATAGATAATGAAGTCATTCAAAAACGATTAAAAGATATCATAACAGTAGCAGACAAAATCTATACAGAAGTGGTTGTAAATACAGATAAATTATATAAAATAGAGCGTTTCAATAACTATTATTTAGTTACTGTTCAAAAAATTGTTGGAAAATATATAAAACTAAGCAAAAATAAAATTAGAAATCATCAAAATGAAAACTTGTTTGCTAAAATCGAACCATTTTTAAAAAATGTTTCTTTGAGTTTCAACAACTTATATCAATCATTATATACAGATGAAATAATAGACCTAGACGCTGAAATGCAAGTTATGGAAAAAGAAATGAAAATATAAAATTAGGAAGGAATGTATATGGAAAAGAAATTACAAGATATTAAATTCAAATATCCATTTAGAGACTATCAACAAGATACATTAACTATGTTAAATCGCTTTATACATGACAAAAAGCTTCATATTGTTGCTGCTCCTGGAGCTGGAAAAACAATACTTGCTTTAGAACTATTGATAAGAATTGGCCATAAAGCTTTGGTATTAGTCCCAACAATTGCAATAAAAGAACAATGGATCGAAAGATTAACCAAAGATTTTATCAATGCTGATAAAGCTGATTTAATCTCTTCCGAATTAGAAAATCCCAAAATCATAACTATAGACACATACCAAGCATTATACTCGTTAAGAAGAAAAGAAACTGATATCCATAAAATCATTATTGAAAATAATATAAAAACTATTATTTTTGATGAAGCACATCATTTAAGAAAAGTTTGGCAAAAGGCATTAAAACAAATAACAAATCAATTACCAGATTGTACAACAATCTCTTTAACGGCTACTCCTCCCTACGATAATAAAAAAGATTTTGATAATTATATCGATTTATGCGGAATCATAGATGCAAAAATTACAATACCACAACTAGTAAAAAGTAATTGTTTATGCCCACATCAAGACTTTATCTATTTTAATACACCAAATCTTGAACAAGAACTAGAATTAAAGGAACATACCAAAAAAGTTAATGCATTCGTAAATAGATTATTGAATAATAAAACATTTATAAAAATCATAGCATTACATGATTATATCATTCATACAGAGGAAAATACAAATCATATTTTAAATGAATTTGAATTTTTTATTGCTATGTTAAGTTTTTTGAAAAAAGTAAATTATGCCATTCCGAAAAGAAAAGACTTAGAAAATTTAAATATTCCTAAACTAAATTTTTCAATGTTAAATATCATGTTAGAAAATCTAATATTCAAAAAAAGTACTTTGGAACAAACTATTTTTAAAGAGGAAATTCGTGCTATTAAACAAGAATTAATTGAATTAGGTTGTATTGATGATGATCATAATATTCATTTAAAATACAATAAGAAAATTTCCAATTTGCTGATTAGAAATTATGAAAAATTAAATAGTATTTGTGAAATTATCGATATTGAAAAAAAATCATTACATGAAAAATTAAAATTAGTTATTGTTACAGACTACATTAAAGATGAGTATTACAATATTCAAAACGAAGAAGATATCAAAGAATTAGGGGTAATGCCAATTTTTAGAAAAGTTATGTCAAAAAATCCAACTGTTAATGTTGCTGTATTAACAGGTAGCTTAACCATTATTCCAACAGAACTAAAAGAGCAACTTTGGGAATTAGCTGAAAAAGAATATCATATAAAAAAAGAGGAGATAAAAATCGTAGAACTTGGAATTAATTTTGATTATTCAAAAGTAGAGTTTGAAAGCAAGTATGATAAATTTAAAGTTAACTTAATTACAAAACTTTTTGAACAATCAAATCTATCTGTACTAATTGGAACAATTGCACTTATTGGTGAAGGATGGGATGCACCTTTTGTTAACTCTTTAATTATGGCCACCTATGTTTCTTCTTATGTAACTTCAAACCAATTAAGAGGACGAGCCATAAGAATAAATCAATCAGACAAAAATAAATTTTCTAATATCTGGCATCTCGTATGTTTAGAAAATGAAGATAATCAATATATTTTAGGTTATGATTATGAAATTCTTTCTAAAAGATTTATTGCCTTTGAAGGCATTGATATAGAAAATAAAACCATAGATAGTGGAATTGATAGATTAAATATACCTAACAAACATTATCAAAAAGAAGAAATAAAACAATTAAATGATTATATGATAGAAAATGCCCAAAAAAGAACACTAAATAGTGAAATTTGGAAAAATTCTACAGAAACATATGTGCCATTAACCACCGAAAAAATTGATATATCCACAGTTCCAGAACCACTATCAAATACCTTACCAACAACAAATAAACCACCTACTTTACCATTAAAACTATTGATTGCGTCAATCGTTTTATCACCAATACTAATCCCTTCTTTAGCCTCTTTTCTATCTACAAATGAAAGTATCGTAAAAGTATTTTTACCAATAGCAATTTTGATTTATACTGGTAACAAACTAAAAAAATATATTGAACACAAAATATATCGTTCTTATAAAAGATTTGTAAAAATTGTTTGTAGAGCAGTATATCAATCATTAATCAAGAAAAAAATAATTGCACGAACTACAAAATATTTTATAAAAATGAATAAAAATACTTTAGAGTATGGACTTAAAAATAGTAGTACCCATGAACAAATGATTTTTTTAAAAACCGTAAAAGAATCACTATCTCTGAGCAATAACGCAAGATATATCGTTGAGTTTTATCATAGAGCTTGTTCAGTCCCTGAACAATTTAACAAAAACAAATCAGATGCTACCCTATTTTTTAACAATGTATCAGTTGCCAAAAAACATTTAACGTATACAAAAACTGAAAAAGGTAAAAAAATATTACTAAAATATAAATTACAACTGAATATAAATGATTTTTAAGAAACTTTATTAAGTTTCGGAAATTTTATTTTTATCAAATCGATGACGAATAATAGCCATCGATTTTGCTTTACCATTTTACTATCTCTTAAACTGAATTTATGCCTTTTGCATTTGAGCAAATACATTTTCTAATAGAAGTCTAACCTAACATATTACAAAAAATGACAAAATTCCAATTTATACTTGAAATTTCGTCATTTTTCGACACTTGGAGCTTCCAGCCAGGATCGAACTGGCGACCTCAGCCTTACCATGGCTGCGCTCTACCTACTGAGCTATAGAAGCATAAATTTTCATTAATGGAAGGAGATTTTACCCTCCTTCCTCTAAACATTTCATTGCTTTTTTGCGAATTCTTTGAATCGCATTATCAACTGATTTAACTGGTGCTGCTAGGCTATTGGCTATATCAACATAACTTTTGCCTTGTATGTATTTATTCAAAACATCTTTTTCAAATTTGCTTAAATTTTGATCAATTTTGCTTTCGACACTTGCATAATATTCTTTTTTTATGATGGTTTCAAGCGGATCTTCCACTGTTTTGGCATCTAACACATCTATTACGGACATATCATCATTTTCATCATAGGCTGAAACATTTAATGAAAAAGACGAATTGAGTGGAATATTTTTTTGACGATTTGAAGTTTTAATTGTTGTTATCAGCTGTCTTTCAATGCATAAATTAGCAAATGAACGAAAAGAATTTTGTTTTTCAGAATCAAAAGATTGAATGGCTTTGTATAAACCCCAAAAACCTTCTTGAATCATATCATCTCTTTCTGCTCCGATAATAAAAAATCGATTTGCTTTCATTGTGACAATATCTCGATACTTATTTAGTAAATAATCTAATGCATTCTTATCGCCTGCTTTTATTTTTTCAATCAACTTTTCATCTGATAAATCCGTATATTCACTTTCAAAATGATATCTTTTGGTATCTAACATTCTTTATTTTGTACCTCCCCTAAGCTGTTTCTTCTTGCATTATATTCGCAAAATGCTGGTATGTCAAGACATTTTTTATAATTTTTTGAAAAATATTGTTTTTTTCATGTATCCTTTATTTTTCCAAATATTTTTTCAAAAATTTCCCTGTATGTGATTTATCATTTCTTATTATCTGCTCAGGTGTGCCAATCGCAATTACTTCTCCGCCTTTATCCCCACCTTCAGGTCCTAAATCGATTATATGATCTGCCGTTTTAATCAAATCTAAATTATGTTCAATTACCACAATGGTATTGCCTGTATCGACCAATCTTTGCAAAATATCAATCAATTTATGGACATCTCCAATATGAAGCCCTGTTGTTGGTTCATCCAAAATGTAAAGTGTTTTTCCAGTTGCTCTTTTGGATAATTCTGTAGCCAATTTCACACGTTGTGCCTCACCTCCTGAAAGGGTTGTTGAAGGTTGTCCAAGTTTAATATATCCCAATCCAACATCTGCTAAAGTCTGAATTTTATCACGTATACGTGGAATATTGCTAAAAAATTCCAAAGCCTCCTCTACTGTCATATTCAAAACATCACTAATGCTTTTCCCTTTATATTTTACCTCCAATGTTTCTCTATTATAACGTTTTCCATTGCATACTTCACAAGGCACATAAATATCTGGCAAAAAATTCATCTCAATTTTAACCACGCCATCTCCTTGACATGCTTCGCAACGTCCACCAGAAACATTAAAACTAAATCTTCCCTTTTGGTAACCACGCATTTTGGCCTCATTCGTACCAGCATAAATATCACGCACAATATCAAAAACCCCTGTATAGGTGGCTGGATTCGAACGTGGTGTTCTTCCAATTGGCGACTGGTCAATATTAATGATTTTGTCAATGTTAGAGATTCCTTTTATAGAATCACATTTTCCTGGCTTTTCATTTGATTTGTTGATTTCCCTCGCCAAATATTTATACAAAATTTCATTAATCAAAGTCGATTTTCCAGAACCTGAAACACCTGTCACACAATTAAATACACCAAGTGGAATTTTGACATTTATCTGTTTCAAATTATGTTCTTGTGCTCCTATTATTTCAATGCATTTGCCTGGTGCACCTTTTCGTCTCGTTTTTGGTACTGCAATTTTTTTCCTTCCACTTAAATATTGACCTGTAACCGAATCTGAAATTTGTTTGATTTCCTCTGCTGTTCCGCTGTGCAATCACATTCCCACCATGTACCCCTGCACCAGGTCCAATATCAACAATTTGGTCAGCTACATACATCGTATCTTCATCGTGTTCTACCACAATTAATGTATTACCTAAATCACGCAATTTTTTCAATGTTTCCAATAATTTATCATTATCTCTTTGATGTAACCCAATACTTGGTTCATCCAAAATATACAAAACCCCAGAAAGTCCTGAACCAATTTGTGTAGCCAATCGAATACGTTGTGCCTCACCACCAGACAAGGTTCCACTACTTCTTGACAACGTTAAATATTCCAATCCAACATCAATCAAAAACTGCAATCTCAAATTCAACTCTCTAAAAATCAACTCAGCAATCATCTTCTCCTTTTTGCTAAGTGTTAGATTTGCCAAATAATCCTTGATTTTATGAATTGGCATATCAGTCAATTCATTAATATTTTTGTCACCTACTCTTACTGCCAAAACTTCTTTTTTTAAACGTGCTCCTTCACAACATCTACAAGGACTTTCACTCATATACATTTCATAAAAATGACGCATACCTTCTGATTTTGTCTCACGATAACGTCTATCCAGTGTTGGAATAACACCTTCAAAAGCACACGTAAACTTTCTAGTTCCTGTTGCCGAAGTATATTCAAAATCGATCTCTTCCTCTCCTGTCCCATACAAAATTTTCTCCAAAAACTCACGTGACAACTTTTTAATTGGTTTTTCAATATTTACTCCATAATGTTTTGCAATGCTTTCAAAATACATTTTGGCCATCGTATCTCCACGTTTCATAGTACTTGAGCCAAACGCTTTGACACCATCATACAATGTTTTATTTTTGTCTGGGATAATCAAATCTTCATCTATTCTCATCAAATAGCCAATTCCTGTACATTCTGGACACGCCCCCATTGGATTATTGAAAGAAAACATACGTGGTGTTAGCTCTTCAAAACTAATATTACAATCTGGGCAAGCGTAATTACCACTAAATAATTTCTCACCCTTCCCCACAAAATCCACTTTAACAAGATTATCACTATGTGCCATCGCTGTTTCAATAGATTCAGTAAGTCGATTTCGAATCTCTTCTTTCATAACAAGTCGATCCACTACAATATCAATATCATGCTTTTTATTTCTGTCCAATTCAATATCATCCGTCAGTTCAAACATTTCACCATCAATTCTAACTCGTACAAATCCCTCTTTTTGCATATTCTCAAAAAGCTTGGTAAATTCTCCTTTTTTACTACGAATGACAGGAGCTAAAATTTGAATTCTGATTCCTTCTTCTTGTTCCATAATCGTATCAACAATTTGATCCAACGTTTGCTTTTCAATCTTTTTACCACAATTAGGACAATAAGGCACCCCTATTCTAGCATATAACAAACGAATATAATCATAAATTTCTGTGACTGTTCCAACTGTTGAACGTGGATTTTTGGAAGTAGTTTTCTGGTCAATTGAAATCGCTGGAGAAAGCCCTTCTATGGATTCTACATTTGGTTTTTCCATAATTCCTAAAAATTGTCTAGCATAAGATGACAAACTTTCAACATATCTTCGTTGTCCTTCTGCATAAATTGTATCAAACGCAAGCGATGATTTTCCAGAACCAGAAAGTCCTGTAATAACCACCAATTTATTTTTTGGAATCTGAAGACTAATATTTTTCAAATTGTGTTCTTTTGCACCTTTTATGATAATGTTATCGTTCATTTTTTCCCCCCTGATTTTTTTCGTTTCTATTATAACATAAATTGGAGAAAAAAGAAAGCGTTTTTTCCATTTTCGTTCTTGTATTTTTTAAAATCATAAAACCATTTTAAATGGATTTTTTAGAGATTTTAGAGATAAATGTCTATTTTTTCAAAATAATTAATTTATGATATGTTTTTATGCGTCTAAAGGCCATAAAATTATAGGGTATCAAGAAATTGTTTTTTTAAATCAACGCATTAAAATGGCTAAATTGACGTATTTGTAATAGAAACCATAAAAAGGTATTAAAAAAGGAGAAATGAAGCCTTAATGACCCTATAAAGTACCTTTGCTTGCACATAGTGCTTTCAAATCACAAAATTACGAAAACACACATTTATTTACAACATTACTTTAATACATTCTTCGCATTTTATTTATTACTTCTAATTTAAATTCATTTGAATATTTTGACATAGAAAATGAACCCTCCTTATTAAACTTTTTTGTCTAATAATTTGGGTTCACTTCAAAATCTTTTCACCTCGTTTTTATTTTTGAGTCTTATTTATGAACCTGATGATGAACTTGATGGTTTAGATGTATTCCAATGTAGATTTCCTGCTGTATTTACTCCTGTACTTGTTATTGAACTATAAGCAGTTACCTGACCATCCTTAGCAACATATTTTATATAAACTGTTCCTGGATTTGGTTTAGCTCCACCAGTTGCCACATAACCATATGGCCATACCCACATTTTTTGATTTGAAGTCGAAGGTGTTGTTCCAGGATCCCAATTTATTGCATCTGTTGATATATATATCGTACTATTCTTAAGAACTGTACTAGCCATTGTTAGATATAAATACTGTCCTGAAACATTATAGCTTATTCCTAAGTTAGATATCGTTGGTGAAGTTATTTTAAATGTTCTTCTTACTGTTCCTGTATAACTTCCTGTTCCTGTAATGTTGCAGTATGCTGTTCCTATGTTGACGTTGTCACTATAAGATACGGTATAATCTACTCCTTTTAACAACATCTTTGTTCCATCCTTTACTGTTACCGATGGCTGTTTAGCTGAACCATTATATGAATAGGTGGTTTGATTTAAAACTACTGTTAATAAACTCATATCTTTAGGTGTTGTAGTTGAGCCTGATGATGAGCCTGTACTTGAGCCTGATGATGAACTCGATGTTATTTTAAATGTTACACTTCTTGTTCCTGTATAATTTCCTTTCCCTGTGATCGTACAAGTTGCTGTTCCAATATTAACATTGTTACTATAAGATAAAGTATAATCTGTATCTTTAGTTAATGTTTTGGTTCCATCTTTTATGGTTGGATTTGGCCTTTTGGCTGTTCCGTCATAGGTGTAATTGGATATAGCTGCTACGGTTAAACTACTTACTGATTTAGTAGTTATTGTTACTGTTTTGCTTCCTGTTGCTGTTATATGTCCTGTTTTGTCTACTTTATAATAGGTTGTATAAGTTCCTACATTTGTATAAGTTGGCAGTGTACTACTATATGTGCCATTTTGTGAACTTGCATAAGTTATGGTTGCTCCTGGACAAGTTACTGAAATTCCATGAGCATTTCCATTGTAAGTACCACTATAATTATTGGCTTTTACTACCATTATTGAATAAGTTGCTGTTGCTTCTGCATAATTGGTTGTTGCTGCTGATCTTACCGTTATTGTTGCTACTCCTGAACTTGTTCCTGGGCTAACTGTTACAGAACTTGAACTATAACTTACTGTCGCTATTGAAGTATTTGAACTAGATACTGTTATCGTACCACGACTTAGATTATCACGTATCAGAACTGTTTGAGATTCTTTTATGGAATCTGAATAAACTATCGTTCCAGAATCTGCTGTTAAAGTTACTTTTCCACTTCCTTTTTCTATTGTAAACCTCTGTGATGATATTGTCGTCCCGTTATAATTAGTAGATTCACCTATTACTGCATACATATAATAAGTTCCTGCATCTAAATCAGTTGAACCAGCTACTTCTGTCCATAAACTTCCTTGACTTGTATAACCACTTGTATTGTAATAATAAGTTACTGTTACACCTGATGGAAGTAGTCTTGAACCAACTGGAGATAAATCAACTATTGTTGGTGTGGATTTTATGCCTCCATACGTATAATTACTCATACTTACTCCAAAACCTGTCAAATTTCCCTTTGCTATTGTAAAAGCAACTGTTGGTGTCGTTACATCATTATAATTTGCAGCAACTACTTTGGCATACATATAATACGTTCCTGCATTTAAATAGGTTGAACTGGTTACACCTGTCCATAATTTACCTCCTGTCGTTGAATTCGTTGTATTATAGTAAAATGTTATTTGAGCATTTGCTGGCATTCCCCCTACTGCACTTACAGATGGTGTGCTTTTGGTTCCTCCATACGTATATCCATCCATTATTGTTCTTGTAACCCCTAGTGATTTTTTCGATATAGTAAATTTTACAATTCCTGTTGTTGCTCCTTTATAATTATTGGATTCACCTATTACTGCATACATATAATAGTCTCCAGCATTCAAATACGTCGAACTCGTTACTCCTGTCCATAATTTTGCCCCTGTCGTTGAACTACTGGTATTATAATAATACGTTACCGTTCCATTTCCTAAATTTCCACTTACTGTTGGAGTACTCTTGGTTCCTCCATACGTATATCCATTCATACTTATTGTTGGCGTTATATTTCCTTTTGATATTACAAATGATGTTGTCCTTGTGGTTGCTCCCATATAATTTGTTGTTTCTGATATTACTGCAAACATATAATACGTTCCTGGTGCCAAGGTTGTTGAATCTAGTACTTTCGTCCATTCTGTTCCAAAATCACCACTATTATCTTGATTATAATAATAGATTACCTCTCCTCCACCTAAATTTCCACTTACAGATGGTGTACTTTTGGTTCCTCCATACATATATCCATTCATACTTATACCTGGATTTATCGTTGCTTTTGCTATTGTAAAGGCTACTGTTCCTGTTGTCGCTCCTTTATAATTTGTAGTTGGTGCTATCACTGCATACATATAATACGTTCCTGCATTTAAATACGTTGAACTGCTTACATTTGTCCAAGCTGTTCCTCCTGTATTCGTATTGGTAGAACTATAATAATAAGTGACTGTTCCATTTCCTGTATTCCCACTTACACTTGGTACACTTTTTGTGCCTCCATACGTATAACCACTCATACTTACCGTTGGTTTTATATCACCTGTTCCTAAATCCTTTTGCAATACTTTAAAAGAAATTATTTGTGTTTCTGCAGCATTATAATTGGTTGTCGTCGCTATCTTGGCATACATATAATACGTTCCTGCATTTAAATACGTCGAACTGCTTACTTCTGTCCATAATTTTGCTCCTGTCGTTGAACGCGTTGTATTATAATAATAAGTTACTGCCCCACCTCCTGTATTTCCACTTATTCCTGGGTTACTCTTGGTACCTCCATATGTGTAATCATTCATACTTACTTCTGGATTACTTATGGTTCCTTTTGTTATTGTAAATGTCTTTATTTGAGTTTGTGCAGCATTATAATTGGTTGATTCATCTATCTTGGCATACATATAATACGTTCCTGCATTTAAATACGTCGAACTGCTTACTTCTGTCCATAATTTTGCTCCTGTTGTTGAACTACTTGTATTATAATAATATGTTATTTTTCCATTTCCTGTATTCCCACTTACACTTGGTACACTCTTTGTGCCTCCATACGCATAATTATTAATTACTACAGATGGGCTTATATTCGCTTTCGCTATTGTAAAGGCCACTGCTGCTGTTCTTGCTTCATTATAATTATTATTCCCCGCTACCACTGCATACATATAATACGTTTTTGCATTTAAACTAGTAGCATTCGTTACAGTTGTCCACAGTGTTCCTCCTGTATTTGAATTTGTTGTATTATAATAGTAGGTTACCGTTCCTCCTCCTGCATTTCCACTTATTCCTGGGTTACTCTTGGTGCCTCCATATGTATACCCACTCATACTTACCGTTGGCGTTAAGGTTCCCTTTGTAATTGTAAAGTTTTTCGTTATTGTCGCTCCTTCATAATTTCGTGTTTCCTCTATCACTGCAACCATGGTATATTCTCCTGGAGCTAAAGACGTTGAACTTGTTACAGCACTCCACGGTGAACCATTTGTAGAAGAGCTTCTATAATTATAAGTTATAACTCCGCCTCCCACATTTCCACTTACACTTGGATTACTCTTCGTTCCTCCATAAGAATATCCTTGCATGGTTAGAACTAAATTGCTCATTACACCTTTCGAAATTGTAAATGCTTTGCATGCTGTTGTCGCTCCAGCGTAATTACCTTTTGCAGCCACTACTGCATACATATAATACGTTCCAGCATTTAAACTAGTAGAATTTGCTACCGTTGACCAAGCAGTTCCTCCTGTATTTGAATTCGTTGTATTATAATAATACGTTACCGTTCCATTTCCTGTATTTCCACTTATTGTTGGAGTACTCTTAGTGCCTCCATACGTATAATTAGCCATATTCACTGTTGGATTTATGGTTCCTTGTGATATCGTAAATGATACTGTTGCTGTTTTGGCTCCATTATAATTACTGGTTGCACCAATTTCCGCATACATATAATACGTTCCTGCATTTAAACTGGTTGAAGTGGTTACATTTGACCAGGCTGTTCCTCCTGTATTCGAATTCGTTGTATTATAATAATACGTTACCGTTCCGCCTCCTGGATTTCCATTTACTGTTGGATTCTTTTTTGTTCCTCCATAATTATAGCCAACCATACTTACTGTTGGTGTTATTGATGCTTTTGCTATTGTAAACGCTTTTGTTGGTGTCGTTGCTTTTTGATAATTTCCTGCTGCACTTACTTCCGCATACATATAATACGTTCCTGCATTTAAACTGGTTGAAGTGGTTACATTTGACCAGGCTGTTCCTCCTGTATTCGAATTCGTTGTATTATAATAATACGTTACCGTTCCATTTCCTGTATTTCCACTTATTGTTGGAGTACTCTTAGTGCCTCCATACGTATAATTAGCCATATTCACTGTTGGATTTATGGTTCCTTGTGATATCGTAAATGCCTTTGTCGCTGTTTTAGCTCCATTATAATTCGTCGTTTCACTTACTACTGCGTACATATAATACGTTCTTGGTGCTAATGAGGTTGAACTGGTTACAGTTGACCAGGCCGTTCCTCCTGTCGTTGAATTCGTTGTATTATAATAATACGTTACTGTTCCATTTCCTGTATTTCCATTTATACTTGGATTATTTTTTGAAGCTCCATATGAATATCCTGTCATATTTACACTTGGACTTATTGATGCTTTTGCTATTGTAAACGCTACTGCTGCTGTTGTTGCTCCATTATAATTGCTAGTTGCTGCTATTGTTGCATACATATAATACGTTCCCGCATTTAAAGTCCTTGCATTTGTGACACTTGTCCACGCTGTTCCTCCTGTATTCGAATTCGTTGTATTATAATAATAGGTTACGGTTCCATTTCCTAAATTTCCACTTACTGTTGGAGTACTCTTGGTACCTCCATACGTATATCCATTCATACTTACTGTTGGATTTATATCACTCGTTCCTAAATCTCCTTTTGCTATTGTAAACGCTACTGCTGCTGTTGTTGCTCCATTATAATTCGTTGTTGCTGCTATTGTTGCATACATATAATAGGTCTTTGCATCTAAACTGGTAGAATTTGCTACCGTTGACCAAGCAGTTCCTCCTGTCGTTGAATTTGTTGTATTATAATAATAGGTTACTGCCCCGCCTCCTGTATTTCCACTTACTGTTGGGGTACTCTTAGTGCCTCCATAACTATATCCATTCATATTAACCACTGGACTTATGGTTCCTTTTGCTATTGTAAACCTTACAGCCGCTGTTGTTGCTCCTTTATAAATTGATGTTTCTGCTATCGTTGCATACATATAATACGTTCCTGCATTTAAACTGGTCGCACTTGTTACATTGGTCCAAGCCGTTCCTCCTGTTGTTGAATTCGTTGTATTATAATAATACGTTATTTTTCCATTTCCTGTATTTCCATTTACACTTGGTGTCTTTTTAGTTCCTCCATACGTATATCCTGTCATTACTGTAGTTGGATTGATTGTTACTTTTTCTATTGTAAAAGATACCGTTGTGGTTGTAACTCCATTATAATTATCTGTTGCTCCTACTATAGCATACATATAATAGGTTCCTGGATTTAAGCTGGTCGCACTTGTTACGTTGGTCCAATCCGTTCCTCCTGTTGTTGAATTCGTTGTATTATAGTAATAAGTTACGGTTCCATTTCCTGTATTTCCAGTAATCGTTGGATCTTTTTTAGTCGTTCCATAAGTGTATCCACTCATACTTACATGTGGATTTATAGTAGCTTTGTTAATTGAATAGTTTATATTTTTTACTCCAGAATAGTTTCCTTTACCTGTTATTGTACATATTGCAGTATTATCTCCTGCATTTATATTATTACTATATGATACTGTATAATCTACTCCATTTGTTAACGTTCTTCCATTAAATACAACTCTTGGCGTTGGAGTTTTTGGATTTCCATCATAAGTATAACTTGTTGAATCCAATGTTACATTTGGACTCTCCACTACAAATGCACCACTACATTTGGTTAAATAGCCATTTGCATTTGCATTATGTCCTGCTAAATCATTATATTTTACCCATAAATACCATGTACCTGTTGTGACGTCTGTTTTTGTTATTGTTTCTCCATTAATAAAAGAGCTCCAAGAGGTTGGTCGCTGTGTATTACTATTAGTCCATGCATATCCTAATGAACTAGCCAATACGCCACTTCCTCCTG
The DNA here is from genome assembly GCA_947573445.1 of uncultured Clostridia bacterium. Lineage (GTDB taxonomy): Bacteria > Bacillota > Clostridia > TANB77 > CAG-508 > Scatovivens. The sequence continues at coordinate 57,702 of CANPFR010000006.1, read as the reverse complement.
CATCAGTTACTGTAACTTTCGTAGAAATTGACGCTATACTTGAAGTTGTCTCTATCATATAATTTCCATCACTCGTACTAAATGTTGCATCTGGAGGTGTATTATCAAAATAGAAAGTTGAAGTCGATTTCTGTAACTGGGTTTGTGTATTTCCTACAACATCTTTTAAAATTTTTGGTTTTATCCATAAATAATATTTTCCTGTTAAGCCACTAGCTGTCGCTATAAAGGTTGCACTTTTGGCACCTGATGAATAACTATTTATATTAGCAGTTGTATACGTTGAAGGTTCTTCTTCATTACTTAGACTCCATCCATATTGTATTTCAGCACCTGTTGCCAAACCACTTATATTGTCTGCTAATGTTACCGTTACACTTGCTGTTTTCGACCAAGTTGTATTTCCATTTGTTCCTAATGTGATTGTTGGTGCAGTAGCATCTAAATAATTAGCTTTATAAGTTTTGTCTCCCATACTTCCTTTTTGTATTGTAACAGTAGTCTGTGGTTCTATTCCATTTGCTCCTGTCCATCCTATAAATGTATAACCTGTTTTAGTTGGATTATTTAATGTAATTGCTTCAGATTGTATTGTATATGATGTTGGATTGGTTACTCCATTTGGCAATTGGCCTCCATCTAAGTCGTATTCTATGTTATACGTAACTTCTCTCCAATTTGCTGTATATTGCTTACTTCCAGTACTACCTTTTGGAATCCTAACCGTGGTCTGCGGTTCTGTTCCATTTGATCCTGTCCATCCTATGAAGGTATATCCTTCTTTTACAGGATTTTTTAGCGTAATTTCACTAGATACTATTGTATAAGTACTTGGATTTGTCGTTCCTGCTGGTAACTGACCTCCTGTCAAATCATAAGTTATATTATACGAAGTTAATATTATATTTGGCGTCATAATAATATCTTTTGCTGGCATTACAAAACTGGTTTCTTGTTCAGATGTGTTTAATGTTGTATCATTACTTGTCCAATTACTCCATCTATATCCACTTTCTACAATTGCCTTCAAATTTATCGTTTGTCCATAATAATACGTTCCTGACTGTGTTCCTTTACTCGTATCTACTCCTACTACAGGCTGTAGTGTATATTCATATTGATTTCTCGAATACTTATATGTAATAACTAAACTTCCATCTCCCAAAACTTTAGCTCCTACATTATTACTCTCTGCTAATTCAAATCCTTCGTCTTGTCGAGCACTCGAAATTGCTACCTCTCCAGTTGTTCCTGTTTTTTCTTCTATATATGACGCTTCATTTGGGTAATTACCATTTGTATCCATTAAATAATGTTCTACTGTATAACCAATTCCATCTGCTGGTAATTTATTAGCAAATAAGGTAGTATCTTCTAGAAAGGCTGTTGCTGAAAAAGTGATTTTTCCTGTTGCATCAATCATTTGAGTTCCTTCCCCGTTTTGTTTTGAATAATAACCTCCAAATCGATATCCATCATAGGTTGGAATGGTAATTGTACTCACAAATTTAGCACAATCTTCTGTTAAAGAAACACCTTCTCCATATTTCTCATATAAGTGTGTTGTACCTGACTCTTTTGCATCTTGGGTATTTAACGTAATTTCATAAACATTAGCTTCCCAATTTGCTGTATAAGTTTTATTTCCTGTACTTCCTTGAGGAATGACTACCTCTTTTTGTGGTGTTGCCCCATTGCTTCCTGTCCAACCAGTGAAAGTATATCCTTGTTTTACTGGATTATTTAATCTAATATCATCCGATGTTATACTATACTTGCTTGGGTTGTTTTCTCCTTGTGGAAGAGCACCTCCATTTAATACATAAGTTATCTCATATTCACCTGTACTCCATTTTGCATAAAATGTCTTACTCGTATTCTGTGTTCCCACTGGATTTGCAAATGTAAAGTTTGCATTTGGCAAATATTGAGTTCCTGTATTAGGTGCCTCTGTCCAAGCAACAAAGTTATAGCCTGTATAAGCAAATTGATTTGTACGTAAAGCAAAAACTGGGCTTGTTATGGCTCCATTGGTATTGTAATATTGTATACTGTCTTGGTTTGGAACCTCTCCTTCTCCTCCATTTGCATCATATTGAATTGTCAATGTTCTTTGATATACTGCATAAAATTCCTTTACACTTGAATCAATTGTAGAGCCTGTTGCTATTTCTGACTGTCCTGCCGTTGTATCATCACGCCAACCTGTTATCGTCCAAGAAGCAATTTCTGTTGGCTCCGTTGGTGTTACTACTTGATATCGATTGCTTGCACTATAATATTGCGTCGCTTTTTGTACTACTGCTTTATTAATTCCAGAATAGAAATTAGCTTCCCTACTATAAACTGCATAAAATTCCGTTGCATTTGAATTGGTTGTTTTTCCAGTTTCTATTTCTTTGTCACCTGCCACATCATCTGATCTCCAACCTAAGCTTTGCCAGCCATCTAACGTTGAAATCGCTGTTGGAGCAGTTGTCAAATACGTTGCCTCTTTTGGGTTATAATACTGTGCTACTGTTTCTCGATTAGCTCCATTGGCTCCTGAATAAAAGACTACATCTCGTTTCCAAATAGCATATAAATTGATAGTTCCTTCTGCTTCTGTTACCAAATTATTAACACTTTCACCATTTGTATATGCTCTAGTCGTTGAACCATCTATCGCCCATCCATAAAATTCAAATCCATCTTGCATTCCATTTAATTCTGTTATAGTTTTCAAATTCTGAGTAGTTCCATAGGTATGAACAGAAGACCCTAAACTTGCTTCTCCATTGTAGTAATTAACCGTATAGGCATTTCCTTGTACCGTTGGTGTCATTGTAACATCGCCTGCTGGCATTGTAAAGGTAGCCTCTTGTGTTTCTATATTTCCTGTTAAATTAGTATCACTACTAATCCATCCTTTCCAAGTATAACCTTCTAATGGTGTCGCTTTTAATGTAATCGTTGCTCCATATGGATAATTTCCTGATTGCGAACTATCTTTTGTAGATACCCCTACAGCAGACCCTAAAGTAAAGCTATATTCATTCGCTGTAACGGTTGGTGTCATTGTAACATCGCCTGCTGGCATCGTAAAAGTAGCTGTTGGTGTTAAAATATCTTGTAGTAAAGTTACATCACTACTGGTCCATTTACTCCATCTGTAACCAGTATCCACGATTGCACTTAATGAAATCGTTGCTCCATAATAGTAACTTCCTGACTCTGAGCTTCCTTCTGTTGTTTTAATTCCTTCTGCATTTCCTAATATATATTGATATTGATTTCTTGCATAATAATATTTAATCACCAAACTTCCATCTGCTAAAATCTCTGCTCCTACATTTTCTCTTCTTTCTTCTTCTTCACTAAATCCTGGATACCTTTTAGCTACTGATTCAGCCTTCTCTCCTGTAGTTCCTGTCTTATTTTCCGTTTCTGTTGCCGTTTCTGGATAAGCTCCACTTAAATCCATTTGGTAATGTTCCACTTTATATTTGGTAGCTCCATCTGGTAACCATTGTGCAAATAATGTTGCATCTGCTGTATATTCTGTTGGTAAAAAGGTTGTTACTTTATATCCATCAGCATTGATCCTCTGGATTCCTGCTCCAGCTTTTTCTGTATAATATCCTCCAAAAGTATAACCTTCTCTCGTTGGTATTGTGATTGCATTTTCTGTAGCAGTCATTTCTTTCGCATTTTCTTGGTCTAAATAAATACCTGTATTGAATTTTTCATATATTTTACCAGTTCCTGCTGTTGTTGCCCCTTGGTTGTCTAACGTAATTGTATATTGGTTGGATATTACCTTTGGCACCATTGTAATAGCACAATCTGGCATGGTAAACGTATACTCTAAATCTTGCGAATTTCCTACTTTATCTGGATTACTACTTTCCCATTCATTCCAAGTATAACCTGGACTTACTGTTGCTTTTACATTAATTTGTGTACCATAAGTATATGTACCTGTGCCGTGTACTTCCTTCGGTTGATACTCCTGTTGTACTTCCTAATGTAAAAGTATATCCATTCACTTGCCAATTAGCTGTGTATGTTTTATGACCTGTGCTTCCTTGTGAAATTCTTACTTCTTCTTGTGGGGTCGTACCATTGCTACCTGTCCAACCAGTAAAAGTGTATCCCACTTTGGTTGGATTAAGTAAGATAATTTCTTCTGATGTAACAGTATAAGCATTTGGTGCATTATCTGGCAATGTTCCTCCATTTAACTCATAATTAATGTTATACGTTTCTTCTTCCCAGTTGGCTGTGTAGGTCTTGTCACCTGTACTTCCCTGTGAAATGGTTACATTGACTTGTCCTGTTGTACCATTGCTACCTGTCCAACCAGTAAATCGATAACCTGGTTTTGCTGGAGCTTTTAAGGTAATATCTGTTGTATTTATCGTATAACTCGTTGGATTATTTCCATTTGGGAAAGAAGCTCCCTCTATTCCCTCATACTTAATTTCGTAAGATATGACTTCCCAGTTTGCTGTATAGGTCTTGTTACCTGTACTTCCCTGTGAAATAGTGACTTCAGCTGTTGGTTCTTCTTCCTTATTTTGAGTCCAACCTAGGAAATGATAACCTTGTTTGGTAGGATTATTTAAAGTAAACGTTTTCGTTTTAACATTATATGTGGCTGGGTTTTCTTTTGTCAATGTTCCACCTACTAAATCATAGGTTATCTGATATTCTATAATTGAAGCATTTGCTGTCATAGTAATATCTCCAGCTGGCATCATAAAAGTAGTATTGGCAGTTGTGATATTCGGTACTAAATCTGGATTACTACTACTCCAATCTGTGAAACGATACCCTGTTTCTGCTCCAGCACTTAAGTTGATATCAGCTTGATAATAATAAGTTCCATCTTCTGTTGTTGAGGTCGTTATTACCCCTTCTGAACTTTCTGCTGTAAATTTGTATTTATTTCTTTCATAATAATACTTAATCACCAAACTTCCATCTGCTATAATAGGTTCATCAACATGTTCTCTACGACTTGTATCTTCCGTAAATCCTTCATATCCTTTTGGAGTAGAAGTTGCTGTTTCCCCTGTGGTTCCTGTTTTATTTTCTGTCTCTGTTGCTGTTTCTGGATAAAGTCCATTTAATCCCATTTTGTAATGTTCTACCTTATAAGTTACATCTCCTCTTTTAATCCAGTGTGGATATAACTCTAGATTTTCCAAGTTAGTTGTTGGGGTAAATTCTGTTGTTTTATAACCATTTTCGTTAATCATTTGGCTACCTTGGCCATTTTCTTCGGTGTAGTAACCACCAAATTCATAACCATCTCTGGTTGGCACTTCGATTGGATTTTCAGTTGTTGTCATTTTTTCTGTACATGTTTCATCTCGATAAATCCCTTCTCCATAGATTTGATAGATTGTTAAATCCCCTACCTTTATTGCATATGTTTCTGCTTGCCAGTTGGCTGTATATTTTCTATCCTCTGTACTTCCTGGCAAAATCTTAACCGTTGTTTCTGGTACTGTTCCATTGCTTCCTGTCCAACCTAAAAAGGTATAACCTGTTTTGATTGGATTATTTAATGTAATTTCTCCTGTTATTGTTGTATAAGTTGTTGGATTTGTTACTCCTTCTGGTAACCTTCCACCTGCTAAATCATATTCAATTTGGTAAGTTTTGGCTTGCCAATTAGCTATATATTTTCTATTTCCTGTACTTCCTTGTGAAATAATAACTGTTGTTTCTGGTGTTTCTCCATTATGTCCTGTCCACCCAAGGAATGTATAGCCTGGTCTAATTGGATTGCTTAACGAAATATCGGTTGTTGTTACAGTATAACTAGTTGGATTGATTACTCCTTCTGATAAACTACCACCCGCCAAATCGTATTCAATTTTATATTCAATTGGTGCAATCTTCGCTGTCATGGTGATTGACCCAGCTGGCATCTTGAACGTTCCTGTATTAGTAGTTATATGCCCCACCAAATCAGGATTACTACTCATCCAACCAGTAAATTCGTATCCTGTTTCTGGTGCTATGGCTAAGTTAATATCTGCTTCATAATAATATTTACCTGTTGCTGAACATCCTGTTATTAGGGCACCTTCATCAGGTGTTTGTAAAATAAAATCATATTTATTTCTTTCGTAATAATATTTAATCACTAAACTGCCATCTGCTATGATAGCAGCCCCTACTTGCTCTCTTTTGGCTTCATTTTCTGTAAAACCTTCATACGTTTTTGGGGCTGATTCAGCAGTTTCTCCTGTTGTTCCTGTACGATTTTCCGTTTCAGTTGCTTTTTCTGGATAACTTCCATTTGTCCCCATTTTGTAATGTTCTATTTTGTAGGTTACATCCCCTCTTTTAATCCAGTGTGGATAAAGTTCCAAATTCTCAAGATTGGTTGTTGGGGTAAATTCTGTTGTTTTATAGCCATTTTCATCAATCATTTGGGTACCGCCACCGTTTTCTTCAGTATAATAACCACCAAATTCATACCCATCTTTAGTTGGTAATGGCTGGATTGGATTTTCAGTTGTTGTCATTTTTTCTGTGCAGTCCTCATCTCGATAAATCCCATCTCCATAGACTTGATAAATCTCTAAATCCCCTACTTTGATTGCTTGTTTATCTGGCTGCCAATTGGCAGTATAGGTTCTGTTTCCTGTGCTTCCTGGTGCAATTTTAACTGTTGTTTGAGGCGTTTGTCCATTACTTCCTGTCCAACCCAGAAATGTATAGCCATTTCTGGTTGGATTGGTTAAAGTAATTTCTGCAGTAGTAACTGTATAAACAGTTGGGTTTTCTTTACCTTCTGGCAAAGTACCTCCATCTAAATGATACGTTATTGTGTATTCCATTCGAGAGGCATTTGGTGTCATAGTGATAGCTCCAGCTGGCATTGTAAAGCTTGCATTAATTTGCGATTTATTTTCTACCAAACTGGTATTGCTACTGGCCCAACTACTCCATGTATATCCATCATTTAAAGTTGCTCTTAATTTTATAGTTGTTCCATAATAATAAGTACCAGAAGGTGTATTTTCAGCAGTGGATGTTACACCTTCTACAGTCTCAACTGTATACTCATATTTGTTTCTTGCATAATAATATTTAATTACTAAACTTCCATCTGCTGCAATGTTAGCACCTACATTTTCTCGTTTTGCTTCATTTTCTGTAAAGCCTGTATAATTTTTACTGTTCGATGATGCTACTGTATTAGAAGTTCCTGCCTTGTTCTCTGTTTCCGTTGGCGTGGTTGGATAATTTCCATCCAAATCCATTTGATAATGTTCTACACGATATGGTGTATTTGGATTTGGAACTTCTTTCCACTGTGCATATAGTGTTACCGTTGCTCCATTTACTTGAGCTAAATTATTTACTTTTGCACCATCTTCATAAGAAATTCCTGTTCCATCTTGTTTTGTGTTCCAGTTTTGGAATGTATGACCTGTTTTACTATATCCATTTCTGGTTAATACTTTTTCCTCATTGTAACGATGTAAGCTATTTTCTGTACTTCCTGTTGTTTCCCCATTACCATTATAAACAATTGTATATTCTAAGATTGGTGTTATAACAATGTATTGATCACCATGTGTATTGTCTTTTGCGTATTTTACATAAATTGCTTCTCCTGAATTTACTGTTATTGCATCATTTTCATATTGTTTCCAGGTTGCCCCACCATCTGTACTAATTTGAATTGTGAATTCTGATGTTGTTGTAAAGCTTACAGTTGCTTTTGGTTCTGTGTTAGACCATGTTACCGTATATTTCAAATCTTCTTCTGTCGGTTTCGTAATAGTGCCAGTTCCTGTTTCACCACTCTTACTTGAACTAATATTTCCTGCTGCATCTCGTGTCCATACATAATAGGTTGTCCCTTGTTCATAGCCAGTTAATTTTTTATTATTAATGGCTGTTACACTACTACAACTAATCCATTTATCTACACCATCTTTCCCTTCGATACCTCCTGTTTGTGCTAAATCTGGTGCTGTATTGGTTGTGGTTACAGCATATCCTGTAATTCCAATTTCATCTGTTGCACTTAATATGATATCGCTTGAAGTGGTTGTTACTGATATTACAACTGGTTTTGTGTTATCTAAGTAAAAAGTTCCTGTTGAAATTCTTTTCTCTTTTTGACTATTTCCTGCTACGTCTTTTAAGGTTTCTGGTACAACCCACAAATAATATTTTCCTGTTAATCCAGCTGAAGTAGCTGTAAAAGATGCATTTTTACTTCCTTCTGAATAAGTACTGATATCAGCTATTTGATAATCTGTTGGTGCTGTTGTTGCACTTGTACTCCATCCATATTTGATGCTTGCCCCTGTGGCTAGTCCACTTCCACTATCAACAATTGATACATTTACACTAGCTGTTTGTGACCAATTTGTGTTTCGATTACTTGCTAATGTAATAACTGGTGCTTTATTATCTACTGTTGGCTGTTCTGGATTGTCTGGATCTTTCTTGCCATCTGTTATCGTTCCTGTATTGATGTCAACGGTATATTCACCGTCTTTATCACCAATTTGGATATGTAAAATATTTTCATCTTCGTCATCTGGCCAGACAATTGCGTCTATTCCGATTTTATCAAGTTCTTCTTGTAAACTTTCAGCTGTAACATCTTCCCCTTTTAAAGCACTCTTGGAAAATGCTGCTGCAAATGCTACACTTAACTTTTCTTCTACTTCTGATTTTTCATAAGATTGCACCGCATCTTTTGTATTTTTCAAAAGACCCGTATTAATTAAAATCGAAGCTGTTACTCCTGCAAGAATTAACATGATGATAATTGTAATAATGAGAACCGCTAATGTTATGCCGATGCTGGCTTCTTGTAGGCTTAGAAACTATGTTATCTGGATTTCTCTTTCTCATTTTTTCCTCCCCTTTTTTCTTTAAAATATGTAACATCAGTTAATGTTAACAATCGACTTTATTATATTAAAAAATGGATGATTCTGTCAATACATTTTCTGAAAAAGTAATGAATTTGTAATATTTGGAAATTCTGTCATTTTTTGGAAAAAAGTGTCTCATTTTTAGATGATTTTACATAATATTAAAGTAAGGGATATATCCCAAATTTTAAAAAAGGATGGATTAATATGGAAATGGATTTTGATTTTGAAAAAAAACACATGATTGACATTGACGGTTTCATTGAGACCGGAAAACAATTTGATTTAGAAATAAACTTGGAAGAAGACCATAGAAATGTTATTTTTGGTGTTGTAAAAGACTCTTGCAATGAGCCTGTTAGAGATGCTGTTGTAAAATTAATAGAAGTAACAAAACATGGTAGAAAACCAGTTTCTCATAGTTTTACAAACAAAGAAGGTGAATTTGTTTTTGGCCCTCTTTGTGCTGATAAAAAATATGCAATTGATATTTGGGCAAACCGTGTAGAACACGTAAAAATTTGCAAACATTGCAAAAAAGAAGGAAAATGTCTAAAAGGGGTTGATTTATGTTGTGATAGTCACTTCGAATCAATCGAGGAAGGTTGCGAGTGCGAAAAATAACTCTTTGAGCTAAAAAATCTTAGAAAGCCCATGTTATATGGGCTTTCTATTATAATAACTGCATTCCTATTGAATTATAAGACATCACTTTTTTTCCTATCTGTCAGATTTTTCTTTTTTTCCAATCGCTGATTGACATCATTCCTAAAGATACTATATAAAACAGAAACTGTTGGAAGTCCTAATAATAAACCTAAAGCACCTCCCAAACTACCACCTACAACAACTGCTACTAATACCCACATACCTGGAAGTCCAACTGAATCGCCCACAACTTTTGGATAAATCGCATTGTTTTCAATTTGTTGCAAAATCAATATAAAAATGACAAAAACAAGTGCTTTTATTGGTGAAATAGAAACAATCAAAACAGCTCCAACCACCATTCCAATAAAGGCTCCAATCATTGGAATCAAAACCGTTACCCCAACAACTACTGAAACTGTCGCCGCAAATGGTATTTTCAATAACGTCATACCAATAAAACATAAAATTCCTAAAATCATAGCCTCTATACATTGTCCTGTAATAAAATTGCAAAAAGTATTTTTGGACAAAGAACCAATTTCCAATAAGTATTTTGCCTTGTCTTCTGGCAAATACGCTTTTACTATTTTTTCAAATTGCTTTCCTAATTTCTCTTTACTTCCTAAAATATAAATTGCAAAAACAAGTGAAATAACAGTATCAAAAATTCCTCCAATTAAAGAAACGATAAACCCTATTGATGATGTCACCAACCCACTCGCAATATTAGTAATAAAGTTAATCGCATCATTGGTCAATTTATCCCAATTGATTTCAATTCCCTTTATTTGATTACTGATATCTGGATATTGTTCTGTCATCTCAATGGCCCAGTCTTTTAGGTCATATAAAAGTGATGGCACCTCACTTGCAAACATTACAATTACACTAATAATTTGTGGTATGATTAATTTAATAACAAAACTGATAATTAATAAAACCAAAATAATGGAAAGTAGAATCGAAACAGGTCTTTTTAATCTACTTTGCTTTACCTTTCCATTTTTCATTTTTTTGGGTTTAAATAATTTTCCTTCCAAAAATTTCATCGGAATATTTAAAATAAAAGCAACACCTGCTCCAATCAAAAAAGGTGACAAAATACCCAGAATATTACCAATTACCTGTTTAACAGTCCCCACATTTTGCAAAAGGAAATATAACACAATTGCGAATGTAATGATACCGATTATTTTTTTCATATTTTTTTTGTTTAATTCCATCTTTTTCTCCTTTCTTTTATTAGGATTGAATCGCTGTTATCAAAATAGTTCCTACAATATCTGCCACGGAACATCCTCTGGACAAATCATTAATTGGTTTTTCCAAACCTTGACAAAGTGGTCCAAACATCTGTGCTTTTCCCAATCGTTCTACTAATTTGCAACCAATATTCCCAGCATTGATATCTGGAAATATTAACACATTCGCTTCGCCTTTTCCCTGTGAGTCTGGTGCTTTTACTTTTGCTACTTCTGGCACAATCGCTGTATCAATTTGTACTTCACCATCAATTATCAATTCTGGCCATTTGGCTTTCACTCTTTCTGTTGCTTTAATAACTTTTTCAGTCGATTTGGATTTAGCACTCCCTAATGTAGCATAAGAAAGCATTGCCACTTTAGCTTTTTGATTGGTAAATTTCTCATATGTTTTGGCAGAAGAAATTGCAATTTCAGATAACGCCAAATAACCTGGATTTTCATTTAATGCACAATCTGAAAAAATATATACTCCATCTTTAGAACCATATTTTTGATTAGGAACAAGCATCAATAAAGCTGTTGATAAAATTTTCGTTCCTTGTTTTTTGAAAATGCGCATTGCTGTTTTTAGAATATTTTTAGTAGTATTCATAGCCCCAGAAACAAACCCATCACAATCTCCAGCTTTTACCATCATCATACCAAAATAGACTGGATTTTTAAGTAATTCCTGTGCTTCTTCTAGGGAGACCGTTTTATCTATTTCAGCCAATAATTTAGCATATTCTGTAGCTCTACTGTCTATTGTGGAGTCAATTAGCTTAGCCCCTTCAATATTGATGTTTTCTTCTCTCGCCTTGTTTTTTATTTCCATTTCTTGACCAATTAACACAATATCACATATTTTTTCAGACAAAATAATCTCTGTTGCCTTTAAAATTCTTGTATCCATTGCCTCTGGCAAAACAATCGTTTTGTGATTCTGCTTGGCTCTTTGTTTTATTTCTTCAATAAATGACATCTTTGTCTCCTTTTTAAAAATCGTTATTTTATATATTATAATGGTAAATCAAAAAAATTTCAACATTTTTTATTGATTTTTATCAGATATTTTCATATAATGTAGTGAAACTTTTAAAAAATAATTGAGGTAATTTTATGGAACAAAAATTTCAATCTATCAAAAATGCTGGAATTGCAGGAATCTTAGGAAATATTTTTCTGCTAATTATCAAAGGATTAATCGGCTTTGCAAGTCATAGCCAATCTATGATTGCTGACAGTTTTAACAGTGCATCAGATATTTTGGCTTCTCTTATGACTTTTATTGGCAACAAAATCGCCAGTGAACCAGAAGACCAGAACCACAATTTTGGACATGGGAAAGCAGAATATATCTTTTCACTGTTTATCAGTATTACAATGTTAATTGTATCACTAAAATTATTGATCGATTCTATCCTAAGTTTAATTCACAAAGCAACTTTTACTTTTTCATGGATTCTCGTACTGGTTTGTATCATTACCATCCTTACCAAATTTACTTTATACCGTTACACCAAAAAACTCTATCACCAACATAATAGCATTCTTTTACTCTCTTCTTACAAAGACCACCGAAACGATTGTGTTGTAACAACATTTACTTTACTTTCTATTTTACTTGGAAAACTAGGATTTTTCTATTTTGATGGTATCACTGGAACTTTAATTTCCATTTGGATTTTTATCTCTGGTTTCTCAATTTTAATAGAAAGTTACAATGTTTTAATGGACATTTCCTTAGATGAAGAAACCAAACATCACATTTTAACCCTTGTCAAAGAGCATGATAAAATCAAAGATGTCAGCGATTTATATGCAACGCCCATTGGGTATCACTATGTTGTCATTTTGACAATTTCTGTGGATGGAAATCTAAGCACCTTTGAAAGTCATGACCTCGCCGATCATTTAGAACAAGATATTGTAGCACTTGAAAAAATCAATAAAGTCATCATTCATGTCAATCCTGTATAGTAAAAAAGAACCTGGGCTGAACTCTACTCTTCGGAGTATCGTTCAGCCCAAATCCTTTTCTTATTTATTACATCGCACCTTTTCTCTTTATGGTTACTAATACTGTTATCAACAAAATTTTAATATCATTGGACAAGGATTTTTTGTAATGATACTTAAAATCAATATCCACTCTATTTTCAAAAGTCACATCATTTCTACCAGTAATTTGCCAATACCCTGTTACACCTGGCTTGTGTTGAATTATGTAAGAATAATATTCTCCCATATCTTCCTTTTCTCTTGGAAGATATGGCCTAGGCCCTACCAATGTCATTTCTCCTTTTAATACATTGAAAAATTGAGGAAATTCATCTAAACTTGTTTTCCTTAAAAATTTACCAAATTTGGTGACTCTTGGATCATTTTTTAATTTTTTATATTTTTGATATTCTTTTCGTGCCATTTCATCTGTTGCTAATAATTCTTCTAATTTTTTGTCAGCATCTTTTACCATTGTCCTGAACTTGTACATTTTAAATAGCTTTCCATTTTTCCCAATTCTCTCTTGGGTAAAAAAGATTGGTCCGAAATCCTTATCTCTCATATTACTAATGATAACCGCAATCATAATCGGTATCACACATACACATCCCACTAATCCACCTAATATATCAAGTGTTCTACTTGCCACAGAAACCATGCATTTTTTGAATTTTGCATTTAAACTGTTTTCTGACATTTGTTTAACATCTGATATATTAAATAGAAGTGTTAATTGATTCTCTTCCAATTAAAACCCCCCTATTCTTTTTTATTTCCGTTCCCCACCTTCTGTAATTCTATTTTACCATATTTTTCTATTAATTTCAATAGTTTTTTGAAAATTTACATAATTTTTTTACGGAAAACTTATCTCACATCCTATTTGGCATTTTAATCCCCAATAAGGTGCAACCAATTTTGAGTACTGTTCCAACAGATTTAGTAAGGTATAACCTACTATTGGTAAGTAATTTATCTTCACTTACAATCTTATTTTCATTGTAAAAATTGCTATAACTTTGACTCAGATTAATCAAATATCTTGCCAAAAGAGATGGTTCCTTCTTGTCCACAACTGCTTCTAAAACATCCCCAAATTCATATAAATGCGAAATAACTTGGAGACTTGCTCTATCTGTCAACAATTCAAAATCGATTTCCTTCATCGTTGGCACATACCCTGCTTTTTCCAAAACACTCTGGGTACGTACATAGATATATTGAATATAAGGCCCTGTCTCCCCATTAAAATTAAGGACTGTATCCCAATCAAATATTTGATCTTTAATAATGTTCGTACACAAATTATTAAAAATAATGGCTCCTATTCCAATTTTTTTAGCTTCTTCCTCCTGATTTGGCATATCAGGATTTTTTTCTTCGATAATCTTCTGAACTCTAGAAATGGATTCTTGCAATAAATCCTCTACTTTTATAGCAGTTCCTTCACGGGTTGACATTTTTCCGAGTGGCTAATCTGGTCATACCATAACGAACATGCTCCAATCCTTTAACACACTTTTCAGGTATTTGTAAATGTTTAGCCACTTCAAAAACTTGTCTAAAATGTAAATTCTGCTCATACGCAACCACATATAAACACTGATCAAAATCGTATGTTTCAGCTCGATATAAAATAGCTGCTAAATCTCGTGTTGCATAAATTGTAGTACCATCGGCTTTGCGAATCATACAAACCCCTAGTCCTTTATCCTCTAAATCTACGATTTTGGCCCCTTCTGATTCAATTAACACATCTGCCTTTTCCAATCTTTTTTCCACTTCAGCTATTTTATCCATATAAAATGATTCTCCATTCCAAGAATCAAAATGAACATCCAATAATTCATATATTTTCTGAAATTCTTTTAGGCTCACTTCTCGAAATTTATTCCATAATTCTGTGCAATAAGTATCACCTTCTTCTAACTTTTTAAAATTAGCTCGGCAAGCTTCCAAAACGGTTTCATCTTCTTTGCACAAATCACTGATGCGAACATAGATTTTAGTCAATTCTTGGATGGGATTTTCATCTATCGAATATTCCTCCCCCCAACGTTTATATCCTTCAATTAATTTGGCAAACTGAGTTCCATAATCTCCCAAATGATTGATTCCTATTGTATGATAACCTAAAAATTGATAAATTTTATACAGACTACTTCCAATAATCGTATTCCTCAAATGCCCAATATGAAATGGCTTGGCTATATTGGGAGAAGAATATTCTACAATGATATTTTGACCATTTCCCTTGTTTGACGAACCATAACGCTCTTGTTTTTCTTCTATTTCTCGCAACACATTTTCAATTAACATTGTTGGATTGACATAAAAATTCAAATAACCACCAACTATTTTTACTTCTTTTATCTCCTCTTCACATTCCATTTTACTTTGAATGTAAGTTGCAATTTCTTGTGGCGACTTTTTTAGCGTTTTGGCCAAACGAAAACATGGAAATGCATAATCTCCCATTTCTGGATTTGGTGGTATTTCAATGTATTCTTGTATGGTTTCTTCCAAATCAACTACTTTTGCAATTTTTTGTGCAATTCTTTTTTTGAAATTTATCATATATTTTCTCTCCTTTTTTCAATCGATTAATCAACTTAGTCAATACCGCAGTCACTAAGACTCCTGATATAACTCCCAAACTATCTAACCCAACATCTAACAAACCTGGTCCTCGATTGGATGAATAAAACTGATGCCATTCATCCAAGCAAGCAAGTAACATTCCCAAAAAAATGGGAATTAGTAAATCATGTTTCACTTCAAAATAATGCAAAGCAACATATAAAATCATGCCACCAGTTGCAAACAATACATAGTGAGCTAATTTTCGAATGGATAATTCCCATTTATCCACTCTTTCATTGGTAATTGGATTTACTTGAATTCCGTTTGATTGTAAGTTCTTTGAAATCATTTTCTAGGACGATGGAAAGTGTATCTTTCATTTTTAACAATTCTCTGGTCACCTGCTCACTTACTTTGCTAGATTCACGGCCTGTTTGACTGGAAAACACATAAACAACTGTAAACCATAGCAAAAATAACATTCCCAAGCATCCTTTCATTACTGTTTTCTTATTGATGTGAAACGCCATCCTTTCTTTTTTTCCATTGTTTCATGGTAAGCTTACAAATCAGCATCCAAACACAAATGCCTAGTGCAACACCAATGGTATCAATGAGTACGTCTATCAGTTTGCCAGCTCTTCCTGCAATAAATAATTGATGAACTTCATCCAATGCCGCATATTCGATTCCTATCAATAAAGAAAATAGCATTCGTTTGGCATCTGATAGAGCATATGTCAAAAACAACGATAGAAAAAGTACACCACCACAAGCATATTCCGATAAATGTGCTATTTTTCGAATGTAAGGCTCAAGGATATCAACTTTGGCTTCATCTGACACAAAAATACTAGCAACATTTCTACTTAAATTGCTCGAGGTTTCTCCATTTTGATTGGAGAACTTAAAAATCGTTGTCATCCATACTACAATTAATGCAAGAATGACAATTCTTAGAACAGTTTTCTTTTGCATTGTTTTTCCTTCCTTTTAGATAATTGGTTTTGCCGATAATTGGATAATTAATTCAGTATTATCATCTTCTGCCGATTTGTTTTTCGTAATTTTTTGGCACGTTTCACATTGAAATAATATGACATATCCTTTTTGGCTATCGATCTCCAAACCAATTGGTTTCAATAATCCATGACACTTTTCACTTCGATCTCCTGGATTGATATCCACATGTTTGGAATGCAAGCAATATGGACAATGATTTCTACAAGAATAACCAAGTTTGGGAACATGCTTACCACAATTTTCACATGTAAATTCTTCATCAATTACAGTAAATTTCCTCACAAAATCATCCTTTCTTTTATTCATAGATACTTCCTCCAATAAATTCACGTAAAAGTGAATTATTCGGAATTAAATCAATTTCTTTTACCGATTTAAAATAGCGTAGCAATTCAATTAGTCTTCTGGCTTCGCTGTATTCTGGGTTGGTATCATCAATTTCTTCTAGTAATGGCATAACAAAATCTTTTAACACAGCCAATTCGTATAAAATTGATGAATTAAACATGCAATCCGCTTCCTCTTGATAAGGAAAAATATATTTTTGTTCTCCCCTATTAACTGAACTCCACATTTTCAAAGTATGCAAAGCAGAATAATTTCTGAATTGATAATCTCTTGCAATCCTTCGGATCAGCCTTGTATCTGTAGTTGAAATACGATTGTAGTAATCGATGTTTAAAACGGTTAAATCACTAATGTAGATCTTGAATTTGTGTTCTTTATCAATTTGATTGGTTAATTCATCATTTAGACAGTGAATTCCTTCTATTATTAATATCTGATCCTCTTCTAAACGAAGTTTGTGTCCCAAATATTGCTTATGGCCTGTTGTAAAATCAAAGGTAGGTAGTTCGACTTCTTTGCCAGAAAGCAAATCCAACAGTTGTGTGTTAAACAAATCTACATCAATAGCTTCAAGGCATTCAAAGTCATAATTTCCATTTTCATCCAATGGATTTTGTTCTCTTTCAACAAAATAATTATCCACTGAAATGGTCACTGGTTTGATGCCTTGAACACGAAGTGCCATCCCTAATTTACCAGCAAAAGTAGTTTTTCCTGAAGATGTCGGTCCTGCTATGAGTATCATTCTGACATCTTTTCTTTCTTTAATTTTTCCTGCTATTTCTGCAATTTTCTTTTCATGAATGGCTTCTGAAAATAAAATTAATTCTTTGATTTTTCCATCTTGTATTTTTTTGTTTAAGCGATATACGGTATTAATTTTCATGAGTTTATATAATTCGTCATATTCATTCATAGCAGAAATGATTTTTAAAGATTCTTTGTTTTTTGTCAGCTGATTAGCTTCTGTCAAACTTGGATATTGGACTAAAAAGCCATTTCGAAATTTGCTAAGATCAAAGATTTTGGCAAATCCTGTTGAAATTGGCATCACACCATAAAAATAATGATAAAAATCTTCACAATAATACAGTGAAACCTTTTCTTTATCAACATCTGTCTGAAGCCTACCTCGATTGGATTGTGCCTTTGCATAAAAAGCCTTAGCCTCTTCTGGTGACATTTCTACTTTTCGAATCGGTAAATCACGCTCAATGATTTCCTGCATTTTCGCTTTCACTTGAGCGATCATTTCGTGCGTCAGTTCCTGATTTTCAATTTCACAAAACATCGCATTTGTTAATTGATAATTAACTGTCAAATAAGATTCTGGATATAACTCATAAAATGCTTTGCTCATAATATACAATAAGCCTCTAATATAAATGATTCGCCCATCTTTATCTTTTCGGCTAACCCATTCAATATGACCATCTTTGTCAATTAGCTGGTTGAGTGATACAATCGAATTATTGTATCTAGCTGCTATGCAATCCTCTGAATAAGCAAAAGACTCTTTAATCGATTGTTTTTCTGGTATTTCATATGTGTTATTTTCAAATCTAATTTTCATCTGTATGTTCCTTTCTTTGGCAGAATTAAACATTATAATACAACAAAAATCCGCCCAATATGGTTAATAAAAACCCCATTATTTTCAGTCCGAATAACTGCTTCATTTTCTTGTCCAAAACTAAAATAGGTTTTGGCAATTGGACGAGCATCGTATATCATTTTTACCCCTAAAGCAACGATGATTGCTCCGATTGTTACTAATATTTCTTTCATTTTTACATCCTCTTTTATTCATGATTTGCCAATTCCAATATTTTTTCAAATAAATCTGGATATTGTTTCTTCAAATTAATTGGTTTCAAATCTTTTCCCACCCAGGCATGTACTGTACTTCCTGTATTCATTGGTTTTTCAGTGCCGTGTTTTAAAAATTTGATAATTGAAAACAATTCTTGCTGGCGTCAATTTAGCAATTTCAACATTAATGGTCAAAACATCTTCATATTCAGCAGGAAAAATGTATCTACAATTAAGTTCTACCAATGGTATCATGACACCATTTTTTTCTAGTGTAGAATAAGTCATTCCTATTTTTTTGATGGCTTCTGTTCTTGCTGCCTCATACCAAATTGGGTAAACTGAATGATGAACAATTCCCATTTGATCTGTTTCTGCGTATCTTACTGTTATTTTAGTTTGTGAAATCATGTTATCACTTCCTTATCTTCTTTTACTCTTCTTTTCTAATTTTTGCTTGATTTTTTCTTCTTTCTTCTTTTGTTTTTCTAATTCTTTTTCCAATTTTTGTTGAATCTTTAAGAGCTTTTTGGATTGATTAACACCTATTTCTTCTTGTTTGTCTTCCTGCATTTTTGCAAATGTTTCTTGCACTAAGATTTCTGAACTGATTTCCTCTTTCCTTTCTGGTGACATTTCCTCTAGTGTTTCAATTGCTTCTATGTTTTCCAAAATCTCTTCTTCCATTGTTTCTTCTTCAAAACTGCTAACTTCTTCCATTGTATTCATAAATGCATTTTCTTCCTGTTCTAATTGAACTTCCAATGCATTTTCTGGAACATGGGGTTCACTTGCTGATAATAGCTCATTTCTTGTATTTCCTGCTGATTCATCTTTTAGAAATACATCATATTCATATACAAAAATATCTTTTGATTTTGGATTACTATCTGCTTCTTTGTTAAAATACGAATTAGTTCTGAATTTTGTTTTGTTAACTAGTACAAATTCTAACCTTTTATTATCAATTAACACTTTAGAACATAAATTCATGCCAATTGGTAAAGTTTTATTTAAATTATCATAAAACATAGCATTTGTATAATACAGAAGTGGCATTCCTTCTTTATAATTTAAACAAATTAAATTATAGGCTCCTTCTCCATTTTCTTCGTAATTTTGCAATTCATCTTCTACACTAATATTATAGAGTTCAAATTCATCTTGTTCGATATTTCTGGAAATTGGTACCAATTTGTAAAGTGGCATATCATAAGTAGCGGTAATTTTAGGAATTGCACCTTCTAGAAAATTAACTATACTTTGCATTTTTTCAGTGAAATCAAAAACATCAATTTTTTGATTAATATTCATAATCTTAAATTTACTTTTTTCACTTTCCCTATGGCTTCGACTTCCAATGTATTTTACTTTTTGATTATTTTCTGATATGTTCCCAAAAATATCAAATGTTTCACTGGCAATCACCAAGCGATCTTCATTGAACTCCTCTTTTAGTTCATAAAGTACATCTTCTAAATCATATTTTACAATTTTGTTCAAACGCACCATATTAACATAATGCAACAATTCTGTTTGGGCAATAAATAAACTGTCATTTTCTTCATTAGACAATTTCTTTCTTTGCAAATGGTCTACGTCTTCCCCCAATTTTTCAAAATCCATTTCAAAATCAAATGATTTTTTTTGTGCTTTTTGTTCGTTTTCGTTTTCTTTGTCATCTGCCATTTCTAAAGCCAATTTTTCATCTTTATTAGCAAATTTCCAAAAATCAAAAATGCTCCTTTTGTGTTTGTCAATTTGTTCTATGTATTGGTTTGCATTGCGTACCTTTGATGTAATATTTTCCAATTTCAATTCCAATGCTTTCCTATCTTGTTTTAA
Organism: uncultured Clostridia bacterium; assembly: GCA_947573445.1. Lineage (GTDB taxonomy): Bacteria > Bacillota > Clostridia > TANB77 > CAG-508 > Scatovivens. Next base: position 37,289 of record CANPFR010000006.1, on the reverse strand, counting down.
ATTTTTATAATTTTTTTCACCTTTTTCATGTAACGTATAAATTGTAACCAAATCTTCTATTGTATAATATTCTTTTTCCTCAATCAAATTTTTGATCGGTTCTGCATCAAGCTCTTGTAGCAATTGTTCTTGATTTTCCTTTGCAACTTGAATTTTGGTCGGCTTACTACTTTTTTTATTAGACTTGAAGAAATATTTCACTTTTCCAATAAAAGTTTTTTTACATTCTAAATAAGTCGAAATTTCTTTTTGCTTTTGCAAATATTCTTCTTCTTTTTCCTTGACTTGTTCTTTTAGTTGGGTCAAACTTTTTTGGAGCTCTATCATTTCCTTATTCTGCTTTTTAATTTCATAATCCGCTAGTAAAAACTCATTTTTGATAAAGTTAGTCAAACTATTAAATGTAATTTCCACTTTTGACAAATACATACTTAATCCATCACTACTATCAATTCGCGTCTCAAATGTATATTGACCTTTGATTTCTGTTTGTAAAATAAACAATGCTTTTAACAATTTATAAAATTTGATCGCCTCTTCTGTTGAATCCAAAATCATTTTATAACTACTCTTGATATTACGATATACAAATGTTTCTCCTACAACATGTAAAGAAACCTCATTTTTCTCATTATACACTTCAAATATTAATGGCCAATTTTTAGTAAACAACCATAAATAATTTTCAATATCTGAAATTTCATTTTTCTCTAAAATCTGTTCACTATATCCCATATAATTAATGGGAACATAAATTTTAGGCGATATCTTGCTTTTCTTTTTACTCAACTCCACTTGACACTTCAGCAAATACAAGAATTCCGCAAAAATCTGCTCTTTTGTGCAAACCAACATAAAATATTTTTCTGACTCTTCCGAATAATAAATCTGCCATAAGTGATCACGATTGTACTTAACTTTAAATGGTACTTTTCCCCCAAAACTCTCTTGCATTTGTTCAATTTTTTCGACTTCCTCTTTTGGGGTATTTCTTAGAATTTTAGAAAATGTTTTGAACATCGCAATTTCATCTTCATCTCCATCTATATTCAAAAAGCACTTTAATGGCAAGGCTTCTGCCATTTTTTTATGCATGTCATCACTTCTTAAACAAGGAGTAATTAAGATTTCTATTTCACTAATTGGAACAAACTTATAAACTTTTAAATCTTTGTCATTATTCAATCTTGATGTATTAAAACTTGGAATTGTTGCATCTTTTATAAACTTTGGCACCTTGTCTAAATCTAATCCCAAAAAGTCAAGACTTTCTTGTAGTTCATCGTTTTGAAGCTTTTTCAATCTTCTTTCCTCCCCTTAAATAACAAATTTGTCAGTAGTATATCATATTTTTTTTAGTAAATCAAATATTTTCATAAAAATATTTCTTTTTTCTCTCTTTTTTTGAAAGCAAAAAAATTACCTGCCATTTGTTTTCCTTGGCAGGTTTATTTTTCTTTAATTCATCACAATTAAAAGGAGCAAAAGAGAAAGCATTAACATCGTTCCTATACTAGCTAAAAACGTCAAAATTCGATTAGCTTGGGCTTCCGTTTTCCCTATTTTCAAAAATAACCTATACATTCCCAAGCCCACAACACCGCCCAATGTATTCCCTATCAAATCGGTGATATCGGTTGCTCCAATCCCAAAGAGATATTGTAAAACTTCATAACTCAAACTAATTCCCGCAATCAACCCTACTTTTTTAAAAAAACTCCAATTTCTCTTAAGCATATTCAAATACAAGCCTGCTGGAATAAAAATTAAAATATTTCCAATGATTTCATCAAAATCAATTTTTCCATTCACAACAGCAGACTCTGCAAATGGCACCAAATTAATATGACGTATTTGTGGCAAATTTTCAAAAGGGAACTGCATTTTAAACAAAATAATCCATGTCAAACTGACAACATATATTATCGCCAATCCTTTTGCAATTTTCTCTTGAAGCCCTTTTTTCGTCTCCATTTTTTATCCCTCCTATTCATTTTTTCTATTCTATTGTATCAAAAATCAATTCTACTTTAAATAAATCACCATCGATTTTAAGAGCCAAACTTCCTTTTTGTAATTCCGCTAGACTCTTTGAAATGGAAATACCAAGTCCGCTTCCTTCCGTTGTTCTAGACTTATCTCCCCTAACAAAACGTTGCATCAATTCCTCTTCCGAAATATTTAAAACATCTTCTGAAATATTTTTCACAGCAATATATACCTTTTGATTTCTTTTCTCAACATCCACATATACTCTTGAATGTTCCATACTATATTTGGAGACATTGCTAAAAATATTCTCAATAATACGATACATATAACGATTATCTGCTTTGATCCAAACTGCCTCTTCTGGAATCGTATACATCACTTCTAAGTTCTTTGCTTTGAATTTATCCTCAAACTCACCTGTTGATTGTTTAATTAGTTCTCCTACATTTATTTTTTCCATATTCAATTTCACATTTCCAGAAGACGCCTTTGATGCCTCGAGTAAGTCTTCCATCAATTTTTTTAGCCTTTGTGATTTGTTCTCCAAAATTTGGATATATTCCTTTACTTTCTCATTTTCAATTTGCTCTTTTTTCAATAAATCCACATAATTGATAATCGAAGTTAATGGTGTTTTAATATCATGTGACACATTGGTGATCAACTCTGTTTTCAATCTTTCACTTTTAATCCCTTCTTGAATCGCGTTTTCAAAACCATTGGAAATATCATTAATATATTCCACTGTTTTTTGAAATTCTTTGGTGAATTCTTCTGGATTTAGTTTTGCTGTATTATCCCCTTTGTACATTTTTCTCAAATGGGTTTCAATTCTTGTACAACAGTTGATTCTTTCTATAATTTTATAAAAAATATAAATAGCTAACCCCAAATCTAATAAAATACCAAATTCTTGGAAAATCGCTACTAAAACAATAGCTACTACAACATATCCAGCACTCACTAAAACTAGCTTTTTCACAATATCCATTGATTCTGTCATCTGTTCCCAAGTTTCTTTGATTTTGCATTTTGTCTTTTTGACAATTCCAAAACACCATTGACATCCTTTATAACATAATGTATTTTTCATCAATGTCTTTGCCTTAATTCGTTTGACAATAGTATCAAACAAAATTGCACAAATTATGTAGCTAATTACATAAGACATTATCAACAAACTAATTAATAACTCAAAATCCTCTGAAATTCCCATTAGCATGTCGAAAGCTCCCAAGCCACACCCCACTATACAAAAACCTACACACAGAAACAAAACAATTACTTCTAATGGAATTTTATCCAAATCATTTAAATCGATTCCCTCTTTTCCTTTGGTATGACCAACACTAATGATTAAGTAAACAAAAATCAAAAATAATAATGTTGAACACACTGGTAAAATAACATAAATATTCTCTCCCCAGGCTTCATAATGACTCAAAAATCCTCGGATGATTTGTTCATCCAAATTCTCCTGAATCTTTTCTTGATATGAACTATACACACTAAAATCCTGAATCTTCGTTGTCACATACTGACGTTTTTGTGTCTCTACTTCTGCTATTTCCTCTGTTTCTTCTAAATAATCCATTGCCTCTGATTCTTGCATGATCATTTTCATTTCATCTGGCATTTCTATGGTGTAATACGTTTTCTCAAAATAGTCAAAATATTTAATCCCTTTATTGCTTATAATATCCGAATTAGATTCGATATTTCCTTGCAAAATATTCACTTTTTTACTATCTTGGTTTTGGGCAATATACGTTAAAATTTTCTCGATTGTGTCCGTATTAGAAGTTAGTTCAACATTTGTAATTGCCTTATTTTGATACAAAATTAAGACATAACAATTCTCAAATTCAACATTACCATAACGTTTATTATCTAAATAGCAAATCTGAATTTCACCATCATAGCAAGTTGGCAATGTATCATTTTGATAAATTAATCGATCTGCAAAATTAGATAAAATATTCATATACCTTGAAACAAAACCATCCGTTCGGAAGTATTCACTTTCATTACTATACACATTTTCATTATTTTGTACATAGTTGGATAACATTGATATCCCAATCATAGCAACTAAAATAGGAACTAACAAATAACTTATGCATTTTAATAATTTACTTTCCTTCATACTTTTTCCTCCTTCTCATATTTTTTCTATTTTATATCCAATTCCCCAAATTACCTTTAAATATTTAGGTTCTTTGGGATTGATTTCAATTTTTTCGCGAATATGACGAATATGAACAGCAATGATATTTTCTGCACCAAAGGCTTCCTCTTCCCAAACATTTTGATAAATCTGTTCAATGGAATATACTTTTCCTTTGTTCTGAATTAAAAACAATAAAATGTTATATTCTGTTGGTGTTAACTTAATTTCTGTACCATCTACTGTGACTTTTTTCAAATTATCATCCATCCTCAATTCACCTGTTTGATAAATTGGTTGGTTCTCTTCTTCTGTTAACATACCAAATTTGGTGTATCTTCGAATACATGAATTGACTCTTGCTATCAATTCCATTGGATTGAATGGCTTTGTCACATAATCATCTGCCCCCAAATCTAATCCACTGATTTTATCTTCATCTTCTGATTTAGCAGATAACATAATCACAGGTATTTCTTTCTCTTCTCGAATACGCCCCAAAGCCTCTAGGCCGTCCATATGTGGCATCATAATATCCAATATAATTAAATGTACGGTATTTTCCCTCAAAATCTTCAAACATTGTGCACCATCATATGCTTTTAAAATATTATAACCTTTCTCATTCAAATAAATTTCAATTGCTTGAACAATCTCTTTATCATCATCGCAAACTAAAATATTGTACATTTCCTTTCCCCTCTTTACTTGATTTGCATAAACTTATTATAACACAAAATTTATGAAGAAAAAATAGAGAAATTATTAAGATTTTATGAAGAATCACACAAATTTACACAATTGAAATAAATTTTCACATACTTTTCTAACACCCCCCAAAAAAAACGATTCCCCAAAAGAATCGTTTTTTTGTTTCTTATTTTTAACATTTCCGTTTACTATCTTTCCAAAATATACCCTTCCACACGCAAATAATTGAACTTTTGTTGCGTTTTATCATAACTAAATGAACATCTGGAAATATATAAATCCTCTGTTTCACTAATTCGAACCATATTATTTTCTGCAAAATCTTCCTCTAACTCCATTTGATTTTTATTCTCTTGGTGTATTAATTCCTCGATTTTGTCTGTCAAATCAATTTCTCTGCCACTCTTTTTTAATTGTATAATAGCTTTTTTCTCTTGCTCATTTCCCCCACTCACATATGTTATTTTCGAATATTCCTCAAGTGCTAATTCCAACTCGCATTCCACTGAAACATACAGTGGATATGCTGTATCTCTGTTATCGAACTTGCTGTATTCCTCGATTTTTGCTTTTTCTTCCTCACTCAAATAACTAGGAATGCACTTTTTTCCCTTTTCCTCGTACTTCAAATACTCATAAGCACTACTAACACGTCCTTTTTCTACTTCTGACAAAGAATCAAAACTCGTATTTTCTGGCATCAACCTTTCTAGGATTCCCTTTTGGCTCCAATTGGATACATTTTCATAATGCCAAGGTGAAACAAACAAAATCACAACAAGCACCACTGTTCCCATAAAAAGATACTCTATTTTCTCGCCTTTACGATAAAATGTAAGGAAAAGTACCATTATTTGAAATACAATAAATAAGCACGAAACATATCGCATTGGAGTAACACCAAATTCTTGTATTCTTGTCCCAATCGAATAAATCTCAAGCAAAATAAATGGTGCATAAACATAAGGCAACCCCTTCGCAATTTTCCCCAACCATGGCTTTTCTTCTTGATAATTTTTCGCCATATTCCAAACAGGAAATGCCACAACAAAAATACTAGCCAAAATTCGATAAATCGTATTTTGTGGCATATCTTTTAATAAAATAATTTTAGCAATATACAAATAAATAATCGCAATTGCAATTGTTATCAAGGGCAATAATACATATAAAACCAAGCCTTTGATAAAAGAATTGACACCTTTTTTGGAAATACCAGAAAAACTATAAATCATTGATGGTACATAAAATAAACCAACTAATAATATCATCAAACGCCCTATCATATCTCCGCCATTTGCCATCTAAAATCAATTGTACAAAAATGCCTGTTAACATTACCACACCAATGTTTAAAATCAGGTAAGTAGTTGTCATATTAAATAAATCTCGAAATAATTGGAGAATATATTCTTCCAATTTCAATTCTGCATTTTTAATCGATTTGTAAATACTAAAACAAATAAGAATCATTATATATGCCGCCAAAAATCGAGAAACAAGCTCTTCTTGGCCTTTTGTTATCTCAGAAGATGTCAACATCTGAACAAATACCAAACTGATGCCTGCTGTTAATCCATAACTTATCATTCGATTTGTCTTTTTGACAAACCACGTTTCTGTAAAAATCGTCCCTATGGTCCAAATCATAGAAAATACATATATTTTATCTAATATATGGCTCATATTTCCTAAAACATGCATATCCACTGTCACTAAAAGCAACGTGATAAATACAACGATAAGCATTGTGACTGGAAATTTTTTTACCAATTCTTTAACTTCATCTGACATTTTTGCCATTAAATTTTTCATTTTCCCCATATTTTCCCTCCTTACTCTTTTTTGGATACATCCCCAAAAAGTCAATCATGCCATTTGGGGCATGTTGTGCTTTTAGCTGGTGTTCCTCCATCTCCTGTTGTTTGATATGTTTATGACCAAATATTTCTTTCATGTTTCTCCAAGTTTTGATATCGATTTTATACATATTCCCATCTGCAAAACCAACTAAAACAAATGCCATTGCCCCTAATTCATCGTATTGCATCAAAACCTCTCGTTGGTGGTCACTTAGTGCTTGATAGGAAATTGCTGTAGATTCTGTAAATTTAGCATCAAACACAACCGTTCTGCCCCCTTTTATGGTGCCTTTAAAATCTGGTTGAGCAGATTTTAAAAAAACAGTTTCAAAACGTCCATTCTCAATATGTTTCAGAATTTTCATTGGTTCTGGTGTTTTCTCAACAATTGCCATTTTGTCAAATTTGTAAATTTCTGCGATTGCCTCAATTTGCTCTTCGAAATTTTTGCCTAATTCACGATTAATTTTTCCTTGCAATTGGCGAACTGCACTTTTTCTTTTGCCTCCCTCTTGCTGTAGCACAATTTTTTTATATTCTTCAATTGACATTCCCATGTTTAAAAAACTCCTCAATATTTGTAAAAAATCATATCATTTGTTTTAAAAAAAAGCAAGGCTTTCTTTTCATTTAACCGATTATCGTCCTTCTGCCTCCCATACAAAATCATAACCTTTTATATTATTTAGGAATGATTTTTCATTTGAAAATAAAAAACAATTCCTGGGATGGCGAACCAAAATCCAACCCCTACATTTCATTTTTCCATTTTCTTGATACCTTGTATTTTTATGTGTCTCTAACGCATTTAGAGGCGTTTTAAGGCATCTTTATGCAAAAATGAATGATTTTTCATTCAAAAACACAAAACAACCTCTGTAGAGGGTGGATTAAACTCCAGCCCCTACATTAGTTGTTTTTTTCTAAACTGACTTTCTACCTTCTTTTCTTCCAAATAATATATAATGCTCTAACGCTTTTGAAAGATTTGGTCCAAATTCTGCTTGTAAATCACTGTAATAACTAATATACTTTTGAACATTAAATTGACTGCTTGCTTTTCTTCCTTCATGAATTCCATAATTTACAAAATGATTAAATGCTGCCACATAATCGGTTTGAAAAGCTTGTTTCAAATCTGTGTATTGATTCACATAATACACTGGATCAAATACTGGACTGGCACTACGTCCTTCTCGTTTTCCAAATGTTTCATAATGCTCTTTTAAAGCTGCTACATGATTGCCAAAAACTTGTTTTAAATCCTCATATTGACTCACATAATAATTTGCATCAAATAAATAATTAGTAATATCAATCGCTGGGTCATGAATTGGTTGTCCACCTTCTGCTAAAGCATAATATTTTATGTATTCTGTCCCTAATTTCTTTTTTGTGTAACTACTTTGTGAATTGTAATAATTCTTTACACGAAATTGACTGCTCCCTTGTCTTCCTTCTGAAATACCAAAATGCCAAAAATGGAACAAAGCCCCTGTTCTACTACCATAATAAGCTTTTTTCACATCTCCATGATAGTTTAAATAATCGGTTGCTGAAAAATATTTACTTCCTTGCCTTCCTTCATAAATTCCATAACTTACAAAATGGTTAAATGCCGCCCTGTAATCAGTTCGAAAAGCTTGTTTCAAATCCGTATATTGATTCACATAATACACTGGATCAAACGCTGGTGAAGCACTACGTCCTTCTCGTTTTCCAAATGTTTCATAATGACTTTCCAAAGCGGATGCATTGTAACCATAAGCCGCTTTTAAATCGGAATAACGATCCGCATAATAGGTTGCATTAAACAAACATGCTGCTACATTCGTATTATTAAACGAACGATAATATTGATAATCAATATCCACATCCACTACTGTACTAATACCTGGTACACTTCCTCTATCTGTACATTGCCACATCGCATATTGACCACCATAAGTTGGTTTATCAACATAATAATGAGCCACCCAAACATCGTACGAAGAACGTAAAGCAGGACTCCATGTGTTATTTAAATAATTAGTACTACCATAAAGAGACGATTGGTAACCTCTACTATTAATATAATCCAAAAATACTTTGGCATTGGCATTTAACTGCTCTTTTGACAAACCATTGGTTCGATAATTGGGTACATCGTTAAAATACTCAAAATCGTAAGCAATTGGAAATTTCACATCATAACCTTGTATTAAATCAAGCGTAACTGCAGCTTCTTGAAGTGCTTCTGCTTCATTAAGTGCTGTTGAAAAAAAGTAAACACCAACATAAATTCCATTTTCCAATGCCCCTCTTATATTCGCTTCAAATTTAGGATCGATGGCAATATTTCCTTCCGCTGCATAACCTCGATAGGCACATCGAATTATCGCAAATTTAACGCCTGAATCGGCAACTGCTTTCCAATTAATGTCCCCTTGAAAACGAGAAACATCAATTCCAACTGCTGTTGTCTCATTTTGATAGGTTGCAATCAAACTGCTTATACGATCCCCTGATGCACTTGTACTAACAGATGGCATATTCGAAAATTTGAGATAAAGTGGATCTTCCTCTTCGCTAGAAGATTGGCTAACTTGTGGCATAGTTGTTGTTACATCATGGCAAACAATTTTCTCACCTTCTGAAACAGCAAAACATTTTGCTGAAAACACCATCAGAAGTAAAAAAAACAAAAATAAAATCTTTTTTTGTACTTTCATAAAAAATATCCTCCTTTTTTTGGTTTTATTATATCATTTACTTTTTACTTTGTAAAGTTTTTTTAATCCGCATATTTTTAATTACACTACTTTTGTAATTTGTTTTAGCAATCATTTAATTATCTTCTTATTCCTTGCTTCCCCCCTTCTTCTTTTGTCTTCTCTTTTTTCTCATACCCTTCGATTTTATGCCTCTAAAACATAATTAAATGTCGTTTATAGCGTTTTATTTTGTTTTTTAGTCATTTTTCATCAAAAAATGTAAAAAAGTCAATTTACAAAAGTAGAGTTCCACTTCTGCAAATTGCCTTTTTCTCTTCTATTTTTATTTTAATAAATTTCGCAAAAAATGTCAAGAAAATTGGAATTGATTTTTATGTAAGAGGGATTTCTCCCTTTCATCCTCCACTTAGCGTTTGTAATAGCATAACAAAATTGTATAATAAGCCAATGAAAAATCCAACGCTTAGGATTGTCCCAATTAGAATCATTCCAATTAAAAATTTTTTCATAAATTTCCTCCTTTACATTTGATGCTTTTATTAATATATATGCCAAAGTCAAAAATTTATGACAATTTTTTCTGCAAAAACATTTCTGGAATCTCTTCAAATTCCATTTTCTCTTTTGTGATTGGATGATAAAAACTTAAATAATACGCCCAAAGTCTTAATTGCTTTCCTCTTCCACGGACTCCATATTTTTGGTCACCATACAAACTATAGCCTCTGGAAGCAAATTGAACTCTTATTTGATGATGTCTACCTGTTCGTAAATTTACTTTTACAACCGATAAATTCGTTTTTTCCTTATATGCTAGAATTTCATAATCCAAAATTGCTTCTTTCGCATTTTTGGTTCCTTCTGGAACCACTCTACTTGTATTGGTTCTTTCTGTCTTCAGCAAAAAATCGCACCAAGTATCCTTTGCTTTTTCTGGTTTTCCATCACACATCGCTAAATATTTTTTCTGTACTTGTTTATTGCGGATTTGCTCACTCAATCTAGCCGCTGCTTTAGACGTTTTGGCAAATACCATAATCCCACCAGTTGGTCTATCCAAACGGTGAACCAAACCAAGATACACATTTCCTGGCTTATGATACTTTTCTTTCATATATTCTTTGATTTTTGTTAACATATCCTCATCACCCGTTTTATCCGCTTGTGATGGTACATTATTCGGCTTTTCTACAACAATCACATGATTATCTTCATAAAACACCTTTAAAGCTTGCATTTTCTTAGCTCCTGTTTATAAACAAATTCTATTTTCATATTGACCATATTGCAAATAATGCATCCAATATTGCTCATAATTTCCACCAAAAGCATTTTGTAAATCCTTGTTTTTGGAACGATAAGCAATTACATTAAAACGCTGAGCTGTTCTTCTTCTCTCTCTTCTTCCAAAGTGATAAAAATGATTAACACCTTTTAAACAATTTTCACCAAAAGCTTTTCTCAAATCTGTATTTTGAGCCAAATAATAGGTCGTAGAAAATAAAGCATTTCCTTGTCTTTGCTCCGTAAATCCATATTCAATAAAATGGTAATATGCTGCTGTATAATTAGTTTGTGAAAAGGCATTTACTAAATCCTTATTATTTCTTAAATAATATCTCGCATCAAATAAGAAACTAGCAATTCTTCCTTCCCTGATTCCAAACTCATACCAGTGTTTCTTTAGTAAATATTCATTGTTACCAAACGCATTTCGAACATCTGGATTACAAGTAGCATATACCTGTGGATCAAATAAATACCTAGTTATATCATATTTTTGGCTTGCTCTTCTTAATTCATTTTTTCCAAAAATAGAATAATGTCTAATCAATTCCATGGAAGACATATTTTTTAAATCATTATTGTGACTTCTATAATATCTCGCATCATATTCTAGTGAACTTTTTCTATATTCTGCATAACCATAATTCATAAAATGATTGTACAATGCAATATAATCACGTCCAAACGCTTTGGCTAAATCCAAATTTTGTGAAACATAATAATTGGGATCCCACACTGGTGAAGCAGGTCTTCCTTCTGCAATTCCATAAGTATTCCAGTGATTTCTTAGGGCTGATTCGTTGTAACCATAGGCAATATATAAATCTGGGTTATGATCTGCATAATATTGAGAATCAAATACATAGTTTATCAAATCATCATGATAACCTGAAACTGGTAAATTCTCTTTTGGTGGTTCTGTTTTGATTGGTTCACCTTTTTTCGTAAATGCTTTGATACAAGCATTTGCATATTTGTATTGTGTATAAGCTTGTTGGGCATCAAAATAATGTTCACCATCTTTTGATATGTAACTTTCGCCTAAACTTGAAGTTATCGTTGAACACCAACCACTTGGCGTTGGAAGCTCAACTGACATATAATCTGGATATCGAATACCAACAGCAAATTTTTCCCCTTTTACTTGAACTGCTTCTTTTAATTGGATGGTATGATACCCTGGCTTTGTAATTGTTGTTTTCACTGTTTTAGTTGCACTACTTGTTTTGACATCAGCTCCATTTGCATTAATATAAATCGTTATTTCCCCAGCAGTTGGAAAATAAGAACTTATTTCTGTTATCGTTTCCGTATATTTTGTATCTTTTTTGGTAAATACATTAGCAGCATAAGTTCCAGTTGTATAACCTGCATGAGCAGTAGAACCATAAGGATCGTGTTGATACAGATAATCATATTTAATATCGCTTGTATTGGTAGCTGCATAAGTTTTAGAATTAACAAAAATATCATCATAGAAAATGTAATATAGACCATTATTTCCAAAATTGGCACCATATGAATTTAAGGCAAGATAAGCACCTTTTTTATTTGGAAAACTAGCATTGGTATAATTGTCATTCCAGCCAACTAAAGTTACTGCATGATTGGCTGTAATATTTTGATCACAGCAATACGCTAAATTGGGATTATTAAACAAATCCGAAGCAGAAGAAACAGAATAAAAAGCACTTCCTCCACTATAAGTAAACGCCGAAATAACACCATATCGATAAAGATAATCTTTCATTTGAGACTGGCCAGATAATTCAATATAATCATTAACTTTTGCTTGAATTGGCACACTTGCCATTGTTGTTGCATCAATTTTAAATGGCATTTCTGATTCTAAAGCAATTCCCATACCATTGGTAGCATAAGCTAATGCAATTTGAATATTCCCCCCTGAATCAACTCTTCGATTAAATCCATTTTGATTGTATTGGTAGGAAGTCATATAATCCATATGTAGATTGGAAAATATTTTGCGTGTTGCTTGATTCGTAACAGCATAATTCGTATCAAACATCGTAGCTGCTGAATAAGCCCAACAAGCATTTGAACCGCCTTGATCTTTTACACTTCCATAATCATTTCGTTGATAACTAGAAGGCAAATTAGATGCTGATGCATTCAAATTCCTATCTTCTGAAAATGTTACATTTTCAGAAGAATCATCTATCGTTTCATACGCTTGTGGTTCCATGCATTTTTGCTTTTCTTCTTCTGGCAATGCTAGCCATTGTTTGTATTCCTCTGTGTATTGCGGTAAAACGAATTCTTCTTCCGCAAATGCTAATATTGGAAATAATATTAACATAATAAAAATAAGTGTGATTTTAATTTGGTTTTTAATTTTCATTTTTTCCTCCTTTTCACTATTCCTTTTCATCTTAACACATTCTTTAAAATTTCTCAAGTATTTTTTTATTTCTACAACAAATAGATTACTCTATAGATTCCATAAAATAGAATCATATGAATTGGATAAAAGAGATAATACCAATATTTGGTTTTTCTTCCTAATTTCCCATTGTAAAAAAGCAACAAAACAGCTGGAATAGTTGCACAAATGTAGGAAACCAAACTACTTGTCGAATCATCTGTTAATAATCTTGGATAATAATAAATTCCGTTCAAAATACTGAATGCCACAATTCTAAGCATTCCTTTTTCACGGAATAAATATAAGACAAACACACACAAAACACCATACCAACCATAATCTACTTGCAGATATTTTCCAAGCAAACAAATTAGAATAACCAATGGAATTGAGCAATCATACCTTTTTCCCAATTTATCCCATACTACAATAGCCAATAATCCCAACAATAAAGTCCATAAAATATTGAGCATACGCCATTCTCCAACAAGAGTTCGAAATAACATGAATGGTACTTGTGAGAAAATGGCAAATACCATTAATCTTTTAGCATATTTTTTTAAATTACTGGTATGGCTGTAACCTTCCCCGCACTAAAAAAGCGAACAACGGAAAAGCGATTCTGCCCAAATATTGAGTTGCAAAACAGTGAGTTTCCGGAATAGCATATTTAATATGATCCAATACCATTGTTATGCAAGCTATTATTTTAATGATAAAAATTGACATTTTCAAAACACTCCTAACCAATTTATTATAACATATAAATTAGGTCTTTGGAAAGTATTTTTAAAAAGAGGTCAATTCTAAAAAACTCACAACAGATACTTCGACAATATTGTCTAATAAATCTTTGTATGACTTGGTTCTAAAATTTACAAATCCATCCATCACAATTGATTTGTTATCTGTGATGTATTGTTTTACCAGATTCTTTAAAAGCTTATTTTTGTAACCAATTTTATTATCTGGCAAATTCATAATTTGATTACTGATTTTTAAAACATATTTTTGTTCCATCTCGTTTAAATAAAAATAATTTTGTTTGATGCATTTTCGAATCATTTCTTTTTCATAAAATCTCTCGATTGCACTTTTCAAAACAATGGCAACAATCTCATAAAATTCATTTTCATTTCGTTCTACATCATGCAGAATAATATTATCATAGATTTTAAATCGATAATTCGAAATACAAAAATTGACTGGCAATTTTTCAAATGTAGTAATTAAGTACTCAATCATTTCTTGATTATTGGTTTTTATGCAAATTGATTTCACTTTGGAGCCTCCCTTATTTTCAGAAATATATAGTATCATATTCATTTTAGTAAAAATGGGTGTTAGTCACACAAGAGAAAAAATTCTTGTGTGACATTTTCTACCTACAAAGCCTCGTTAATACCTCTGGCAATCATATCTTTCATAGCATCAATTAATTCGTCAATTTCTTTTGGTGTTACAATAAAATTATAATCATTTGGAATCAAGGCCTCTTTGATTCTTTGATAATTGTCTTCATCTTTTAATTTGTTTAACACATCATTTGATTCTGCTTTTTTTTGCAAATCTTCAATAAATAAATCTAAACAATCATTTGTGATTGAAGCCATTTCTACAACTGTTGGCACACCCAACGCAACAACTGGAATCCCAAGAGTTTTCTCCGATAATTCATCACGTGCATTTCCAACACCACCACCTGGCACAATTCCTGTATCAGAAATTTGAATTGATTTATTGATTCGGCTCACATTTTTGGAACACAAACTATCAATTGCAAGAATCATTTTAGGTTTGACTTTATCAACAATACCTCGGATAATTTCTGCACTTTCAATTCCAGTTGTACCAAGCACACCAGGAGAAATCGCAGAAATACTTCTTGTATTTTCATCAATATATTGTGGCAAATAAATCTTAATATGTCTTGTAATCTCTACTTCATTGACCACACGAGATCCAAGACTATCTGGAGTAGAATATAAATTTCCAAGTCCCACAATCATGATTTCTTCTTGTTTCTTAATATGTTTGTCAACAATTGCTGCTAATTCCTTTGCAATCACCTCTACAATTTGGTCTTCTTTTTCAGTCGCAATATTATTAATTTTTTTGACATCAATCGTAATATAATTCCCAATCGGTTTTTGTAAAGCTTGCTCTCCTTGCTGATTGCTTATTTTTACACGTGTAATTTTGATGTCATCTAACTCTTCTTCTTCACATTCTACACCATCAACTTCATTTTCAATATGATTTGCCTTTCGATACAAATCACGTCTTTCGACTGCCATGTCTGTTCTAAAATCCATCATTTATCAAATCACCTCATAAATATTGTGGCAATTAATGGGATTTTTATGCAAAAAAAGAGTCATTTAAAAAACTATTTTTCCTCAGAAAAATGAGCGAAATTTGGACATTACCCAAATTTCGCTCGCAACAATATGGAGTTTGTTTCAAAAAGCCCCCTCTTTTATCTTCTCCAACATCTGCAACAGTGGTTATTGTTATTATTGTTGTTGTTATTGTTATTGTTTCCATTATTATTACCAGAATTATTGTTACCTGCATTATTATTACCTGTATTATTATTGCCACTATTATTGTTACCAATATTATTATTGCCAGAATTGTTATTTCCTGTATTGTTATTACCAGAATTATTATTCCCTACATTATTATTACCCGTATTTCCATTAGCCGTGTTATTGGTATTGTTGGTATTGCTACAACACATACAATTATTATTTTTACATTCCCACTTAAAAAATTTACAGATGATAAATGCTACAATAAATGCAAGTAATGTATAAACCCATGCTAAAGCAATTAGAATTAAAGAACCACCTAATACCAATGCCACTATAATCGCAATTACAAATACAATTCCCGCCACTTTAAATGGACAATTTAGCAACGTTTGCAAAATAGCAGCCACAATTGCTACCAGAATTGGAATGACAAAAGCAATTAATAAATCAGTCATATACCATTTCCCCCTTAAATTTATTAATCCTTTTACCATATAGTATTCCTCTTCTTCATTTTTGGTGATTTTAGAAACAATATTTTAAGAATAAAATACTTCCACTAAGTATAATCCAACTGCTGGCAAAGTTTTTCCAGCTCTTTTTCGATCTTTGCTTGCTATTATGGCAGGAATTTCTTCTGGTAAAATCTTTCCCATTCCGACCTCTAACAACGTCCCCGCAATAATCCTCACCATATTATATAAAAAACCACTTCCTGTTAATTCGATAAAAATTCTTTCTCCTTTTTGAAAAACTTCTGCTTTGAATATTTTTCTGACACTATTTTTACTACTTGTCCCACTTGCTTTAAATCCTGCAAAATCATGCTCTCCTTCAAAATATTTCGCAGCCTCTTGCATTTTCTGAATATCTAAAGCAAATGGAAATTGATATTCTAACTCGCGATAAATCGCTGTACCAGTTGATGAATGATTAATCACATAACGATATTTCTTGCTATGTGCAAAATAACGACTATGAAAACGTTCTTCCACTTCTTCTGCCATTTTGATGCGAATACTTTTTTTCAATTTTGAATTAATGGCAAGAGCAAACTTCTCAATTGGAATTTCACAATTCGTCTTAAAATTAGCAACTTGCCCTAAGCTGTGGACACCTGCATCTGTTCTACCAGATCCAATCAATTCGATTTTCTCTCCTGTGATTAAGCTAATCGCCCTTTCAATTTCGCCTTGAATATTTAACTGATTTGGTTGTTTTTGCCAACCATTAAATCCTTTCCCATGATATTCGATGGTTAATTTGATATTTCTCATTTTCTTCCTTCTTCGATTTTAAAACAGGAAGGTAACATCTTTCAAGAAGTCCCTTCCTGTTCTTATTTTCTATTTTTTGTTTTATTATTGTAATTGTTTCATAACTTCTTCTGCAAAGTTTTCTTCTGCTTTTTCAATGCCTTCCCCTTTTTCAAAACGAACAAAACGATTTAATTTTGCTTTCTTGCTCGTAATCAAGTCGCCTACTTTTACATTAGAATCTTTGACAAAAGCTTGGTCAAGCAAACATATTTCAGAATAGAATTTTCCAATTCTTCCTTGTACCATTTTTTCTGCGATTTCAGCTGGTTTTCCTTCATTCATTGCTTGTTCTTTTAAAATTTCCATTTCTTTTTTAGTTCTTTCTTCTGGCACTTGACTTCTTTCTAAATATTCTGGATTAGCTGCCGTAATTTGCATACAAATATCTTTGGCTAATACTGAATCACCTTCTTCAAAATCAACTAATACTGCAATTCTTCCATCACCATGAATGTAACCTTCTATTAATCCTGTTCCTTCATATCTTTCGAATCTTCTGATTGACATATGTTCACCAATCGTAGCAATTTTGTCTGTTAAAACTTCGCTTACTGTTTTGCTTGAATCAGTATATTTCATATTTAATAACGCTTCTACATCAGCAGGATTTGTATCTGCTACTATTTTAGCAACCGTTTTTACAAATTCTCTAAATTCTTCGTTTTTCGCTACAAAATCCGTTTCTGCATTTACTTCAATAATGCTTCCTACTTTATTATCATCTGATACATAAACCATAACTAAGCCTTCTGCCGCAACCCTTCCTGATTTTTTGGCGGCTTTAGTAATCCCTCTTTTACGTAATAACTCAGCTGCTTTTTCCATATCTCCATCGGTTTCTGTTAGGACTTTTTTACACTCCATCATTCCAGCACCTGTTTTCTCTCTTAATTCTTTCACTAAACTTGCACTTATCATTTTGATTTTCCTCCTTGTTTCTTTTTTATCTTCACTTTTTACATGAATTTTGTGTGAATCAAGGGGTGGTCAAGACCTCCCCCTCTTTTTTTATTTATTCTTCACTGCTTTCTACAACTTGTTCCATATCTGTAACTTCTTCTTGGGATTCTTCTTCGTTTTCGTTCAATGGAACAATAGCATCTTCTCCTTGTCTTCCTTCAATGACTGCATTTGCCATAACATCTGCAATTAATTTGACTGCCCTTATAGCATCATCATTTCCTGGAATTGGATAATCTACATCTTCTGGGCTACAATTTGTATCAACTAACCCAACTACTTTGATTCCTAATTTTCTTGCTTCTTTGATTGCATTATATTCTTTTTTTGGATCAACAACAAACATAACACCTGGCATTTCATTCATTTCTTTGATACCACCAAGATTATTTTCTAATTTTTCCATTTCATGTCTTAATCCAATCACTTCTTTTTTTGGTAATACATCAAATGTACCATCTTCGCTCATTGCTTCTAATTCTTTTAAACGATTGATTCTTCCTTGAATTGTTTTGAAGTTTGTAAGCATACCACCTAACCATCTTTGGTCTACATAGTACATATTACATCTGATTGCTGCTTCTTTGATGCATTCTTGAGCTTGTTTTTTTGTTCCTACAAAAAGAACATTTTTCCCTTCTTCGGCTTGCTCTTTTACAAAGCTATATGCCTCATCTAATTTTTTTGATGTTTTTTGTAAATCGATAATATGAATTCCATTTCTAGCTTGGAATATATATTCCGCCATTTTAGGATTCCATCTTCTTGTTTGATGTCCAAAATGAACACCTGCTTCTAATAATTGTTTCATTGCAACAACTGCCATTTTTTAATTCCTCCTTATTTTTGTTTATTTCCTCCATAGCATTTTTTAACGCTCTCAAACACTATTTTCATAGCACACGTTTGATTGGCTAACACTATGTGTGTTTTTAACGTGGTTATTATATCAGAGTTTTTTCGAAAATGCAAGTCATTTTGGAAGATTTTTTCATTTTTTCTCCTCCACCTACTCCATAAAAGAAGTCACATGATAAGATCTAAATCCTGCTTCTTCTGTTTGACGAATGGTGGCATGTTTATCATCAATAAAAACGATTTCATCTTTAGCAATTTTTAGCTTTTTGGCATATTCTTCTAAGGCAATTACTTTTAAAGACGAGTCAGCCACAAAAATTAGGTGTTCTTTAGGGATGGTTGGATAATATTTTGCAAACCATTCATATTTTTCTTCTATTTCGTGATTCGTGGTAATCGCTCCTAAAACAAAAACTTTCTCTGGGTTTAATTTTTCAACTAATTTAACCATTGTCTTCAAGGGACGATTATTGACAAACACATTACCAAAAAATAATTCTTCCCAGGTTTGGCCTCCCCAATTATTTTTACCACTAACATGGTCATTATAACGATATTCTGCCAATGTTCCATCTACATCAAAAAATACATATTTATCTTTTAATTTTTCTATCATTTTCATTCTCCCTTTTTGATATTTGGATTATTTTATCAAACATACGTTTCTTTGTCAAGTATTTTTGACCAAAAATTAAGAGCCCCAAAGGGCTCCTAATCTTGTTCGGAATAGCTTTGAATTTGAGCTTGTTTCAGTAAAATCCATTTTTTTACAAATTGTGGAAATCGCTTTGCTAATAATTCCTCGCAATACGCATTTCCGATTTCTTGTATTTTTCCTATTTTTTCATTATACAAAGCTACTTTTTCTAATCTATTTTGTGAAAAGTACGCCTTATATCTTGCATCCGCATATCCTGGCAAAAGCCGAAGAGAACGTTTTATGCCCCAAAAAGATATCCCAATTTCTAGCCATTTTTCTATCCAGGCATCTAAATATGGCTCACAAAACTTGGCAGCCAAGTAAACACTAAAAGCTACAAGAAATCCTCCTAACACTTCTATTGGTGTCCTTAAATCACACCACCAAAACAACAGTACAGACCAATAAATATACAGTAGCTTTCCCCAAACTTTTTTCAGCATCCGTAACATAATTTTCCTCCTTTAATTTTTGGAAATAGAATTTTTAATAAAAAAGTTTCTAACAAACCATTTCTTACTTTTATTGTATCATAATTTACATAAAATGTCAACACTGTTTCCTGACACCCTGTGTTTTTATGTACACCAGAGTGATTTACAGGTTCATTACAGCATTCTTTTCTAAAAATGAATCATTTTTCATTCCTTACTCATAAAAAACGCCATTTTATGGATTTTAGGCACATGTGCTCAAAAATCGTCAATATTCCTTGAAATTTTGCAAATTTTATTTTATAATAAAAGTAGGAGAAAATTATGAATTACTATGAAATATTGAAAATACAAAAAAATGCTTCTAAGCAACAAATCAAAAGTTCCTATAAAGCCTTGGTAAAACAATATCATCCTGATTTATATCGAGGCGACAAGGAATTTGCAGAACATAAAATAAAAGAAATTAATGAAGCTTATGCCATTTTGTCAAATCCTGAAAAAAAAGCTGAATATGACGAATTTTTAACTCCAACTGTCACATCAAACTTGTATTATACAACCTATGAGCCTCATTCCCCTTCACCTGATCCAACCAATCCTCCACCAGATAGGGAACAAAAATGGACTTTTTCAAAATGGCTAGCTGAAAAATTTAATAAACTTGACAGAAAAAAGCAATTACAAGCTTTTATTTTAATTATCATTTTGTTTTTAGCCTTATTTTTAATTAATTTAATTGAAGTAAAATATTACTTAAACAGCAATAATACCAATTCTTCCACCAATACGCTAAATACCACTAATACAGTTGAAAAATACGATGATACCGATTTTACCAACATTCCCTTTGCCCCCCCAGACATTTACGAAGAGAATGACTTAAAAACTCTTGATGATTTATTATATGACTTGCTTCAAACCTATGAAAATACTACTTTTTCCGATTCCCAAAATACGATTTTTGAATTGGAAAATTCCTATTAAAAAAGAGACTGTAAAAAAACGCTATCTTCTCAAAAAAATGCGAGAAATTTGGGACATTACTCAAAATTTCTCGCACAATATTTTAGTTTTTTACAGTTTCTTTTGCTCGTTAGCATCAAACTAACGCTATCATTTCCTTAAATTTTTACATATCCGCCAATTTGTTTACTTGCAGATACGCCATCCATAAAGTCTTTTCCTCCAGCAACAATCACAGAATCTCCTGTTTCTAAAATTTCTTTGGCTTTCAACTTTTCAATTCCTGCTTTGATTACTTTTGTTTTATCATCATTTCCTTCTACTAAAACTGGGAAAACATTCCATACAATTCCCAATTGATTAAACGTTCTTCTATTATCTGTAATTGCTAAAATTGGGCAACCAGCTCCCATACCTGCTAATCTTCTAGCAGTATCTCCTGAATTTGTATAACAAACAATCGCATCTGCTTTCATATTTTTAGCAATCACACAAACAGAATAAGCAATATTATCTTCTAAATCTTTTAAATTGATATCTGTGTTTTCTTCAAATTTTTTCCAGTAATCAATTGTTCCTTCAATTCTTCTTGAAATTTTATCCATTGTTGCCACACATTCTACTGGATATTCTCCCATCGCACATTCACCAGAAAGCATTAAAGCACTTGTTCGATCATATACAGCATTAGCCACATCACTTGCTTCTGCTCTCGTTGGTAATGGTTGATGTGTCATCGATTCTAACATTTGTGTTGCTGTAATAGCTGATTTATTAGCTTTGTTACATAACTTAATAAATTTCTTTTGCATGATTGGTGGCTCTGTAAAATCAGTTTCTGTTGCCATATCACCACGTGCAATCATTTGGACATCAGCTTTTTCTACGATTTCTTCCATATTGCTTAAACCTTCAACATTTTCTACTTTTGTTACGATTTTGATATCTGTTCCACCATTTTCATCTAATACTTTTCTAACTTGGTTGATATCATCCACATTTCTGCAAAAAGAAATTGCAACAAAATCATAGTCATGGTCACAAGCTGTTTTTAAATCATCAATATCTTTTTGTTTTAATGCTGGCAAACGAATGGCTGTACCAGGTAAATTCATTGTTTTTCTACTGCCTAAGCCATTTCCATGAACTACGGTACATTCAATATTGGTTCCATTGATTGCGTCTACTACTAGTTCAATAGCTCCATCATCAATTAAAACTTTTGCCCCTGCTTTTAAATCTTTATATAAATCCTTATAAGATACAGAAACTTGTGTTTTATCACCCACAATATCTTCCCCACATACAAGGGTGAATTTTTGGCCATCTTCTAATTGGATTTTTTCATTTTTTCCAGTTACGAGCATTCCTGTTCTGATTTCTGGACCTTGCATATCAAGAAGCATTGCAATTGGTAAATCTAATTCTTTTCTCAAACGAATAATTTCTTCTGTTTTTTCTTGTTGCTCATCATAACTTCCATGAGAATAGTTAATTCGACAAACATTTAATCCTGTGTCAAATAATGTTTCTAATTTTTTTTCACTAGCTGGTCCTATGGTACCTACTATTTTTGTTTTTCTTAAAACTTTCATTTTATCTTCTCCCTTTCTTTTTTTACTCGAATAAGAGTATATCACAATCCACTTAGAATATTCAAGTGTTTTTTGAAATTTATTTACAAATTATAACATGTTTCTACATTTTTAAAAAATTGAATCAACATTTCTTAGGAAAATAACTCCTTCGATAATATCCATCACAGAATAAATTAAAATCGCAATTCCAATTGCTACACCAATTGATGCCCCATTAAAAATGACATACACACCCGACAATAAAATTAAAATTGCAATTACCAAAGCTGTTTTCCATTCCTTGATGCCTAATGATTTTAGTTTTGAAACAAGACCTAAACGCATTAATCCACTATATAAAATCCAGATTCCAATAACAATTCTAAAAATCGTTGCAATCGTTTCACGATAGGCAATTGTTACAATCCCCATAATAATTGCCAAAATGCCAAAAACCATTTCGTAATTGTAAAAATCATATGTACCTTTTGCCACAAAATAACTAATCAATTTTACAATCCCAAATCCGATAAAAACAATCCCTAAAATATATGCCACAACATTCATCAGTGCTCCTGGATTCCTTATAATCGACACCCCAATAATGGCTGTTACAACAGATGTTATAATAGACGTCCAGCCTGTCTTCTTCAAAAATTCTTCCATTTAAAATTCCTCCTTTATTAAAAATTTAAAATCTTTTTCTTCTAAAATTCTTTTCGCTAATCCATGCAATTCATAATTTGAAATCTCTTCTATGGATTGAATAACCTTCTCATAATGATATTCTACAGTCTCTCCTTCTTGCACACGAATATCTTTTTGCACTTCCTTAGGAATCCTTAACACTTCATATTTTTGGATCAATTTTGTACTTAAAATATGAAAATCATTCATTAATTGAGAGCGTTCTTTTTTTCTATGATTCGGAAAATATTTATTGTAAAATATACAATCAGCCAACAAATGTAGAAAATATCCCTCATTAAAGCTGGAGTCCAATTTTTTATCTAATAAAAACTGATACAAATTTGTATCTGATGAATAATAATCGGAATAATGTGTTTCACCTTTTATTGGCACATGATCTGGATAAATCGTACCAGCTACAAATTCTTTTTCATTTTTTACTTTATGTTTTCTGGCATATTCCTTTGCCAAACATACATGGATAATAGAACTTGGCATTTTCCTTCCATTTCCTTTCTTTTTTGCATTATATAACAAAAAAAACTTTTAATCAACATTTTTCGCAGAAAATATCTTCTATATTGGAAAATAAATAAGCACCTTCTTTGATTAAATTGTTTGTGCCAACCGAATTCTTCGCCAAAATATTGCCTGGTACCGCAAAAACATCTTTGCCTTGCTCTAATGCCCAATTGGCAGTTATCAAACTCCCACTTTTCTTTTTGGCCTCTATCACAATCACTTTATCCGAAAGTCCACTAATAATACGATTTCTTGCCGGAAAATGATTTCTTTGAGGTCTACTTCCAAGACCATATTCTGATACGACTGCCCCTCCTGTTTCCAAAATTCTTTCAAACACTTTATAATTCTCATAAGGATAAATCTCTTCATCTGCTACACTTCCACCTAAAACAGCAATTGTTTTTCCAATTTGAGAATCCAAAGCTCCCAAGTGTGCGTATTTATCAATCCCAATTGCCATTCCACTCACAATGTTAATGTTTCGATTGGCCAATTCTCGTGCCAAAACTCTAGCAATTGTCTGTCCATTATGACTTGCCATTCTACAACCAACCATTCCGTACACTATCATCATCTAAGATTTTTTCATCGCCTCTTAGGTATAAAAAGGCTGGTTTATCATATATATTATGTAGCTTCTGCGGATAACTTTCCTCTCTTACAGAAATCAATTTGATCTTTTTCTTTTGCATATAGTCTAGCATTCTTTTTTCTGTCTCTAGCTTTTGATTCTGTTTTATTTTCCAACTCTCTTCTTCTGAAATTTTCTCTTCTAACAAATCCTTGAAATCCAAATTCCAAATTTCTTTTGTATCGTATTTTTCTAATAACTCCAGTTTGGTCTGATTGCTTATCTCTAAACTGGAAAACCATACATCATATAATTGTTTCATTTTTTCTCCTTCCATTAAAAAGAGTATATTTTAAAAAAATATACCCCCAATTTTTTATTTACTTTGTATTTTAGCTGCTTTCACTACATTGGTTAATAGCATTGCAATTGTCATAGGACCAACACCTCCTGGAACTGGTGTTATGTAACTCGCTTTTTGATTAACAGACTCAAATTCCACATCTCCAACAATGCTACCATCACTTTGTCGATTAATACCTACATCCACTATAACAGCACCTTCTTTTATCATTTCACTTGTCACAAAATGCGGTTTTCCAATAGCTGATATCACAATATCCGCATTTTTCACGATATTTTCGATTTCTTTTGTTTTCGAATGACACACTGTAATAGTAGCATTTTGAGCCAATAGACATTGTACCATTGGTTTGCCAACAATATTACTTCTTCCCAAAATAACCGCATTTTTTCCTTCCACAGGAATCTTGTACTCTTCCAACAATTTCATTACCCCATATGGTGTGCAAGAAATAAAGCAATCTTCTCCAATTACAAGATTTCCAACATTCATTGGATGAAATCCATCTACATCTTTTTCTGGCAAAATCGTACGAAATGCTTTATTAATATCTATTGCCTTTGGAACAGGACTTTGCAACAAAATGCCATGAATCGTTTGATCTGCATTCAATTGTTCAATTAAATCCAATAATTCCTTTTCTGTTGCCGATTTGTCCAAAAAGAATTCCTCAAATGCAATACCTACTTTTTGGCAAGCAAATGACTTATTTTTCACATAAACTTCTGAACTGCTATTATCTCCCACCATAATGACAGCAAGTTTAGGTTCAATTCCTTTTTCTTTTAATATTTTAACCTCTTTTTTCAAATCTTTTCTGATTTTTTTTGCCAATTGTTTTCCATCTAATATTTCTGCCATCGTTTTTTCCTTCTTTCTAACCTTTATATTTTACATACATTAACAATCCAATTGCCACTAACATTACACTCCAAAACAAAACATCTGCTATGTTATGTCCCACTTCTGGTAAAACCCCAATTTCATTAATCAATTCTGCATATTCGTTGTCTACTTCATCTTGATTTTCCCCTGGTTGTGCCAAAGTTTCTGTTGGGGACGTATCACCTGGATTTTCTGGTTGCTCATTTTCGTTTGGTAATTCTTCAGTTGGTTCTGGTATTTCTGGCTTTGTCGTTCGCAAAATAGCCCCTTTGATATAAGCTTCGCCTCCATCATAGTTAATCTTGTACCAGCCATTACTATATTCTGCAACAACCGTTACTTCCGTCCCTACATCCAAACCGCCAACACGTTGACTATCAATCGAATAACCAGCTCTGATATTGCACCTTTCTTGTACATACATAATCTCATTTCTAGCTGTTTCCGTTGGTGGCTCTTCTTTTTTCTCTTCTTTCGTTACTTGATTCACTGCCTCATTCGATACAGTATTGCTTATCGTATTTTCCTCTGTTGCATAAACACTGATTGAAAAAATAACGAAACTAATGATTAGAATTCCTATTTTTACCATAATTTTTTTCATAACTTTTCCTCTCTTTTCAGTTATTTCTTTACTTCAGCTTTTACAACCAGCCTTTTGGTCGAATAATTCTCACAAGTGATTAAAGTAATTTGTGTTTTACCTGCCTCTTTTCTAAGCAAATTCAAATCAGTTGGCTCAATGGAAGCAATTTCTGTAATTTGGTATTTGGTGGACTCCTTGTCCTTATCTAAAATTTCTAATTCATCTCCTATTTCCAATTCATCTAGCCTTTTGAAAATGGAATCATAATTATGCCCTGCAATACAAAAATTACCGTTCTTGATTTAACGTATCACCATATAGCTTTATAACACCTTGTTGCAAAGCTTTCTCTTTCACCGAATCAAAAATAGATTGCTGTATTCCAATTTTGTCAATTTTTAAGGTTCCTAAAACAGGAAACTCTGCTTGTTTCCCTGTTTCAACTTCTGCCCCTGAAACTGGTTCTGTTTTTGCATTTTTCATTTTGCTAACCAGTTTATACGTTCCCAACACAACACCTGCAATAATCGCCAAAATTACAATAATCAGTAAGATATTTCGAACTAATTCGAAATTAAACTCAAATTCAAATTCTTCATCTGAAGCATGTTTTCCTCCACCCATATGAACACCTCCATTATCTAATCATCGCTAATACTAAGATGACCAAGCCAAATATCATACGATATATCGCAAATATTTTAAAACTGCCTTTTTTCAAATAATCCAACAAGAATTTTATCACCATAATTCCAACCAAAAAACTCGCTAATACTCCAATCACAAAAGCCAAACTTAATTGGAAAGCATCCAAACTTACGAGTACTGCTGCAAAAATAATCGGAGTTGATAGTAAAAATGAATATTTAGCAGCACTTTCTCGGTCAATCCCAAGACTTCTTGCTACTGTCATCGTAATACCAGAACGTGATACACCTGGAAAAGCTGCTGCAATCGCCTGTGAAATCCCCACCAAAACAGCTTGCATAAGCGAGATTTCTTCATAATCGGTTTTTGCTTTTGCCTTTTTGTCTACTACATATAATACAATTCCCATAACAATTAAGGCAACTGCTACTGCTATTAAAAATATTTTAGAACCTTCTGGAAAAATAGACGCAGACAATTTATCTAAAACAAGACTTAAAAGGCCTGCTGGTATAGTCGCTATCACCAAATACCAAAACATTTTACCTTCTAAACTTTTCTCTTTTTTGACAACTTGATTGAATCCTCCTTTTATTAAAGCAATCCAATCTTTTATGAAAAACAATGATATCGCAAGTAATGTTCCAAAATGAAGTGCAATATCAAAGGATTCTGGAATCTCTTCCCACTTAAAAATCCATGGGAATACGGCTAAATGAGCCGAACTTGAAATGGGTAATAATTCAGTTAACCCCTGAATAATCCCTAAAATAAGTGCTTGAAATACTGACATTTTTTATTTCCTCTCTTTCGTTTTTTTAAATTCACCTAATTTTCACATTTGTTTCACATGATTTTCAACATTTTGTGTATTGGATATGGTATTCCTGGTAAGATACAACACCTTGTGCCCTATGATACAATATGAATTAAGGCATCACATGGCCTTTATTGGGATAACACATGATAAATTGTTTCTTTCATATATTCTGCTGCACTAATCGGTGCCACTTTGCCTGGTAACGCTAATGCCCAGATGGTCTTCAACTGTTTTTGTTTAGCATATTCAAAATCAATCCCTCCTGGATTGGACGCCAAATCAATCATAAGAACCTCTTTTTTGACAAGGTCAAGCTGTGCTTTTCCTAAAATTTTAACTGGTATATTGTTGATAATAATATCAAATTGAGGCAAACTTTCTTCTAGATTTTCTAATGCAATTGGCGTATAACCAAATGCTTGGATATAAGCTAAATCTGACTTTTTTCTGGCTTCACAAAAAACTTGTGCACCGATTCCTTGTAACATTTTAGCCAGTATTTTTCCAATTCTTCCAAATCCCATAACCAAAATTTTAGAACCAGATAAAGTTTTTGGAAATTCTTCCATGGCTATTTGAATCGCACCTTCTGCTGTTGCTATTGCATTTAAGACTTGATAATCTTCGTTTTCTAAAATATCATAACATTTTATTTCTTTTGTTTCTTTCCAACTTGTGTCTATTTTTCCAGAAATCAAAGTTTTGCCTTTACAGTTGCAAAATAAATCTTTTACGCTCACTTTTACGTCACTATATGGTGTATTGACATTAA
Organism: uncultured Clostridia bacterium; assembly: GCA_947573445.1. Lineage (GTDB taxonomy): Bacteria > Bacillota > Clostridia > TANB77 > CAG-508 > Scatovivens. The sequence goes on along the minus strand of CANPFR010000006.1, from coordinate 8,958 downwards.
CGCCATCTTTGGATAATGGTATTGATGTTATAATAACTGGTGACTTTTGTATGGTTTCTTCCAATGAATTCTCTTTCTCAATGCCAGACAAATTCTGTAATTCTTCTGCTTTTTCTAAACCATAGGTTGTGATTTCAAATCCATCTTGATGCATCATTTTAGCAAGATGAACCATTCTCAAATCCCCACCAATCATTGAAATTTTCTTTTTCAAACTATCATTCCCTCCTTTTTGGTATACTCAATTGTATGCCAAAAACTAGATATTATTCTAGTCAGATCCTAGTTCTTTTTGTTTCTCTTCTTGCTCCTTTACCTTCTCCTTTTCTTCTTCTCGTTTTTTGGTTTCAAAGATTTTGTCGACTTTTTCTTCTACTTTTTGTTTTACATAATTATCATTCATATCTCTCACTAACGTATTCGTGGATTCTAGATATTCTCTTGCTTTTTTTTCTAGTTTTAATAAATACTTATTTTGTGGTTTTTTTTCATCTTCTTCCTGCAGTGGTTCTTCTTCCATTTTCACAGAAACAGTGATATGTTGCTTAATTTCAGAAAAAACATTTTCTTGATTGGCTACAGGAAGTAAATCTGGATCCAATTCAATTGCTTTGTTTAGGAAAGTAATTGCCATATCTTTTTCGCCCTTTAAGACATAAATTTTGGCTAATTGAAAATAAGATTTTGCTTCTAAGTCTCCATATAAACTACGTTTAAAGTATTTTTCTGCAACATCTAAATCACCTTGAATGAAAGCAATCTGTCCTAAGTTATACTCAGCCCCATAGGCTCTATGATTAATTTCTGCTGCCCTTTCATACATTTCTTTGGCCATTTGAAATTCACTTAACATAGTGTATACAATACCGAGATTATAGTATAAATCAAAATCAGCTGGACGATATTTTAAAGCATCTTGATACACTCTTTCGGCTTCTTTGAAACGTTCTTGTTCGCATAATAATTCACCTAGTAACATTGAACATTCATATAAATCTGGTTTTGTCTTCATCAAATTTTCTAGCATTTGAATCGCCTCATTTTTCTGGCCTAAGTCATTTAATAAATCAGCAATTTTGAAATAAGATTTAAAGTCATCTCTTCTGATATCTACCAATTTTACATATTCATCAATGGCTTTTCTCATACCACCTTCTTTTTCATAAATTTTAGCTAATAATTTATGTCCCACATAACTTTCTGGATATTTGGTCACCAATTTTATCAACAGATTCTTAGCACCTTTGCTATCACCCATCAGCATTAAAATTCTTGCCATAACAGAAGTAACTAATTCTGAAAAATTCCAACCTTTTAGTTCTAATCCTATAATCAGCACTGGGAGAACAATAGAAAACAAGTATCTTACTGTTTTAAAAAAAGTATTGGCCTCCCTTTTTAATTTTATTTCGATAAAACTAATGGTAATTCCGAATTGCTTGTAATACTAGAATTCCAATATAATTGGTATCATTTTTTCGGATGATTTTGAAAAATATAATAATGAATATGGAAAAAGCAGTCAAATTGAATAATATCTTCTCAAGCACGTTTTATTTCCCCCTTATCCCCTTTTTAAGCAATTTATTGGATTGATTATATCATACCAATTTCAATTAGACAATCTTTTTTTTGAAATTTTGAAATTAATATTTGAGAAAATAAAAAAAGTTATCCCATTTAACTTTTTTATACAATAACTTTTTAGAATAGAGCAGGTAATTGGGTTGTAGGTCATTACAAGTTTTCTATTTCTGCATTAAAGAAGATTACACTACCACAATTACAACGCAATTCATACGCATTTTTCCTAAAATTTTGTGCAATTTTGAGTTAAACTCTCTATAATATTGATTGTCTATATTAGGGTTAATTGTTACTTATTAAATGAATAATATACAATAGGTTATTTATGGAGTAAAATCATACTAAAATTGAGTAATAAATTTGTAAGCATTTGACATTCTATGTTAATTGTGTTATAATATAATTAACATAAAATAGAATATCTACAATAGTTCATTCTTATGGACTAAGGAAAGGAGAGCATTATGACATCTCTTTATTATTTACTTATAGTCACCTATCTTCTAATTGCTGTACCAACACTATTTCTTTGTTGCGGATATATTTTAGTGAGTTTCATACAGGAATTTATCATTCCAAAGATAACGTATAAACAACGGTATAAACGAAGTTGTGTAATAGTATGTTGTAAAGATACAAACTATATTGGTGTTTTATACAATAAGAAGAAATATTTCTTCCATAACAAAAAGTTATACAATTCTGTAAATATTGGCGATATGATATATGCGTCAATTCGAAAAAGACATAACAAACTATATCTTAAAAAGTTGTGTCTTCTTGGAAAAGGGGAGATTATATCTGGACGTCTCTCTTCCCGGTTTTAAATAGTAAACAGTAATAGTTAGCAGTTACTCTCAAATTAGAGTGACTGCTAACACTATTTTTATAATTTTTGTATATTCAATTCTTGTTATATTTTATATTGTTTCATAACTAAAAGCCATCATACTAGAGCTTTTTCTAATACAATGACTTCTTAATGGAGCAGGTAATTTGTCTGTAGGACATCAAACCGTTGCTATTTCTGCTTTAAAGAAGATTATACTACTAGAATTACAATGCATTTACAAGGTATTTTTCCAAAATTTTTAGGTAATTTTGAGTTAAACTTCCTATTATTTCTCGTATCATACGGAATTTGATCCATATGCATTTTGTATGCATCACGAATGCATTCTATAATTTTGAGTGGTAGTGAAGAAGTTTTTGGGCTTGGTACTTCCCACAGTATAGAAAGATATTGTGTTACATATATCTTGGTTAATTGCTGCTATTTTTACTTTACTAAATAAATAATAAGTAACTTGTTAGTTATGTACTAAAATAAGCTAAATAAGAGCAAAAACATCGAAACTATCTCTTTCTGATTATTAGTTTTATATTTTACCTTAAAATTCTTTCCCAAAAAAAACCACTTCTTACGAAGTGGTTTTTTTTGACATACCATTATTTAACAATAAGATATGGAACACCACCAGGCAGAACAGCCCACATTTCTCTTGGCATACAGTATTCCATAAGCTCCAATCCAATTGCCATAACAATCAACTGCTCACACACTTTGTGTTCACCAGTCCATTGCTTACCATCCTTGGTTGTACAGAAATTCAGGAAAGTGTATCCTTCTTTAAATTCCTCTGGCAATTCAGCGAGTAGAGCAGTCACAAGTTCACGCTTTTCCTCGAGTCTTTTAGGGTGTAGTCCAAACATACTTGTAATGCCTTCCACTTTTACAAGGTTGGCAGTGTCCTCGCCTTCTTTAAAAAGGCAGTCCCTAAAAGCATTCCGTATCAGTTCAGACATGTTTGTTGCAGTAATAATGATGTTTGCCATAATCTTTTCCTCCTTAATCGTTGTCACATGTTTTCTTGTTAGAACTCAGAAAGAAAACAAATAATTTATTGTTAATTTTATTATACCGCATTTACATAAAATTGTCAAGTTTTTACAAAAAACACAACTAAAAAGCCATCATACTAGACCTCTTTCTAATACAATGACTTCCCTAATGGAGCAGGTAGCGGGAATCGAACCCGCATAGCCAGCTTGGAAGGCTGGAATTCTACCATTGAACTACACCTGCATTATTTTTTATTTCCTAACGACAAGTTATATTATAAATGATTGTTTTTTATTTGTCAATAGTTTTTTGAAAAATTTTTAAATTTTTTTAAAGTAATAAAAGCGAGTCACTCTGCCTCGCTTTTACTTTTAAGGTTTGATATTCTTTAACAATATTTCCATAACATTCTGATACACACTCTCATGGTAATTTATATCAGTTTGTTTCTTAGGACGTATAAGTCTTCGTTCCTCCTTATCATACAATACTGTTATTTTTTCATCATGATTGGGTTGCTGTTTCATTGTGCTCGCTCCTCTCTTTCTTCCTTCTAACCCTTTCCTCATTCCCTTTTTTCCTTAGTGTAAAAAAGGATTTTTTTGTCAATTAATTTCAATTTTATTATCATATCATAATCTAACTTAAAAATCAATTTCTTTGCTTATTTTTTTATATATTCTCCACTCTATAAATTCCTTTGACTTTATACATTACCTCATAAGCCACTGTATTTCCAGAAAACGTATATGACATTCTATACTCAAATGGAGTAATCATACCTAAAACGTCTTCTCTACCACTCAAAATCCTGTAATGCATTAGTTGTGCATTAAAAATGCATATGGCTTTTAATCTGCATGATACGAGAAATAATTAGGGTTTTAACTTAAAATCACTCAAAAATTTTGGAAAATACCTGGTAAATGCGTTATAGTTCTAGTAGTATAGAATTCTTTAAAGCAGAAATAGCAAAATTTTGATGTCGTACGAGCAAATTACCTGCTCCATTTAAAAAGTCATTATATTAGAAAATACTCTAGTATGATGACTTTTTAGTTTGCGTTTTTGTAAAAGGTTTATAATTTTATGTAAATCTGGCGTCATAAATTTAATGTAACTATCGTTGCTTGAAAAGTTTCATAGAAGTCTTGGAAGGCACAAGCCCCCAAAATTATTTAAGGAGGTAAACATCATGGAAGATTATAAAGAACGTAATAGGAAATGGATTTTGGAACATCTGAAAAGTTGCGAATATCAGGTTGAAGAATTAAGCTATTTGCGCCATGAGGAGATCGAAAAAGAATATGAAACTCTCTTCAGACACAGTTTTATTTTACGAAGACTATGTTTCCTTAAGAGAGCATTTCTTTAAAGGAAATCATTGTGCCAGTTTATTTCCTGGATAAGAACTGATAATTTACGCTCTTTGGATTGGGGCGAGCATGGATGCTATTTAATAGCAGTAAATATTATGGAGGAGCCATATAGTATTTAAAAGATCGTGTGGGTATTTTTATACCAGTAAATGGCTTACAAGCATTTTTTGATGATTTTCAGAAAAAATGGAGCCTGCATTGCAGGCTCCATCTGGTTCATTTGTGATTTCTCCATTCAATTCCCAAAATTGCCATATTCCCCCTCCAATAAATAGCACTTTCTAGCATGGCTTGTTCTATTATTGGCAATTGGTCAATCGTAGTATAAAAATATTCTTTTACAATCTCAAAGAAATTGGAAAAGTAAGGAATTTCTCGTTGCTTTTTTTCTATAGAATAATTTTGCCTTATTACTGAATATAATTTAATATTGTAACACAATTCCTGAAACGTAAAATTTTCTAGCTGTAATAAATCTTTTTGGAAAAACTTTAAATAATTTTCCATCTGTTTCTTTTGAAATTCAATCAGTTGGGTGCTTCTTGACTTTGACTCTAGACAAAAACTTATAGCTATAGAACATGCCAAAAAAACATATTCCCCACACATAGGATGTAATTTTTCTGCTACATGACCAGCCTGATTAGATAAGACTGGACTCTCATAACTAGCCAAGCATCTATAAAATTTAGCTGCTATATAACGATTATACTCCATTCCTCCTAATTTTACCCAAAGAGGCTTGGCAAACCCAAAATACATAGTACTCCAATATAGTTCTCCTGCAATCAAGTGTATAAATGCCTTTGGTAGAGAACTAATTTTACCTGCAAATTTCTGATATATTTTCCAAAAGTCCCCTAAGTATTCAGACACGCACTTAAATTTCTTCATTATTTTATTATGCATAGCTTTTAAATACCATTTAACAAATGTCATATGGTAAGCATTAACAAAATCATCTTCTGCTGAAAATTCATTTATAAGAATTTCTAAGAACTTATAATCACATATATTCCTTATTACTTCCTTCCACGCAGGGACCATCCCTTTTCTTCGATTATGATTCCACATTTCAAAAAAAAGTCCGCTATTTTCATAGCGCAAGATATATATCATTGGAAATAAGTTTTTATCTACTATTATTTGATAGATTTCCAATATCTCTTTTGCCTCTTCTTGTCCAATGCAATCCATCAATTCCAAAAATGGATCTTCTTCATAGTAACAGATTACTTTTCCTTTCATTTCCTTTTTGTCTGGAAAACATCGATTTAATTTTTTATTTGGAACAAGTACAAAGTCTAAGCCATTAAAGTCTTTTCTCTCGAAATCTGGAAGACCACTTTTGTCCTCTACACATGCAACTAATATTCCGCAAAACTCAAATAAATACTCTGCTCTTTCTGCCTTTATCCGTCCTCTGTTCTCTCTTTGAAAAACAATTACACCTGAACGTATAGCTTTTCTATTATCAGCTGTACAGTTTCTGGACTGCTTACTCTCTCCTATACCATCCATTACATTGTAGGAGCTGAATGTCCCCAATTTTCCCATATTTTTTTCCTCCTATCCATTTTGTTAATTAACATCGGGTTCTTTTTTTCACCCATTTAAATAGTCAATAAAGTTTCCATAAAATATTTATAACATCTTTTACATAATCTGTCAATAAAATTTAAACTCAATTACTAAACTATTACTTTCTCTTGCTAATTTTATAGTTAATAGATTTTTTCGGGTAATCCCCCCAAAAACCACCAAATTTTACCCTCTTTTCACACCTTTTCAAAAGCAAACAAAAAATCCTTGTAAATTAGTTTTACCAACTATTACAAGGATTTTCTTCACCTTCATTTTAGCTAACCTGGTGCAAACAACATAGATATCTACAACTTTTTTCACACCTTTAACGATTGATACAAATATCAATCAATTTATTAAAGTATATCACAATTTTTACAAATTGCAATAGATTTATTGAAAATTTGTGGAATTAATGGAATAGAGACCTGCAATGCAAGTCCCTATTCCATCAAAAACTATACTCCTTTATAAATTAACTTTCTCAATGCAAATATTTACAATAGAATCAATATGTGATTGTGTCGTATCAAATATTGGAATTTGTATATCTTTAGGTTTAATTAACATTTCAATTTCAGTACACCCTAAAATAATTCCTTCTATTCCTTTAGTTTCAATCATTTTGTTAATTACATCTGTGTAATATTGCTTAGATAAATCTTTTATTTCTCCCTTACATAACTCATCAAATATTATTCTATCTATTTCGTTTATATCTTTTTGATTCTCTGGAGTTATAACGGTTAAACCATTTTCTTTTAATCTATCTTTTAAGAAATTTTCAACCATAGTGTATTTAGTTCCTAATAAGCCAACATTAAATACTTTACTTTGTTTACACTTTTCTGCAACACAATCTGCAATATGAATCAATGGAATATTTATCTTGTTCTGAATATAATCTGCTAATTTGTGCATTGTGTTAGTTGCAATTACAATACAATCTGCACCTGCATTTTCCAACTTTATAGCAATACTTGCAAGTTCAACGCCAATCTTGTGCCACTCATTATTTAACATGAACTTTCTTATTTCCTCAAAGTTAACATTGTAGATAATCATTCTAGCACAAGTTAAATTTCCAACTTCAGCATTAACTTGATTATTAATTCTTTCATAATAATGGATAGATGATTCATAACTCATGCCGCCTATAATTCCTATTGTTTTCATTGTACACCATTCCTTTCTTTAAAGTTGTATAATTTCCTTTTGCCGATTTTAAGAATTTTAAAAGTTTTTCATAAAGCCCTCCTTAACATCTCGACCATTATATAAATACATTACACATTTATATATAAATAATAGTTACCTTTCGCATATCAGCGAATTTTAGGTTATTATATCATAAATTAGTACAAATAGCAATTCATTTATAGAACTGGAATTAAATATCAACTTTATTAAACAGATACAAAGCAACTTTATTTCGTTCAAATTTTTCCATTTCCATAAGTTTTGCCATAGTAAAATTTATAATAAAATATTTGCTTTGTCCAAAATTTATTAGAGTATTTCTATATTCTTCGTCAATTTCTTTTAGCATAGTATCAAATTTTTCATACATTTCTGTTTTGTTATATAAAATATTAGCCCAATCACTTGTAGTTAGGCATATACCTAATCTTAATTTATTTTTTATATTCATATCTTTAATTATATTTATTACATTTTCAACTTTGTTTTCTTCCATCATTTTGTTCTCCTTTTAAAATCTTGTATCATTATTTTTCTTTTTATTTTTGTTTTGCTTGTTTTCATCTGGTATAGTTACTTTTCTAGCAATATTATTTGCAATTTCATTATCGTTACTATCAAATATGCCATTTTTATATAGGTCATCAGTAACAATCTTATAGTTGTTATCTTTATTGTAACAAATTCTTTTGTGAAAATGGTTCATAATACTATGCAAAAATTCTTTAAACTTTTTCAATTCTCCTTTTAGTTTTTCTTTTTCAGTTTGTAACTTGCCTATAACTTTATCTTTAAGTGATAATTCACTTTTTAAATTGTTTATTTCATCATCTTTTAATTCAATTTCATATTTTAGTGAACGATTTTCCTTTTCTATTTCAAAAGAAGAATGCTCAAAATCTTTAATAGCAATATTTAAGTCATTTACGTTTCTTACTGTCTGGGTTATATCTTTTACATCTTTTGTATAATTTTTGATTTTCTGGACATCCTCGTTTGAAATAACCATATTATTTTTGTTTAGTTTAGTAGGTTTTAAACTATCTAAAATTTTATCTATGTCTTTGCTTGTAATCTCCCATATCTTTAACATTTATATCTTAATTTCTACCTTTTTGCTTTTCCTTTAACTTAAAATCCATATCATAGAACTTATTAAAAGACTTTATACAAGCATTTCTCATTTTATCTTGTATTTGTATTAATGTGATTTTAGTAAATAACTTTGATTTTACTACTTGTTTTTCATTCCTCTTTTACAATCATAAGAAACTGGAACACCTACAATGTGCATATGGGGAGAAACTTCATCAAAATGTATTGTAGCATTTGCTATCTTAAAATCTGGTACAATTTTAATTAAAT
>CANPFR010000005.1 GCA_947573445.1 uncultured Clostridia bacterium | reverse complement strand
ATAATAAAAATATTATTAAATTAATAATTTTTATGTTATACTAATTTTAACAGTTTATGAGTCAATTATTTTTTGAGCAGAATGTGGGAAGAACACTATTAAAAATAGGCATATTTTTCGCAAATAACCTCCTAAAACGCTCCAGTAACGTTTCTGTTCGAACTTTATATAGAACAGATAGATATGAAAATCAATCAGTAAAATGGTTGATTTTTTTGTTTTGCAAAAAAACATCCTAATTCTATATTGAGCCACATATCAAATTTGACTAAAAAGATTAAATTATCGTAGTTAGAAGAATATATAATTGATTCAAGATAGTATTGCAACTTTGAATGTGGAGATATTGATTTAGAATAAAGAGATAAAGGCTTTTATTATTTTGAATAAAATATTATTTTTATTTCCATACTATAATTATATCATTATAGTATGGAGGTAAAAATATGTCAAACGAAAATGATTTTTCAGAAAGAATAAAAGTTGATTTAACAGAGACAGAACCACCAAGAACACAAGCTTTCAATAGAGATGTTTATACTTGTTTAAAACTTATGGGAGATGCAGAAAAAGTACAAAGTTTTATATTAGAAATAAGACAACAAGAAGTGGAAGGCAAAAAGATTTCGATGGATATGTCAATGGGTTATTATTATAGTATAAAGGAACTACTTGGTATGGCTGAATGTGATTTTAGAGAGGGCAAAATTGGTGGTAATGAATTTAATAATAGAATTAATAAAGTATGTAAAAATCAAAATTTGGATTTTAATCATTTAATAGAAATTACACACCAAATAAGTAAATTAGAAAAGAAACCAAATCGAAGTGCAAGTATAAAATTAGCACAAGAAATAGAAGCTCATACTATAAAAGAATATGAAAAAAGAATGCAGAATGAAAAAGAACAAGAGAAACCGTAATTTTTGTAATTTATTAAAACTTCATTAGAATACAAAAATATTTTATACTATGGATATGTTAATCGATAGCAGGAAAAGAAACAACTGTACTAAGCTAAAAAAGATATCGTTATTTCAAAATAATTAAAACGGCCTGAGAAAGAGTGAATTGGAAATATTTTTTCAATTCACTCTTTCTTAGCGTATGAAAGCTTTGAAAAATGCTAACAAGAATTAGGCAATTTAAGGCCTACTAAGCTAAAGAATAGGAGGATTTGAAACAAAGATGTCCAGAAAATCAGAAGTTTGATAGAATTTTCTTGCCAAATGCTACAAGGTATGTTAAAGTAAATATAGTTATTAAAAATTTATTTGCCAAAGAAAAAGGAGACATATATGGGAAAATTATTACAAAATATAGATTGTGAAAAGGGAATTACCCTCAATTCCCAATTGGTTGATTTACTATCCATTTTGGATGAACCAATTCAAACACAAGAACAAAACCAAAAAATTCAACAATATATTCAAAATTTAAAGAACAAAGTAGAAACTTATCAAGAAGTTTGTAAGAGAGGAATGGAGGCAAAATATCAATTTGTCATAAATAATGCAATTGAGTCTTCTAAACTCATCCCAGATGCCCCAAAAGAGGAGTTAAAACAATATTATTTTGACCAAGCATTGACACTAAAAGTGTGTGATCAAGCCTTTATGCTTTCCTATTTAAGCAAATTTGGTTGGGATAAAAAAGAATGTGAAAACATTCATCAGGATATATTATTAAATATGAAAAATATTGATTTTCAAGCAAAAGAGGGGATTTTAGATTTAACCCCAAAACAAGTCAGAAATCTCTATAATCATATGTTTGAAAATGGAAATACCTACCAAAGAATCACAATTGATAATGCAGGAAAATATTCTTCGTATGTAGGCATTGATGGTCAAACTTATGCTCCACAAAGGCTTGAAAAAATGGTTCAATTTGCCGAAAAACATGGTATGAAATCTAAAATTAACACTTTTATGATGTATTGCGATTTTCCTAAAGTATTAGAAGGTCACTTGAATAATCAAGTAAAGGCTGGTCAGATTTCGGAAAAGGAAAAAGAAGCTATGCTAAAGAAAAGTTTGCTCGATTATGTACAAGATATTAGCTCGAAATACGCAGACCGTATTGATACAGTTGATATTTTTAATGAACTCATTTACGATCCCGTTATGGGGGAGCCAGGTTTTGAGGAAGAAAATTCTTATCATCCACGCAAGCAGGGGTGGCAAAAATACCTTACCACAGAAGATTTGTGTCAAATGGCTTTACTTGCCAGAAAAAATATGCCAAATACCAAATTTACTTACAATGATATGAATTGGGTAGAACCTCAAAAAAGAAAGGAAATGATAAAAATCATACAAACCATTCGTAAGATTGAAAAACGTTATCAAACAGAAGGAAAACTAGGTCAGAATGAAACGCTAATCGATAATATTGGGCTCGAGGCTCATTTATCAACAGCTGATTCAAAGGAAGAAATCGAAAACGCCATAAAAGACTTAGAAGAACAAATTGGACTTCCGATTGAAGTTACAGAGTTAGATTGTGCAAGAGTAGGTCCCAATCCTTTTTCGAAAGAGGAAATCGTAAAACAACAAACGCTTTTTAAAAAAATTGCAGAATTGGCACAAAAGGGTAGGATTTCTGCTGTTACCCTATGGTCTCAATCAGACCAATGCTCTTTCATGAATGAGAAATGTGGACATGATGTATATGCCTCTTTGTTAGATGAAAATTTCCAAGAAAAAGATATTGATGCATTACCTGAAATTGATCTGCAATCTTTTAATTATCATACGCATACAGCTTTGTGTGGTCATGCGGAAGGAAACATCAAGGAATACATTGAAAAAGCGATAGAAGGAAACTTGAAAATAGTAGGATTTTCCGATCATATGCCAAATGTGATGGGAAAATGGGATCCACATCATGAAATGAGTTTGAACGATTTTTTTGAAACATATATACCAGAATTGAAAAAGAGAAAAGAGGAATACCAAGGAAAGATTGAGTTAAAAATTGGTTTAGAATCAGACTATTTTACAGATGAAGGAGAAACAGAACCTACGATTAAACAATTTAGAGAAAAAACAGAGCCTCATTTAGATTATATGATATTAGGGCAACACTCCGCACTAGCAAGAGATGCAGAAGGCCACATGAAAATACCACTAGAACTTTCTGATAAGCAATCTGCTCAATATCCAATTGATTATGCCTTAACTGTTGTAGAAGCCATTAAAAGTGGTAAATTTGCATATGTAGCACATCCAGATTTGTTTTTGGAACATCGCGATAAGATTCCAGAAGAAGAAAGAGAAATTTATGCTCAAAATGTCAAAAAAGCAACCGAAATGATTTGTGAAACAGCTAGTCAATATCAAATTCCTTTGGAAGTTAATTTGGCTTCGATTGCAGCTATTGAAAATGAAAAAAAATTGCCAATGAAAGATGGAACTTATGCTTATCCAGTTCCAGCATTTTGGAAAGTGGCTGAAGAAAAAGGATGCCAAGTATTAGTTGGAATGGATGCCCATGCACCACAAGGATTGAGAATGAAAAATCAAGAAAGAATTGCCAAACAATTGCTTGCTGATCATGGAATTCAGTTATCTTATTTGACGTCTTTTGAGCCAAAGGGAATTGGAAAAGAAATTTCACAAAAATCGAATTTGCTAAAAACCATAATTGATCGAAGCAAAAAGACGGTTACTTCTGGAGACATACAAAATATCACAGCTCAAATGCTCAAAACAACCAATGATGTTGAAAAATCAGAGCAACAAAAACCTTTACGAGAAGATTGAAATAAAAAAATTTCCAAAAACACTTGACTTATCGTATAGGAAAAATGATATAACAAGAAGAGGAAAAGGGGGAATGAAAAAATGGAAAAAGTAAAAACCATGAAAAAAGAAAGAAATTGGATGGAGGTATTTACCAACCAAAAGGTAAAATATGGAATGGGAACGCTTTTATTAAGTGGTATTGGAATTGCCTTACCAAGAATTTTTCATCTATTAGCAGGAGATTCAGCAGGAGCAACCTTTTTGCCGATGCATATTGCTGTTTTGATTGCTACACTTGTATTTGGACTTTTAAGTGGAAGCATTGTTGCAGGAAGTTCTGTTATGGCTAGTTATTTGTTGACAGGAATGCCTACTTTGGCACGTTTACCTTATATGTTGATGGAACTTGTAATTTATGTTATTTTGTTAAGTATTTTTAATAAAAAGTTTTCGACTTATGTAGCACTGATTGGGACGATTGTTTTGGGGAGAGTTTTGTATGCTGGTGTGTTATTTGTGGCAGTCTATGGTTTTGGTTTACCAACATATGGAATATCTGTTTTGCAAAGTATTGAAATAGGATTGCCAGGAATTGTTATTCAATTGGTTTGTGTACCAGGGGTTGCTCACATCATCCAGAAAGGAATTCATTTAGATGACTAAAATAGAGGAAATCAAAGAAAGATTGCATCAAAAACAAGCATCTTTGGTGGTTGCTTATGAAAATGGAGACATTCAAGCATATTACCAAAATAGAATCAAAGATATCAAACAAATTCTCAAGGAAAATCCGCAAGCCTTACAAGGGGCTATTGTAGCTGACAAAGTAATTGGGAAAGTAGCAGCCTCTATTTTAACAGTTGCAGGTGTTAAGGAAATTTATGCAGATGTTATCAGCCAATATGCGATTCCAGTTTTGGAGGAACATGGGGTTTCCTATACGTTTTCAAAAGTAGTTGCTTTTATTAAAAATCAAGATAACACTGGCATGTGCCCAATGGAAAATAAATATAAAGAGGTAAAAGATATTAGGATTGTTTATCAAGAAATGTTGGATTTTTAAGTTGATTGAAACCATAATCACCTTCTAGAAGTTTTGAAAGAAGGTGGTTTATTTTGCCAAAAAGGTAGAAAAAGAAAAACAAAATTGAGAATCAGCTAAGGTAGAATTACTAAAATTCTAAATTTAAGCCATTTTTTAAAATAATTAGAACAAAATGACTAAAAAATCAAAATAGAGCGATTTTGATGCCTTCTAGGGCTTTTTAGGGGTATAAAAAGGGATGGTATCAAAGAAATGATTTTTTGGAAAGGCACTAGAATTGCCAAGAAGGCCTCCTAATTGAAGAAGTAGACATAAAACATCAAAACAAAGAAAAATGCTTTCAAATGGATTCTAGAGGCCTTCTTGACGTTTTCTTAGAAAAATCTTTGCACAAAAAGTAGAAAAGATTGCTTATTTTTAGAATTTATGATAAAATAACAAACAAAATAGAAAAAAGGAGCTAAAAAATGGGGTTAGAATTCAAAAATGATGTCAATCCAACCAGTGGGACGAACGGTGTAATGTGTCCATTGGTTGATTTTAAAATTGAAGAGAGCAATTGTCTAGAAAATGCTATGATTGTATCAGGATTTATGGATGAGAAAACGATGATTGGGAAATTCAAAGAAAAGGAAAATTGGCAAGAAATTTGTAAAAATTGCCCTAATTTTAGTTTTTAAGAGGTAAAAAGATGCAAAAAGTAGTGTTGAATGGAGAAACAGAAACAATTGAATTGGGAAAAAAAATAGGGGCACAATTAAAAATGGGGGATGTGATTGTTTTAACAGGTGAATTAGGATCTGGTAAAACGAAGTTAACGGAAGGGATTTTGACTTTTTTTGGGTTGCAAAATGAAATTTCCAGTCCAACTTTTACGATTGTAAACGAATACCAAACTCCGCAATTTCCCATTTATCATTTTGATGTTTATCGTTTAGAAGGAAGTGATGAATTCTTGGCCATTGGTGGAGAGGAATATTTTGAAAAAGGAGTAAGCATCATTGAATGGGGGGAAATGATAGCAGATATTTTGCCTCCCCAATATACGAAGATTTCTTTTTCCAGAGAATTAAAGGATGATAACAAACGAATTTTGACGATTGAACAAATTTAGAGAAACTACCAGTGTTATAACGATGTGTGATATAATCTTTTTTTAAGAAAAGGAGCAATTTTATATTACATGGTTATAATTAGAAACAATGATATATTAGGAGTGATAATTATGTTTTAATTGGATGGACTTTTCTACTTTTTTATGATATACTAACCCCAAATAAACCAAAAGGAGATATTATGAAAATTTTATCCATCGATACATCTAGTAAAATATGTAGTACAGCTATTTTAGAGAATGACAAAGTAATGGCAGAAATAAATTTAGATGATGGCAAAACACATTCTGAAAATTTAATGCCAATGGTAGCGGAAATTTTGTCTCAAAATAATCTTACATTGGCTGACATTGAACTGATTGCTTGTTGTGTAGGACCAGGCTCTTTTACAGGAATTCGCATTGGAGTTGCGAGTGTAAAAGCGATGGCAGAAGTGTGTGGGATTCCTGTTGTTGGGGTTACTTCATTGGAAATTTTAGCGAAAATGGATGTTTCTCCAAAAACAAAAGTTGCTTTAATTGATGCGCGAAACGACCAAGTTTATTGTGGTATTTTTGATGAAAAATACCAACCAAAACAGGATTTTTTGGCAGATGATATCAAACAAGTAATATCTGTTTTGGAATCGTATGAAGATTTAGTTTGTTTAGGGGATGGAGCTGTTTTACATCAAGAAAAATTGAAACAAGGTTTAAAAAATGTTCAATTTTCTATGGAAAATGAACAAAGAGCATCTTTTGGTGGTCAAATTGCTTATCAAAAATTTTTACAAAATGATGTGCAAAAACCAGATACAATTGTGCCACTTTATCTACGCAAATCGCAAGCAGAAAGAATGAAGAAAAAGTAGGGATAAGATTTATGGAAAATCTGAAAATTTTGAAAATGACAAGAAAAGATTATGAACAAATCAAGGATTCTCTCACATTAGAATTTGATGATTTTTGGTCACCTTCTATTTTGGAATCGGAACTCAGAGGAGAAAATAAAATGTATCTTGTTGCCAAACAAAAAGATCAACAAATTGTTGGTTTTGCAGGAATGATGTTTTTAGATAAAACAATGGAAATCATGAATCTTGTCACCAAAAAACAAAACAGAGGAAATGGAATTGGAACACTTCTGTTAAATAAAATAATTGAAATTGCAGAAAATAAGAATATCAAAGAAATTATGTTAGAAGTAAAGGAATCCAATTTGGTAGCAAGAAAACTCTATGAAAAGGCAGGTTTCTTTAAAATCGGATGTCGCAAAAATTATTATCCTGGTAATCAAAATGCAATTCTTATGTCAAAAAATGTAAATAATTTGCAAAAATGATTGAAAAATTTTTTTCTTTGATATAAAATATAAATAAAACAAAATATGGGGGAATACAAATGAGAAGAAATAATGGAAATGAACTATCACCAAAAGAGTTAAAAGATATCTGTAATCCAAATATTTTTGGATTTGAAACAACAAAGGAAATTGAAGATATTTCGGATTTAGTGTATGGTCAAGATCGTGGGATCAAAGCTTTACAATTTGGAGTTGACATTGATGTCAAAGGCTATAACTTGTATTTAGAAGGACCATCAGGTGTTGGTAAAACCATGTATACCAAAAAATATTTGGAGAAAAAAGCACTAAAAGATAAAACACCTTCTGATTGGTGCTATATCTATAATTTTGAGGATCCAAATGAACCAGTAGCCATTTCTTTCCCAGCAGGGCAAGGAAAAGTATTTAAAGAAAATATGGAAAGTTTTGTTAAAGATATTCGCAAAGATATCAAAAAAACCTTTAATAATGATGAATTCGAAAAAGAAAAACAAATCATCAAACAAGAATTTGATTTGAAAAGAGAAAATTTGCTCAAAAAATTAAATGATAAAACGATGAAACAAGGATTCCAAATCAAATCCACAGAAAATGGGATTTATATGATGCCAATTTATGAAGGGAAAACGATTGCAGAAGAGGAATTTGAAAAATTGCCACAAGATGTAAAAATTCAATATGAGGAAAAATCATCAGAGGTTCAAGAAATGATTTTTACTGCTTTGGCAGATATTAAAAGCATCGAAAGAGAATCCGATAAAAAAATCGAGAGTTGGCAGTCAAATGTCGCTTTGATGACAGTCAATATGCAAATCAATGCGTTAAAGTCTAATTATAAAAGAAACAAAAAAATCAGCACATATCTAGATGGTGTTAAAAAAGATATTCTCAAAAACATTGACTGTTTTCTAGCATCAGAAGATGCAGGAAAACAAGCAACAGAGCAACCAAATCCAGCCCAAAGAAAAGAGGCAAGAGAACCTTGGCTTAATTATCGTGTTAATTTATTTATTGATAATAGTAAATTAGAAGGTGCACCAGTTATTATGGATACCAACTATTCGTATAACAATATTTTCGGAAGATTGGAATATGAGAACCATTATGGCATGTTGAAAACAGATTATATGATGCTAAAGCCAGGCTTGTTGCATGAGGCAAATGGAGGATACATCATTTTTCAAATCAAAGATTTGCTTAGCAATCCAGCTTGTTATGAAGCATTGAAAAAGGCGTTAAGAGTCAAAGAATTAGCCATTGAAAATGTAGCAGAGCAACGTAATTCTATGGTTTTGATTTCGTTAAAGCCAAAACCAATTCCACTTGATTTGAAAGTATTGTTGGTTGGAAATTCTGCGATGTATCATACATTACTAAATATGGATGATGATTTTAAAAAGTTATTCAAAATCAAAGTAGAATTTGAAGAATCTGCACCAAGAACAACTGAAAATATGATTAAACTATCCAAGTTTGTTAAAAGTTTTTGTGACCAAGAAGATTTATTAAGTTTGGACAAAGAAGCGGTTGCGAAAGTAGTTGAATTTGCTTCCAAGATTTCAGGTGACAAAGATAAAATATCTACCCAATTTAGCGAAATCGGTGAAATTATTGGAGAAGCATCTACTTGGGCAAAAATTTCCAGATCTAAAATTGTCACCAAAGAGCACATTCAAAAAGCACTGGATGAACGTGTGAATCGTATAAAAAAATACGATGCGAAATATCTCCAAATGATTCAAGAAGAGACTTTATTGATTGAAACAAACGGTTATAAAATTGGACAAATCAATGGTTTAACAGTTATGACAATTGGAGATTACTCCTTTGGTAAACCAGCCAAAATTACAGCGACCACATATGTTGGAAAAAGTGGGATTGTGAATATTGAAAGAGAAGTAGAAATGTCAGGCTCTTCACATTCAAAAGGAGTTTTGATTTTGTCAGGTTATTTGGGTGAACAATTTGCACAAAAAGCACCATTATCGTTAACAGGAAACATTTGTTTTGAACAGTTATATGGTGGTGTGGATGGAGACAGTGCTTCTAGTACAGAAGCATATGCAATTTTGTCGAGTTTGTCTGGTGTTCCAATCAATCAATCCATTGCTGTTACTGGTTCAGTGAATCAAAAAGGGGAAATTCAGCCAATTGGTGGTGTGAATGAAAAAATTGAAGGATTTTATCAAATTTGTAAAATGCGTGGTTTTAATGGAGAGCAAGGGGTTATTATTCCAAAGCAAAATGTTAGAAATTTGCATTTATCAGATGATATTATAGATTCTGTAAAACACGGAAAATTTCACATTTATGCTGTGAAAGATATTGAAGAAGGAATCGAAATCTTAACAGGCGTACCAGCTGGTAAAAAAGACAGAAATGGTAATTTCCCAAATGGTTCAATTAATTATTTGGCTTTAGAAAAACTAAAACAATTTTCCAAAGCAGCTAGTACAATAGAAAGATAAATAAAGGAGGATTCATGGAATCGAAAGTAACGAAAGAAGAATTGAATGTAATAAACACTTATCAAATGGAAGAAAATGCGATGGCACATCGATTGTTTTTTGGTCATGCAGAAAATGACATTTTGTTTTTGTTTCAAAAAGAAGATACGATTTTGTATACAAAAGAAGAATTAACTTCCAGTATTGATCAGATAAAAACAATGTATACAGCCATTGTAAAAAACTTTTATACCAACCAAGAAAGAGAAAATTGTACCATATATAAAGCAACCAATATTGGTGAAATTGATAAACTGAAAAGGAATTCTTTTGTCAACGATTTTTTCATGGCTGTTTCTGATCGAGAAAAAGCACAAAGTGAAAATGTGGCCAATTTGTCTCGTCCTGTGATGTTACACTTTGTGTTAGGAGAAGAAATTCCATATTTGCATTTAGCCAATGGCACAACTTTGGTGGCACCTTTTACACAAGTTAAAAAAATAGAAGAAATTCCAGATGATTCAGAAGAACCTGTTTTTTTTCCAACTTATCAATTGGAACTAGAACTTCAAGAGACAGAAATCTTGTCAGAAGACGAAAAAACACAGTTATATGAGAATATATTAGAAAATATAGATTCAGTTAATCAAAAACTGAAAGCTTGTGTAAAATGGGATGATGAAAATGCGATGCATTATGAAAACATTCGAAAATTAGAACAATTGCTTGCAAATCATCATTTTACCATGGAACAAGAAAATTATGAACAGGACACAACAGAGGCGGATAAACAAAGTGATTTAGAAGATATTGCAAGAATTAATGGAGAACTTACTTCTTTAAAAGACAAAACAACACAAATTTGCCAAATGCGAAAAGAAAATGCTAATTTTATTACAGATTGGAAAATGGATTTGATAACTTATCTAAAAGATGAATTTAGGCAAATTCGTGAAAAATATAATACCCCAAACAGGCAAGAAGAGCAAGCTAAAGAAATGACAACAGAAGAGGCAGAAGAAACACCAGAAAAAGAATTAGACCCTACCATTGCTTTTCTTAAATCAGAGATTTCAGAAAATATTGCAATTGTTGGAACATTACTAACGAATATCAAAAATTTAATTGCCAAACAGCAAAATCATGCCAGAATTGCAGAAGCCATAGATTCTAATTACAAAGCACTAAATAATGCATTTGAAATGAAAAATTTTGCAGAAGAATTGGACTCTTTATTAAAGGCAATATCTTCCAAAATTGATATCATGTCGCCTAAGAAAGATAAAGAAGCATTAGAAAAAATATCGGGAACTAATTTACAAGTTAATATTTTGCTCAATTATTTGAATAATGCCAAAGCTGGCATTAGCAAAAGAATAACGAGATTTGATGAAATTAGTATTATTGAGGAAAATGAGCTTAAAAAAGAAATTGCAGAAACGATTAAAGATATTCGCTGTGAAGCAGAACTTAGAAAATTAAGAGACGATGCTGAAATTATAGAAGAAAAAAGTGCTTTTAAAAAGTTCATTGGGAGATTTACGGGTAGAAATAAATTAGATGAAACCATGCTTGACCAAATTCAGATTAGGCAAAATGCCATTAAAAAGACATTTAAAACTAAAATGCCGCTTTCTTACAATTACAGTATTCATGAATTAATTGCTGAAATTCAGATGTTTGTTAAAGAAAATGCCCAAGATGAATTAATAGCAGAAGAGGTAAGTTATTTACGTAGAGTAGAGAAAATTTTGAAAAAGAATTTTGTCATTATTGACAGCAAAGTACTTAGTATTATTGACCAAAAAACTGGCAAAAATTTGCCAATTACCACTAAAAAAATCACTAAAAAAGAATTGCTTGAAATTGATACATATCGTTTCTTAAACCGTTATGGATATGATCGAGTAAATGAGATAAAAGAGCCAGAATATCAAGATACATTGGCCAATGAAATAAAAAGGATTGTGGAATATATAAAAACGAGCGGAATCATTTAAAAATATGAAATTTTTAATATTTATAGTATAATTTTATTAGAAAAATTATAAATAAAAATCAAGAAGGAATGATATTTATGAAAAATATTGCAATATTCGGAAGCTCACGTTCTGGAAAATCAACGCTTGCTAAAATGATTTCAAAAAAATATTCTAATTATCATATTCTAATTGGAGATGATATTAGAAGGGTTTTTCAAGAAGTTTTACCTAACAATAACATAAATAGTAAAGGTGGAAGAAGATACCATACTACTTTTCTTAGGAACTCCAAGACAAACTATTGATGAACATTTTAATGAAATAAGGAAATATCAAAATGAAAAAGATTGGACTTGTGATAGAAGTGATGAACATATTTTGGAACATTCTAAACATTGGATATCTAAAAGTATAGAATATGAAAAAGAATGTAAAGAATTAAATATTTGGTTTGTCGATACCTCATTCAATAGAGAAAAAGTATTAAATTATACTTTAGAAAATATAATTAACGATATAGAAAACATGTGATTTTATAGGAGGTACCAAGAAAAGAATGAAAATTTATGATTTAATGTATTCGAAAGATGCTCTAAATATTTATATATATTTATTTTCAAGTAAAAAGTTTAATAAAGAAAAAGAAAATATAATAAAAAATATACTATATGCTATATATATGTTTAGTTTTTACTATGAAAAGACAAATACCATTGAAAAGTTTTATCAATTATTTAAAAAAATTAACTATATAGAAGAGATTGATAATTTATTAAAAAAAGATGCTAACCTTCACAAGATTTACGAATTACTTCCAATTTGTAAAGAAATATCACAAGAAAAAAATAAATATCAACTATGCTTAACCGAATTAAAACATTCAATTTTAAACGCTAACATAAATGATATATCATATTTTATAAGAATAAAAAATAAATTAGATGAAACTTGTGAAAAAATGTACAATAAAACTATTTATCAAGAGGAATTAAATACTTTAAATAAAGAATTAAACGAGAAATTACAATATCTAGAACAACATATTCCAGCTACTGACATTGAAGCATATAAAACATATATCAAATCAAAAAATAACGAAAGTTCTAATTTTGCAATTGATATGGGAATAAAGTTGCTTGAAATACAAAAAGGAGAAAGAACATTTTCTGAATTAAAACAATTAGAAGAATTAAAAGATAAAACAAAATCAATAAAATGTCTGAAAATTAATAGTTTAGAAAATTTAAAATTAGAAAAAGATGAATGTAAACAAATTAATATATATGCAATAAAAAAATTTTTAAAGGTGTTATAGAATTTTTTATTTTTTATTTCTTAATCGGCAATTTTAGTGCAATATGCTATAAAAATTTTATAGATACAAATAATATTTATATGTTATTGCCATTTAGTATATGGGTATTTATTGTTATATTGTATATTATCTATTTTTCTACTTATCTAGTTGTTATTTTAAAAAATAAAAAGTCTAGTTAAATTTGTAAAAATCGCCACTAAGAAAATAGTTGTTCCCATAGAAGATAATATTTAATTCTTTGTACGAAACTTTTTTTCCTTACAGTCGAAAATTTCTACAAAATAGAAAAAATCAACCTTTTACAGTTGATTTATCAATGTTTTCGCCAAAGTGCGACGATTTTACTTAAGTGGAGCCAATAGGCGGAATCGAACCGCCGACCTACAGGTTACGAATCTGTTGCTCTACCAACTGAGCTATATTGGCATGTCTAAAATGAACCTATTAAGTATTATATTTTAGTTTCTGAAATTTGTCAATATTTTTAGCAAAAATCCAAAAAATTTTGCGAAAATGGATTGTTTAGTTTATAAATTAGGTAAAATAGATTTATAATCCAAAATAAATATTTCATTTTGATTACAAATGATTTGGAGTCATTGACAAGCATTTAAATGAATGATATCCTAACAATGCAAATGTTTATTTAGATGAAAAAGGAGTAAAATATGAAGAGTTTTAAGAAAAGAAAGGGGATAACGTTAATTGCCCTAATCATTACCATCATTGTGCTATTAATCCTAGCAGGAGTCAGCCTAAACCTCATATCAGGAAGTAATGGTATCCTAGGAAAAGCAAAGAAATCGAATACGGCACAGATACAAGCTGAAATGAAGGAACAATTAATATTGGCTTTACAAGAATTGCAAATAGACAAATTGGGTAAAGCAACATTAGGAGATATAACACAAGAGTGGGCAGATGGAAAATTAGGAAACTATGAGGCTAAAATAGAAGATGAAACAGCGAATGATAAAAAAATCAGAATGAAAAAAAATGGAATATTTGTAAAATATATAATAGATCTTAATTTAAAGATTGAAGAAACTGATGCAAGTGGCATAGAAGTAATGTATCAGACAATTTCAGTAGATGAAAATAATGTTCAATTAGAAGTAACAATTACAACCATAGAAGATAAAATCAAGCAAATAGAATTGCCTGATGGAACAATAGAAAAAGGAAATGGAAAAGAACAAGTCAAAATAAATTGTACCATAAAAATAGAAGAAGAATTTAAGCTTATTATAACAACAGAAAATGGAAAAAGGAAAGAAGAGACAATTCTTCTAAAGATGCCACAAGCACCAGTGATTCCAGAGGTTAGCTTAGCCTATCCACTACTAACCTTGACTGGTGTAGAGGGAGCTAAAAACAACATTGAGATAACATACGATGAAACGGGAGATTTTATCAATTATTATAGTGTAGATGAAGGCGTAACTTGGGTAAAATATACAGGAGCAATAAAAATACAAGGTGGAATGCAGAAAATAAAAGCCAAAACCGAATGCAAAAAATGTCCAGAGATTTTTGCAGAAAGTGAAAAAGAAGTACAAAAAAGTGCAGACGATGCTTTAACGGAATTAGCTTATGATGGAAATATTGATACGTATGTTTTATATAATAATTATCATAATCCGTTGCCAGGTTTTCAAATTGGTACTGGTGGATATAGTGTCAAATTTTTAGTAGATGAATCAACTTGGAAAAATAGATTGAAAGTTAATTATACAATTGATTATAGTACAGGATACGATAGAGCGTTACCATGTATCTTTTTGGATGAAGAAGGAAAAGAAATAAAAAGAGAATCTTATCCTCAAAGAGGAACTGGAACGCTAGAAGAAGTAGATACTGTAGTCATTCCAGAAAATACAGCAAGTATAATTGTATTTTGTGATCTTCCCTTTAAGTTGCATGAAGTTTTAGCTTTTGAGGAATCATTAAGAATTGGTTCCAATATAATATATCCAGTCATCTACACAGATATGACAGCAGATACGACAGGCAATGCATATGTAAGATATGATAATTCAGTAAATGGAAAGTATGGTTGGAAAATTTTAGACTTAGGAACTTACAATGAACAAACAAAAACCTATTCAGGGACAAAATTGATTTCAACAGGCATTCCGATATTTTGGAATAAAGCTATTGATATAGAAAATGATTGGTATGGAGATACGGGAACAACTAGTGAAAGAGTAGCTTACGGATTGATAGAAAACTTCTCAAAGATTCCAATTTCTCAATTAGAAAAAGGAACAAATGTAGCAGGAGGGCAAACCTATTACTGGGAGCCAATTGAAAATAAACAACCAAGCTCAGAATACAATGCTGATACAGCAGCTATCCTATTAACCGATAAAGCCAAAAAGATAAGTAATTTAACGTTTAAAGAATTAAATAAATTAAGGCATGGAGACCAATATAATGAAAGTTTAGCAAATGATACTACCCGCGTATCACTAGAAAATCATATATTGTGCAAATATTCCAATAAGGCAGATTTCAATTATTGGTTAGCTACACCAGCACAAGAAAATTATATGTGGATTATGCTTGGCTGGCAAGGGACAATGGATACAAGAACCTGGTATAATATAGGGCTTCGACCAGTGATAACGTTAAAAGATGGAATAAAAATCAATAAAGTATCAAATGGAGTCTGGGGAATTGAATAATTAGAAAAATGAAATGAAAAATCATTCATTCATTCAAAAACATACCTAAAAACACATTCTGGGGCCTCTGAGAGACATAAAAAGATGGGGTGTCAAGAAAATATGAAAAATGGAGGGAATTATGAAAAAATTAACGGAGAGGTCTCTAATAAGTCCAAATTCAGGAATTACACTAATTGCCTTAGTCATCACCATCATAGTCTTGCTAATCCTAGCAGGCATTAGTCTAAATCTCATATCAGGAAGTGACGGTATCTTAGGAAAAGCCTCCACCGCAGTGGACAAAACCAAGCACGGAAGTGCTGAAGAAGAGCTAGGTCTAGCAGTTGTAGAAGTAAAAATAGGATATTATGAAAATCATAATGGAACCTCTTTAAGAGATTATCTTATTGAAAATCTAAATGGATTTCAAACTCCAAATGGAAATATCGCATGTGACTCAGAAGGCAAAGTAATTTATACAGGAACCAATGGTACAATAACAGGAACCATCAACGAAGAAGGTGAACTAAAAATAGAACAAAAAGGAATCGTCATTTCACCAACGACTTTAAATTTAAAACGAGAGGAAGGAAAAGATGCTCCAACTGCACATTTGACCGCCAATTTAATCGGAATAACAGGAGCAATTACATGGATAAGTTCGGATACGAATGTAGTAACCATTTCAGGAAATGGAACAACCGCAACCGTGACAGCAGTAACGCAAGGAACGGCAACAATTACGGCAAGTTGTGCAGGCTATACGGCAAATTGCGATGTTCAAATCATAGAACCAATTGATATAGAAAAAATAATAGGAGAATTTGTACATTATGAAGTGCCTTATACCGATGTTTATCATAATGAGTTTCAATATACAGCAGATAATGGTTGGAGAATTATGAATATCGAAAAACAGGAAAATGATACTTATGATTTACAATTGATTAGTACAGGAATTCCAGCAGGTTTGTATTATGATTGGGGCTCCATTAAGAATTTTGAGAAGGATGAGGCTGGAACAATTGGAAAATGGGCTGCTAATGCTGAACAGCGACAAAGTTATGAAAACAATTTCTGTACTTCTGGTTCGATTGATAATGAGAATATGTATATGGTAGCTGGTTTATATAATAACTTTGAGAAAATAATCTTAAAAGGAACAGATAATTCGAATGTAGGCTATAATTATGGTTATTTTACTAAAATAAAAGGAGAAACACCTTCTGAAACCACAACAGGAGCTATATTTCGAGCAGAAGAAATGATGAGTAAAATAACTGGAATTAGAACACTGATGTTAACAGAAGTGGTGGGAAAAAATGAGCAAGTTGTAACATTTACAGATAAAGCAATAGGTTTATTTCGATTAATAGATTTGGTAAATATGGAAGATAGTGAAAGACATCAAGTATCACAGAAAAAATATTCAAATGGATTATATTGGTTTGCATCTCCATATTCTAATAACTCAAGTGATGTATTTTATATGTATTGTGAAGGACAAATTTATATTCATAATCTTGGCTATAATTATGGTCTTCGACCAGTTATTTCTTTAACGGGGATTGAGTTAAACCAAGATACCAATACCAAAGTATGGCAAATGAAATGAAAAATCATTCATTTATTCAAAAACATACCTAAAAACGCATTCTGGGGCCTCTGAGAGACATAAAAAGATGGGGTGTCAAGAAAATATGAAAAATGGAGGGAATTATGAAAAAATTAACGGAGAGGTCTCTAATAAGTCCAAATTCAGGAATTACACTAATTGCCTTAGTGATAACAATTATTGTATTATTGATTTTAGCAGGAGTTAGTTTAAATCTCATTTCAGGCAGTGATGGAATCCTAAACAAAGCCACTAATGCTACTAGCAAGAATAAAAAGGTAGCAGTAGAAGAGAGGTTTAATCTAATATTAAGCGAATGGAAAATGGAAAAATATATCAGTTCCAAAACATTTAATGATTTTTTAGAAGAAAAAACATCAAGTAAAGAAATTGATGGCTATGAAACGATAGAAAATGAAAAGATCGAAATTAGTAAAGATGGTTATGTAATAACAGTTGATGTAGATGGAAATATTGTAGAAGAAATCTATAAGTCAGGACCAAAGCCATTGATTAGCAATATAAGAATAACCTTGGAAGATGGAACAGAACCAGAAAATTACAGCCAAGAAATTGGAACACCATTGACCATAGATTTTGATGCAGAGATGAAAGACGGAGAAATTACAAAAGTAGAGCCTGAAAGACCCTATACAACAAATGGAACAGAAGAAATTGTGAATTTTAAAGTAACTGGAACAGTAAATGGTGAAGAATATAGCAAAGATATAAAAGTTTTGCTAGCTAGTAAATATAAGAAACCCTATGAATCACTTCAAAAAGCAATTGAGCAAATGACAGAAGATGGAAATCGAGAAATACAAATAGCAGGGCAGGGGGAAATGGTATCACATGGAATTAATGCAATTGTATATAACGAAGATTTAGTATTAACGGGAACAACAAGTGTAAGAGGGGCAAATCTAATACCAGAAGAGAAAACTTATGAATTTGGAGACAGCAGCAATGATGTGGCAACAGAAAATGAAGAGGCTCAAAATACAGTTGTTTTAAAAGTCAATGGAAACTTGACGATTGATGAAGGAGTAAAGTTAACAGCATGTAAAAGCGAGAATGGGTATGGAGGACCAAAAGGATTAGTCATCTATTGTACGGGAACATTGACTAATAACGGAGAAATCAGTATGACAGCAAGAGGTGCAAGAGCGGAAGGACAGAATATATATTTATATAAAAATAGAAATGGAATATATGAAAAGGTAGCCAAAGATGGAGAAGATGGTGGAAAGGAAGTGACTTATACAGAACCAGGTACAGAGTATTCTATCATGCAAGGTGAAAAGGGAAAAGATGGTACAGAAAGGTCAACAGGAGGAGGTGGTTCTGGTTCAGCGTATAGTCACAATACTTATTCGCATCGTTATACTGCGATTTCAGGAGCTGGTGCTAAAGGCACATCATACTCTGGAGGGGCTGGAAGTGGTTCGGTGAGTGCAGTTTGGGAGGATGTGGGATTTTCTAGTATCGAAAAAAATGCAACGATGAACGGAGGAAATGCATTAGGTTCTTATGCCCTTAGCTATAGTGCAGGAGGAGGAGCTGGGAATCCAGGAGGAATAGGATATGGAGACAATATTGAGATAAAAAACGGTACAGGAGGTTTACTAGTAATTTATTGTAAAGAATTATATAATCATTCAAAAATTTCATCGAATGGTTCTCCAGGAGCGATAGCAGTTAATAGTACTGCATTTTCTGTAGATGGTGGTTGTTCAGGAGGTGGCTCAATAAATATATTTACAACAAGCAAAACAGAATATAGTGGTACAATTGAAGCTAATGGTGGAAAAAATAATAATGGAGGAGCAGGAGGAAATGGAACAATAAATATTGGATATATAATAGATGGAAACTATGTTTCAGAACGTTAAAATAGACGATAGGATTAAAATCAGGTTTTCTATCCTTTCTGATAGGTGTATATTCGATAAAATAAATTATTTTTATTGCTAAATGAAAAGAGATAAGATATAATGGATGAAAAAAGCAAGGAGGAAAAATAAATGGCGACAACGATTGAATATATAGAATATATTTGTGAGCAGATTAAAGGAATCGGAGAAATTCGATACAAAAAGATGTTTGGTGAATTTATGGTGTATGTGAATGAAAAACCAGTGATTACGGTTTGCAATAATACCGCATTTGTGAAAAAATTGGATAGCATCCAAGAAATGATGCAAAATGCGGAAACGGGATTTCCTTACAAAGGGGCCAAAGAGCATTATATTTTGGATGTCGATGAGTCTGACTTTTGCCAAAAAGTAGTTAGCGAAATCGAAAAAGTGACACCACTTCCAAAACCAAGGAAAAGTAAACCATGAGGTGTTAAAAAGAGGCATTTATGTCTCAGGAAGAGATTATGACAATCATTGCAGATTTGTTTGAGAGAGGAAAATTTAGTCTATCCAAGCTAATTAGAAAAACTTACGAGTCGTTTCAAGGCTCGTAAGTTTTTTTCGAAAGATACAACTTAGATACATTTTTATGCTAACTTCAAAAAAAGGAGAAAAACATGAATAAAATTTTAATCATAGAAGATGAAATTGCGATTTGTGATTTATTAAAAATCGAGTTACAGGCACAAGGTTATCACTGTGAAGTTGCAAATGATGGCGAAAAAGGAGCCGATTTATTAGAAACCAACCAGTATGATTTAGTTTTACTAGATATTATGCTACCCAAAGTAGATGGTTATGAGTTATTAGAATATATCAAACAAATTGCTGAAATACCAACGATTTTTATCACTGCTAAAACACAAACTGCAGATAAAATCAAAGGATTAAAAAAAGGTGCTGATGATTATATTACCAAACCATTTGAAATCGGAGAATTGATAGCACGAATCGAAGCTGTTTTGAGGCGTTATCAGAAAGGAAATGAGGTACAGAGAATCAATCAAGTGGAAATTAATGTGGTAGCAAGAACTGTCAAAAAAGATGGTCAAATGGTTGCTTTGACGCCAAAAGAATTTGATTTATTAGTTTTGCTGGTTCAAAATAAAAATTTTGCGTTGTACCGTGAAACCATTTTTGAAAAAGTATGGGGAGAAGAACTCGAATTTGAAACCAGAACCCTAGATTTACATATTCAACGATTACGCAAAAAATTAGATTGGAAAGACAAGATTAAAACCGTTTATAAAATCGGTTATATGTTAGAGGTAAAAAAATGAAATTTGCACAAAAACTCGTTTTATTTATTATCACAATCATATCCATTATTTTGGCATGTAGTCGCTATATGATTGTGAAAAATAACTTTCTACATGCAATTGAAACATGTGTTTTGCAAAATACCAATCATCATGCTTTAGAAAAATATGTATTGGAAAGTCAGCTAATCAAAGAAATCCAAACACGGTGAAGAAATTACAGAAGATAAAATCACCCAATATTTGAAGTCACTGTATAGGTTTATGGAAAATAATGATGAATTGTTTGCGGTATATACAGAGGATTATAAACCGATTTATTCGAATATCAAAGCACTCGAGCAATTGGATATTCAGACGATTTTAAAGCAAGAAAATGATTCTTATGCCTTGCGAAAGATAGGTGATGAACATTATATGTTATTTTCATCCCAATGGTCAATTAATCATAAAGTTATTTATCTGGTAAATAGTTATAAAATTGATAGTATTTACGAAGAAAAAGAAAGACAAATGAATCAAATTTTATGGACGGATATTGGCATTTTAGCAATTTCTACCATTGTAATTTATGCGTTTTCTGTCTTTTTGACAAATCCAATTCATGAATTGAATCAAACGAGTAAAAAAATTGCTTCAGGAAGGTTTTCTGAAAGAGTTTCCATAAAAGCGAAAGATGAAATTGGTGAATTAGCGGAAAGTTTCAACAAAATGGCAGATGAAGTAGAACAAAAAATCAATGAATTACATCATCAAATCAAACAAAAAAATGATTTTGTGAGTGCCTTCACCCATGAATTAAAAACCCCAATGACAGCGATTGTAGGTTATTCAGATTTGTTAAGACTCAAAAAATGTGATACCGCCCTAACACAAAAAGCCACACAATATATTTTTACAGAAGCCAAACGACTCGAAAAATTAGCATTCAAATTAATGCAAATCCAGCAATTAACTGACGAAAAAATAGAAATCACAAGTTTTTCCATAACCCATTTAATGCAAAAAATTGCAAAAGCAGAAAACAGTCGCTTAACGCAAAACAAATTGCAATGTGAGATAGAACCAGCTATTTTAAAGGGAGAAAGTGACTTGATAGAAGTGGTTATCCGAAACTTAATTGAAAATGCCAACAAGGCAGAACCCAAAGACCAAATCATTTTCATACAAGGGAAAAAGATACAAAATCGACACTATGAAATTGCAGTAATAGACCAAGGGAAAGGCATTCCCAAGGAACATATCACAAGAGTAACAGAGGAGTTTTATAGGGTCAATAAAGCAAGAAATAGACAACAGGGAGGAAGTGGAATTGGGCTTTCTTTGGTGAAGAAAATTTTAGATTTGCATGGAACCAACCTTGAAATAAAAAGTGAAGAAGAAGTTGGTACAGTGGTATCGTTTGTATTAGAGGAGGAAGAAACATGAGAAGGATAAGAAATATAGGGCTTTATTGTTTTGTTTTTTTACTTATTTTGGGATCTTTTAAAGTTCCAGAACTTTTGTTCAAAGCCAATGAAAAATGGATTGAAACAAGGGTTTTTGAAAAAAAACAAAGGCAAAGCACGATTGATATAGAAGCAGAAAAAGTTTATTTGGTCAAAGCGATTCATGATATGGAAAATAGCAATAAATCAGTTGTTGTAAGTTCGAAATCCATTGCCTCTTCTGGAACAATTGAAAAGGTAAATTCCATAAAAGATGAAAATAGGGTAGAATCACAACTGGCAAAAGAACTGGCTAAATTTAGCGAATTTCATATATTAGATGATTTTCAAATAACAGAAACAGGCACTTCCCAAATCGATACCATTGACCGATTTTATCAAAATGATGACAGACAATATGTTATAACCGATGTGTTTTTCAAAGAAAATGCGTATTTTGAGGAATTGAAAATAGAAAATAAAACAAAAAAAATTTTATCCCTATCCTTTTTTTCAGAACATGACCAATGGGACGTCACAAAAAAGGAAGAAATCATGAGAAATTATGTTCAGTATTTGGATCTTTATATTATGGATGATTGGCAGTTCGAAAATGGTTGTTTGAGCTCACAAAAAGCACAATTGGTAATTTACCTTGTCCATAATCTAAAAAAACATGTTTATTGCTTATCAATTCATAGTGACAGTGAAATTTTTCAGAATTTAGAGCCCATAGAATATTACCCCAATTGAAACAATTTGGATACAAATTTCATACAAATTAGATACAACCTTATGCTATTTTGTTAGTATAAGGTTTTTTAAATTAAGAAAAAATTAAAGAATTGTTTATTTTTTCTTAACACTTTATTCTATTTGCTGTTTTATAATCAAATTAAAGGAGGATAAAATATGGAATTTGTTGCAAACGAGAATAAGAAAGTAGAAATTGAAGTTCAGCATGAATGTTATTTGAGACATGCTATTAAAACAAAATTTGTGACGACTGAGGATAATTATTTAGAAATCTTAAAAAAATATGTTTCAGAAATTTACCAAAAGGGAGATATTCTTTCAATTAGTGAGAAAATTGTTAGTCTTTGTCAAAATAGAGTTGTTCGAAGAGAAGAGATAAAGATTGGATTTGGAGCAAAATTTTTATCTCGCTTTGCATGCCACAAAAACCGTGGTGGTTATGGGGTTGGTATGCCAATTAATATGCAATATGCCATTAATAAAGTAGGATTTTTGAGAGTATTTTTGGCAAGTTTGGTAGCAGGATTGGCGAAAATATTCGGTATCAAAGGCATTTTTTACAAAATTGTTGGTAGAGAAGTAAGTGGATTAGATGGATTTTATGGAGGTGCATGGGAGGAATATAAAGATATCGGAATCGAAATTCCAAGCAATTCCAATGCTGTGTGTAATGAAATACAAGAAAAATTAGGCATTAGCTGTATGATTGTTGATGCGAATGATTTTGGGCAAGTTATTTTGGGAAAATCCAAAGATATCACGCTAAGTGATAAATACTTACAACAAATCATAAAAGACAATCCAGCAGGTCAGGGCAGACAAAGAACACCGTTAATTTTAATTCGTAAAAAGGAGGCTAAGGAATGAAAAAAATGTTCTTAATTGGAATAGCAACGATTTTCATATGTTCAGGAATCATCTATTTTCATGAAAAAAAAGAGAAACCGTTTCCAGATGAAAATATCCAAAATATGTGGTATTTCAAAAAGTAATTAGAAAGAATTTTTTTTGCTCCTTTTCTAAAAGAAAAATGTTTTTTTACAAAAATCCAAAAAAACATTGAAAAAAGATTCAAAATATGATACAAAAAAGACAAGCCAAAGAAAAAAAGAAAGGAGCGTATGATTTTAAATCAATCATACAACAAAGAAAAATGAACAATTCAAATGAACTAAATGAAGACGAAGTTTTTGAAAAAAAAGAGTCAAAAGTGAAACCAATATTAATCAAGGTAGGAAAGTATAAAATCCTAATTGGTATTACTTTGCTAGTCATAATTTGTATAATTTTAGCATTTACTGGTGTTTTTTCCAATCTATTCACAAGAAATGAAATAGGGAATTCAGGTGGAAATATTATCAATTGTGGATATTCGCTTGAGAAAAATGGCTATATTTATTATGTTTCACCAGGAGAAGATATGCAGTCAACCCAAATTAGCCGTGTCAAAACAGGTACCAATGAACCTGAAGTCATTTACAATGGAGCATATGATATTCGTGCTTTAAATATTGTAGGAAATTACCTATATTTCATCAATATTTCTACAGAAGATTCAAACGATGAGGATGGTATTGATAATAAAATTTATAAAATGAATCTCGATGGTTCCAATCCAGAAGTTATCAATGATAATGAATTTGCATACGATTATTTCGACATGTACATCATCAAAAATGAAATTTATTATGTTGGAACTGATTACAATGTTTATAAAATGGATCTAAAAGGTGGCAATCGTCAATTGGTAGCAGAAACGGGGACAGGTTATTTAGCCATCAATGATAAATACATCATCTACAACAAAGATAATGCAGATTCCAGTGATTATATCACCTATATTCGTCCACTAAATGGAAGCGAAGAAAAAGCAATCAATTCTGCTAGAATTTCAACACCGATAATAGAAGGTGACTTTGTTTATTATATCAACAGTAATACTCATTTGGCTAAAATGCCATTAACAGGTGGAGAAGAGCAAGAGCTAACGGATTATACGATCTACAATATGAATATTTCCAATGGTTTCGTCTATTATTTAAATTACAAAGACGAATCAAATGAAGACTACACCGTTGCAGTATTTAAACAAAGTTTAGAGGGTGGAGAACCACAAATCATCAAAGAATTATCCAATTATTCATCCTTCTTAAATCTAGTAGATAACTATGTTTACTATATGGACATGGATGATGAAAAAGCATTCATCAATTTAGTCAATGTAAACGATTCTAGTGAAATCCGATTGTATGAGTGGAATTATCGAGATTATGATAAATAGAGTTTTTTCACCAAAAGAATTGACACTAGCAAGAGGTTATCTGGAGGAGGAATATTTCTCATCCGCACCAATAGCTGCCACACCTACCTTTGTAGTTCTAGATGCTTCATGGGTAAAACTGAAGAATGGGGAAGATAAGATTGTCACCCGATACATTGCTATTTCAGATGAAATGGTACCAGACTCATATACAGTAGATGGAAAACCTCCTACTGATGAGTTGGGAAAGTACTTTTATACGTACAGAAAGGTATGGTTTTATCCTGGAGAAATAGTAGTAGAATGGTGGTATGAGGAGTAAATTTCCGATAACTCCTTAGAAATATTTCATCAATATCAAAAAACCACTTGTTTTGAATACTTTTAAAAGTATCGACAAAACAAGTGGTTTTTTGGTAATTTTCTCTTGACATTTTATGTCGATTTATAGTATAATATAAAAATATAAAATACGTGCAAGTTCTATTTAAAAACCATAAAATAGGACTTTTATTAAAAAGAAAAAGGGGGAAATGAAAATGGCAAAAGTATTACCAGACGTATCAAGAACTTTTAATGAATACCTATTATTACCAAATTTAACAGATGAAAGATGCATTCCAAGCAATGTGTCATTAAAAACACCACTTGTCAAATTCCAAAAAGGAGAAAAATCAAAATATGAAGCGAATGTCCCATTCGTGTCTGCAATTATGCAATCTGTTTCTGGCGAAGAAATGGCAATTGCTTTGGCACGCGAAGGTGGATGTTCGTTTATTTTTGGGGCACAATCCATTGAATCACAGGCCCAAATGGTGAGAAATGTTAAAAGACACAAAGCTGGGTTTATCAACAGTGATTCAAACGTAAAAAGTGGAACAACCATTCGAGAAATCATTGAACTTGTTGAAAAAACAGGTCATTCAACGGTTATGATAACCGAAGATGGTTCTCCAAATGGAAAATTTCTAGGACTTGTTACAGATAAGGATTATCGAATTTCAAGAGTCAATTTAGACGAACCTGTTGACAAATATATGGTTCCAAAAGAGAACATCGTTTGGGCCAGAAAAGGAATTAGTTTAGCAGAAGCAAATGACATGATCTGGGATCACAAAATCAGTTGTCTTCCTATTTTAGATGAAAACGACAATTTAGCTCATCTGGTATTTCGCAAAGATTATGAAGACAGAAAAAATAATCCAGATTCTTTCTTAGATGAAAATAAAAGTTATATTGTTGGTGCTGGAATCAACACAAGGGATTATGAAAAAAGGATTCCAGCTTTGGTCGAAGCTGGTGTTGATATGATATGCATGGATTCTTCAGACGGCTATTCTGTATGGCAAAAAAATACCATTGATTGGGTACGCAAAAATTATGGAGATGGTGTTAAAATTGGTGCTGGAAATGTGGTGGACAAAGAAGGGTTTTACTATTTAGCAGAAGCAGGTGCTGATTTCATAAAAATTGGTGTAGGACGGAGGATCCATTTGCATCACACGTGAAACCAAAGGAATTGGACGTGGACAAGCAAGTTCCATTATGGATGTTGTGGAAGCACGTGATGAATATTTTGAAAGAACAGGAGTATATATTCCTATTTGTTCTGATGGTGGAATCGTACACGATTATCACATCACATTAGCTTTGGCAATGGGAGCAGACTTTGTTATGATGGGACGTTATTTTGCTAGATTTGATGAAAGTCCATCTAGAAAAGTCAAAAGAAATGGAAGTTTTGTCAAAGAATATTGGGGCGAAGGTTCTAACCGTGCTAGAAACTGGGAAAGATACTTAGAAGATCCAACCAAGAAAAAATTAGCCTTCGAAGAAGGAGTCGATTCTTACATACCATATGCAGGTCCATTAAAAGACAATTTAGCAGTAACCGTCAGCAAAATCAAATCCACCATGTGTAACTGTGGAGCTATCACCATTCCAGAATTACACCAAAAAGCAAGATTGGTTTTAGTTTCCAATGTAAGTATCCGAGAAGGTGGTGCACATGATGTTATTTTGAAAGATGTTGATAATGGGGAAAATAATTAAGAGAAAAAGAGCAGAGCAATTATAAAGTGCTCTGTTTTTTGCAAATTTGACATTTTATGTAAAATGTGATATAATATAAACTATATATACATTGAAAATAAGATGGTTCCACTTGGGACTATTTCATAAGAAATATCTGCTTACACAAAGAGACATCTATTTTCTTTTCAAAAAACAAAAAAGAAAAGCCCCGCTAGCAGAGCAAAAATGATAACTTATGTCAGGTTTATCATTTGGGAACGAACGCCACAAGAGTGGGTAGTAGGGAAAGGAAATTATGGCATTACAGAAAATCTTTTTAACAAAGGCAGCACATCAAGAACAGGTAGGCAATTCAATGTCTACTACATATTGTTTTGATCCGAAACGGAGCGTTTTAACTCTTTTTTGGAAAGAGGAGAAATGTTTCCAATGTACAGCACATTTGGGTGATGCATTTGTGGTGGAGTGTTATGGCAGTGCTCCTGTGGCGAAGAAAATGAAATTGCCACATAAAAACGCAGATCTATTGATGTGGCTCTGTAATTTTAGTAAGGATTGTCGAGCTCATTCTCTGGAGGAATTTGAAAGAATTCTGAAAGTGCAACGGCAATGCTATGATTGGTGGAACTATCACGAGTTCAGAGTTGAAGGAGACAAATTTAGGTTTGTTCTCTGTAATCGATCTGACTGCGGTGGTGTATACCATATTGCCGCATATGTGGAAGAGGGCATCGATCCAGAAACTGTAAAAGAGGCTTTGGAAGCGTATAGCAAAATTCGATGGATTTATTATCCAAAGGAATTTGTTAAAAAAATTCTGAAAGACCGTTTCGGAATTTCAGAAGAGGAGGTAAAAGACAGTTATTTCTGATAAGAAAGATAAGGCACTACAACCGTAGTGCCTTATCTGGTTTATTTGTTTTTTATGCTTGTATAAGAGGATTTTCTATTTATAGGACAACCTCTATGATTATAAAAATATTTTATTGAATATCAAAAATAAGTTGAATTGTAAAATGAAATATGATATGATATAAAAAATAATAAATAGGAGAAAAAACATGAACAAAGAAAAAATTTTAATTTTAGATTTTGGAGGACAATATAACCAATTAATCGCCAGACGTGTCAGAGAGTCTAAGGTCTATTCTGAAATCGTACCATTTAGTATTTCGGCTGACAAAGTCAAAGAAAAAGCACCAAAAGGCATTATTTTCACAGGTGGACCAGCTAGCGTATATAGTGAAAATGCACCAAAATGTGATGAAAAAATATTTGAACTTGGCATTCCAATCCTAGGAATTTGCTATGGATTGCAACTGATGACCCAGCTGTTTGGTGGAAGTGTGCAAAGAGCCGAAAAACGTGAATATGGTGTAATGGATGTCAAAATAAACAATACATCAAAATTATTTGACACATTTGGTCAAACCAATCGTTTTTTAATGACACACACTGATTTTGTAGCCAAATTGCCAGAAGGATTTGAAAACATTGGTTCTACAGACGATTGTCCAAATGCAGCTATGCAAAATACAAATAAAAACTTTTATGGCATCCAATTCCATCCAGAAGTTAATCATTCCGAAAACGGAATAAAAGTGATTGAAAACTTTGTTTATAACATTTGTGGATGTCAAGGTGACTGGAAAATGGATTCTTTTGCTCAAGAAACCATTCAAAATATCAAACAAAAAGTAGGGGATGGAAAGGTACTTTGTGCCCTTTCTGGTGGTGTCGATTCTTCCGTTGCAGCAGCTTTAATCAATAAAGCAATTGGCAAAAATCTAACTTGTATTTTTGTTGACCATGGTTTGCTTCGCAAAAAAGAAGCCGAAGAAGTGGAAGAAATTTTTACCAAAGATTTTGATGTGAATTTTGTGAAAGTGGATGCCAAAGAGCGTTTTTTAAGTAAATTAGCAGGTATAACAGATCCAGAAAAAAAGAGAAAAATCATTGGCGAAGAATTCATTCGTGTTTTTGAAGAAGAAGCAAAAAAGATTGGCAAAGTAGATTATTTAGTGCAAGGTACCATTTATCCAGATGTGATCGAAAGTGGTGTAGGGGCAAGTAGTACGATTAAAAGTCACCATAATGTTGGAGGACTTCCTGATTTTGTGGATTTCAAAGAAATTATAGAGCCTCTTCGTGATTTATTCAAAGATGAAGTGCGTAAAGTTGGGTTGGAATTGGGCTTGCCTGAATT
Source organism: uncultured Clostridia bacterium (assembly GCA_947573445.1). Lineage (GTDB taxonomy): Bacteria > Bacillota > Clostridia > TANB77 > CAG-508 > Scatovivens. The sequence goes on along the minus strand of CANPFR010000005.1, from coordinate 88,734 downwards.
TTTAGTATATCGTCAACCGTTTCCAGGCCCAGGACTTGCTATTCGTGTGATTGGAGATATCACAGAAGATAAGCTTGTAATTTTGAAGGATGCAGATTTTATTTTCCGAGAAGAAATTGCAAAAGCTGGCTTAGATAGAACGATCAACCAATATTTTGCTGTTTTGACAAATCTAAAAAGTGTTGGTGTTATGGGGGATGAAAGAACCTATGATTATACAGTAGCACTTCGTGCCGTTTCCACCATTGATTTTATGACAGCTGAGTGGAGCAAGATTCCATTTGATGTTTTGGAAAAAGTGTCAAACCGAATTGTGAATGAGGTTAATCACGTGAATCGTGTTGTTTATGATATTACAGGAAAGCCACCAGCTACGATTGAGTGGGAGTAGGGTATTGTCTCATACAAAAGGGTAACCTTTTATTATATCATATTTTTGGAAAAAAGTCAAGTTTGCATAACATAAAAGTTGTAAAAAACTGTAAAAAACGAAATGTAGGGACGCAAAAAGTGTCCTTACATTTTATTTTTTTAAATTATATTTGATAATTTCTGAAGTTTGTGATAGGATAAAAAAGAAAGAGGTGTTTAAGATATGGATGAAAAGTATCATTGGAATTTAAAAGATATTTTTGAAAATTGTGAAGCATTTGAGATTGCTAAAAAAGAACTACAGGGAATTTTAGAGGAGATTGCAAAATATCAGGGAGGCTTAAAGGAAAGTTCGGAAAAATTATATGCTTGTTATACCTTATATGAGAAGGCTTTAGCACATTTTGAAAAACTGTATGCTTATGGAATGCTCACCTATCATTTGGATATGGCCAATCAAGAGTCACTTAAGTTATTTAAGGAAGTAGAAAATATAGGAAGTCATTTTCACCAAGTGATTTCTTTTATGGTGCCAGAAATTACAGAAATGGATGAAAAGAAAGTAGAACAGTTTTTGGCAGAAAATGCTAATTTAAATCGTTATAAAAGAGTTTTAGAAGATATTTTGGAGAAAAAGAAACATGTATTGAGTAAAACACAAGAAAATATGCTCAGTCAGTTTGGTGAAGTATTTTCGGCTTCAGAAAACACATTTGACATTTTGACAAATGCCGAATTGAAATATGGCACTTTACGAGATGAAACTGGAAACGAAGTGGAAATGACAGATGGAACTTACACCAAATTTTTGCGTAGCAAAAACGAAACCGTAAGACGTCAAGCATTTGATTTGATGTATGACCAATACAGCAAATTCAAAAATACAATCACAGAATTATATTTAGCAAGAGTAAAGGAACATACGATTATCAGCAAACTTCGTCAATATCAATCTTCGTTAGAAAATGCTGTTTTGCATGATGATGCTAGTATTGCAGTTTATGAGAAATTGCTGGAAAGTGTTCACAAAAACTTACCTGTGAATCATGCTTTTATGGAACTAAAAAAGAAAATGCTAAAAACAGATGAAATGCATCTTTATGACATTTATCAAAATCCAATCGAAGTGCAAGATGATAAAATTTCTTTTGAATATGCAAAAAAGGAAGTATTAGCAGCATTACAAATTTTAGGGGAAGAATATGAAAAGAAGTTGCAAGAGGCTTTTGAGAATCGTTGGATTGATGTTTATGAAGAACCAAATAAACGTAGTGGAGCTTATAGTATGGGCGTTTATGGGGTTCATCCATTTGTACTCACAAATTTTGTGGAAAGTAAACGTGATATTAGCACAATTGCTCATGAATTGGGGCATAGTATGCATTCTTATTATTCCAATCAAACACAAACTATCATCGATAGTAATTATACAATTATGGTGGCAGAAGTGGCGTCTACAGTAAATGAAATTTTGCTAGCAAGTTATCAAATTGAAAAAGAGCAAGACAAACTAAAAAAAGCAGAATTGTTATATGAACTTTTGGAGATGATTCGTGCAACGTTGTTTCGTCAAGCGATGTTTGCTGAGTTTGAGAAAATTGTTCATGAAAAAGTGGAGAAAAATGAGATGTTATCTAGTAAAGATTTGTGCCAAATTTATTATGATTTAAACAAAACTTATTTTGGAGAAGAGGTTATAATAGATGATAAGATTCAGCATGAATGGCTTAGAATTCCGCATTTTTATAGCTGTTTTTATGTGTATCAATATGCAACAGGTATCTCAGCAGCCATTGCCATTGCCAGCAGAATTTTAAAACAGGAACCAGGTTTTACAGAAAAGTATATAGAAATGCTAAAACAAGGATGTTCGAAGAAATCAATTGAACTTTTAAAGATGGTAGAAGTTGATTTAGAAACAAGTAAACCATATGAAGATGCGATTCATTTCTACGATGAAAAGAGACAAGAATTGGAGCATTTGATTTTTGCATAGAAAAATGTTGCAAAATCGTTACTTTTGTAGTATAATATAAAAAGTAAAATTTAAATGGAGAAAAAAATGTCAAATATTGTAATTGGAATTGAAGGGTTGGTCGGTTGTGGAAAAACGAGTATTTGCCGAGAATTGATTCATCGTATTCCTAATTCTGTGTTGTTAAATGCAGGAAATTTATATCGAGCGATTATTTATATTTTAATAAAAAGTGGAAATACAATTTCCAAAATGAAAAAAACAGGCAAACGATTAGATATTCGAGAAATGATTGAGAAACTAAAAATAGAAGTCAAACTCGAAAACCAGGAAACCGTTGTTTATGCAGATGGTAAAAAAATAGAGGAAGAAGAATTGCAATCTAAAGAAACGTCTTTGGCAGTCTCAGAAGTTAGTAATACAGCAGAAAATAAGAATGCCTTCTTGTTTGTACATGATTTAGTTGACAACTTAAAAAAGCAATATAACGTAATTTTTTCAGGAAGAGCAACCATGAAAATTTACCCCACATGTGATTATCATTTTTTCATTGTGGCTGATTTGGAAGAACGTGTGAATAGAAAATGTAAACAGTATAAAAATATAGAAAAAATAGAAGAAATACGATATAATATTACAAAAAGAGATGAACTGCAAGAAAAAAGTGGATTTTATGAATATAGTCCAATCACCATAGAAATTGATGTAACAAATTGTAAAACAATTGCAGAATCCACTGATAAAGTGCTACAAAAGATAAGAATAAAAGAAAATGTTTAAATGGTTTAAGGAGGCTATAATTTGGAATACGTAAATGAAAAATTAGTAGAATTTAATCATTATTTATCTGGCAGAAAAGTAGCTGTGATTGGTTTGGGGGTAAGTAATTTACCACTGATTGACTATTTGTATGAGTTAAAAGCACAAGTTACGGTATTTGATAGGACTGATATCAAAGATATAAACAGAACGATTGTTCGAAAAATAACCAATTATGGAATGGGGATGTCATTTGGCGAGAATTATTTAGAGAAATTAGTTGGGTTTGATATCATTTTCCGTTCACCAAGTTGTTTGCCAACCACACCAGAATTGATGGCAGAAGCAGAAAGAGGAGCGATTATTACAACAGAAATTGAAATGGTAATAGAGTTGTGCCCAGGAAAAGTGATTGGTGTTACAGGAAGTGATGGAAAAACAACCACCACAACATTGATTGCTGAAATTTTAAAATCAGCGGAATATAACGTATTTTTAGGTGGAAATATTGGAACTCCACTATTTACCAGAATTCATGAGATGACACCAGAGGATATAGTTGTCTTGGAATTAAGTAGTTTTCAATTGATGGATATGAAAATTAGTCCAACAATTGCAGTGATTACTAATATTACGCCAAATCATTTAGACAAACACAGTGATATGGACGAATATATTAATGCCAAGAAGAATATTTTTAAATATCAAGATGAAAATAGTTTGTTGGTGTTAAATTATGATAATGATATCACCCGCAATTTTGAAAAAGAAGCACCTGGGAAATGTGTGTGTTTTAGCAGTAAAAACAAAATTCCAAATGGTTATATTGTAGATGATAACAAAATAAAATATTGCGAAAATGGTTTGAGAAGTCATATTTTAGATACCAAAGAAATGAAACTTCGTGGAACGCATAATTTTGAAAATGCAGCAGCTGCTATGATTGCAACAAGTGAGTTTGTAGACAGAAATATTGCGTGTGAGACGATTTTAAAATTCAAAGGTGTGGAACATCGTTTGGAATTGGTATTGGAAACAAAAGAGCGAATAAAGTGGTATAATGATTCAGTTAGCTCAAGTCCTACTAGAACGATTGCAGGATTAAATGCATTTTCTTTAAGAAATATTATTTTGATTGCAGGTGGTTATGATAAAAACTTAGATTACACACCACTTGCCAAACCAATTGTAGAAAATTGCAAAGAATTAATTTTATTAGGTGAAACAACTCCAAAAATCGAAAAAGCAGTAAAAACAGAATTAAAAGAGCAAGGCAAAAAAATGAAAATTCACAAATGTACAGATTTAAGAGAAACTGTCGAATTAGCTAAGCAAATTGCTGTAAAAGGCGATGTTGTTCTATTTTCACCAGCGAGTGCAAGTTTTGATATGTTTAAAAATTTTGCAGAACGTGGAAAGCTTTTTAAGAAATATGTGAAAGAGGTTGCGAAAAATTAGGAAAGGTTAGGACTTGCCAATTAGCCATTATTATGTTATAATCCTAATGTAATAAATACCCAATCAGTACAAACAAACTTTTTTAGGAGGACAAAAAAATGGTAAACAAAGAATCGACATCAGAAGAACGGTTAGACAGCATTTTGGTAAAAGAGCTGAAAAATGCTGTATCGAAGATGGCCAAAGAAACAGGGGCAAAAAAAGCAGAGAAATTCGTAACCATTCAATTCCCATTAGAAACCATACCTGAAGATTTGCAAAGCTTACTGAAAGCGAGATTAAGCATGTTAAAAGGACAAATCTCTGCACAAATCGGAGATGGAAACGGAACCTATTATTTTTACCTGAAAGAAGTCCAAATTATTGAAAAAAAGGTGAAAGTAACATTTAAGAAATGTTGGTAGTTTGGTAAGGAGGCCTGTAATTGGGGCCTTCTTATTTTTCGTGGGAAATGTTACTTGAAAGATTTGTATCAGGCCAATATCTCCAGAAGTTGGAATGGAAAAATTTCAATATGTGAATGAGACGGTAGAAGATAATTAAAACAAAAGCCTCAGTGAGAAATTACTGGGGCTTTTGTAGATAAAAAGGATGAAACACCAAAAAACAATTCAAAAAAACCTTGCTTTTTATGCAAAAAATGATATAATTTAAAAAGTTCTAATTTTTCATAAAAATCCTAAGGAGGGAAAATTCATGTGGGATATTAATTGGGATATCATTCGGAAAATTTTAATTTTTGCTGTGTTTGTTATTGCTTTTGAGAAAATTTCTACAGAAATATGTAGTAACATGAAAAGCGACTCAAATGTAGTCATCCGATTCCTAGGATATGCGATAGCTTTCATTCTTGCTATCGTGACCTTCTGGCTCGTTTTTTATTATTGTTTTGATATCAATTTGCTAGAAGGAATTCGAAATTTGATGGCATAATTAAAAAACACGAAAATCGCTATGAAAATGGAGATTTTCGTGTTTTTATTGATTCTAAAACAGAAGAATGATATAATAATAAAATCAAAGGAAAGGAAGTGATGGAAAAGATGTCCATTATTCAGGTAAACAATTTGACTTTTGGTTATGATGGTGCTTTTAACAATGTATTTGAAAAGGTATCATTTCATATTGATACAGACTGGAAATTGGGATTAATTGGCAGAAATGGAAAAGGAAAAACAACTTTTTTAAAATTGTTATCAGGACAATATGAATATCAAGGTACGATTTCTAAAAAAGTGGATTTGGATTATTTTCCATTCGAAGTAAAAAATACGAAGCAAATGGCAATCGAAATCATAAATGAAATGGTACCAAATGTTGCCGATTGGGAAATTATGAAAGAACTTAGTTTGCTTAGGGCAGAACCAGAAATTCTTTATCGAAAATTCAATTTACTCAGTGGCGGTGAACAAATTAAAATTCTTTTAATTAGTTTATTTTTGAAGGAAAACCATTTTCTATTAATTGATGAACCGACCAATCATTTGGATCATGAAACGAAAAATCATCTTATGGAATATTTGAAAAAGAAAAAAGGTTTTATTTTAGTTTCACATGATCGAAATTTTTTAGATGAGATTGTTGATCATATGATTGCAATTAACAATACCAATATTGAGATTCAAAAAGGTAATTTTTCCTCATGGCAGGAAAATAAAAATGCCCAAGATAATTTTGAATTAACCCAAAATGAAAAATTAAAAAAGGATATTGGTAGACTGGAAATTGCTTCTAAAAACACAGCTAATTGGTCAGACAAAATCGAGAAATCGAAATATCATACAACAAATTCTGGTTCAAGTGTTGATCGAGGCTATATTGGTCATCAATCAGCTAAGATGATGAAAAAATCAAAGGTAATGGAGAAAAGGATTGAAAAGGCAATCGAAGAAAAGTCTAGTTTGCTGAAAAATATTGATAGAAACGATACACTAAAAATGGTTCCGCTAGAGGCAAGACAAGAGCCACTCATAATGGCAAAGAATTTTCAAATTAAATACGATAAAAAACCAATTTTTAGCCCAATATCGTTTGACATAAACAAGGGAGACAGAGTGGCCATAAGGGGCAAAAACGGTGTTCGGAAAGTCGAGTATTTTGAAATTGATGCTAGAAAATCCAATTATGTATGAAGGGATTTTCAAAATAGCAAAAAATTTAAAAATATCATATGTTTCACAAAGTACCTTGCATTTACAGGGAAAATTGAAAGAATTTGCAAGCCAAAATAAAATAGATGAGAGCATTTTTAAAGCAATGCTTTCCAAAATGGGAATTTCAAATCAGGAATTCGAAAAAGACATAAAAACCATGAGTGAGGGACAAAAGAAAAAGGTTCTGATTGCGAAAAGTATTTCAGAATCAGCTCATTTATACATTTGGGATGAGCCACTTAATTACATTGATATTCTAACAAGAATCCAAATTGAAGAAGCTATTTTGAAATATAAACCAACGATTGTTTTTGTAGAGCATGATGAGGCTTTTATTAGAAATGTTGCGACAAAAGTACTAGAAATTACAAAATAGCTGAAAATTTGACAATTTATTTACAAAAATGGTATAATAAAAAGAATAATATGGTAAAAACAATAAAAATAAAAGGGGATTAAATGAAGAAAGAAATAAATTTTGGAATCGGTTTTATAACGGGAAGACCTAATATATGTAATATTATAAATCGTTACTCTGAATTTATTGTAAACCAAGTAAAAGAGTTACAAACTAACGTAAATTTTACTTTTTTTGTATTGTATGATTTACATTATTTGAATACAGTAGAAGAGGAATTTTATAACATAAATCCAGAGATATATAAATTTGTAAAAATAAAATATTTAAGTCCTAGTTATGTAAAAGAAAAGAGAAAAATCGTTATGAACAAACATCATCTTACAGAAGAGGAGGCATCTTTACTAATTGGAGAAGGATATGCCAAAGCTAGAAATACAATCTTGTATGAGGCAGTAGAACAAGGAATTGATTATCTATTATTTTGGGATGATGATGAATATCCATTAGCAGCCTTGAAAGATGGTAAAAATATTAAATGGCTAAAACAGCAAAATATTTTGCAACATATTAAAAACATTGAAAATGCAGATATTACCTACGGTTATCGCTGTGGTATGATCAATCCATTACCAGCTATTAAATATACCGATATCATAACAGAAAAGACATATCAACAATTCATAGAAGCAATTGAAAACGAAGTCATTTCATGGGATAAAATTCAAACAATGATAAAAAATGAATCAGGAATAGGATTTGCAGATGAAACTATTGCATTTCATGATAAAGAAGTAGAGAAAATGGAAGGAATTGGTAAAGAGAACTATGTTTTAGGTTCAGGAATATGCTTGAATTTAAGGCACATTGATAAAATTCCAGCTTTTTATAATCCACCAGAGGCAAGAGGGGAAGATACCTTTTTTTCTTGTGCTTTGGGAGAACTAGATGCTACTGTCTTAAAAATACCAGTTTATCATTTTCATGATGGTTATTTAAAATTCACTTTTTTAATGGAAGATAAATTTCCCAAAAAATTAAAAAAGATTACAAGTGAAGATAATGGAATATCACTTAGATTCCGAAAGTCAGTTATCGGATGGACAAAATACAAACCATTATTATGTTATATTAGTCTAAAGCCAGAAGAATATGAAGAAGAGATGAAAGATTCGAAAAGAAAGCTAAAAAATAGTGTAGAGAAAATGAGCACAGCTTTTGCTGATTGTGATTTGACCCACTTGCCAGAAGTCTTAGAAAAATACGATTGTAAAGTAAAAGAACAGTATGAAGAATATTTAAAGGTAAATAGAACTTGGAATAAAATAAAAAAAGCAATATAAGGAGAGAAAATTGTGAATGATTTAATTAGTATTATTGTACCTGTATACAATGTCGAAAAATATTTAGAAAAATGTGTAAAGAGTATCATTCATCAAACGTATCAAAAAATAGAAATTATTTTAGTGGATGATGGCTCAAAAGATAATTCTGGGAAATTATGTGATGAATTACAAAAAAAGGATAACCGAATCAAAGTAATTCACAAACCAAATGGTGGTTTATCAGATGCTAGAAATGCAGGACTAAAATTAGCTCAAGGGCAATACATTGGGTTTGTAGATAGTGATGACTACATTGCAAAGGATATGTTCCAGACATTATATCACCTAATCCAAGAAAACAATGCTGATATTTCTATTATTTCTTATTATGAATTATATCAAGACAAGGTTATTCGTGTCAGAGATTCTAAAACACAAGAGATTTTTACCAAGATACAAGCTTTGAGAGAACTGCTAATTGATACCAAAATTCAAAGTTATGCTTGGAATAAATTATTCAAAAAGGAGTTATTTGAGGCAATCGAATTTCCTACCAATAAAAATTTTGAGGATATTGCTACTACTTTGTTTCTTTTTGAAAGAGCAGATAAAATTGTTTTATATGAAGCACCAAAGTACTTCTATGTTAGAAGAGACGACAGTATTATAGGAATCAAAAATGACAAAACATACATGGATTATTTAGATGTTATTTATCAGAAATATTTTGATTTGGAAGGAAAATATCAAGAACTAGATTTATATAATGCTTATAATTTTGTGATAAATATGATATGGGTCTATACCATTATTGTAACTTTTGATTTGGAACATGTATACAAGGAATTTGAAAAAAAGTACCCTTTGTTCGAGAAGTTGATCAAGCAATACCAAAATGACATCATTGATTTATTGGATGATTATAACAAAGCCATTTTATCGATGTTGTTGCTGGATAAAGAAACTTGCAAACCAGCGGTTAAAGCTTTATACAAAGCATTTAAAGCCAAACGAAAGGAAGGCAATTTTGATTTACAAATTTAGGAGAGAAAACGATGAAAGTAGGAATTTTAACATTTCATGATGCCCACAATTATGGGGCTGTATTGCAAGCATTTGCTTTGAAGAGATATATTCAAAAGTTGGGATATGATGTAAAAATTATTAATTATCATCATGAAACCATTCCAGATGGATTTCCAAGGGAGGCAAATGTTGAAAGATGGGAAAAATTTAACCCATTTATTCAAAAATTGATTGATTATGAAACAAAACTATATACCAATGAAGAGGATTTAGAAAAACTAGATATCGATTTTTGGATTTGCGGAAGTGATCAGATTTGGAATACGGAAATTACAAGAGGATTTAACAAAGGTTTTTTTCTGGATTTTAAAACAAATGCTAAGAAAATAGCGTATGCAGTAAGTATGGGAATTCCAGAATTGCCAAAGGAATTTGAGGAGAAATTTAAGGAAAGCTTAAATCAAATTGATGAAATTTCAGTGCGAGAAGATTCTTTGCAACAATATGCCCAAAAATTTACCACTAAAACCGTTGAAAAAACGTTAGATCCAACTTTATTATTAGAGGAAAATGATTACAATGATTTCATTTTAGAAAATCAATATGGTGAATATATTCTTATTTATGCATTAGGACCAGATGAACGTTTGACACAAATTGCCCAAAAATTAGCGACCAAAAAAGGTGTCAAAATCATGGAATTAAATGATAAAAGGAAGGAAGACTATTTTTGTGAACAAATTTCAACAGCAGGACCAGAAGAGTTCCTAACGTTGTTAAAACATGCCAAAGGAGTTGTTACCAATTCATTTCATGGAACGATATTTTCCATTTTGTTTCAAAAGGAGTTTTATACACTTACAAGACTAAATCGCAATGCTAGAATGGAAAATATCCTAAAAATTGTTTCTATGGAAGATCGTTTAATTGATAACATAGAAGATTTTGAACAAGTTCAAAAACAAGATTTTCAAAAGGCTAAGCAAGCATTAGAAATGGAAAAACAAGAATCAGAAAAGTTTTTGAAAAGAGCATTACATAAAAAAGGGGAAGAGAGATGTACCTAAAAACGGGAAAGAAAAGCCAATGCAGTGGTTGTACAGCTTGTATGGCCAAATGTCCAAAAAATGCTATCAAAATGGTAGTTGATGAAGAGGGATTTCGTTATCCCGAAATTGACCAAGATAAATGCATTCATTGCGGTGCATGTTATCAAATATGTCCGAATGTGAAAAAAGAGGAAGCAAATACAATTTCGAGAGCTTATGGTGCTAAACATAAAAATGAACAAGAACGTTTAACCAGTCGCTCAGGTCGGTGTTTTTGTAGCACTGTCTGATGTTATATTAAGAGAACATCGGTTCTGTTTATGGTGCCAAATTGACCCAGAATTTTTCTGTTGTTCATAGCAAAGCCGAAACGCAGGAACAAAGAGACGAATTCAAGGGTTCTAAATACATCCAAAGCAATATGGAAAACATACTTCTTACAATAGAAAAAGATTTAAAAGAAAATCAAAAAGTGTTATTTAGTGGAACGCCTTGTCAAGTTGCAGCAGTAACGGCTTATATAAAGGAGCCATACCGAAAAAATCTTTATACCTGTGATTTGATTTGTCATGGTGTTCCAAGTGAATTGATTTTTCAAAAATTTTTGCAATACATAGAAAAAACCAATAAGAAACATATCCAGCAATTTATCTTCAGAGACAAGAGGTTTGGTTGGGAAAGTCATTACGAAACTTTTATTTTTGAAGATGGAACAGAAATGAGCACCCAATATTTCCGAAATTTATTTTATGGACACAATATTTTAAGGCCATCTTGCCACACATGCAATTATGCCAATGTACACAGACCAGCTGATATTACCATTGCTGATTTTTGGGGAATTGAAGAGGTAAATCCAGCATTTTTGGACAAAAATGGAGTGTCATTGGTGATTTTGAACAATGAAAAAGGAAAAGAATTATTTGACAAAGCACAAAAAGACTTAACATTAATCAACTGTTCCATAGAAGATTGCATCAAACATACCTATACCTTAACCCAGCCAACCCCTGAGAATCCAAACCGAACAGCATTTTGGCAGGATTTTCGAACAAAGAAATTTGAGGAAATACTTGAAAAATATGGGGTTGAAGAGTAAAAAACGAAATAATAAATTGTGTTATTTTGCATTTTTACTAATTACGGAGAAGATTTTTCTCTCACTTTTTAAATTAATCAAAAGTTTCAACGAATTTGAAATGTTTTCCATTTTCCATTGACAATCAAACTTTTTTATTTTATAATAAACGTATAAACGTTGAAAAGGAAAAGTAGGATAAAGGTTATCAAAAGAGAGGGCTGGTCATGGGCTGAAAGCTGGTCTTGGAAAACGTATTTCGAAAAACTACCTTGGAGTTTCTGTTCGAAAGAATAGCGTGTGGGCTACGATAGAGGCTTGAAATTGAGTTAAAAATTAGGATGGAACCGTGTTATTTTAAGCACTCCTATAGACAATGTCTATACAGAGTGCTTTTTTGTATGGATATTGGATATACAATGTAATTTTTAAGTGAAAGGAGAAAAAAGAACGATGTTTAAGATTAAATTAGGGGGAGGAAAAACAGCCGAAGTTGAGGAGAAAATGTATTGGCATACAACTTCTCATATTTTGGCACAAGCCGTAAAAAGATTATTCCCAGAAGCAAAATTGGCCATTGGACCAGCCATTGAGAATGGATTTTATTACGATTTTGATGTAGAAAAACCATTTTCAGAAGAAGATTTGGCGAAATTGGAAGAAGAAATGAAGAAAATCATCAAAGAAAATGAGGTATTGGAAAGAAAAGAGTTACCACGAAAAGAAGCGATTTTGCTGATGCAGGAAAAAGGAGAACCTTATAAAGTAGAATTAATTGAAGATTTGAAAGACGGAGAAGTGATTTCGTTTTATCAGCAAGGGGATTTTGTTGATCTTTGTCGAGGACCTCATTTACCGTCCACAGGGTGTGTCAAGAGTGTAAAACTGTTATCTTCTTCAGGTGCTTATTGGAGAGGTGATGAGCATAATAAGATGTTGCAAAGAATTTATGGAATTTCATTTCCAAAGGCAAGTGAGTTGGAGGAATATTTAAATAAGTTAGAAGAAGCAAAACAAAGAGATCATAGAAAATTGGGCAGAGAATTGGATTTATTTTGTTTTTCTGAGTATGTTGGTGGCGGATTACCACTTTATACACCAAAAGGGACGATTGTTAAAGAAGAATTGCAAAAAGAAGTGGAGAAAATTTGTAGAAATTATGGATTCCAAAAGGTGAGTTGTCCATCATTGGCCAATATTAGTTTATTTGAAACATCGGGACATGCACAAAAGTTTAATGATGAATTATTCCGTGTCAATTCACCAAAGGGGCATGAATTTGTATTAAAACCAGTCCAATGTCCACATCATACCCAAATTTATGCTTCGAAACTAAGAAGTTATAAGGATTTACCAATTCGTTACATGGAATCAGATAAACAATATCGTGCAGAACTACAGGGTTCAGTTGGTGGACTTTCTAGAGTGTATGCCATTACAATTGAAGATGGTCATTCTTTTTGTCGTATTGACCAAGTAAAAGATGAAATCATTAATATGTGTAATATTATTCGAGATTTTTATACCAAAATGGGACTTTGGGAGGAGCACTGGGTTTCTTTATCAGTCAGAGATTATGAGCATCCTGAAAAATATATTGGTAGTAAGGAAGATTGGGATTTATGTGAGCAAATGCTACAAGAAATATCAGATGAATTAAAATTAGATGCCAAAAGATGTGAAGGCGAAGCAGCTCTATATGGACCAAAATTAGATTTTATGTTTAAAGATGCTTTGGGTAGAGAAGTTCAAATTCCAACTGTGCAGGTTGATTTTTCAACACCAAAAAGATTCGGTTTATACTATATTGATGAAAATGGAGAGAAACAAGCACCTGTTATGGTTCATAGGGCGATATTAGGATCTTATGAGAGATTTTTAGCATTGGTTTTGGAGCAATTTAAAGGTGCTTTTCCGCTTTGGCTTGCACCAGTTCAAGTGAAGGTGATGCCAATTTCGGATAAGCAATTGGATTATAGCAAAAAAGTAGTAAACCAATTGCAAGAAGAAGGAATTCGTGTGGAATTAGATGATAGACAAGAAAAAATTGGTTATAAAATTCGTGAGGCTCAACTTCAGAAAGTTCCTTATATGTTGATTTTGGGAGAAAAAGAAGTGGAGGCACAAAATGTTGGGGTTCGCTCAAGAAAAGATGGTGATATCGGAGCAATGGAGATGGATGAATTGATTGGAAAATTGAAAGAAGAGATAAAAAGTTATGTAAAATAAACAAAGGAGAAAATGATGGGAATTTTAGTGATTGTTAGTGCAATTGTTTTGGTTTGGTTTTTTCTTACTTATAATTCCATTGTCATGAGAAGAAATAAAATCAAACAAGCCAAATCATCGATTGATGTATATTTAACACAAAGATTTGATTTGATTCCTAACCTGGTAGCATGTGTTAAAGGCTATATGAAACATGAACAATCGGTTATAACACAAGTAACGATGCTAAGAAGTGATTATCAGCAAACAAAAAATTTGAAATCTGGTGCCACATTAAATAAAATATGTAATAACATGATTGGTTTAGCAGAAAATAATCCTCATTTGAAGGCAAATGACCAATTTTTAAAGTTACAAAAAAGTTTAAGAAAAATGGAGAGTCAATTGCAGGCAGCTAGAAGATTATACAATTCAGAAGTTACGGTTTATAATACCAAGATTACAACCGTGCCAACAAATTTGATTGCACATTTATTTCATTTTAAAGAAGAAGAATTATTTGAAACAGAGGCAGAAATAAAAGAAAATATCGAGATTGATTGGTAGGAGGGACGAATGCGAAGTTTTGAAAGTATTTATCAAGAAGTAAAGGCAAATCGTCAAGAGTTGGAAAATGTGAGAAAAGAAGAAAAAAAGCGTGTTATGATGACAATTGGTGAGGTTGTACTTTTTTATGTAGTCATATCAAATTGTTACAGTCCATCTGTTGTATGGATGGCAATAAAATTGGCTCTTGCTTTAGGGTTGTTTATTTTTATGGTAAAAGGCATTATGAATTTGTCTAAATCTAATGTTAATTACAAAAAGATTTATAAGAAAAAAGTAATTCAGACTTTCATCAAAGCTTATGATGATAATTTGAATTATGAGCCAGAAAAGGGAATGGATTCAAAAGTATACCAACAGGCAGAATTTGAAGGCTATGATAAATATTATTCAGAAGATTTAATCGAAGGTTTACTGGAGGGACATCCGATTCGTATGGCAGAGGTTCATACACAACATGTCAGAACAGATTCGAATGGAAATACGACAGAAACAACGATTTTTCAAGGCTTATTGGGGGTGACACATTTTAAAAATGTGTATCATGGTACTTTAAAAATTCGTTTGGATAATCAATTTCTTGGTATGTTTTTTAGGAAAAATAAACAAAGAATTGAAATGGATTCAGGAGAATTTGAGAAATATTTTGAAGTGATGGCAGATGATAAAATACAAGCCATGCAGATTTTGACATCAGATATTATGGACAAAATGATTTCATTTGTGAAAGAATCTAAAATTAAATATGAAATCACGATAAAATCGGATTGTATGTATATTCGTTTTATAACAGGTAGTGTTTTTGAAACGAGTCTTTGGAAACCAGCTTTGGATTACCAGACATTGAAAAAGCTTTATGCGCTTATTCATTTTACATTTGATTTAACCAGTGCTTTCATAAAGGTAATGAATGAAACAGAAATTTAATTTTTAAGCATACTCTTTAAAATAATCACATACTAATTGAAAGGATGATTATTTTAAGGAGTTTATTTATGCGTGTAATTCATTTGGGAAAACATAAGAAAATATTAAAAATTGGAATCATTGCGATTTTGTTATTCAGTATCTCTGTTTTTGTTATGTCAAAAACATTTGCTATGCAGCATTATTATAATGTGGATTTTACAACAGGAATTGTTACAGCAACAACATTAAATGTCAGAAGTGGACCAGATACTTCTTATGAAGTTATTGCGACTGTTAGAAAAAACGAATATATTCGTATTTTTGCAGCGATTGGCAATTGGTATATTGTTCAAATTGAGGGAGATTATATTGGAGCAGTTAGTCAAAAATATATCAAACCAGTTTATCCAAAATCGAATTCATCAACGGGAGGGTCTAGTACAAATTCTGGTACAAATCCTAGCACAACACTTACTACAGATGAACAAGAAGTTTTTTCGCTGATTAACGAGCAGAGGACTAAAAATGGATTGTCTGCTTTAAAGGTGGATTCAGAAGTTCAAAGAGTTGCTAAAATAAAAGCACAGGATATGGTAAGTAGTAACTATTTTTCACATAACTCTCCAACGTATGGCTCACCTTTTGATATGTTAAATAGTTTTAAGGTATCTTACCAAACGGCAGGGGAGAACATTGCAGGAAACGCAAGTAATCAAGAAGCTGTTAAAGCTTGGATGAATTCTCCTGGTCACAAAGCTAATATTTTGAATAAAGAGTATGAGTATACAGGAATTGGTGTGGTTCCAAGTGCGACTTATGGAAAAATTTATGTACAAATGTTTATCAAAAAATAACCAATGGAAAAAAATGTTTGACAACGATAAAAAAATATGATATTTTAAAAAAGAATTTTTTATAGACTAAAATTTATTTCTTAGTAACCTTTATGGGCTTAAGCAATTAAGTAGTGGAGGCTTGAACAGAGATATAATTTTAGGAGTATAATTTTATACTTATTCCAGCTGCTAAGCTAGGTGTTTAGTAGCTGGGAAATCTAAAGAAGCACCTGAATTCGTGCTTTTTTTATTTTTTCTAAAAATAACTTGACATTATCCTTTAAACGAAATAAAATAAAACTATAAAATATCAAAGGAGGATAAGAATATGGGACTTGTTACAACAAAAGAGATGTTCGAAAAATCAATGAAAGAGCACTTTGCAATTGGTGCTTTTAATATTAATAATATGGAGTTTATTCAAGCTATTACAGATGCAGCAAATGAGGCGAAATCACCAGTTATTTTGCAGGTATCTTCAAGTGCTATTAAATATGCTAGAATGAAATATTTGGTAAAAATGGTGGAAGCTGCTGTGGAGGAAACAGATATTCCAATTGCTCTTCATTTGGACCATGGACCTGATTTTGAAACCTGCAAAATGTGTATTGATGCAGGATTTACATCCGTTATGATTGATGGTTCGAAATATGATTTTGAAGAAAATATCGCTTTAACGAAAAAGGTTGTAGAATATGCTCATTCCAAGGGTGTTGTTGTGGAGGCCGAGCTTGGAAAATTAGCTGGAGTAGAGGATGATGTCAATGTTGCAGAAGATGACGCACGCTATACAGATCCAGAGCAAGCCAAAGAATTTGTAGCAAGAACAGGATGTGATTCTCTAGCAATTGCAATTGGTACAAGTCATGGAGCTTATAAGTTCAAAGGAGATGCTAAATTAAGATTTGACATTTTGGCAAAAATCAAAGAACAATTACCAGATACGCCGATTGTTTTGCATGGGGCGTCTTCCGTTGTACCAGAATTGGTAGAGATGTGTAATAACAATGGAGGAGATATTCCAGGTGCCAAAGGTTGTCCAGATGAAATGTTAAAACAAGCAGGGGAGTCTGGGGTTTCCAAAATTAATGTTGATACTGATTTAAGACTTGCTATGACAGCACAAATTAGACGTGTTTTTCATGATGAACCATCTGTATTTGACCCACGTAAATATTTAGGAGCAGCACGTGAGGAAATCACAAAAACAGTTTCACATAAAATCAATAATGTGTTCTGTTCGGCTAATAAAGCGTAATTTGTAGAAAGATGTCGATAGAAAAAATGTAAATTATATTGACATAAAGCAAAAAAAGAAGTATAATAAGCTTAGCGAAAGCAAAAAAATATGCATCAAATTTCACAAAAAAAACCAGAAGGCTGCTCCTTCTGGTTTTTCTTATGCGATGGTTATTTCATTAAAGCAAGAATAGCAATAATGAGCATCGCAATAATTCTGATGAACATATGCATCAATATTTCACCACCTTTCTGCCTTAAGATTTATGTATGACAAAAAAACAAATCTATTATATTACAACAGTAGATAATATGTCAATATGATTTTACAAAATATTCCATTATTTTACAAATATAGTTTTATAATTTGTATAAATAACCAGCCCAGGCCTTGCTACTGGAGACTTTTTGACATATTTGGCCTGACAAAAATCAACAGGGACATGAGTGCTATTTTTTCCTTTGCTATTTTCTTTGGCTAGGGTAGCACATTTTAGCAAAACAGATTCTGGTACTTCAAGATTATCTGGATTTCGCAGTAATACATGACTTCCATGGATTTTTTGCGTATGAAACCATAGATCGTTTTTATGGGCAAATTTTAAACTTAAATAATCATTTTGAACATTATTTTTACCAATATAAACGGTAAAACCTTCGATTGTTTCACTTTGTAGTGCAACTCCATTTTCTTTTGGTTTCTTTTTGGTGTTTGGTTTGTTTTTTTGCTTTTTGAGAAGTTCTTTTTTGGTCGTGATATTTTCCGATATTTCAGCATAAATGTCTACAATATCTTGTGTGGATTTGGCATTTTCTAAGGAAAATACGATGCTTTCGATGTAGTCTAATTCTTGTTCGGTTTCTTTTTTTTGCTGTGTGACAATCATGAGTGCATTTTTGAGTTTGTTGTATTTTTTGAAATATTTTTCAATATTTTTTTGAAGATTGATTTTGGGATCAAGTGGAATGGTGAGTGGGGCATTGTTGTTGTAATAGTTGTTTAGGGTTATTTCTGACAAATTTTCATGAGGATTGCATTGGTAGAGATTGGCTGTCAAAAGTTCACCATAGATTTTATAGGTGTCCATGTGTTCGCATTCTTGGAGTTTATGAGTAATATTTTCCAGTTTTTTAGAGACTTTTTTCAAATACCCAGAAACAATACGAAGTAAGTTGTTACGAGATGTTAAGAACGTAGATTTTTGTTCTTTGGCAAAATAGAATTCGTCTAAAGTATGATTGATGGAAGTATTGGAATCAGCTAAACAAATGGCATAATCATTGGCGAATTGTTTGATGGCTAGATGATTGGTTCCTAAGTTTATGAAAATGGACTGAAGATGGTCATAAAGGCGTGTTAAATCATCTATTGAGGCATTGGCTGAATCGATGTGTAAATCTTCTAAAATGGAGCATACAAAGCTTTTACTGAAACCAATGAAGGTATTGGTTAGATTTGTAATTAAATCTTGTGATTTAGCTAAATTTAGGAAAGCATTTTTATTTTGTAATGCTAGAAAACTTTTTTTGGCAATGGGAGCAAATTCAAATGGGTGGGCAGGAAGGCTATTATCAAAGTGTTTGAGAGAATCTATGATGATATTTTTGTCATTTGTTAGAACAATATTGCTTTGGCGACTCATGATTTGAATGAAAAGTTTGCGAATAACGAGATCATTTAGTTCGTTGTAACATTCAAATTTTATTTGTACAGTACGTTCTAAATCGTAGTTGGAAATGGCAATGATTTTAGCACCTGTTAGATATTTTCTCAAAAGCATACAAAAATGAGGGGCATTTTGCGGATTTGGTTTGGTATGAGTGGTCAAGTGAAGTCTGCAATAATCTGGATTTGCAGATAAAAGTAAAGTATAATTTGCTTGGTTGTATAGATTAAGAATAATTTCATTTTTGGTGGGATTGAAAATTTTGTTGATTTTTCCACCAATTAAAAGTTGCTGTAGTTCTGAAATAACAGCTTTTGTTGTAATTCCATCAAAGGCCATGGTTGTATCCTTTCTTTTTGGTTTTTTATTTTATATTGTATCTAGAAAGAGGGGAGAAGTCAAGGTGATTTTTGAATTTTCCAGGAAAATAACAAAGCAAAGATGTTAGGCGTGGCAAAAGAGACCGATTATGGTCTGTATCAGGAAAACAATAAGGGCAAATACTATGCTCGAATTCTTCCTGATGGAAAATTTGACGAAAAGATGGTTTGCTTGCTTTCTCATGAGCAGGCGACTGAGTTTGAAACTGCTAAGGCAATGGAAGGTGTACAACACCAGACCAAAGCAAAGGCTGAAGAAATCAAGGAAAAACTTAATCTGAGCCTGTGCAGTTAGCAGTTTTCC
Source organism: uncultured Clostridia bacterium (assembly GCA_947573445.1). Lineage (GTDB taxonomy): Bacteria > Bacillota > Clostridia > TANB77 > CAG-508 > Scatovivens. The sequence goes on along the minus strand of CANPFR010000005.1, from coordinate 69,071 downwards.
ATCCCACTTGCCGCTTGTAGCAATACACAGTTAGGGGGAGAGGGGCCACATCTTTGATAGGATGTGGCCTCGCTCTGTTTAAATAAATACAAAAATACCTTAAAAAAATAAAAAATTCACAAAAAAGTATAGACAAGAAAAAAATTTTGTGTTAAGATAAATAAGAATTAAGCTGATGTGGCGAAATTGGCAGACGCACAGCACTCAAAATGCTGCGGGAAACCATGTCGGTTCGAGTCCGACCATCAGCACCAAAGGATAATATCGTCGCACCAGACGAAAAAACGATTAAATCGACTGTAAAAGGTCGATTTTTTTCGTGCCTAAGTATTGAAATTTTCGGAAAGGTGTGATATTATGTTAAACATAATCAAGAAACAAATCAATATTAGTTTAGTAAAATATTTTGAAACATTAGATTTTGCAGATAAATTGAGATTAAGCATAGATATGCTTGAAAGTTATCATGTAAAAGTAAAAAATGATAAAGTTTTAGAGATTTTAAAGAAATTATTGTGTGCAGTTGATGAAAGTTATAATAAGACAAAATTTTTGAATTTGCTCAACTATAAGCATTTGCTTATGACATCAGCACAAGTAATGGAACTAACTGAAAAAGAACAAGATATTTTTATTTTTGAAGTGTTATACAATATTTATAGCATTATAAAGAAATCTTATAACTAAAACACAGCCCCTCTACTTTCTTAATGAAAGAGAGGGGCTGTGTTTGCGGTAAAAACTATTATTAAATGTAGTTTGCAAGTCGAGCCTTTGCCAATGAGATAAAGGTATTGGCGTCTTTAATCTCGCCTTCATCCATCAGCCTTTTTATCTCATCCTTAGGAATTTCCAAGGTGGTGATAAACTCATCCTTATCAAGTTCCTGCTCGTGTTTTCTTTCGCATCCAAGTGCAACGAAAACATTTACAGGTTCCTTGATACTGCCAGGATCCTGATAGTGTTTGCCAAGATATTTGACTTCTACGGGAACATAGCCTGTTTCTTCAACCAGTTCTCTCATAGCCGTCTGAGCAGAGTTCTCATCATTCTCGGCATATCCTGCTGGAACCTCAATGAGAGAACCCTCGGCAGATAAAGAGATAGGCTGGATTACGCAGACAACGTTTCCGTCAGTTGTAACGGGGACTACGACTGCTGCTGGCTTCTTTTTCAAAAACTCGCGGGTAATAACTTCTCCACTCGGGAGCTTGAATTGTTGGGTCATTACTTTGTAGAAATGTCCTCCCTCGGTCGGCTCTGAAAAAGGTACAGCCTTGCATTTGGTTAACAGTTCATCAATAATCTTCCGCATAAAAATACCTCCATACAATATTATTTAGTTGCTTTTAATCTTTTGTACTTTGTTTCGATTTGGTATACGATTTCTGTAATAACTTGTTCATGTCCTATAGGCATACTTACATACCAGTCTTCGCCAAGGAAAAATTTTTGCAATTCGTTAATTGCAACATTTGCATCCATGGGCGGTGGACATATGCCATAATTACCCTCTTTGCATAATTTTAATAACCGTGCCCTAATCTGTTCATCTGTTTCATGCTTACGAAATAATCTAAACATATTTTTTCCTCCTTGCAATTATTTAATTGCTTTCTATTTTGATTGATACCTGTGCTGTCAAGAAGTTCATACTTGGTTCAATGACCTTGACACTTATAATTATACCATAATTTTACATAAAATTCAATAGCGTATTATTCTTTAACAATTTTTAGTTGTAAGTTTGTCAAACATATGTCACATTTTCTGGAAAAAATAATTCTATTTAATAAATGTAAATGAATAATAATTTCCATATTCACTTGCAATTTTATGTTAAATAATGTATAATATAAAGCGATATGGGTAAAAACCTGTGTCATTTTCCTGTTTTCACTAATTAGTGAGAGGACTTTCCTCTAACTTTTTGGTTTTACATATATGTTACTATCAACAACAAAAGTATTTAAGGAGGAAAAACTATGGTATGTCTTTTTTTCATTATCTCTTTGGCAGTAGCAATATTCTTTTTTGTGAAAAGCATAAAAGAATATAACCGCAACAATGAAGATACAGATGAGAGCTGCGGCTATTTTGTAGCAGCAATTATCGCTGGTATAATTTCAGTTCCTTTCTTGATTTGGGGACTTATACTCATTGATGAAATAGCAAATGAATACATCATTGATAACAAAATTGCTATGTATGAAGAAGAAAATGCATCTATCGAAGAAAGTATTGATGTAACTGTAAGAAGTTATATGGATTTTGAAGCAAGTACATATGGTGAGTTAAAAGATAAAGATGCCATAAATCTTGTTTCCCTTTTTCCAGAACTCAAATCGGATACATTAGTACAAAAACAGATCGAAGTCTATGTCGCAAACAATAATAAAATCAAGCAATTAAAAGAAGAAAAGATTGACTTGTCAAAGTCAAAATGGCAGCTATACTTTGGCAGGTAACCAAACAAAAAAAGGAGGGCTTTTTATGAAACGGTGTATTAAATGGTTGATTGACTGGTTTGCTGATTGGATTGGGCAATTTGATTGGGAACAAATCGTAGGATTTGCAATATCAGGATTAGTAGGTATTGCTTTAGCTATAATGATGTTTGTATATACAGACAAAGTTCCCGCTACTCCATCTGATTATGAGCAATTAGAAGATCAGGTGAATATTATTCAACAAAATCTAGACTTATTGCTAGAAACAGACTGCAATATCAATATCAATATCAATGGAGAAATAATCACAGTTGAATTTGAGAATGATGAGTGCAAGATGACCACAAAATATGATAAGGATTTTGAAGTATTATCAACTTCTAAAGAAGATAAATCTATGTTTTGGTTATGGGCTCTTGTACTTGCTTTAATCGTTGGCGGTGCTGAGATTTATTTTGTGGGCTGGCTATTGTCATTAGTAATACTTTTGCTCAAAATAGCAGTAGTATGGATTTTCGAAAGAATAAAAAAAATCAATGCTAAATTCCAGAATAAGTAAAAGTCACAAAACATTTGCGTTTCATAAAGCGGTAGTTATATTATGACTACCGCTTTTTCTAAAAAAATTGTAAAATTTCATTTAGGAAAGAATTTATAGAGACTGGTATTAATAAATGATTTCTTCAGCTCCGCTACCAATTGGTAGTGGAGCTATTTCTATATTCATTATTGAAATTTAGTTGAAATCATTTATGGAACTAACTGAAAAAGAACAAAATATTTTTGTATTAGAAGAATGTAAAAAATTAGATATTGACATTTTATGTAAAATAGTATATAATATTACTATAGAAAGATTTTTTTATAACTTAATTCCCTGTATTCACTAATTAGTGGAGGAAGTATCCTCGTACTTTTTGGTTTATAACATATGTAACAAGAAAACACCCATAAAAGAAAATGGAGGATTTTATTATGAACGATGAAAAAGAGATAAAGCGTTTAAGGACAACAGTTGAGAGTATCAGATGGATAGTTGAGAGTATCAACATGATACCTGTGGTTATCCTGATATTCTTTGAAATGACTGCAGTATGGCGTGTAATTTTGTCTAGTTGTATATTGCTGTTATATACTATTGTATTGGTTTGTTTTTGCATTTTAAAAGACTATAAAGGAATTTTTACACGTGGTGTATTGTATGTATTGTGGTTCATTGCTTTAATTGCAAACGTGTTTAGAATCTGACCAATACGAGCAGTATCGTCGTTTAAATGCACAGTCGCAGACTGAAACTCAGGGATAGGAAAGAAAGGAGTTATACTGAACTAAGCCGAAGGCTAGATGTTTTTTCTAATTAGAAAAAACATCTAGCCTTTTTATATTTCATAAAATTAATGCTCGTCTTACAACAGTAGAGAGCCTGAAAATTATGAGGCAAGGGCCATAAAAAAAGTAGATAGCTCTTAAAATTGATTTTAAGGCACTTTTTTAAAAAATAGAGAAAAATGACTAAAAATCAGATAGTGGCGTTTCTTGGTGTATTATATTGCTTTTTAGAAGTATAAAAATAGGTGGTATCAAGAAAATAAAATTTATAAAAAGCGCTAGAATCCACGAGAAGGCCTCTTTGTTTTAAAAGTATACATAAAACATCAGGATATATATAACTCTCCAAAAAATCAATTCTAAGCATATTTAGAGCCAAAATAGCCAAAAAAGACGCCCTGATTTTCGTCTTTTTTTGTTTATTATTCTTCTTTAGACAAAGGGTTACTTTCAATGGCTTTTCGCACTTGTTCATCATCAACATGCGTGTAAATTTGGGTAGTTGCAATGCTTTCATGACCCAAAACTTCTTGTAAAGCACGAATATCCACTTGACCATATTTATACATCAAAGTAGCAGCAGTATGCCTTAATTTATGGACTGAATATTTGTTAGAATCAATGCCGAGCAGCTTGCAATTCCTGTTTTACAATATATTGTACAGTTCGGTTACTGATGCGTTTTCTCTGTTCACTTAAAAACAAAGCATTTCGAGAATCAAATTTTACACCATCATGTGGACGAATTGCAAGATATTCGTTGATTGCCTTGATACAGGCTTTATTTAAATAAATAGTACGTTCTTTGTCACCTTTTCCAATAACGGTCATTTTATTATTTTCAAAATCAATGTCATTCATATTAATATTGGTAAGTTCTGATAAACGCATCCCACAATTTAAAAATAGAGTAATGATAGCAAAATCTCGGATAGAATTATCGTGATTACCATGAGAAGTTGATTTCGGAGAATTAGCAACTTCTAGTAATCTTTTGCTTTCTTCCAATGTCAAATATTTCGGCAATCGCTTACCAAGTTTCGGACTTTCTAAATCTTGGGCTGGATTGTTTGGAATGCGTTTCATTTTATTGCACAAATATTTAAAAAACATACGAATACTCGCTGTTTTACGTGCCAAAGTTGCAGGTTTACTGCCATAACAATTTTTTAAATAACCCAAAAAAGCGTGAATATCTTGCAAAACAATCTTAGAAATTGTATCTAATGTCATATCTGCAATATCAATTTCTTTGATGAATTCTTCAGATTCAATCTTCACCATTTTATAGTAGTATTTGATAAACTTTAAGAAATGAGCAATGTCATAGTTATACTCTTTTATGGTGTTATTGGATTTATTTAATATTGTTGCGGAATAATCCAGAAAATCATTTAAAAATGCAGGATTTGCTTCTCTTGAAATCATGAAAAAATCTCCTTTTTTATTAGTAAAGATAACCTCTGTGGTAAATTTTAACTTTTTATAAAAAATAGTAAAGTAGGGGGGAATGGGCTATATCTTTTAAATAGTATAAATTTTATTAAAATGATGATTGAATTTCAAAAATATTTTCAAAATAATCAATTGAAAAACAAAGTAGATGGATTTTTGATTTATCTTTTTAGATTAAAATTCAATTTTATAAAATCATAAATTTAAAATAGTAATAAATTTTAAAGATTTTACAATCTAATTTAAATTTGGTATGATTTTAATATTTTTTATTTTTGGCTAAATTTTATCAACGATAACTTACAAGTTTCAATTAATTTTGATACTTATTCTATACAAAAAAATATGCTCATAATCTGACGCAACAGAATCGATTTTAAGGGCACTTTAAAAAGTTGAACGTATAGTTTGTTGTCTAAAAAATTTAAACGGGCAAAATGGCGTTGTGAAATTTATACGATATTGTTGATAAATGGCAGATTTGAATAGGAATATAGCGGTTTTATCATAGTATATAGGATCCTACTCCTATTTGCACAAAACTTTTATTTTGTGCAAAGTTGTATACATACATTTATTAGGTAGATTACTCTACCCTGCTTAAAATCTAATAAAATAAATATAATGACTTCAATATGTTATCTATTTTATATACCATATACTAAAATTTGTCAATACTTTTATTTATGAAATTTTATAATTTTACATTTACAATGATTGTTTTTTATTTCACTTTGGTTTTCTTCATATTTTTTCCATTCTGTGACATCACGTTCTTGTATCTGATAATAAATTGAATTTTGTAATCCTAATAGATATTTGTTGTCGTAAAATTCATTATCTATATAATACGCCTTTCGTCTTCTATCAAAGTCAGAAATCATATTCATTAATGCTTGCCTGGCTGATAAAAAGCTTTTATAACTCCCTACTGTATATATGGACATCCTCCAGCATAAATAACAAAAACACAATATTCTTTCATTTTCTTATATGGTACATGATTATTATACCATAATTATGTAAACATCACAAAAGTTTTTTATCTTTTTGTTTTATCTATTGTCTTTCCAGGGATTTACGCGAATCTGTGCCAAAACAAAAAGTGAGAAAAAGACGCTACTTTATTGCTTACGCTTATGAGGTATAGCTTACGGGTCTGTCCTCCCAGCGTTCCACTAAAGGGGAATTGCATCCCCCTTTACCCCCGCTTGTCGAATAATGTCGATGATCTATTATTGAAAAAATAAGTATTTAAGATATAATTAATAATATACAAAAGAAAAGGAGAAAAATTATGATTTTTTTATTACTTATTCCCATATCACTCTTATTATTTCTAATAGTGATTCTTACTCCATATGCATCTGGTAAATATAAAAATGAAAAGCTACAAAAAGAATACTACAAAAGAAAATATGAAATGGAAAAAAACAAAAAATACAGTAATTACAATATTACAAATAATAAGGTCATAGAAATTCCTAATATTCCCAATAACAATCAATTAAATATAAATTACTCTAAATTTTATAAAAAAGAATATGTTATGACAAGAACAGAATTAATATTTTATAGAAACTTAAAAAAAATAACAGACAAGTTACAATTAACTATTTTCCCACAGGTAGATTTAGAAAGAATAATAAACGTATATAATAATGAAAGCAGTTACAGAAATAGAATAAAATCTAGGTCTATAGATTTTACTATCGTAAATAACTATAACTGTAAAATTATTTGTTGCATAGAATTAGATGACTACACTCATAATCGTGCAGATAGACAAGAACGTGATTTATTTATAAATGAATTATTTCAAAATGTTGGGTTAAGGCTTTATAGAATAAAAGCAAGTAATTATTATAATGCAGAAGAAATTGAAAAATATATAAAAGTAATGATTTAATAAAAAAGAGGTAAAACCTCTTTTTTACATTTGTCCTATTCCCCTATTTTATTAAAACATTTTATTTTTCCAAGTTTCTGGTGTATGAGTGTTATTGATTTCAATAGGATAGTTATATCGGAAAGGTCGAGGACCTTTTGTTTTGATATCTTTTATCATTTCATGTAAACCATCAGATAGTGTAGTTTTGGTTTGATACCCTAATAATTTTCTGGCTTTATCAGAAGAACAAGTGGCATGTTTTATTTCATTTGGTCTATCTTTGACATAGATTGGATGTAAATCAAAATTTAGGTTTTGAGCAATTTCGTTTGCTAAATGATTCACAGTTACAAATTCTTCATCAGGTCCAATATTGATAATTTCTCCATTTAAATTATCTTGTAAGATGACTCTTTCTAGACAATAAATACAATCACTAATAAACGAAAATGTCCTTTTTTGTTCCCCATCTCCATAAATAATTGGCTGATTTCCTTGCAACATTCGATTAATCATAATAGCTGCTACATTTCGAAAAGGGTCAATATAATTTTGTCTAGGGCCTATGATATTGTGTGGGACAATGATCGTGTAATTGATATGATTTAATTCACAAATTTGTTTAATAATTAGCTCTGAAGCATATTTCCCTACCCCATATGGTGTTGCTGGCATGCATTCCAAATCTTCTGTATAGGGTAACTGTGGCTGTGTACCATATCTTGCCATACTAGAACAATAAATGAATTTTTTTACTTGATTGGCTGCTGCAGCACTCAAAACACTCATCGTTATTCCAAATGTATTTTCTGTAATGTAGTATGGTGAAAATAATGAAAAACCATCATGGGCGGTACAAGCACCATGGAATACAACATCGCATCCCTTCATGAATTCTGTCATTTTGGCTAAATTTAAACAATCTTCTTTGTAAAATTTAATTTTAGGATTTACATTTTCCATAAAACCACCAACTAAATTATCAACTCCAACCACCTCATGTCCTAATTCAATCATTCGATCGGCTAGATGACTTCCTAGAAATCCTGCAACACCTGTTATGAAAATTTTCATATCATTTTACTCCTTTTATTTTTGGTTATTCATTGTTTCAGTTTTTATAAATGGATGATTAATCCAAAAGTGCTTTTTTCATAACATCCAAAAATTCTTCATTTTTATCGGTTTCTGACATTTGTTCTAATAGGCGTTCTGTCATATCGGCTGTTGATAAATTGCTCATTGCCTTACGAATCGAATAAATAGAAGCAATTTCTCCTTCCGTAAGTAATAAATCTTCTCTTCTTGTAGCTGATTTTTTGATATCAATTGCTGGGAAAATTCGTTTTTCAGATAAACTTCTATCTAAAACAACTTCCATATTTCCAGTTCCTTTAAATTCTTCAAATATGACTTCATCCATTCGGCTTCCAGTTTCTACTAAAGCAGTTGCTAAAACGGTTAAACTTCCAGCATCCTCTGTATTTCTGGCAGCACCAAAGAAACGTTTTGGTTTGTGGAGTGCACTTGGATCAAAACCACCAGATAATGTTTTTCCAGATGATGGAATCACTAGGTTATAAGCACGTGCAAGTCGTGTAATGCTGTCTAATAAAACAACTACATCTTTTTCTTGTTCGGTTAATCTTTTCGCACGTTCAATTACCATTTCAGCAACTTTTACGTGATGTTCTGGTTGTTCATCAAAGGTTGAATAAATGACTTCTCCTCTGATCGAACGTTTCATATCGGTTACTTCTTCTGGCCTTTCATCAATTAACAATACAATTAATTCTACCTCTGGATTATTCGTGGTTATACTGTTTGCAATCTTTTTTAAAATGGTTGTTTTACCTGCTTTTGGTGGTGCAACAATCATACCTCTTTGTCCTTTTCCAATTGGTGAAAATAAATCCATTAAACGCATCGTGTATTCTTTGGGATTGGATTCTAGTTTTAATTTTTGGGTTGGATAAATGGGAATCAAATCATCAAATTTTTTGCGTTTCATTGCTTTGTCTGGTGATTCTCCATTGACTTCTCCTACATAAATTAAAGCTGGAAATTTTTCGCCTTCTTTCGGAATTCGTTTGATTCCTTTGATGCGATCACCAGTATCTAATTTGAACCTTCTGATTTGAACTGGTGAAATGTATACATCTTTCTGACTTGGCAAATAATTGTCTCCACGTAAAAAACCATAGCCATCTGGTAATAGTTCTAAAACACCTTCTGTTATTTCATCTCCTTCAGTAGATACAGAATAAGTATTATCATCATCTGAAGAATTCAATGGTTCTTCTATAGACTGACCTTGAAAATCTGATTCTACGATTGTTTCAGTTGGTGTTTTTGAAGAAATTTCTAAAATTTTTTCAATTAATTCGCTTTTCTTTAGTTTAGAAAAATTGGATACTCCCTTCATTTTTGCAAGGTCTCTTAGATCTGCTAACGATAAAGAATCTAGCTCCATAGAAAATTTTCCCCCCTTAATTTTTCTATCATACTTATTAAATTCAAAAAAAATGTGAAATTTTGTTCAGAAATAAACAGACAAAAAGAATATTATTCCATTAATAACCTTTATAAGGTGTTTCATTTGGATAATACATTTTTAAGTTCTTTCTTGCAATGTCTTCATTGTCTTTTCTTGAATTAGCATCATTTGAATTATCATTATTTTCTTGCTTTTCTAGTGCAGTTATTTTTTCATTCAATATAGCAATTTCTTTGTTATAAGTTTCTAATGTTGTTAATTGACTTTTAATTTTAACTACAGCAACAATTAAAAAAATAAATACAATTAATTTATATAAATTTTGTGATTTCAGAAAACTTGTCATTTGTAAATCTCCAAATAATTAAAATAATGTATACTAATAATATTCTACAAAAATATTAAAAATCCTTCTTTTTTTGCAACATATTTTTTAAGAAAAAAGGAAAAAGAACTATTTTTTTGAAAAATTTCATCAATATTTGGAATATCATGAAACAAATTTTGCTTATGGTCAAAAAATAAAAAGTAATTCCAAATAGTAATGCTAGTAATATAAAAAATCGAATTTGCCCACGATTTAGCAAAATTAAGCTATTGACGATTAGAATTCCAACTATTAACATAAAAATACAATCTTCGATGTAAGTTACAAAATCAGACGTTTTAAATGTTTTTCGGAGTGCTCTAAAAATATCAAAAAATACGCCGATACACACCCCTATAATGAAAAATAAAATGAAAATTTCTCCTTGTGAAAACATGTACATTGATATCACCTTTATTTGAAAATTTTTCCGATGAAGCCTGAAGCATTTTTCTTAATCGAATCTGAATTAGAGTAAGAAAGTGAAGAAATCATGCCATCTAACGTTACTTCTGATGTATCAATGTTAAGTTTATTAATTTTTAAATTTTCTCCTTTTATGGTGAGTAATCCCAATTCAGTTTCCACAATAATGATTTGATCATCAAAGCTCAATACATCTAAAACTCCTGATACATTTAATTTTTCACGATTCTCCAAAATGATATTTTGGATTACATTCGTTAAACTCTTTGTTTCTTCTATCATCGCCATAACAACTTCCTCCTATGATTTAACTTCTAAAAGATATATATGCAGTTTTGAAGCATTTTAGAACTAAAAAGGTCAACCTTTTTTAGTTGACCTAATATCTTTATGCTTTTTCAAAAAATTTATTATGAATCGCTCTAACAGCCATATCAGCTTCATTGCTGTTAACCAAAACAGAAATTTTAATTTCTGAAGTTGAAACCATATGCATATTAATGTTATTTTCATAAAGAGCTTCAAACATATCACTTGCAACACCATGTTTATTGGCAATTCCAAGACCAATAATAGAGACTTTGGATAAATTTTCACAATGTAAAATTTGTTCCAATTTCAATGTTTCTTTATTCTCTTCTAAAACTTCCAACGTCTTAGCCAAATCATTCATTTTAACGGTAAAAGCAATATCTTTTGTAATATGTTCTCCAAAGGATTGAACAATAACATCCACATTGATTAAATTTTCAGATAATAACTTAAAAAGTTGGTATGTTCTACCAATTTTGTTTTCTAGACCAATCACGGTTACTCTTGAAATATAGTCATCTTTTGTAACCCCACTTAGTACCAAATCTTCAAATGGTTCTTTTTCTGCAATCAGAGTGCCAATACTTTCTTTTTCAAATGTCGATTTCACATAAATTGGAACATGATATTTTTTTCCTATTTCAACACATCGATTGTGAAGCACTTTTGCTCCCATGCTAGATAATTCAAGCATTTCGTCATAGGAAACAGCATCCAATTTGATAACATCTTCTACAATACGTGGGTCAGAAGTATAAACACCATCTACATCTGTAAAAATATCGCATCTATCTGCTTTAAGATTGGCTGCTAGTGCAACTGCCGTTGTGTCAGACCCACCTCTGCCTAGGGTTGTGATATCTCCATTTTCATCAATTCCTTGAAAACCAGCGACAATCACAATATTGCCAGTTGCTAAAATTTCTTGAATTTTGTTATTATCAATATAGCGAATTCTGGCATTTGTATGTTCACTATTGGTGATAATTGGAACTTGCCATCCTGTTAAAGAAACTGCTTGATAGCCTCTTTTTTGGAGTAACATTGCCAACTTGGAAATTGTAATTTGTTCCCCTGTTGACACCAAAACATCGTGTTCCCTTTTTACAGGATTTTTAGTTATTTCTGATTCTTCTGCAATTAATCGGTCTGTTGTTTTTCCTTGGGCAGAAACGACAACAACAACTTGATTCCCATTTTCTACCTCTTTGATAATATGGTTTGATACCATTTCTAATTTTTCTGTATTTGCAACAGAACTTCCACCAAATTTTTGTACAATTAATCCCATAATTTGTACCTTCTTTTTGTTTTTTAAGAAGCGATTTCTAAATTTAAAAATCACTTGAATTTTAGAAACAAGTCTAATTGTTCCTTTTATAGTATATGATATGGATAACAAATAAGTTAGCAAAAAGTGCCTATTTTAAGTTGAAGTTAGCTTTAAATATGCTTTCATAAAATCATTCAAATTGCCATCCATGACAGATTGTACATTTCCTACTTCATAATTGGTTCGGTGATCTTTTACTAAGGTGTAAGGACAAAAAACATAAGAACGAATTTGACTTCCGCCAGCCAATTTCCATTTCAGTGCCTTTGATATCTGCCATTTTTTGACGTTCCTCTTTTTCTCTCAAAGCTAGTAATTTCGACTTTAACATACGCATAGCTGTATCACGATTTTGAAATTGAGAACGTTCCGATTGACAAGTTACAACAAGATTCGTTGGAATATGAACCATTCGAATAGCAGAACTTGTTTTATTAATATGCTGTCCACCTGCTCCTGATGAACGAAAAACATCAATACGCAAATCATCTGGATTGATTGTGATGGATGTATCTTCTGTAATTTCTGGTAACACTTCCACAGAGGCAAATGAAGTATGACGCCTTCCCCCGCTATCAAATGGTGAAATACGAACCAAACGATGAACACCATTTTCACTTTTTAAGTAACCATATGCATTTTCACCAGAAACCAAAAAAGTAACACTTTTTAGCCCTGCTTCTTCCCCATCTAAATAATCTAGTTCTTTGAGAGTATAACCATTGTTGGTGGCCCATCTAGTATACATTCTGTATAACATTTCAGCCCAGTCCTGTGATTCGGTTCCACCAGCTCCTGGATGAAGGGTTACAATGGCATTGTTGGCATCATATTTGCCAGATAATAGGGTTTGAATTTCGAGGTTATCAAATTCTGCTTGCATTTTTTGGATACTTGAAACAAGTTCCTTTTCTAAGGAAACATCGTTTTCAAGCAAAAGTAATTCATTCAATTCTGACAAATTTTCTAATTCACTTTTTAGTTTTTCAAATATGCGAATCTTTTTTTGAATGGTGTTCATTTTTGCATATACAATAGAAGATTTTTGACTATCTTCCCAGAAATCTTCTTTTAAAGTTTGTTTTTCAAGAGCAGTTAATTCAGTTTTTAAGTTTGCAATTTGTAAGGTATTTTCTAAATCTTTTAAACGATTTTGTAATTCTAAAAGATACCTCCTATTTTCTTCTAAATCAAACATTTTTGGAATCTCCTATTTGGTATATTGTTTTTATTATAATTATTTTGGCTCGTATTGTCAATAAACTTTCATTTTGAACTTCTTTCTACTTCCACATGAATATTATTAATACTGTAAATACTATTTATACTAATAATATTGCAGATTATAGCAATTTATATTTTTTGTAATGTTTTCTTATTTTTTGCAAACAATGTTTACATTCGATTTTTAAACTATAATAAAAATGCTTAGATGGTAGCGTACTTAAAGTTACCTCATCTAGGTCTTACCAAAAACATTCTACTATATCAAAACTTGTATGTCAAACATTTTATCAATATTTTATAGATTAATTATTTTCAGCCTTTTTGTATTCTTTACATTTTTTGATTGTATAGAATGCAAAAAGTTACAGAGTTCTTGCTCTGCAACTTTTTTATTTTGTTTTAAATTTTAGCAATTTTGGATTCATCTAATCTCTGTAAATATTGCTATTACTGACTTTTTCCGCAACAGTTTTTATATTTCTTACCGCTTCCACATGGACAAACTGTTGCAATATTATGAACATTTATCATATTTATAATATTATTTATTTTTTCTTTTATACTATACAATTCCAAAATAATATTATAAATATTTATTGTATCAATTTTATTATTGTAATTTTATGACCGTTGACAAAGTGTTGACAGAGTCAACATTTATATCTACTTATTATATGATTTTTTTAATTATATAATAAGTAGATAAATATGTCAATAAAATGTAGAGTATCTGGCATAAAAAATATCAATATCTTTTAATTCTTACCATATCACTGGAAAAAAATTTAATGTTACTCTATATTTTTTTATTTAAGTGAGATATAATTAGTATCTATAATTAGAAATTTTTTCTATTATTTCAGAATGTGTTGTCTTTTCAAATATGTCATTTGCATCTTTTCTCGATTCTTTAGAACTAGAGATATAATAATTCTCTGTAGTTTCAATATTTTTATGTCCTAAAATATCAGCTATATCTCTTATTTCAACTCCATTCTTTAAACTCTTTGTAGCATAACTACCTCTTAAATCATAAAAACGGCATTTTTTAATTCCCAATTCATTATGAACTATACTATATGGATATTTTGTAATATCAGTTCCTGAATAAATACCATTTTCCCTTGTAAATACAAAATTTATTGTATCTACTGTGAGCAGATTATTTTCATTTTCTACAATTCTATGCTCAACTACTTTTCCAAATTTATTTTTTACATCTTCAAGATGATAATAATGATAATCTTTACCATAAAGATTTTTTAGATAAAATTGTTTTTTTTGATAATTTCTTAGTGCATTAAATAAAGTATTACTTATATGTACTTTTCTTGTTCCTGTAACTGTTTTTGTTGTTCCTAAAAACCACCTTCCCTTTTCATCCTTCTTTTTATCATAAACATTATGACTGATGTGTATGACTCGATTCACTAGATCTATATCATTCCAAGTTAAAGCACACACTTCCCCTGTTCTCATTCCTGTATAACAAGATGTGAGAAAAGCACAAGTGAATGTATCATCATTATTAAATCTTTGTAAAATCTTATCAATTTCATCTTGAGTGTATATATGCTTTATATCTTCCTTAAATTCATCTATCTTAGGTAACCTTAAAGTAATTGTTGGATTATACTTAATAAATCCATACACGTCACATGCTTCTCTAAATGAACCTTTTAATACTTTTAATATATTACTAAAGTAAGCTCTTGAAAAACTATATTTCATGCATATTTCCGATATAAAAGAATTTAACTTTACACTTGTTAATGATGATAATCTATACATACCTAAATTGGGTTTTAAATATTTATTTACTATAGTTGTATATGTTTGGATTGTATTATATTTTAAATTTAAACAGCAATAATTTTCTAACCAATAATCTAAATAATCTGAATAAGAAATTTGATTTTCCTTAAAAACTAATCCAGTACTTAAATATTCATTATAGGCTTTTATTCCAGCTTCTTGTGCTTCTAATTTAGTTTTATATCCAGATTTAGTTACTTGTTTTCTTTTTCCATTAATTGGTGCAACTTCAAACTGATATTGATATACCTTTCCTCTTCTTCTTATATTAACATTTGCCATTATTAAACTCTCCTACTGTATTAATATTATTTAATTTTTTTATATTATTTATATCAGAAAGGTCGTTTCCTTCGTTCTCTAGTAAGAATTTTTCTAAAGTAGATTTTAATATTTTAATACTACCTAACTTCATTGCAGGTAAATACCCTTTTTCTATTAATAAGTATATATAATTTGGACTTGAATGTAACATTTTTGCTACTTCTTGAACTGTATAGATTATTCTTTCACTCATAATTTTTACCTCCAATCTAATAAAAGTTTTCTGTCAACAAATTCTACCGCATTATCTGGAGAATAGAAGTTTAACTGATATTTGTAATTATCAATTATTTTTTCAACTGTTACATCCTCTTTAGAAATCTTGAAATGATTAAATACCAAAAAACTATATGCCAATACTTGCATTTCATTCAATTCCCAATGATCTGTCAAAATAGATAACTTATCTTTTTCAACTTTATCCAATATTTCACCTTTCTTTTGCTGCTTTTCCATGAGTTCATTCAATATTTCCATAAAACTATCACGTGTTTCAAAATTCATAGTTTTATATGTAAAAATAATAAATGCTAAATTTTCCTTTGTTGAATATTTATTGTTGTTATTATTATCATTATTCATTTTCATTCACTCCTTCTAATAAAAATTATACTAAGCCTTGTTCCTTAGCATATTTCTGTTTATATTTTCTTTACTCTTATATTTCATTTGTTTTCTATTTTTGTTCCTCGTCTTTTTTATTCATATTTTTATCAATTATAATAAAAAATATGGTAATGAATATCCAGCCGATTAACAACATAATTGATAATAAACCTGTAAATCTAATCATTTCAATATCCATAAACTTTTCTCCTTCTATTTTATAGTTACCTTTAAAATAACTGCAATTTTATTCATTAAACTGCAATTTGCGAATTGCACCATTAGGGTTATGTTTCCCTAGCCATTACTAATGACTTACACTCATTGCGTACGACGGTTTTATCTCGCTCGTGCTATGACTATGCAAAAGTATCTTATTAACATCTTCGCCTTATAAGTCGCTACCTTATATTTAAGTTATATAGTTTAAAACCATATATTAACTAGCTCCGTTATCTATGTATCTAATGAATTTTATTCAATTTTCAATGTGCTTTTATAAAACAAAATAAGTGAAAGAGTTTTTCCCCTTCACTTACTTAATCAGAAAACAGGATTTTGTCCTCCCCTGTTTCTAAAATTTTTTAATAAAATTTTTCTTAAATACTCTCTTTATTTAAAGAAAATGTAACAGTTTTGGTTAGCCCTACTGAATTTGTCACAACTATCTTATAAAAACCATATTCTTCAAAGATTTTACCATCTTCAAAATTCATTCCATTTCCACTAAAATTTTCACCATTTTCATTGTACCAATATTTTGCAGAAATAATACCTGATAAAAGGTCTTTGTAATTGACAACAGCTACATTTGAATCATCCTCATAATAATATATTACGGTAATATCTCCATTGGTCGTGCCATTTGCATTTGATGGTGTTTCTGACAAAATATATCCTTCTATTGTCTTAGCTTCTGTTGTATAATCCTGTTTATATTCATAAGTTTTCGTAGTTACATCTAATGTTTTTCCATCTTTTGTTTGGTATTGGGTTGTAACTGTATAATTAGTCCATAAAACTACATGATTTGAATGATTTGTGGCATTTGCTTTACAATAAAAACTTCCTTTATTTCTTACGTTAATTCTATTTTGCATTGTTTCAGCATTATTTGTATCAGCTGATCTTATTATTAACCTTTCCAAGTGTGCATCTGCTAATGTTATGGAGTTGATTTGTGGCGTATTATTACCAGTATATATATAATTGTTATACCCAGCCAAAAGTATTGAACTATTGACTGTATCATTTCTTTCGATTCTAAGTCCACCATAAACTGCACCTGCTCCATCTGTATCTGATTTTCCATGATAAATATCATACTTTGAATTTGATGTTATATTTCCACCTGTCATATAAACTTGTCCTGTAATAGTGTTTGATGCTTCATTCACAATTCCATACACCGAATTATTGCTGATAGAACCTCCACTTATATTAAAATTAGCAAGATTTCTAACACCAGTAAGATAGCTGGTAATTTGTCCTCCATTCATATTATAATTGCCACTATTTTGCACACCATAAGTTCCTCCAGATAATGTTCCACCTGTAAAATTCACTGTTCCATAATTTTCAATTCCTGTAGTACAACTGCCTACTGTTCCAGCTGACATATTTATTGTTCCTGCGTTAAAAATTCCTACATTGTCATTATAAACATTTCCACCTCGTACATTAACTGTTCCAGAATTATTGTATATTCCGTATTCTTTTAATTCTGATGCACTAGAGTAAAAACTGCCACTATCAAAATTAACAGTTCCACCGGTCGTTTACAATTCCTCTTGTATTCAATGCACCATTCACATTGTTAATTACCATATTTCCATGCGTATAAATTGCCCATCCGATTCCTTACCATTCTAGCACGAATTACATTGATTGAACCT
Source organism: uncultured Clostridia bacterium (assembly GCA_947573445.1). Lineage (GTDB taxonomy): Bacteria > Bacillota > Clostridia > TANB77 > CAG-508 > Scatovivens. The sequence goes on along the minus strand of CANPFR010000005.1, from coordinate 51,144 downwards.
GAATGAGCCTCTGCAAAAATTCCCCAACTATTTTCTTCAAAGTTTATTTTTTCAGTATTTTGCGTTGTGTGATTTACCACAAGTGTTCCTCTATAATTTCCACCACAATAAATTCCTACTGAATTATGAGTAATATCAACAGCTTTTCCATCGTTTCCCCACCATTGCACTGCTGTTCCAGAGGCTAAATCACAATACGAATTTCCTTGCAAGACAATACCACGATCACAATAACTTATTTGGGCTGATACAATCAATAATTGCCCACCTGGTTCTACATTGATACCCCAATTTCTTGTTCCTCCATCTATAATAGAGTGGTCAATTAACATCAGAACTCCTCCATTTTGAACTGTAATACAACTTTTTCCATCATCATTTCCCCAAGTTCTACCATCAATTACTATACCGATCAAGTGTCAATACACAACCATTTGGGACAACAATATTGCAACCAGAAGATAAATGAATTGAATTTTCACCACTGGTAGACGATGAATTAATTCTTATATTGTGATTGACTGTATAAGAAGAGGTTAATCGAATAACTTGGCTTGTCGTTAATTCTGAAACACCTGTATTATAAAACGCATTTCTAAATTCATTTTCATTTCCAGCACCTACTCCAAAACCAGATGCTGACATAACCGAAATTCCTGCATTTGCATTTTCTTCAGTTATATTTTCTATTTCATTCTCAAAAACTGTTTCACTATTGTCTTCACTCGAATTCATTTCTTCTTTATCTTTTGTTTTAAGAGCTTTCTTTGTTTCATCTTTGGTTGTTTTATTCTTTGTATCTTTAACTGTTATTTCATTCTTAGTATTATTATTTTCTTCTGTTAAAATCTCAATATCTTCATTTGTTATATTTTCGCATTCTGATATTGCATAACATAAAGGCATAATTGTTTGCAATAAAATCAGCAATAAGATGAATATTGTAATTATTCTATATTTAGCCATTATATACACCTCCGTTTCTTAAAATATCTCTTGTATTAGTTAAACTTATATCTCTTTTTTTATGATAAGTTACTGTTACTTCTGGTGGCGTTTTATCTAACAAGACAATAATTGTTGTAGTATTTCCAAAGGTATCATGGCTTGTAATTTTATAGTACCCCTCATCAGTCAATTTCTTTCCATTGTCAAATTTTGTTCCATTACCATCAAATGAATCTGAATTTGGATTATACCAATATTCGTTATAATCTATTGCAAAATTATCACTTGTTGTTAAAGTTATGTCTGTTGTTTCCTTAATTGTATCATTCGTAGTATTAGCATAAATTTCTACTTCTTTTTCGTCTGGTTTTAAACTTATTACTGGCGATAACTTATCTATTGCCACTGTATATTCATTAACGTTTCCGGCAATATCTTCTAATATAAAGCGATAATAACCATTATCTGATAAAATGGTATCATTCGTTATATCTGCATATGTAGTAAAACTATCTGCATTTACATCAAAAGAATACTTAGCAGATTTTATTCCTGAAAAATCATCATTATATTTAATTGTAATGTCCTCATTAGATTCTGCGTAATTTGTTGATAGTGTCAAAATATTAGGTTTAATTTTATCTATCGCAATTACTAATGCAGACTTATTGCTACAAAGGTCTGTTGCTGTAATAAAATAATAATTTTTTGTTGTCAAATTCCAGACATCAATTGCTCCTTTGCCAATATCTCTTTTTTCTGCAAAAACAGAATTGAACATTGGCTCGTTTTCATTTACTTTATAGCAAGTGTATTGAATTCCATATTTGTCATATTCTGATAAATTAACATCACTGTTAAACCACATTTTAAACTCGCTACTATCAATTGAGCTTGACGTGCTTCTATTTTTTGTTTCATCTGAAATATTAATTGCATCTGCATTTATTGTAGGAGCAGTTTTATCAATTAGTAGGATAACTGTATTTCTGTTTTCAAAAATATCAACCACTTCAATTTTATACCATCCTTCATCTACAAAAGTTGTTCCTGATTCAAAGTTGTTTCCTTCACCATAAAATTCTTTTTCATCTTTATTATACCAGTATTTTGCTGTTTCAACTTTAATATTATCCTCATAATCTATCGTAGTATTTTTATTGGTATAATGTTCTTCATCAGTTAAAGACGTATCGTTATTGTCTGGATCAATTGCATCAATTGTTGGTTTTACTTTATCTTCCATTAATTTATCAATATGAAATGCAATTATATTTTCTGATAAAACGTATTTTGCATATATCTTATATGTAATTCCAATTAACAGTAAAATCATACACATTATTATTACAATTAGATATCTCTTTTTTAGTTTTTTCATATTATAATTTTTCTCCTTTCCTGTCATGTCGGTGATACCTGTGTAGCAATGACATCAACCTTAACATCAACATTTTTTTCCATTTTTCCAGAAGATAAATTGAAATTTAATTCTACCCTATAATTTTGCTCCTCTTTTTTATTTGCAATAAATTCAAAAAAATCAGTCGTTTCAAGTTTCTCATTTAAAACAACTTCTTTTTCTGTGCCATCATTTTCAATTTTGTATAATTTTACATCTATTGGAGCTAACTTATCTGTATAGCTTAATTTTAATTTGTAATTCATTCCTACTTCTGTTACATAATTTTGTTCATCATAATTAACTACTTTAAATTGATTTGAATATACACTTGTATTATCTAATTCTTTTATATGAGTTGTTGCAGTATTTGCATATTCATCATCATTTTCATTATAGTTATTTTCGGATATAATTCTTATCTTGGGTGTTGCTATTTCTGTTATAGAATTTCCACTCACATTTGTTTTATAGGCAGCATAACTAATATATATAACACCACATAATATCAATAACCCTATTATAAAAATCAATAAAAATTTCTTTACATTTTCTTTCATGACCTTCTCCCTTCCATAAAATAAAAAAGTGGAAAACTATTCTGATTCCTCACCTTCAACTATAATTTTAAATTTATAACTCTCTAAATATTTTCCTTCACTTGTATCTAATAAATCATTTTCATTGATAGAATTTTTGTCCTCGCCTGTTTCATATTTCCACTGCCAATCAATGATTATTTCTTCCTTTGAATTTTTGTTTAATTTACCTTTTAGCTCTTTTTCAAGTTCTTGTAGCATAGAATAAGATTTTTCTGAACCTCGAACTTGGAAATTCAAATTAGTTGGTTTTTCTTTGACTATATCTTCAAATTTCACATAATAACTCATATCTACCGAACTTTTTTTAGCGTTCATTATAATAGAAAAACTACCACCAATACCTGGAGCAATTTTATTCTTTACAACACTTTCTGCTGATATTGTATCTGTCAAATTTATATCATTAGATGCAATGTGATTGAATTCCACATCAAAATTGTACTTTTTTTGTTCCTCTTTCGTATCTTCTTTTCCAATTGGTTTAACATTTAATTCATTCTTATCCATGTCCAATTGAAGCACTGCTAAATCAATAAAACTATAAAAATTATCCAGAGATAAATTATTCATTGCCTTTGGTTTACACAATACCATACCAATGATAAAGCCTACAAAAAATAATAGTAGAAAAATAAACCAATAAGATAATTGTATTTTTAATTCTAAATGATATGTTTTATCTATATAATTGATAAATTCAATTTCATACTCTCTTTCTTTTTTAAATTTGTAATTATTTTCTAGCTCTGTTCGTTCAACAACTTTATCATTTTCATCTCTTTCAATTAAAAAAACTCGTCCTTCAAATTTAATTTGAACTTCTTTTCTATATTTATTAACTTTATCAAGTTTGGGAATATCATCATTAAAATAAATCCCATAATACTCTTTTTCTTTATCATTTTTCATATTTCAACCCTCCTTCATCTTTCTTCTGTGGTCTCAACCTTTATTTGTATATTGCCATCAATGTCAGACGTTATTGCAGGATTGTTTTTGTACTTAATTTTTAGCTGATATTCATCACTTTGCTTTTTTGAACTTGATAATAAGATTAAGCCTGTTTTATTATTGTTTAAATTAACTAGCCCTTCCTCATTAGTCAGTATAAAATCCAGATCCACTTGTGAATTATTCACAATTTGGATAGAATATCTCAAATCAATATTACTTTTTCCTGTTTTATCATAGTTTTTTACACTAAATTTATAAACTGTATCTTCAATTCCATCAATTTTTATATTACTATTACCATCTACAACAAAAACTGGTTTTGATGCTTCTGCCATTTCACTTGAATTGATTCTTTTTTTATATCTCAAAGAACCTTTACTATTCATAAGCCCCAACCAAAGTAACAACATAATGATAATTAAGATAACTATCAAAACCAGTCTTATGACTTTCTTTTTTTTAATCTCCATTTTGCTTTCTCCTTAACATATTATTAAAATACAAAAAATTAATAAAACTACTATAATCCAATGATTATAAAGTAATTTTAAGAAATTTGATTTATAGATTACTTTACCTTCAATACTTTCTTTTGCGATTTTCTTATTATCAATCGCATTATTATTGTCGCCTTTTGTTACAAAGCTATTTCCGTTTCCTTCCACAATTCTATGTGTTACAAGATACTGATTATCGACCTTATAAGTAATAATATCATTTATCTTGTATTGCTCACATTCTTTAATGATAATAATATCTCCAATCGAAATTTCTGGTTCCATACTACCAGATTCGACTTTTAATATACCAATTCCAAAAATTTTTGCTATTAAGCCATCATAATCCGTATGATAAAATGCAACCAAACTTAATAACAAAGAGAAAATTAGTGTCAATATAATTTTTGCAATTGTTCTCATTTTTACCTTGTAGGAATAACTTGTGTACCGCTTACAACAATATCGAAAGTATAATTATTTGCATTTACTCCGTTTTCTGTGTCTTTTTTATCATTTGATTCTATTTCAGATTCTGTTCCAGTTTCGTATTTCCATTCCCATTCTATTGGTAATGTTACTGTTCTATCATCTTCGGGTTTAATAATTCCTGTAAAAATAGAATTATATCCTGTAATTCCTTCCTTTGATTCTGGTAATTCTACACCGTTACAAGTAAACTTTAAATTTTCTGGTCGATTCTGTTCATTAGAAAAAACAACATCATATTTTACTGCTACATCACTGTCTCCTGCATTAACAACTAAATCAAATTTCCCTTTTGTTCCAGGTGCAATTTTCCCATTTACCAATGTATCTTTATTATAAGTTTCGGATAAATCTATCGTAGCAATTGTTTCAGTAGCCCCATTTATATCAAAATACCATTTGGCAACTTCTATCGAACCATCTCCTGTAATTTGATTAAAATATTTTGAACGAGTACCTATAATAATTGAACTAATTCCAATTATTGCCACTGTTGCTCCTAATAAAATTTTTTTACTTAATTTTTTCAAATTTTCTCTCCTTTATGAAAATATTTAGGTTTTTAGTAGGTTTCCTATAAACCTCCATATACGATATATTTCATATTTTCAACGTCATTTATATTATCTTATAAAATATTGCTTCAAATTTCTTATTAAATCAATGTTTTAATTCATCAAATAGTAATCAGCTACATTACTCCTTAGGAATTATACCTATCTGAATTCAGACTTGTTTTCATTGCTTGGGACGGTTTTATCTCGCTCGTTCTATGACTAAACAAAAGTTTTATTATTCTTCTTTATTAATCATCGCCTTATTGGTTGCTAACCAATATTTAAGTTTACAATCTTGCTTTTGTAATTAACTAGCTCTTAATAAAGTGTTTATTTGATGAATGTTATTCAATTTTCAATGTACTTTTATCTTTTTATAGGAATAAGCGAAAGAGTTTTTACTCCTTCACTTACTTCCTCACAAAACTTGATTTTGTCCTCCCCTATTTTTCAAAAAATTTTTTTAATTTTTTGAATCCTAATGATAAACTTTTTTCAATCTGTCTTTTTTGAACTTTTTCAAGTTTGGCAACATCTCTTATCGTAATTTCATTGATAATATGTAGTTCTATTCTTCTGACTTGCGTTTCTGTTAGATTTCCTAAAGCCTTCATTAGTATTTCTTTGTCTATATTCTCTAAAACCATATCTTCAACATTTTTTTCCTTATGAAAAGATCTATTATAAATTTCTGTATCGCTTAAATATAAATGTTCTATATGCCTACTGACTTCATTATTGATTTTTGTGTATGCTTTTTTCGAATTAATATAAGCATTAAATATATCCTTTGTTATTTCCATTCTACAATTTTTTTTGGCACTATCTAAAAAAGATATGTAATATTTATCATCCTTTTCTACATACTCTAAAATATAACTATCTACTTCGTATTGCACCCAACCTTTCCTCCTATTCATTTCAAATTTTTGAAATGAATATTGGTAGGACTACGACAATGTAGCAGAATCTTATTATGAATTCCTATATGCTTCACAATATAAAAAACTCCTTAAAGAAATTGGCTCTCAATTCTAAAAGGAGTTTAAAAATAGGAGTTCGTACTTTAATTAGATTCTAAAAAACTATTTTAAAAGCTATTTTTTCATTTGTGTTAATTCCTTTTTAAGCTCTTTTAGAATTTAACTAAGCAGTACACATTATAAATTCTTTAAAAGATTCATTGTTTAAAAAGCCAAAAAGGGCTATAAAAGGTTAAAAAAGGCTATTTTACTTTATGTTTGTAGTAATGATTGATTTATAAATATTTTTTAAATTATCCATGTTAACATTATTTTATAAATCAAGTAATTTCAATTATTTCCAATGTTTTTCCATATGAATATATATATGAATTGTTTTAATTTTTTATAAAATTTCATTTGTAGATATTGACTTTACATAAGCAGTTATGATATACTGCTTTATGTAGATTTTTTTGATATATAATATTTGTGGAGGTTCTGACATTGTTTAAAGTTTTGGTAGCGGACAAAAATCCTCAAGCAAGTCAAAACTGCTGTGAGTATCTTGCAAATGATAAAAGTCTTGATATAATCAGTGCTAACACTGGAATTACTACACTAAATAAATACTATGAAATGCAGCCAGATATTTTAATCATAAATTCAAATTTTGAAGATATAGATTATACTGAAATAGTAAATGAACTTTCTTCTACATCACATGAAAGGAAAAATTGTAATATTATCATTACTTTAGAAAATGATAATGAGAAATTAGCATTTGATTTTGTGTCCAAACTATATAAATTACTATATCTTCCTTTGAATTATAAAGAAATCAAAAAAGGTATAGAGTATTATAAAATAGATAATGATGTCTACTCTGAACCAACTGATGATAATTTAACAGCACTATTCTATAAATTAAATTTATATAATGAACTTATGGGAGCAAAGTATTTTAAATATGCCATTCAAAAATGTTATGAAAAACCAGAATTAAAAATTTCTTTAAGGAATCTTTTTAATTTAATTTCAGAAGAATTTAATGTTTCAACGGAATCTGTTAGACCTGCAATGAGAAATGCTCTAAATTCTGTTAATAGATATAGAGATGATATTGGAAATAAGGGAATTTTTAAACTTTTTGAGAATGAAGATTATGTTACTCCTAAAAATTTTATAAGAATTATAACGGATTATTATTTGATGAAATCAAAAAAGAAATAAGTCAAAAACTTCACTAGATTTAATCAACCTAGTGAAGTTTTCTCCTTTTAATAAATTATTACTAAATTTCTGTCTGAAACATATCCATAGTATTGTTTTCTTTTTTTATCCAAACAGGTATTACTTTACAAAATGTGTTTGGCAAAAGGTTTAATTTTTCTAATTCCTCTAACTTATACCAATTAAATACGATATGAGTTTCTTTTGCCTTAGGAGGAGCATTTAAATCAAAATCATCAATTTCCCCCTTAAATACAATGTTAATTTCATGATATGGTTCACCTTTATTATCCCATACACACTCTAAAATTCCCAAAAAATCTGTTACTGCTACCTTCTCTGCCTCCTCAAATTCTTCCTGCATTTCTCTAATAATTGTATCTCTTGCAGATTCTGTATGTTCAACATGACCTCCTGGCAAAAAATGTAATTCAGACGAAAACCTTTTATTGGAGTTCGTTGCAGAACTTAATAAAATATATCCATCTTTTATGATTACTATTCGTGCAATTGGGTTAATTCTTTTGGTTGGATCAATTTCCATACACATTCACTCCTTTCGTTTACATACAAAATTCAATAGCCTCTTTTTTCATAAAAGTTATTCTTTCAATGAGTCTTGCATACTGTTCACTACTATTCGTAGAAACTAAACTATTAATGTCTGTTACAGTTTCATTAAATCGATGATTGAATATCGCTAAAGCATTAGAAATTTGATTAGGTGTTACATCATAATGTCCTAGCCGAATCAGTGTGAAAATATCAATCCATTGTTCAACATCATATTGTTCATTTTCAGCATACTGAGTCAGAATATTATATTCGGAACTATTATATAATTTAGCAATTTCTTCTTGACTCAATTTTATGGTTTCATACAATTCAGTAGGAAGCCTAGTTAAATCAGAAACATTTAGAATACCAGTATTTAAATAATCTTGTATAACTCGAATAGCATAATACAATGCTGTTTTCCGTTCCTCCAATATGAGCGCTCCTGCATAATCTCTAATATTGATTGCCTTAGAACGCAAAACTGCTTTCGGATTAACTTCATTAATTATTTTTTCACGATAATAATAACCTTTATCAATAAAAGAATAACTAATGATATTAGAGTATAATTTTGCCACAATTTTATTGTAGTCATCAACATATAGATTGTTTAAATTATCCAATTGTTGATTTCCCCAAGTAGTAATATTTCCATTGTAGTTGATCCAAAAGTCAAATCCCAATTGAGTATTCAAGTTAGTTACTACTGATGGATTCTCATACTCACTATAATCCATATCCTCATCAAATACACTTAAAGCTTTTTTTAATGTTGAAGGATTCAGTAAATTAACTTTCAGGTTAGGATAAAATGTTTTTGCCATTCCAACCAAAATTTCGTATCCATCATCAAATAGAATCCTGCACCTTTTAGGCACAATTTTAATTAACTTCTCATTATCGGATATTCGCACCTCACCACCATCAATTTTTTTACAGTCTCCCAATTTTTTAATAACATTATCAATCGTTACATCATCAATCATAGTATGAATCTGTAATTCAAAATTGCTATTCATACTAAAATTTTTTCTAAATATACTAACAATGTTATTTACTAAATCATAACCTAACTGCTGATAGTGAGATTTGTCTAAACTTAACCTTAAAACAACTTTTAAATTATCATTTCTGTTTCGGATACATTCATGCAGTTTAAAAATAATTCTTTCTGCATTATCATAATTTTGAGCCCAAATTCCACTTGTAACAATGACAATTCTGTCAGTCTTGACACGTTTTACTGATTCCATTACATAGTTTTCTTTTTCAAAAGGTTCTCCACCACCAGAAATCAACAAATATCCATTGTTAGAAGCATTCATAAATTTAATAAATCTTTCAAAGCCATAATCTGAAAACTCAAATTTTTCCTGTGGAATTGCATACTTTCGAGTATCTGATCTAAAAAAACAAAATGGACAACCAGCATTACAAAATTTTGTAAAAAATACACAAGTAAATGACTTCCCATTAAATTTTTTCGTTTTAGATTCAGACACCATAACTGATTCTAAAATAGAATCTTTGTACCGTTTTGGTGAATCAAAAACATTCATTGTTATCTCTCCTTTAATAATAACACAAATTTTCAGTAACAAAAAAGAAAAACAATACCTCCTTTCGTTAAAAATTATTTTATATATTTCAAATATACTATTAAGACTTACTAATAATATCACAAAAACCTTAAAATTACAAGTTTTTTTAGTTATTTCTTTTTATTTCATCCATTATATTCTTTATATGCTTTCATAATCTCTACTGCCTCTCCATCATACGGTTGCCTTACAAAAGCATTTAACTTTTCACCCGTAATACTAATAGCTTCTTTTAATTCATTTTCTGGTATTTGCCCTATCGTATTAAAACTTGGAAAATGCTCCTTCAATTTCTCTTTTGTTTTTCTCATTAATTCTAATCCTGGCATATTACTATAATTATATTTCGTAAAAACTACTTCTGGCTTTAAATCTATAATTTTATTATAAGTTTCAACACCATCTTTTGCAGTTCCAACAACTTCCACATAATCTAAAGTATTTACCGAATCAACAATTGTTTTTCTCACATTTTCGTCATTATGAGCTATTAGAATTCTAATTTTAGTCATCTATTAAACCTCTCTTTCTTCTTTATTATTTAATCTTGGTAATCGAAAATTCATAATTCCTTTTTGTTTTATTGATTCTGTGGCTGTATCTACTGCAATTTTTAATGCCTGTTCTTCTTTTACTCCATTGTTTATTAAATTCAAAAATACTCCGTTTAAGCAATCTCCAGCTCCTGTTTTATCAACTACATTTTCATCAGCAACTATCTTAGAATATACTGGGAATTTTTTTTCTTTCGAATAATAGATACATCCTTTCTTTCCACACTTTATTATTTTTATTGGTGCTTTACAATTTAATAAGTTAGTATATTCCTTATCAACAAAAGCTATATCTACATTATCAAATACTTCTCTACATTTTGGTTGCCTTGCAAATTCATCTATTGTATCTACACTTATCGTTGCATTTGTGTTCGTTCTCAAAAAATGTATCAACTCTAATTGCTTTTCTGGAGTTGCTGTTGTTAAATGAAAATGCTTTGCTCCTAAAAACTTTTTCGGAATATCATTGGCTCCAACTTCCATTTCTTTTGCAACCTCACCAATAACAGTTCTTTCCTGCCCATCTTCACTATTCCATATTGTATAAAATCTTGTTGTTGGACTATCTATACTTTGAATTGCTGATAAATCAATATTATAACCATAAAATTTTGAAATGTCAAAGTCTTTTCCTATCTTACCTACAATTCCCACTCTTGAGAATTGGCTTGCCGGTATTGAAGTAAATACACATGCCCCTCCTATATCTACTATACTTTCTCGTTTCGTTTTTAAATGACTAAAATCTAATATATCATAAGCTATATTTCCAACAATCACTAAATTGGAAGCATTATCTTTTAATTCTAGCAGTTTCATCTTTATCATCTTACTTTCTATAAATTCCGTCAAATTTTTATATCTTGCATTGCCTTTTTTTACATCTTTTCCGTCTTGTGTTTGAATGATATCTCCATTAGCTACAATTAAAACATATTTATCTTCCATATCTTGTTCAGTTCTAAATTCTATTTTAGAAATCTTAGTAAATCTTCTAAAAATCTGTTTACTTCTTTCGAACTGATCATCGGTTATTTCAAATTCTTCTTTATTTATTTGGGCAGTTTCTCTCAATGGCATGAATTTAAACACTCGCCAAGCTGTTATATCGTATTGGCTTAAAAATTCTCCTAATTCCTGAATATTTTGTATATTTTTCTGGCTTAATACTGTATTAATCGTAGTATTAAGATTTCTTCCTTTTAAATATTCTAAAATCTGTTTTATATTTTTATAATGTTCTTCCCCTCGACCTATTTCCTTATTTATTTTATCACTAACAGAATCAATCGATAAAGTTAAACTATCTAGATATTGATATATACTTTTCATTTTTTCATTTCCAGCAAGTACGATTCCATTTGTTATCAATTTGTTTCGTATTCCATTTTCATGAGCTATTTTCAAAAGTTCCGACAAACCAGGATACAACAAGGCTTCTCCTCCAGTCCATGTGATATCCGTAATATTATCCCTTATTAGTTTCATCAATATTTTTTTATTTTCTTCAATGTCTAAATCAGCAATATTTAAAAATCTATGACAATATCTGCAATTTTGATTGCATTTCGTCGTAATATTCCAACAGATTTCTTTCTCTTGCAATTTTATAATCTCCCTTCCAGATTTTTCCTAAGAAATTATACTACGTTTCTATTTACGTGTCTATTAGCAAAAAATTAAAGTGCTTTAAGATTTACTTAAAACACTTTAAAATAATTATTCAATTTTCATCAAAAAACACTTTTATGATGTTTTTATTTTCATATCTAAATATTGTTTTATAAATTTTTTATCAGCTCTTGTTAAATATTCCTTTAAATAGATTAAATTTAATCTTGAAGAAGGCAACTCAATTGGCATTTCAACTTCAAATAGTTCTTCACTTTGTAACTGCCTTTCTACAATATCTTTCATAACATAACCTATTCCAAAACCTCTTTTTACTGCGTCAATTCTAACTTCTGTAATATCAATCTGCATATTTACATCAATTGATACGTCATATTCTTTCAAAGTCTTGATCAAATTTTTAGTTGTTGATGTATTCTCAAATGGCAAAATACATTTTTGCTTTTCTAATTCTTTTATATCCTCTATCTTCAAAGGATAGTTTGATACAAATATATTAGGTATCATTTTTATTTCATCTTTGATTATATCATCATCAAGAGTTTCTATTTGAGTACTGTCTATCACAAAATCAATCCTATGTTCTTTGAGTTCTAACAATAACTCTCTAGCATTTAGTCCACTCAATAATTGGACTTTTAATTCTGGATAATCTATTTGCGCTTGTTCAATATAATTCATTAAGTAATTTGTCGCTATATGAGATGGACAGCCTATAATTAATTCTCCAGTAGCCAAATCATTTTTTTTCATCACAATTTTTTGTCCCTTGCTAATTTCTGAAAAAGCTCTATCAAGATATTTATATAATTCTTCTCCTGATGCAGTTAGAGTAACTCCATTACTTTTTCGCTCAAACAATATTACATTCAGCATACCTTCTAAATCTTTAATGTTAGTACTTATTGCAGGTACTGATTTATGTAATTTTAAACTAGCATCCGAATAACTTTTTGATGTAGCAACTATATAAAACGTTTTATATAAGTTCAAGTTTATATCCGTATCTAATATGTTAAAACTATTGAACATCTATCTTCTCCCTTACATTTACAACAAAACATTAAAAAAGTTTTTTCTCATTATATCATATTATGTTAATATATGCAAGAAAAATCTAGTATTTTCTTCATTTTTAACCAAATTTTATCGTATTTTCATGAAATTTCTCTATATCTTCTTTTTATTGTATCACAACTTATTGTTTTTCGACACATCTTTCCATTTCTCAAAATATTCTTTACTTCTGAAAAATCAATATCAAATATTATAAACAATGCAGTCATTTCAAAATCTTTTAATATTGCTTTTCCTTTTTCAACTCGATATAACTGCGATTTATTCATTGAAACATTCATACTTTCTAATTTTTGACAAATTTCTTCTACTGACATTTTCTTCTCTTCACGCATCTTTCTTATAATTTCTCCTGAAATATTAGTTTGCCCATTATATTTTTTCATACTACCCCTCCTACAATGCTTTAAAACTTCATTTTCTCGTTATAATTACTTAATAACCCTTTTTTTATTTGTACAACGAATCTTCTTCTTTTTACAGACTCTATAAAGATTTTCTATTCTTAAAAAATATAGTTCGATAGTGTCATCTTTTTTATTTTCTTTTTTCATCAATAGAAAAAAAATTATATTCAAAAAACAATATCCAATTAAAAATAAATCTCTACTTTTTTGAGTTATAAGTAAAATAAATAATAATAAAACATATATGTTCATAGAAACAAATTTATATTTATTTTCTTTTCTATAATTGTCCAAAACTTGTTTTTTTATTTCTTTAAATTTTTGTCGTTTCTCTGATTTCTTTCGTAATTTCTTTAATAGTTTTTTACTTGAGAATCTCATATTTCTTCCCTCCATTTCTTTATGATTTACTCCAAAGTAATTATATGTTGATTACTTTTTGCTTAAAATTTGTCAAAATAAGCATTTCATTTTTTGCATTTTTTCGTTTATACTAATAATGGGAGGTTGTAATGAAAGATAATGCAAAAATGATAATACTAGGTCAAAATATTAGAGAAATTAGAACAAACCTTAACTTAACTCAAGATGAATTTTCAGAAAAACTTGATATTACACCAAATCATCTTTCAAAAATCGAAAATGGAAATGTTGGAGTAACTGTTGATACTATAATAAATATTTGTAAAATCACTAATTGCTCTCCTATCTCTCTTTTCAAAGGGCTCGTACAATTTTCTAATATTCATGACAAATTTGAACTACTTGATGCCAGAGATAAAGATGTTATTGAAAAATTAATTTCCTATCTATTAAATAAATAATTGTAAATTAAACTAGCAATGCAAAAATTGTTAGTTTTTTATTTTAAGTCTAGCCTATATCTCATTTCATACCTTTTATATTATACTATACTATTCTCAAAAAGCAAACTACCAACCATACATTTTTGTATGATTAAATGCAGTATCATTTCAAATACTAATTTTGTATAATATATCATACAAATATGTATAATAAGAGGTGTTAAAATGAAAGCTATCGATAGGTTATATACAAAAGACGAAACAATACAAAGAAGTGTTCATATCGATCAAGACTTGTATTCTAAATTGCAAGATTTATCACAAAATGTCTTCGATGCTACAGTTAGCAAAATTATTAATGTATGTATTGAAAACACATTATTAAAGAATAAACCAATACGATTTTATAAAAAGCCTAACAATACTGATTCAATCTATCGTTCCATTATTCTTAGGAAAACATTTTATGATGCTTTGATAAAACAAAAAGAACAAACAGGTATATCGTTTAGCAGGTTAATCAATGGTTGCATTAAAGAATTCCTTGATGACTATAAACTTTAAATAAAATAAATAATAAGTGTAATTTGAATTATGCTTATTTTTTATTTTGAAATATGTTCTTGAATCTCTCTCACATATCTTAAATATTTATCAGAAAACTCCTTGCAAGATATTGGTATAACTTTTTCACCCAAACATAATTTTATATTATCCATTTTTATTTCATTCGACATACCAAACATAATAATTATCAAACAACATTTATCAATCACCTCTCTTCCATAACTTTCTAAATCCCCTGATTCGTTTTCCTTTGAAATTGCAGTTAATAATTGTAAATATAACTCATCCCCTAATAATTCTTTTGCCATATCAATATACATTAATCTTTCCATAGACATATCCCTCCTTTTTTTATTTACAAAGATTATAATACTTTTAAGTTCATCATTCAATTTCAAAAAAAATATTTTTCAAATTGTTAATGAATATAGAAAAATAGGTGGATAGAGCTACTTTTTCAAATTTAATTTTTCCTAAAAAATAGGGATTCTAATAGAAAATTCATTTTTTTATGAAAAGAGATTATCTTTTTCTGTAAAGATAATCTCCTAAATTATGTAATTAAGCTGCGTTTAAAACTTTTTTCTCCCATAATTTTAAAAATTCATTTTGGCTTTTAGTAACTAGTCTATTCTTTTTTTGATACTTTTGTCTTATTCTTCCTTTATAAACCTCAACTGTCACTAATGATTTATTAGGAGCATCTAACTTTCTTAAAAAATATATATCTGTACCTCCATTAGCATATCTTTCACTATAATTTTTATAAACGCAATTATTCTGTTGCTTAGCTTCCTCCTTCATATCATCTAAACTCTGAGCAGGTCGTATAAAGAAAATATTATCTTTATACTGATTTTTCTCTAGTTGATGACACCTTTCTTTAATCTTATCTTGTAATATTTTATTGTTTACTATTTTTACCTTCTTAACGCTCAACTCATGTGCCTTATCAAATTTCTCTGGAAAAAGTACTTTTTTTGTTAAAGGTACTTCAAGTTTTTCCATATTTCTAATATAATCCAAATAATTTTGTATTGAAAAATATTTTTGTTTTTTTGAATATTCTTCCAGTTTTATTAAAATGGTATATGAATTTGCTTCTTGTAAATCCATTATATTTGAATTTGATATCCTCAATAATCTTCTTATTTTTGCAATATTGGGTCTTTGAATTATCTGTAACACTTGTAATTCATTATAGGAAATATCATGTTTTTTCATAAAACTATAAAATTTCTTATTTACTCCAAATCTTTTTTCAAAACTTCCTTTTTTATCAAATTCTTTTGGTCTACTTAATGCTAAATTATATAATCCAGCTTTCATCAATAATTCAAAACTAGAATATTTTGCTTTTTTCAATACATTCATAAAATCTGTTCTACGATTTCCTAAATACAATACGGCCTCTGTTAATGGAGCATATTCATAAATTGTTCCTTTCAATTTTTCTTTCATATCTTCCAAATATATAGCTTCGTAACGCTGACGCAATCGATATCTGCCAGTAAAAACTCTCCATTTTTTTATGTTATTAGTATGATATACTCTTTCCCATGTTAAAAATCTATAAAATCTATCATTTACCAACTCTATATCATATTCAGGAACAATTCTTGCATATTCTGCTATATTATCATTAAATCTTCTTTTTCGATAATCGTACGACCTACGAATTTCAAAATATCTAATTATTAATTTATTATCCACATTATCAATCGATGCTAAATCATAAACAAAGGAGCAACTTCTCAAGTTACTCCTTGCAATATAAAACTCCTTTCCGCAAAAAGGACATATTCCTTTACGAATATTGGCCTTATTTCTCATCATATTTTCATAAGAATATTTACCACAATTAGTGCATTCATAAGCCTTTCCGTGTTGTATTAATAAGTTATAATCTTTACTATGTTCATTCACAAACTTTCTCCAATGTTTAGGCATTTTCATATTTTTGGGCATCTTTTTCATAAAATCTCTTATTTCTTTTCTGACATACATTTTTCTCCTCCTATGCAACACTATTAAATAATGAAATTTGCTCAATTTCTTCTTTTTTATCTTTTATCGTTTTATTATCGTCAGAATCAAAAATTGATCCAAATTCACTTTCTTTCTTTTCAGAATTTATATTACTTTTCTTGTTTTCTGATTCTTCTGGTTTTATTCCCAATTCTTCATTTGTTTTATCAAAATAATTAATTGCAAGTTCATAAACTTTCTCTTCTGATATCCCTACAGCTAAACACCTCGTATTACCACCATCGTACTTTATACTTTGAGCAAAAGAAGATGGGTTTTTGGTTCCCATCTTCTTACAAAAATCATTCATTATCTCTGATTGAATATACTTTGCCATTTCTTTCAATGTTTTTTCTTTATTCAAGTATTTTTCATTCATATCAGTTCTACTTATTAAATATTTAACAGTTTCTAATAACACAAAATCTTTTTGACCTTTAGCCATTTCACGGATTCTTTTTATACCCTCCATATATTATTTCTCCTTTAACATACCTTTCTTATTTTTTTTTCATATAAATCATAAAGTTCCTCAGAAATAAGCTGAATTGTACTATTATCAATATAATCATCATAAATTTCGTCCAAACTTTCACTTTTCTCTTTTTCTATTCTTAACCTATCCATCAGTTCAGCTGAAATTATAGCTTCAACATACTTTCTGTGAGATTCTTCTTGAAGTAAATCCTTTAGCCTATTTAAGTCTTCTATAAATTCTGATGTGTGCATTTCAAATCCTCTTGCTGCAATACTTAATTCAGTATAATATATTCCAAAAAGCCATTCTAACTTATTATTGCTATTTAATTTGATACCTTTCGTAAAGATATATTCCTGAGTTCTTATATTTTTTAATAATGCACAATCTTTCTTGTACTCTAAAACCGTTACTATAGAATTACTTCCATTTTTTACAATATATTCTTTATTTACCTTTATTTTTCTAGATTTCTTTTTTAAATCAACATTAATATTTTTATTCATACTGTTTCTCCTTGTTCTTTTAATTTTATTTTCTTTTCAAAACTACTCGATCAATATACTTTCATCAAATATAGAATTCCATTTATCTCTCGGCTTCCATATAAAAAATGTATTACATCTATACTGTCCTTCATCAGATATCGAAGCACTTCCTGATAAACTATCTAAATACTGTGAACTTGCTTTTGATTTTGAGATATAATTCTCATCAATTCCCTTACAATAACAATAACTTAATACTAATTCAGCATTCATTTTTTTTGCTTTTTCTTCAAGTAATTTTATGAATAAATCTTCCACCTTTTCCTCATTTTCTATAGATATTCCAGCAAAATATGCCCTTTCCAAAAATATCGTTAATTTTTCTTGCTGCTTATCAAAATTCGATGAATTTTTCTTTTCTACATCAAAAAAAGACAGAGTTTTATTATCATCCATTCTTTTATATGTTCCTTTAGTAAGTCTTACCATTGCTCTGCCAACAATTTTTCCATTCATTTTTGCATATAAAATTTTCTTATTACTGTCAAAACAAGAAAGTAAACATGAACTATAGGAGCCCTTCTCATAATTTAAACAAGTTTTTTGTGGTTTTGCACCTAAAATCATAGTATGATAGAAATCATCATATTCACCAATTTCATATATTTCATCAGAAATCTTAGAATTATTATTGGTCCACTCATCTATTTGATTCTGGTTTAATTTAAAATCTATCTCTTCTTTTAAGTCATCTGTATGATACTTTAATTGTTTAAATTCTCCCATTATTTCAGCTTTTATAATGAGTTTGTAGGATTCTTGCGTTTTGAGATCAGAATTCACATAATAGGAATAAGCAATTTCAGCATTACCATTCAAAATAAATTCTCTTATATTTTTCTGATACTTTTGTATAAATTCTTCATCAAATTTTAATTGTTCCTCCAAATATTTCCATTGCTTGTCTATTTCTATAATATTTTCACTTATATTTTGTAAATTATTATAATCTTGAATCTGATCAACATTTCTTATTACGTATCCTAGTTCGCTTCTATATTTCAATTGAGGAATGAATTTAGCAATAATTTCATAATTAATAAAAATTTGAATTATATCAGCTACTTGTATATCTTGTATAAATTTAAAATCTTCTAACCAATCATAAATAGATTTTTCTTTTATTCTTTCTGCAATTTTTTCTAAGTCTTTTGATTCTACATTGTCTAGTAATTTTTTCTTTATACACTGTTTTATCCTCAATAATCTGTCATCAATAGGTAAATCTAATAATTGATTATAGAGCTCACTATATGCTGGTGCCACTTTACTTAATACTTCAATTTCTTCAAAGGTATAAAACTGCTCTTTTAATTTTCTAATATTAGAAAAGTTATTCAAATATTCTATTTTAATCATTTTTTTGAGTGTTAATTCATTTATGTTAAAATACTTAGTATAAAATTTTTCCTCAAATAAAATAGATTTATAGGTTGGTATTTCCAAAAATTCCTGCATATGCTCATCTATTAATTTCAAAAAACTTTTTTTATTATTTATGATTGCATAAGTAATAAGTTTTTCTCTACTTTCATTCACATTATCAAATTTGAACTTTTTTAGTTTACTACCATATATAAAATTAATATAGCCACTTCTAGTTTTAAAAATCGATTCTAAGTTTTGATTGTCAACCTCTTTTATCTTTTCTATTATTATCTTCAAGTCATATACCCTACAACCATTATTTATCCAGTAATATAATAGATTTCCCATAATTTCAGTATCTACTATTTCACTTGATAAACGCTGTACCATCTCATATATATCAGAGGCATCATTACTTATTTTTAAAAATCCATTAAAATCTAAAGATATTTTATACTTTTTATAATCTAAAAACCAAATTAAATATCTTAATTTTTCATTCTCTAGCAATAATTGATACACCTCTTTTATATCACTCAAAGGCAATAAACAATTATTGGCTAAGTAATCATATTCGAATAGTTTCAACATCTCTGAACTTAATTCCTCAATTTTTACTGTATCTTGTTCAAAAAAATTATTTAAACTTTTGGTAATTTTACCAACAAACAAAGGATTTCTATTGGAAAAATACTTTAGGTAATCATAATAAGCTTCATAACATAATTTTTCATTTCTCAATACATTAATAATATCATTTATATCATAATCTGTTATCTTTTCATTATGTGCTTCAATATCAGCCAGTAAAGTTTTTAAGCCATTTGTTATTGTTTTACTATTATAAATTTCTACAAGATAATGTATGAATTTCTCATTTTTTATCAATTCTCTTTGTATGAAAATATCTTGCCTTCCGCTTTCTCTTATCATTTCATTAGATTGAATTCTATCACAACAATCATCTAGCTTTTGCAATGAAAATTCCTTTACAAAATCTAAGTTTATTTGAGTTTTATGCAATTTTGTTGCTAGCTTGGTATGTTCTAAAATTGTTTCCATATTTTATAACCTCCTCTTTCCAATATTCACAATTTATGTTTATGTATTCATCAATTGTAATAAGATTTTCTTGTAAAAATAAATTTAATATTTTGTTCAAATCTATAATATCTTCCCTGCTCCTTTCAAAATTCTTTATATCATTTAAAATATAGCTATAAACTATATCCTTACAATATTTTAATTCTTCATCATAAAACTCATAGTGATGACAAAAACGATATAATTCCTTAAAGTTTTTTACCACAATCTCATTAAAGTTACATTTTATTTGGTTTCGCATTTCAACTAATTTCATTGCTTCTTCATGTTCTTTTTGTAATTTCTCCTTTTCATGTATTTCATTTAATTCACTCTCTGTTAAATACTTTTCCCTTAAAAAATTAGTATCGTACTTTTTAGGACTAAAATCTACAAGAATTAAATACATCTTTCTTAAAACATCTTTAGCTATGATTCCTTCTGATAAATCTGTCTCTATAATAGTGTCTAAAAAATCAATATATTGGTCTGGAAGATAATAAAAAATAAAAGTTTCCAAACTGTCAAATAAAAATTTTTGTTCTTCAATACTTAGAAAATCCTTTTGTATATAAAGTTTCTTACACCATCCTCCTTCATATAAACTTTCTAGTTTAAATCCAAAAAAATTTATTTCCTCTATACCATATGTTCCTAGACTTAATAAGTATTTTAAAAAGTCATAACTTTTCCTATTTTTTATACCTTTAATATATTTTTCTAAATTATAATTCTCTGCATATTTATTCTCATTTCTTTCTATTATCTCATTAAAAAAATCTTTTAAAATAATTACATCATTATCCACTAAAAAACTAAATAAGCAACTTCTACAATCATTGGTAAAAAAAGATTCAATGAAATTTGCTTCTGTTAATTTATTGTACTTTTCTATACATTGAATGATTTTTTCTTTTCCAACTACTTTTATTATAAAATCATCAAATAAACTTTCGTATGCTTCTTTATTTAATTCTGTTGCTACTATATCCCATTTATTGTCTAATATGTCAAACGAATATAGTCTCTTTTCAAAGGTTTCATAAAATTTTATAAATGTTATAGGATTTACTATATTAATTTCATCAATCAATGCTTCTTTTATGCCTTTTTTACCATAACATTTTATATTAAATTTATAATATTTACTTAATAAGTTATTAATTAAATTATATATATTATCGGACCACGTATTTTCACTATTGATAAGTATCTTACACAAATTTATTGCTATTTTCTCTTCAACAATTGAGCCTTTATTGATAATAGAATCCATATCCAAACAATAAGATAACACCATATAATTCAAATAACTAATTTCTATTTTATTATAACCATTTTTTATTAATTCCTTATAAATATTAGTGTCTTCCTTCTGAAAACCTGTTGGAATCTTTACTAAAGCTCGTATTCCAGATAGATTTTTATTTCTAATCTTTTTTACCAACGGATATAAAATTCTCATTAGCCAAGCATACACTTTTATGTTGCCAAAAACAGATAAAGTCCTCTTGTTTCCCAATAACGAAATAACCATTTCTTTCTTTTTATTAAAGATGTATTCTATATTATCACTTCTAACTGATAAAACAAATAATAGGTCTTCTGTTTTATCATATACTTCGTTTGTAATATCTGTTCCATAATAACTATATTTCTCTTTATCATATAAATATAAGGCCCCTTTTATATAAATATCATTCTGGGCTAGATTTTTAACTTTTCTTAAAAAATCAACTAACTGTGTACCTACAAACATGGTATTTTCTATTAAATCTCTTGCATATCCTAATACTAATGATATAGCTCTTATATCCTCTATATTATTTCCTAATCTTTCTTCGTATCTCTCCAACAATTCACCTAAGTACTCAAATTGATATTCTTCTTGAAAATTTACATTTTTTAGCCTCTGTAACCAAATACAATTTTTTTCTATTTGGGATAAAATCAAATATTTATCTTTATTTTGTGTGGTTTCCATAATAAATGCTATAATTTTATTAAATAACTCTATATTTATAATATTTTCATATACTTCACATTCTATCTTTTTTTCTTCCATTTTTATTTTCCTTTCCTCAAAATTTTATAGAGGTGAACTATTTCACCTCTATAAAACTCTTGTAAATGATTTATAAATATTCTTTTTAGCATTTTGCTTCATATATGCCTTATAATTATATAAACCATAACTTTTAATTTTACTTTGTTTTTCTTTATCAATATCAGCTACTAATTCATCGATATTTTTATAATCATAAAAATATCGTACATATCCTCTATCCATCACCTTTTTTGGTCCAGCATATTGTTTAATAAGATTAAATCTATAACAATATTTTTTCTTTCCATTATGATCGCTTATTCTTATTCCGTAACATACTCCATAATCAATCTTAAGATATATGCTTTTTGTTGTTTTTGAATAATATTTATGAATCAAATAGCCTTTTTGTTTCAATTTTCTTATAATTTCATTAGATACTTGTATTTCTCTTTTTTTATTAATAAACATTCCTCCTTTATGCTATTTTTTTATTTCTTTCTTCATTCTTTTTACATATGTCGATTAAATCACTACCTATTCTACTATCATTTAATGCTAATCGAAAATCAACTTCTATATTATGTTGTTCTAACGTTTGTATTATATTTTTACACACTGAAACGCTGGTATGTAAAACTGTATATTTGTCTACAAATAAAAATACTTTAGATATATTCATTCTTTTAGCCAAACTTAATATCAGCTCTTTATCAATATTATTTGGAACACCAATAACTGTTTTATTCGTATTATTGAATAATTTGTGTGCTAATATCATTTCAGTAGCAATAATAATATCCGTTTGTTCATTGGAATTATATAAACTAGCCCAACTGGTTGCTTCATTTTTTAATATCATTGGCCAATTACTTGCCTTTGTGCCATTGTATTCATTATTACTTGAAAACCATATATTTTCTGTATCTAAATTATATTTTGTATCTAATAGGATTCTTAACCCTTGAATTCTATTATCTAACATAACAGGAATATATATTCCATTGTGAGATTTATAATTCCATTTGAAATCTATATCCTGAAAAAAACCCGGAATCCCATCAAGTTTTAATCCCTGTTCTTGTAATTGTTTACAAATCTTTTTCTTTTTAGATGTATTATTTTCAATGCTTTTAAATAAATTTTGATTAATATATTTATCTGAAAAATCCATTTGTCTTAATTTTTCAAAATGTCTGCTATTTAAAGATTGTAATTTTAGAAAATTTCTATAAACCATATCTCTATAAACATCATCCTTTACAGGATTATTATATACATATGGCATGTTATCCAAGACAGGCATTTCTTTTAACAACCTTTTAAATGCTTCCTTAGTAGTTATATAATGTAAAGTTGCATACAACTCAACAGAGCTTCCACTTTGTTCACATTTTTTACATAAATAAACATTGTTTATCGTATTAATTTTCAAATAACCTTCTCTTTCGCTATTTTTCTGGCAAAATGGACAAATAGTATAAATATAGTTGCCTTTCTGATACGTTTTTTTCAAATGCAGTTGATTAATGACATTAGTTATATTGATATAATTATATACATTATTATTTCGCATTTTTCTCTCCTTCCTTTATTTATGCTGATAGCATGTCATGTATCTCTTGAGTTTCATATCTTAAATAAATTTTTCCATAATCAATTCTTTCAAACATTGGCCCTAGATATCCTTTTACTATTGGTTGTTTATCAGTTACTTTCTTTTCTAAGTCCATATTATTCTTTCTTGATATTACCATACTATCTGTTCTACCAATAGCTATTTTTTCAACTTGATTTTTTGTCAACGTTCTACCTCTTTGTTCACCACCATAAAATACATATAAAACTTCTATTGGATTGTATAAATTGTATAACCATTTTCCTAAATTTTCTATATGTAGTGAGTACTCTAACACCTTATTGTCTTCTTTAATTTCTATTTGTCGATAAGCTATTCTCTCAATTTGAAAAATACGTTCTATTTTTTTGTCCTTAAAAATTAAAATTTCCCCCTTATCTTCATCTTTATCTTCCAATATTCTTACAACAACATTATTATTCTTCATTTTTTCATTAATGAAAACTTCTGATTTCTGAATTCTTTCTACTAATTTCATCATTTGCCCTTTTTGTTTCTTCCTTTCTTTAATGATTTTTAATTTTTTATTTTCTATGCAATTTTCGTTTCTTTAGATTCATTTCCTTTATTTAATTCTTTTTCTATTTTGCTTATTAAATCATCAGATGCTTCTTGGATTTTTGTTCCAAGTTTTAATAACTTCTTAGAATCGCCTTTTGACCACTTCGTTATATAAGAAAAACTAGATTTACTCGTATCAAGCCCATAATAATCGGCAACAATAAAAGCAATTGATTCTACTAACATTTCACTCATATCTCTTTCTTTTGCATAATCAAAATCATCATATAAACTATGACTTATTTCATGTAATAATATAGTTGTAGCATCATCCTGCGATACTCTTGAAGATATAACAATTCTTTTCTCCTTTTCTGAATAATAACCATCCGAACCATTATATGTACTTTCAATATCGATTTTGACTGGACTTACTCGCTCTAAAATATGATATAATTCTTCACTACTACTATTATTAAGTGTAATATCATCAAAAAGTGGAACTATCTTTGATTCATCTAATAAATATGTATCTGATATATCATATACAAGTGTCCACCCAAATGCAGAAATAGACTTCTCTTCTTCCATATCTTTAACATCTTGATTATCTTCTTGATTTACTGTATTTTTATCTTTTTCGTGTTCTTTCTTATTCTTACCAATAATTGGTCTTACAATAAATATCTTTTTAGGATTCGACTTTACACCTCTTCCTAATTTTTTCCAAGTACTATATCCAGCAACTCTCGTTGCATCTGGATTTTGGTTATATATCAATAACCTATTTCTAAAGCTATATGAATGAAAATATTTCATTGATTTTAAAAATTCTTTATATTTTCCAGAATCAATTATATTTTCAATACCTTCTATCAATTTTTCATAAGCATTAACTTTTTTCTTTTCTTCCATAAAATTCACCTTTCCAATAAAAATTAAGGAGATTAAATAATCCCCTTAGAATTTTTTGTTATATTTTTTGATATTATGCAGCTATCACTTTCTCATCAATATTTTCATATTCTGGTGTATATAATCGCATAACTTCCTTGTTTGTGCTTTCATCAACCAATATTACAACTGCCGATATTTGAAAAAAGTATAACTGAATATACGTCATAAAAACATTTATAAGCTCTGTATCAATTGCGGTTACCTCTAAATCGATTTTGTAATCCATTTTAAATAATCTTAATGTACTTGCATACGCAAGTATCATCGCTCCACTTCCACAATTTACTTCTACCATTTTGCCATTATTGGCTTTGTTGTTTAAGTTCATCACTCCCTGCAATTTTTTTCCAACTTCTTGTAATGACGTATTTTTAACTAATTTCAAATAACTCGTTTTAGTGATTTCTTGGTATATCTCTCCAAGTATATCATAAGGATTCGATTCATTCGTAAATAATCTGGTTAGTTCTGTAGATAGTGCATAAAAAATATATTGATCCTTTTTATCATAACTATCATATATTTTATTATATCGCTCACTATTTTCCTCATTAAAATATACTTTATTGCTTAGTCCAATTGCAAATAAAGATATAAAATCTTTAAATACCTTTTCTGGCGAATATTTATTGGTATTAAAATTCAATAATTTTTTAAAAACATTGTATTTATTATCCATTCACTTTTCCTCCTAATATATTTCAATTTTTGTTACAATTATTTTAAGTTCATCTTTAATTGTATCAAAATCACAAATATAGTCATCATATATACTTTCTATTGTCTGTATCAATTCTTCAATAGCAATTTCTTCTGTATGAAAATTATATTTTTTGCCATTGTCAGTAAAAATACTGTTCCAATCTTCAATATAGCCATATAACTTAAAATTGCCTTTTGTTATATTGATATCATTATTTATAACAACTTTATCTGTTTTTGTTGTTTTACTCATACTATCCCAATTATAATTAAACATCTGATATTGCTTATCTAGGAAATCATATATTACTTTAGCAATTCTTTCTAGTTTTTGATTTTCAACAGAAATATATACTTTTTCTTTTATTTTATTCTTATGATTATTGATATTCAGATTTCCATATATACTTATTTTGTCATTACCTTTAAATATTTGCATATCAGTTCTTTCCTTTCTCTACTAATTTATAACCAATCCCCCAACTTACAATTTCATACTCATAAGCCTTTAAACAATCAGCAACTTCCTTTGATAGAAATGTATCATATTTTTTATTTAAAATATCTATTATTGTTTTTATATTATGTAATGATAAATTATACTTTTTTATGATGCTTGACTTTCCTGTATCTATTATTTTTCTTAATTCCACATTTAATTTCCCTTTTTTTATAACTATTCACCTCTTTTTTCTATTTCAATATTCTGTAATTTTGCCTCTCTTATCTGTTTTATCAACAATATAAAGAGTGGAAATTTTCCACCCTTTATACTATTAAATATTTAATTATTTCTTCATCAAAATCATAACTTTGCAATTTTGAAAAATAACGTTTATCTTTGTTTATAACATTATCTGTAAAATCATCAATTTCCCTTCGTAAATTTGTTTCTTGGTTCTCCATATACTGTTTTTTCATATTTACTAATTTCAATAAATTGTTTTTCGTTACCCTTTTCAATATAATCACCTAATTTCTTTCAAAATGGCAAGTCGTCATCCTCTTGTGTTACTGCAAATTCTGTTCCGTTATTATCCGCAAATGCACTTCCATATTGACTAAAAGCATTTTCTCCTTCTTTTTTGCTGTCCGCAAAATAAACCTCTTCAGCAATTATCTCTGTTATGTAATGTTTTTGAGTATTTTCATCTTCATAGTTCCTTGTTTGAATTCTTCCAGTAATTCCTACTTGTTGCCCTTTTTTAAAATATTTGCTACAAAATTCTCCTGTTTTAGACCAAGCAACTATCTTTATAAAATCTGCTTGTCTCTCTTCATTTTCCTTTGCAAATCTTCTATTAACTGCTAAATTAAAAGACGCTACTAATGTGTTATTCGTTTGTGTATATCTTACTTCTGGATCTGCTGTTAATCTTCCTATTAAACATACTTTATTCATTTTTTATTCCTCCTTAAAAATTTTTTATATACTCTATCACCTTGTTAATATCAACCGATTCTATATGATGATATTTTTTTAAATTGTATAATTTATCTATTAAATTTTCTCTGAATCTTTGCACATCATTTTTCAATTTTACGTGATACTTATTTTCGTAACAAGATTTGCAAAGATATGGTGAATTATTAGTAATAGCTTCATTATTGCCATCTGTATAAAAATGTGCATGTTCCTCTCATAGACTTTTTTTGCATTTTTCACAATATCCTAAAAATTTTCTTCTTTTTCTCATTTACCTATTCCTTTCTTTATTATTAAGTCATCAGACTTATTGCTCCATTTTAACAGTCATAATATTAGTCTTTAATTTCTGTATGATATATTTCTATGTAATTTTGTATAAATTTTCCTATGTCTTCTGTTCTTTCGTATTTCTCCTTCACTCCTGAAGAACATTCTTCTCCCATATAAATGATTTTATCTTTTACATCTATCTCAATATTTATTTCAATTACATTTTCCATATTAAACCTTCCTTTATTTTCCATTACTTTTTTACCACAATGAATTTAATTATTTCATCAACAATCCTATACACTCTTTCCAATTCACAAATTGCTTCTGTGCTATATTTCTCCTTTATTTTAAATTCAAATACAATATAACGACCTTCTTTGTAGTTTTTTACTTCACAAACTAACTTTTTTATTGCTAAATCATTTTTTACGGTAACTTTACCAAAATTTTTAATTGTATTTTCAATTTTTGAAATAACACTTGAAACTTCTTGTTCAGATAAATCTGGTTTCAATATTATTACACTCTCATATTCTCTCATAATTCATTCCTCCTATTATAAAAATAAAGCTATCTCATAATTAGATAGCTTAAATTTAGGCAGCTAATGGCACTTCATAACTGCTTTTTTCTTCAATTTCTTTTCGTATCGATTTTTCTTTTCTTTCCAAAACTTCTTCATAATCATATAAAACTTCTAATTTGTTATACTTAATGACTAAAGAAATAATAAGTTGCGTATTTGGTATATCTTGTATATCTGTTGTTGTTTCTCCATCATCAAAAAATATTGGTGCGTTAATTCCTGTTATATTATTAAATACATTTGATATTTCCAAACAAGCCCTAGCTTGCTGGGATTTAGATAATTTCTTATAATCTCTTCCTTCATATTGTATATTACAACATTCCGTAATTTCTCCAGTCGTTTTTGAAACCTTACTAAATTCAATATCTACCTTATTTAAGTATTTTCTAATTTTTTCTTTTTGTGCTTCTATTACCAATATTTTTAGTTTATTTGCAACTTTCTTTTGAGCTTTTATTAATTTTAATTCCTGTTCAATTTCTATTTGATTCTTCTCATAAATATCCAATTTTTCTTTAGCATCTTTTATATTCTTTCTTCTAATTTCCACTTCTTGATTATGATAGGTAACTTCATTTTTTCTCTTTTGCAAAATGTCGATTCTTTCTTTGATTTCTTCTCTTTCACTTTGCAGCTGTTGCATATCTGAAGTATTTAATTTATCATACATGACTTGCTTTTCTTTTTTCTTTTTTACAAGTTCTTCTGCCCTTTGCCTTAATCCATCTGCCTTTCCTTGCAAATTGTTCAACTCTTTACGATAAAATTTTTTTAAATTTTCTTTTGCTTCACTATCTTTCATACTTTGTCTACAATAGGGACAAAGTGCTTCATCTTTATCAATATCTTGCAATTTATTGTTTTCTCTCTTGTACTCTTCATTGATTCTAAACAAATCATCTTTTAAAATCTCTTGTAACCTTTTATTGATAGATGCAATACTGTTTTTCAACATTTCCAAATTAAAATTATCAAATCCCTGTGACGTATCACTATACTTCTTCTGTAACTCTATCAGTTCTTGTTCTTTATCAAATTCAAGAATACTACCTTCTTGTCCCAATGCTATTGTTTTTAAAGTTTCTATTATTCCTAAATTTTTATTATACTCTCTTTCCAATTCAGTAATGTTTTTATTGATTTTGTCAGTATATGCACTCAAATTTTCAATTGGATTCTTAATAATTTCTTGATCACACCCATCCAAAAGATTAAAAGCCTCTTTAGAATCAATAGTTGGCAACATATTTCTAATCAAATCTTTCTGCTGTTTTGGCTCTAAAGTCCAAAAATAATATGGATTATGTACGATTAAAAACATATCTTTATTCTTATAAAACTGTGCTAAATTTCCTTGTTCAATTTCTTTTCCATCTAATGTTAAGTGCATTTCTCTTCCTTTTTCTCTGACGAGTCTATGTTCTATTCCAAAGTTGTCAACAAATGTAATATCAACTATAACATTAGTAGTTTTTTTTATATCATTAGCCACTTGTTCTTTTTCTTTTCCAAGCAAACTTGTACCAGTTAAACACCAATTAAAAAGACTGCCAATTGTTGTTTTACCTTGAAAATTTGCCCCTATTATGTAAGTTTTATTTTCGTCAAATTCACTGCTAAAACCATCTGGTAATCCTTTATATCCCACTACATTATTTATGCTTTTTATAACCATATTATCATTCCTTTCTATATAGCTTTATCTCCTAATGAGAATATATTGTCAAAATCATTCACATCTGGTTCTCCTAGTAATGTTTCAACATTGCTTTCATTTAACGCTCCATTCGTTATTATGTTTTCATTGCAATTATCTTCATTCTCATTTAGTTCTTCATTATTAGAAGTATATTTATCCTTTTCTGCATCATCTATCGTAGGAATAGCAAATGATTGCGTCATTGTGTACTTATATGCTCCTGATAAGGCTTTATACACTGCCCATCCTTCACTATCTTTTCCTTGCCCTGGAACATTAATATCTATAAAATCACATTTACCATCTTCATTTGGTTCTGTATCATAAAGTCTATAAACCATATTAATAATAACTTCATTTCCTTTTGACAAAATTTCTTTTGCCTCTACTGGTATAATAATAATTTTCTCATCAATCATAGCTTCTCTTGCTTTAATGATAATACTGGATATAGAAGCATAATCAAAACCTTTTTCATCGTTACTTTTGTCTTTTATGATTGGACCAATTTTCGCCATTACATTTAGTATCTTTTTCGCTATCATAGTATTCTCCCTTCTTTATCTTATATTTTTATTCTAATTTTTCGTTCTATTAATAAAACATCAACATTATTGTCAATTTCCTTATTTTGCATTATTTTTATGTCTGCTAATTCATCTTCGTTTAATAAAACATACTGAAATGGTAAATCTAAATTTTTAAATTGTTGGATTGTATTTTCAAATATTCTAATACTAACATTGCTTACAGGCCAATAAACTGAATTCCAACCAATAATAATATAGCTTTTACCATCTTTTTCAAACTTCCTTTGATAATCTATTTTCTTGAATTTATTATTGCTAATTGGCTCTTTTTCTTTCAATCTTGCCTTTATCAATTCATATCCTTCTTTGGTCGTACAAAATCTTACACGATATTTATGGATTTTATTTCTTTTTTCTCGGAATATTCTTTCAATTGCTTCCTCATTAAACCAATCTTTTCCTCCAAATAATAACTCCACATAATAATCTTCAAAAAAGTCATCTTTTCTAATAATAAAGCCTAATCGATTATCAACTCTTCCGTATTCCTTTCCTATACCACTTACTTTAACTAATTCTCCATAATTATACTTATTTCTCATATTTTTTCCTTTACTTTTCAAGTTCTTCTTTTAAAACGCATCTAAAACTTCTATAATATTTTTTTATATTGTCTTTATTTTCTTTTATAAAATTATTTATAATTTTAGCAATATAAACCATGAAATGTGTTATTATAAGTAGCAATATTATTAGGAATTTTTTTATCAATTTTATCATCTTCTATTTTTCCTTTCTCCTAACATAAAAAAGAAGTAGTTCACTTTTCAACTAAACTGCTTCCTTCAATTCTTCACTATTATCTTCATTATTTTCAGCTTTTTCAATCTTTTGTTTTATATTATACAAACAAAGCACATTTTTTTCCATTTCCATTTTTTCCTCTATCACTTCAATTAATGTGCCTACATCACAATTGTTAATTTCTTTGTTGGCTTTAGGATGTAAAATATATTCCACTTCTTGACCATCCATTTTTTCAAATGTAAATTGGTCAAATTTTTTACCCTTTATAATAGTTTCCATATAAGATTTTAAGACATAATAATTAGAAAAATCTTCCTTTGTATTTGTTTCTGGTTTGTTATTCATATTTTCCTTTTGCTCTTTATTGGTTTTGCTCAATTTTTCTTCTTTGGGTTCATTTTCCTTTACATCCTTTTCTTTAATTGTTTTTTGAGCGATAGTATTACCTTTCTGTGTTTCTTCTGGCAATTTTTTTGTTTCAACTACATTTGCTTTATTCAGTTTTGCAGTTGTGCTATCTACCAATTGTGGTTTTTGGTCAAGTCCATGTAAATCAATACTATAATACGTGCCATAAGCAAGACTTTCTTGTTCTGTAAGTGTAAGTTCGAACGGAACACCTATAATACTCATTCCTGCCTTTTTGTATTTAACAATTTCTGATGCAATATTGGATAATGAGATTCCTCCAGATGTAGTTAAATTCCATACACCTCCTGCTTCTATACCTTCTAACACAAATTTTAAACTTCCCCTTAATTTACATTTTCCACTTTGAATATGTTCACATTCCTTGCTACATTCTACTTCTATTTGTGTATTTTTATTGTTATTATCCTTTCCAATTGTTATTGCTTTTGTTCCATTTCCAATACATATAGCTTTATTATTAACATATCTTTTATATTTAAAATTAAATGGATTTTCAGATGTAAATCTTATTTTCAATTTTCTTGTTTTTTCAGGATATAATTTTTTAAAAATATCCACCATATCCCTTGATGTTGCTTTGTCCTCTTCAACATGAAAACATGACAATTTTTTAGGTAACCCCTTTTCACTTTTTGTTCCAATTTTAATATTTCCAACTATTCTTTCTCTCACTAAATCTCGTATTTCCATACATTTCTCCTTTCAATTTACGCAGCTTCATTGTGACAATAATCTTCTACGTCTTTCAACTGCTCTATTATTTTTTGTTTTAATTCTTCATAATCTTTCTGGTTGATATAAGATTGTTCTGTTTCAAACTCATTCTGCTCTGGATCTAAATTATTGAGTTTTACATCATTATTGCATAATAGACTTTCAAATTCATAGATTATATCCTCTGCTGTTGCCTCTAAAAATTTACTAACTGGCATCTCTTAATTCCTCCAATCTGCATGAATATTCATACAATTTTTCCAAATCAAGCTCTACTATTGGAAAACTCTTTGAATTACTTATAACTCTTTTTGATATTCCTTTAACAATGCCCAAATCTAATAAAAAACTGATTAGATTCGTATTTGTTGCATTGTCTATTGCTACCTGATTTTTTTTTAATTTCTCTGATACCTCAATTGTTACATCTGATATATGCGATACTTGATTTTCATTCTTAGCATAGCCATTAAGGGCTAGATATCGTTCTCCATTTTCATATTCACCAATATCAAAATAACATTCTCTATACCATTCACCGTTTGATTCGTAACAAAATGTTTTCAAAATACTTCACTCCTTTTTTATAAATTTAATTTTTATTTGTATTCAAAAACAGTTAATCTTCCCTCCTTTCTTAATTTTGGCACAAAAAATAACAAGTAAGAATCTTTTAAAATTTTACTTGTTTTCTTCGTTTTTTAATTTTAAGCACATTTTTTCATAATTGCACTTTATGATAAGTCACAAAAATAACGTGCTACTTACTTTACCTTTGCAAAATTGCAAAGTCAATAGCTGAAATAAATCAGCTTTACCCTGCTCATGCAGGTATCACTCATATAGTTATTTTCTATATAAAGCGACAGATTTTGAATACATTTGTATTTTACACGAAATTTTATCAAAATAAAATATACACATCATAAATTTTTATTTCTTTGGATTTAATAAATCTAAACCTACTATTTTATATCCGTTTCTAAATTCTAGTATTTCTACTTCTCATTATGTTTCACAATATATTCTAAATTTGGATAAACAGCTGTTATTAAATCTCTTATTACTGCAAGTTCTTCATCACTGCATCTATCTATTATTTCGAGTAGAACTTCTTTATTATTATATTCTTCCTTCATTTCTGACATATCTCCATATAGTAAGTCATCTGTTGAAATCTTTAAAACCTTAGAAATTTGGTGTAAAGTATGCACACTACAACTTTTCCTTCCTTTTTCAAGCTCCGATACAAAGTTTTCTGTTCTATTTATGTTTTCTGCAAATTTCTCTTTGGTCATTCCCACTTTTTCTCTATAATTTTTAATTCTTGCTCCAAAATCTTTCCAATCTGTATATTCATACCTATTTACCCTACTCACAACAGATTCCTCCTAACAAAAATAAACTAACATTTTTTATATTTATGTTTGTTAGTATTATCTCATTTTAGAAGGACATTTATTATCAACTACCAATTATTTATATAATTCTTTCTGGTTGTTTTTAAGGTAAATAAAAAAGGATTTTTTATCCGTTAGTTTTATCTGCTAAAATCTCATTTTTCTCATCTTCAATCCATTCTTCCAAAGCACTTATTACTTTTATTTGTTGCCTAAAAATCATTTTATCTGTACAAGATACAAAATTTTTATTTTGATATAATTTTTCCTTCTTCTTTCCAAGTTCATTTTTTATCTCATCTAAATAATTTAGCTGATCTTTTTTATTTATATATTCAAAATTTACAATTAATTCATTTGCATCAACATAAATATTAGTTTCATAATGAAAAAATCTACCATGAAGTACTTTTTCAAAAAAATTTATCCCTTTTGGTGTAATACTATATACAATAATTTCTTTTCCTTTCTCTTCTCTCTTTTCACCAACAACATATTCTTTTTTCTCAAATTCTTTAACTTTCATATACATACTTCCTAAAGTAAAACGAATTACCTTGTGGATATTTTTATTTTTTAAATTTCTTTTCATTTCTCCAATATGTTGTGGCTTTCTCTTTAATTCTCCTAACATTACTAAATCTAAACTCATACAAACCTCTTTCTAGGTAATAATATTATAAAACCTTTTTAATATTAAACACGTATAACATCCATACATTATTTTTATGGAAACTACTATATTTTTTTGTTTCTAAATATGTGTGAATTCACGCATATTATTTTACCACTTTTACTTTTCTTTTGCAATATAAAATGAGATTTTATTTTCGACGATTAGCGACATTATCTCATTTTATTGTGTGAATTCACATATCGAAGAAATTTTTTATTTGTTATAATTTAAAAAATTATTTAAAATTGGAGGTTTAATATGCTTTTACTAAAAGATGCGATTAAACAAAGACTTGAAAATTTAATGTATGATAAAAACATTAAATCAAAATATGAATTAGCTTGTGAAGCAGGACTTAATCCTTCTCTTATAACTGATTTTTTTAACGATAGAACAAAATATCCAAAAATAGATACACTTTTCCTTATTTGTGAAGGAATGAATATAACTTTATGTGATTTTTTTAATGATTCTTTATTTGAAATTGAAAATATCGTGATAGAAAAAGATTCTAAATAACAGCCTAGAATCTTTTTCTCTAATAATTTTTATAATATTGAATTATTTTGCAATTTCAGTTATGGAATGCCAATACCCTTACTAACTCTTTTCATTCTTTTTTCAATCTTCTTAAAATCTACACATAAATCTTTATAATCTTTATAATTTTCATACACATACTTTGCCTTTTTCTTTATTTGGATTTCATGTTTAGAAATATAAAAATACTCTTGATATAACTTATTTGAAAAATCATAACTGATTTCTTCGAGATAAATTGGAGGAACTGGAATCATATTTGAAAATCTAATTAAACCAATATACTTATCGTAATAATCATATATTCTGAAAAAGGTATTATTCATATTGTATCTTTTGTGCTTTTCTCTCGCTGAATAAAGGGGTGCTAAATAAATATAATTTTGATTCTTGAATACAATTCCTAAATATGGTCGATTTTTCGTAGATACTTTATCATCAATTTTTCTTATGTGATTTATATATTCTTGGCTTATGTAATAAAATTTGAATTTACATTGCTTCATCTAATACTCCTCCATCGAACTGTATTTATCTGTTTCACACCTCTTTCTTCTCTAGAATGTACTTTCTATCTTTTCTAATATTTGAAAATACTCCTGCAAAATTTTCTTTTCATCATTATTTCCACACTTCATATAATGATATGGAAAATTCATCTTAAACCTCTCATAAATTTTTTGTTTTCCATTTTCAATCCATTTCATATATTGTGAAAACTGTTCTTTTGAAAGTTGAAACGGTTTTATATTTAAAATAAAATGAACTACAAATAAATCATTTATTGTATAATTCTTATAATGAGTATAATAATCCATATGTGGAAAAAACATATTATACTTAACATCTAAATGTAGCTCTTTTTTTCTTCCCCAATCCTTATCATATTCTTGTAAAATATCTTGATCTCCAACGTTTTCTCTCTTATTCTCTATCGTAGAAAGAATGTTCATAAAAGTTTGAAGTATTCCTTCTTCGGGTTCAATTACCATTATACCTGAGGTTAATTTTATTTCATAATCATCCAAAAATATTGGCCCTGTTGGTCTGTCTATTGTTGCAGACATGCTTTCTTTTTCAAATAATTCATCAATATTTTTCCTTACATACATATCACTATCTAAATAGACTAATTTCTGAAATTCCGTTAATTCAAAAATTTGCAATTTATCAAATGTATTTGTCCAATGCTCAAAGTTTCCCATTTGATTTTTCATTTTAATTGATTTTGGAACACACACTTTATTTTTTCTTATAACATTGACCTTATTTTGTTTCAATACTCCTTCTATCGTTGAAGAAATGTTGTCTGTTACTAATACACTAATTGGATATTTCGTGTTTGTTCTTTTTAATGATTCTATTAAACACAACACTCCCTTTAAATAATTTTCGGTGCTTAAAACAGTTATGTATGATTTATTTTTCATTTTAATGTTCCTGCCTTCCTATACAATATATCGTCTAATCTCGCAATTTTTTAAAGTCAAATTTTCAAAATTCTCAAAATCTCTATTATCTGGCATCCCCTTAAAATAACATTCAATTGGTTGTGAAACAGCTCCATGTGTTACTAATACAATTGTTTTATCTGCATATTTTTCTGTTATATCTTCTAAAAAATCATAAATTCGCTTAAAAAATTCTTGAATTGGTTCAATATTTTCTTTTTTATAATTTTTATCATAATCTAACATCATTTGAATATTCCAATCTTTCCTATTTTCATGTCCTTCCATATTACCAAAACATCTTTCAATTAGCCTATCTTCTATAATCATTTGAGACTTTGTTACATTTTTTATATATTCAGCTGTTTGCAATGCTCTTTTTAATGGAGAAACCAAAATTAAATCAATCCTTATATTTTCAAATTTACGTGCTGTTTCTTTTGCTTGTTCCATTCCAATATCATTTAAGGGAATGTCACTATATCCCTGAAATAAATGTTTTACATTATAATCTGTTTGTCCATGCCTTACTACAAATATCTCCATTTTCCACTTATCTCCTTAATCTATATGAACTCTTTTCAAAATAGCTTTTATAATTTCAGTAGACATTTTCCTCATTCTTTCATTATTTTTAGAAACATGGGACATATTTTCTATTTTTCCAATATTCATTTCTTTAACTCGATATCCTTTTTTTATTACATCAATCAATATTCCAATATCAACACCATAATCATCTTCAAATTCTAACTCATCCAAAATACTTTTTCTTGTTGCAATCATCCCACTAATTGGCTCAGAAAACGAATACATATCTGGAAATAATAAATTTAATAAAGGTTTTACTACAATTTCTGTTACTGTACCACCTTGCGTACGTTCAAATGTTGATTTGACAAAATCAGACTCATTTTGAACTAAAGGTCTTGTCAATACATCAATCAAGTTTTCAGAATACCCTTTAATATCTGCATCAATAAATACAATTATATTGTTTTTGGCATATCGCATTCCACATTTCATTGCATTTCCTTTTCCTTGTTGATTACAATCAACAACTTCAGCACCAGCTTCTTTTGCATACTTCGCAGTATAATCAACTGAAGCATTATTAACAACGATAATTTGTTTAACAATTTTAGATTGCTTTACATTTTCTATTACTTCAACAATTGTTTTTTCTTCATTTCTAGCTGGTATAATCACTGTTACATCATAATTCTTCATCTTTTTACTCCCTTTCACTTTTATTTTTTGTTAGAAAATGTATTACTATACTATAATATTAACATAAAAATAGATAATTAGCAATACCAACTAACTATCTAAATTTATAACGAATTTCAAGGCAAATAACGAAGAGGATTTACAAACGAGCGCTTTGCATTAATATAAACTCCAAAATGCAAATGCGGTCCTGTCGAATTTCCCGTGCTACCTACAATTCCTATTATTTGCCCCTGCGTTACTTCTTGCCCAGGCGATACTTTCCTAGAACCTGCCAACAAATGAGCATACAAAGTTTGCGTTCCATCATGATGATTTATCGTTACATATTCGCCATAACTTCGATACGATCCATCTGGATTTTTTAAAGCTTTAGATGTTTCAACTGTCCCACTTTTCACAGCAACCACATTTTTTCCTACAACGCCAATATTGACATCCACCCCATTATGACCATCATAAGATGGATAATTTTTGTTGTTTATATTGGCTTTCGAAAGTCCAGACACAGGAAATATGTATCCACAAGAACTCGGTTCTACGTAAGATGTATCCTTACTTGGCGATTTTTTTGAAGCCTCCCTTTTAGCAATTTTTCCAAGTTCATCTTGTATCTCTTTTTTGTCTGCTTCAAATTGCTCTAATTGTTTATTTAACGCCTTTTCTTCTGCTGTTAACGTACCTACCAAATTATTTTTGTCTTTTATTGATACATCTAATGAATTTTTCTTTACTTCAATCGTTTCTTTCGAACTAGCAACTATTTTTTGGGAATTCTCCAATTCTTCTTTTTGCGTTGATATTTCATTTTTCGTATTTTCAATTCCCTGCAATAATTCTTGGTCAAATTCTGCTATTTGTTCAAGCACATAATACTTTGAAATAAAGTCACTCAAATTCTCAGCAGAAAGTAACATATCCAAGTAAGAAACACTACCTGATTCATATAAAGCAACCAGTCTTTTTTCTAATAATTCTTTTTGTTCCTGATATTTTTCCTCTTGTGCTTGTATGTTAGCTTCTTTTTCTTCTATTTGTGTATTAAGCGTAGATAATTGAATCTCTAGGCTTTCAATTTCATTTTCATAAGAACTAATTTGTGAATTTAATTGATTGATTTGTGTTAAAGCATCTGTCATTTTACTTTTTACGCCAGCAATTTCTGAGTTGGTTTCAGCAATTTGTTCATCAATACTATTTTTTTTACTTTTTAATTCAGATTCGGTTGTCGCAAATACGATGCTAATACTTGAAAATGCTATTATTCCGATTAGCATAGCAACCCTAAAAAATCTTTTCAAATCATTCATATTTTCCTCCATTTTCTTTTGTAAATCTCTATTTTAAATGAATAATTAATGGTTCCATTTCATAAAGAATTTCCCCTGTTTCTTCCTCTCCGTTCACAGGATTTCGAACAATTTCTACTGGCACAATTTTAATAAAATCGGTATCTGTTTTCTCAATGAGCAAATATTCTATTGTTTCCCAAGTTGCATCACTATATTTCTTGTTTGGTATATCATGTGAATCATAATCTTCTCTCTTTCCATTGGCATAAATTAAAGTATTTTTGTTGGCTGTCGCAAAACAAGTTAGCTCTTTTCCATTGGCATCGTATACTTTATATTCTCTTGTCATTGGCAGATGTTCAATATCTGGCTTTCCTGGATATTTATTGGCAAAAGCATTAGAAGCTTGTTTGCTGGCTGAATGGTTGATTTTCACAATGGTTTGGATTGGTGAATCAACCACTTTTTCGATGGTTTGCGTAATGTTTCGAAACTCTGATTTTATGCCTGGATTTTCAATAACTTTGCTCTCTTCTAAAATTGCATCTTTCGAAACATTTACTTCAAAATCTAATAGCAAATCTTTTGTGTACTTTTTCAATTCCGAACCGTAATCCAAAAGATTTCCTTCGTTCGCAAAACCTTGACAATCATTCAGCCAATTATCTCCTAAACTTTTCCAAGCCACTTGATTAACTAATTTATTATTTTTCAACGTAATCTTGAAATTTTCTTTGCCTTGTAATTCATCATCTGTTAAGGAATACATCGTATAAATTTTATACTCGTAATCACTTATTTTTTGTACTTTTTGCCAATTTCTCACATAATATGGCGTATCATCAATGTAAATACTGGCATACCAATCCATATTAGGGTTAAATTTGTCGTACGTGTACGTTCCGCCTTTTTGCTCTGTATTCAGTGCTAAAGCTAGACGATAACCTGTTGTTTTTCTTTCTTCGATTTGCTTATCATATTGTTTTATTCTCTCTAAATATTCTTGATAATACTCTGAATTTTTCATTTCCTCTTCGGTTACTTCAAAGCTGCCTAAAATGGCATCAATTTCTTCGTCTGTTTCGTTTGAAAAAGAGCTCCCATATTTATCTCCTTGAATTCGTTTCATTAAATGTTGTTTTTCATGTTCTTTTAGTTCTTGAATTTTTTGATAAAATTCTTCGGTATCTGCCGTTTTTCCTAATTGAAAATTGTTATAATCCTCCTGACTTAGTTTCACATCG
Source organism: uncultured Clostridia bacterium (assembly GCA_947573445.1). Taxonomy (GTDB): domain Bacteria; phylum Bacillota; class Clostridia; order TANB77; family CAG-508; genus Scatovivens. The sequence continues at coordinate 10,638 of CANPFR010000005.1, read as the reverse complement.
AATTCCAAAATCGTAATTCCTTCACTACAAAGCGTTGAGGTTAGCTCCACACTCGTGTCACCAAAAGCTGCCACTTGATTTTCAACTGGTTGCTTATATTCCACATATTGACTGGAAAATTTCAGTCCAAACCAATCCGTCGCAGGAATTCCTTCAATGGTTCCACCAGTTGCTGCATAGACACAAAACGTTCCTACTAATGTGCCAAGGACAGACAAAATTGTTGTGATAAAATTTCGCAGATAATGTTTCGATTTTCTTTTATTTTGTAAAGTATATTGGATTCTATTTTGAATTTTGCTTGGAATTTTAATCTCATTTTCACAGACCAATTTTATGATTTCTTCAATCGGTTCCATAATTACCTCCTTCATACTCATTTCTTAGTTTTAGCTTCGCACGAGCAATTTTACTTCGGCACGTACTTTCCTTTAATTTCAATAGTTTGCTAATTTCTTTTGTCGAATAGCCGACATAATAATATAAGGTCAAAATTAATTTTTCTTCATCGTTTAAATTTCGGATTAACAGATCAAAGCTGATATGTTCAAAAGAAAGATCTTCTGTTATCAAATAATTTTCTATCTCTTTTTCTTCATAGGAAATATTTTGTTTTCTCCTCTTTTTATAAATTTTATTACATTCATTCATTAAAATTTTTATCAGCCAAGTTTTAAAAAATTGATTCTTTCGCAATTTTCGTAAATTTTTATAACAAGAAAGAATTGTTTCTTGAATCGCATCTGCTATGTCGTCTTCATTTTTGAGCTTCGTTTTTGCAATTAAATACATTTCTTTTTGGGTCAGCAATATCAGTTTATTAAAAGCATCTTCATCATTCTTCTTGGCTTTTTTTACAAGTTCTTCCACTCCTTCATCCTCCATTTTTGGTATGCATACTTTATAACTATTAGATGGTTTATGTTTTTGTTTTGTTGCATGAATTTTCAATTTTTTATCATAAAAAAGATTAGACTTTTATCAAAATCTAATCTTTTCATCATCCTTTATTTTTCAACCAATTCACTCGTATATTTTTGTCCATCCACTGTAAAATTAACGAATAATTTTTTCTCCAAATCTTTTTTTCCAGCATCCCAAGTGATTTTATAGCCATTTTCGCCATTGCTTCCACCGCCAATATCTTGATAAACGTTTCCTTCGGCATCTGTAATATTTAACATTGCTGTCATAGACTCTCCCAAATTTCCTTCAAAATCTTTACCAGCAGTTACAAAATCATTATATGCTTTTGATTTAAAACGTAGCACTAAACTTGTTTCTGTCAAAGTTGCCTTCTCGATTTCAAAATCTGGAATTTCTTGCGCTAATTTTAATTCCAAGGTATTTCTTTCATAAAATTTCTCTGGAACATCAATTTCAAAAATCCATTTTGCATCTGTAATTTCAAAATATTCTATCGTATTAATTGTATGTTTTTCTGGATTAACAGAATCCAAATCATACATATCGTAACCTAAATCAAAAATTCGGATATACAATTTTTTGCTTTGTGGGAAAGCATCTTTGGCACGTAAATTAATATTGGTCTGTATCGTTCGTTCTTGTTCCTTTACTTCAATCGGTCCAGTGCTTGCTCCATCGCTAAGTTCCATCGAATAAAGGTCATTTTTATTATATTTGATGCCCAAATCTTTATACAAAAATGGAACCGTATTATCTTTATCTCCAACACGCAATTTAGAAGTAATACCAGAGAAAACACCATATATATTCTTGTTTTCATCATAAACCGCAAAACCATAACGAAATGTCTGTGCATTAACTTGTTTATCTTCGGCAAATTGAAATGTCAGATTAGCATCCAAACAATCGTCTGTTAACAAAATAGAATCCACTTTGACGCTAACCCCATCTTGCGTTACATAATCCATATTCAAAACTTCCGCATAATCCGAATCTCTTACGATCTCCAAATTGCCTTTTGCCTCTCCAACTGGTCCATTTTGATAATTCTTAAATTCAACATTCCATTTAATTTGTGCATAAATTTGACTAGAAGTCGCCCCAATTACCACAATTGCAACAAAAACCGCTGCCATATTTAATAGTTTCTTTTTCATATTCATCACTCCTTTCGTTCTCAAACGAATTTTCTCAAAATTTGCATCTTGATTGTGTATTTCGTCAACATATTTTTTCCAAATTTTATTGGTCATTTTCTATCACATCCTTTCCTAAATGTTTTTGGATTTCTTTTTGTGTGCGATAAATCCTATTTTTCACATTCGATTCCGTCACTTTTAATTCTTGTGCAATTTCTACAATTTTCAAGCCTAAAACAAAATATAAATAAAATATTTTAGAAGTCATCAAATCCTTGTTTTGGATATAATTCCAGACTTTTTTAACATCTTGATTGTCCATAAAATTTTGCTCTAAATCAAATGTGTCTGCCACATCAATATCTTCCTTTTCTTCATTGACCAAACAAACCAAATTTTTCTTTTTTGTGCCATATCTTTTGATCACATTCTTTGCAATCCCATAAATATAATTTTGAATTTTTTCCATTTCCAAAGTTCGTTTTTTGCACAAAATTTTATAAAATTCTACATACGTATCTTGCAAAATATCATTGATATCAGCGACATCATAGCAATGTATCGTAATAAATTTAAACGTATTTAAGTAAGTTCGTTGATAAATTTCTTCAAAATCTTTTTCTTTCACTTGTATACTCACATTTTCCCTCCTTACTATATAATCCTTTATTTTAGCCAAAAAGTTTCACAAAATTAATTTTATCATAAAAAAGATTAGACTTTTAAAAAAAATCTAATCTTTTTCCCCTTATTTTTCAATTAATTCACTCGTATATTTTTCACCATTGCTGACAAAATTCACAAACAATTTTTTTTCGAAATCTTTTTTACCAGCATCAATGTTCATTTTATAAGTGCCGTTTTTCTGTGCCTCCACTTTCTAAATTTTCATATTCTTTTCCTGATGTATCTGTTATGGTTACCATTTTCCAGGTAGGATCCATACGCACTCCATCTACCTCTTTAACTGTACCAACTAATCTGCTATATTCTTCTGATTTAAAGTCCAGCACCATTCCGGATTCGGTTAGCGTACATTTTTCAATTTGAAAATCTGGAATTTCATCTTTTAATACAAGATTAAGTGTTTGCCTTTCAGTGAATTTTTCGGACATATCTTTTTCAAAAATCCATTCTTTGTCCGTAATTGGAAAATCCTCATGTGTTTCATCCAAATTCAACATGAAATAACCTAAATCAAAAAATTCAATGTAGATTTTCTGACTCTTTGGAAAAACGTCTTTTGCTCTTACCGTAATATCTTTTCGAATTGTTCTATGTTCCATGGATTCTACTGCTAGAATACTGCTACTATCGTTTAAAAGTGTATCATAAAGTGCATTGGGATCATATTTTGCGCCCAATCTTTTTAAAATAAAAATCATGGAATCTCGATTTTGAGTTAAATCCTCTCTTGTTTGCAAATCATAAATATTTTTATTTTCATCATAAATCACATACCCAAACCCAAATGTCCCCGAATTGACTTCCGTTTCTTCTGCAAATTTAAATTTAACTCTCATATCTAATGTATCATCCGTCACCAAAAATGACTCTAATTTTATCCCAACCCCATCTTTTACAACATAATCATCCTCTATTTTATCTGCAAATCCTGATTCTTTAGCATAATCAATCGTTTCTCTTGGCGTTTCAACTCTTTCTTCATATTGGTAAAATTCAATATTCCACTTTATTTTTGCATAAATTGTTGGCGTCACACATCCTATTACAACTACAACCGCTAAAACTGCTGCTATATTTGCTAATTTTAATTTCTTCATTTCTTGTTTTCCTTCCCTTTCATATTCTTCTTTAAAATTGGATATAGCAACTCGCTTTTTAAAATCATTGAATAATTTATCCTTCTTCATTAGAACCATACCCCCTTTTATTGAATTCTTTATTTAACTTTTTTCTGGCTCGAAATAACTTCGATTTTACCTTCGATTCTGACATATGAAACATCTCCGTAATTTCCCTTATACTTTTTTCCCCATAATAATACTCGATAAATATCTCTCTATCTTCTTTTTTCAGTTTTTCCAATTCATTCGAAATGATTTTTTCCTTTTCATTTTGCATTAAAATAAATTCCAGATTTGCAAAATCAATAAGTTGTTCTTCAAAATCTTCAATATTTCCCAGTTGCTTATTTTGCCTATATTTATATTTCATCAAATTTTTCGTAATTCCACCAATATAAGCTGACATGCTTTTTTCTCTATCTAATTTACCTTGATTTTTCCAAAGCGTCAAAAATACATCTAACACAATTTCCTCTTTATCTTCTTTTGATAAATTAAGGGAAAAATTTCGAATAATTGTATAAATATAATTTGTATAATCTTCCATTATTTCTTCAACCAATAATTTGTCTTTCCAAAAATAAGTGGAGATTTTCTTATTTTTCAGTTCCACTTTTCCTCTAAACTCCTTTATTTAAGACGTCTTTCATAAGTATATTAGCATATTTTTTCATTTGGTTGCATATTTTTTGAAAAAATTTAAAAGATTAGACTTTTATTTATCTAATCTTTTCACAAATATTTATTTTTTCATTAACTCAATTTTCTTCCCATCTGGCATTTTTAAAAACAATTTATCACATTCATTATAAATTGTCATATCAAAAACTAATAAAAACTCATCTTTTTTTGTGTCTAATTTTTCTCTGTCTAGTAAAGGATAGGTATTGGCTAATTGATAAACATTTCCTGCTTCATCAATGATTTGATAATCCTCGCCTCTTAGTACATAGTGATCTGTTTTGAGTGAAATACCTAATCCGCTATTGGTTAATTTTGCCTCTAGTATTTTATCATTTCCATCAACAGCTTGATATTGAATCGTTTTTCTTTCACTTAATTGTTTTGAAACATCAAATTCTAAGTTATATTCATCCTCATATTCAATCGTAATTGGATTTCCTTTGTTTACATTATATAAAACCACTTTGTCAAAACTTACATAAATTTTCTGGCTTTTCGGAAAATTATCGGATGGTAAATGAACAACTTGTCTTAAAAGATGGTCATGTTTTTCTACTAAAGTCCACCATTCTGACATCAAAGAAATATTATTTGCCCAAATTTCTTGATTTTCTCCTGGAAAATGAATTTGTCGATTTTCTTCATCTGTAATCTTCAAGTTAACTAACGCAATTCCTTCATAATTTTCCACTTCATCTTTTGTGATAAAATTAAATACTAAGTCAAAATTAAGGTCATCCATCATTAAATAATCGACTTTAAATTTTACTTTTTCTTTTTCAATATACTCCATATCAATATTTTGCACATATTCATTTTCCAAAGCAGTTTGAATTCCATTATCATTCATACCATTGATGTGAAACAAACTTTCCCAATGAACGCTGGCATAAACAACTCCCATAGTAATTCCAAAACATAATATAAAACTAGCAACCATTTTCAGAAAACTTTTTCTTGGTTTCATTGTTTCCTCCTTTTTCAAGCGAGATATAGCAATTTTTTTCTGTGTTTTTTGAAAGATTTTTTTCATTTCTTCTTCGTCCATTTTCACTACATCCCCCTTTCTTTCAAGATTTTTATTAACTTTTTTCGTGTTCTACTTAATTTCATTTTGACTTTGGATTCAGAAATCTTTAACATTTGGCTAATTTCTCTTATTTTTTTGCCTTGATAATAAAATAGCAAAAATATGGTTTGTTCTTCTTGTTTCATTTTATCCAACTCTTGTAGCAAAATTTCATTCTGTTCATCGCATTCGGAATATACATCAATATTTTCTGCCGCTAATAGTTTTTCTTCATAATCTTCCAAATTCTCACAATTTCTTTGACCACGATATTTCTTTTTGATCAAATTTTTCGTAATTCCCGCAATATAGGGAGCCAAATCCTTTTTTTCATCTAACTTTTCCTGATTATGCCACAACGTCAAAAATACATCTGATATAATTTCCTCCACATCTTCTGACTTAAAAGAAATCGCCTTGTTTTTGATAATGACATACACATAATTGGTATATTCTTTCATCACAAAATCAATATTCAATTCTCCATTTTCCATGTACTCACAAATCTTTTCCTTATTTTTCAATTTTAATAAAAATCTCCTTTGAAAGCTTTCTATTGATAGATTACCATCATTTTGAAAAAAGTCACGTTTTTTAGGAGTTTTTTTCATGTTCTTTCACTAGCTTCTCTATTTCTTCTTGCCAATCATATTCTTCTATTTCATATCCTTCAAAATCAGGCATTTGTACATCTTCTTCTGTTACATTTCCAAATTCATAATGATATTCTGAAATGCCTTCTGATTTTTTAAGCGGAATTTTTGTATTTTTATAATATTCTGTATCTGAACGATACCCAAAAATCATAATTGGCAAGCCAGTATCCATGTCCACCCATTGTTTGCCATCTCCTAAATCTAACACATAATACAAACGCCCAATTTCCTTATGATCCTTTGAAATTTTAGTATAAAATGGAGCTCCAAGTCGAAATCGAATGTAATAAGGATTGTTGGATAACCAAATTGGATTCCCCACTCCACTAAACTGATATTTATCGATTTCATATGTCAATTTTTCTTTTCGTACTTTCTTTTCTTGTTCATTTACAAAATATTCTTCTTTTGTATTTTCTCGTAAATTGCCGTAACGTGTCTCAAAAGTCTGTGTCATTTTCTCATCTTTTTCAATATAAGAAAACATCTTATACTTTCCGTCTTTGTACCATGTTTTACTATATCCAACTTCTCCATCCGTTCCAAGCGTTCCAATTGACTCAATATAAAAATTTTCACTCTCTAATTGCTTTTCTGCCTTTTTTGCAAGCCCTGTCAAAATGCTAAATTTATACAAATACCATCCCACAAAAATGACAACCAAAATCAACATAGACCCAAAAATTGATTTAACTCTATTTTTTAAACGAATTTTTTTCAAATAATCAATTTCCTTTTTCTGCTGATTCTTTTCTTTTTCTGTTTCTGACTTTATTTCTTTCAACCTCTCCTGACATTTTTCACACTCCAACAAATGTCTTTCCACCAATTTTTTTGATTCTTTATTCAATACCTCATCTGAATAACTTATTAACAAATCCTGTACAATCTCACATTCTGTTTTCTTTTCCATTTTCTTCAAACCTCCTTCATTTTTTGTTTTGCACGAAAAAACGTAACTCTCGCCCAATTAGATGTCTTTCCCAAAACTTCTCCAATTTCTGCAAAACTTAAATTTCCCATGATTCTTAAATAAATAACTTGTCTTGCTAGCTCATCTAATTTTTGCATATTTTTAAAAAGTTGTAATTTTTCTTCTTTTTGATGGACAGTTTTTTCTATTGTTTGTGTATCTATCAGCTCGTCACTTATATTTTCTAAAGAAACATTGTTATCTTTCTTATTTCTTTTTAATTCTTTATACCATAAATGTTTCGCAATTTGACAAAGCCAGCTGGACACTTTACAATCGCCTCTAAACTTGGGAATATTTTTAACTGCAATTGCAAATGTTTCTTGTGTTAAATCCTCTGCTAAATCCGCATCACTTGTTAAGCAAAATAAGTATTTATAAACTGTTTCAGAATATTCTTGATAGATTTTTTCCATATTCTGCATAAGTTTTTCCTCCTTCTATCTATTTAGAGTCAATTTTTGCAATTTTGTTACAAGATTTTATCTTTTTTTAAAAAAGATTACTAAAATCAAATTTAGTAATCCTTGTTTTCTATTAATATAAAATTTTAGTTGCATCATCAATCCATTTTCTTTTTCGACTTGATACTATAATCCGCACTCTTTCGAATGATAATTTGGACAAATAGATGCTTAAAATCATTTTTTTCTTCATTTTTCCTCCTTATCTTTATAAAAAATACGATTTTATTCAATTTCAAATTCATCTGAATAAATATTTCCATCAAATACTGGTTTTACTACTCGATAAATGCCATTCTCTAACTCTCCATAATAATTTTCTATGTTTAATTTCTTATTGGTTTGACTATTTCCTTTTGTTATATAAGCCATAGCATTCCATATCGTATTTGGCAGATAATTCAAATCTCTCCATTCTCCATCTATCTTCTTTTGAATTTTAAATTCTTCACCATAAGTTAGTTCATTTTCATTGTTGTTTGTAATTATAATTGAAACACTAGTTGGCGTGATTGAATTTTTATCAACCTCAATAGTAACTTTATCTATATCAATAGAATCATCTCTTTGTTCTGGTATTTCATTTTGCGAAACTGTATTATTAACAACAGTAACATTGCTATTTGGCATCGTCATATTGGTTGTATTATTTTTTTCTTCCAATTCGCTAATTTTTTTATACAAATTCATCTTTTCTTGAGCAGACTCTAAAACCTGATTAAAGTTTTCTATGGCTACCTTTTTCATGTTAAAATATGAAACTGTCATTATTCCTAAAATAACTAATAATATAATAATGATTCCTAAAAATATTTTGCTTAATTTATTCATACTACACTCCTTTTTCTATTCTACTATAATTTTTCCATTTTTCTCTATATAAACTGATTCGTTCAAATATTCCATACAATCATTTTTAAATTTTTTATAAGAATAATCTCCTTTTATAAACAAATCTCTATACTTATTCCAAACAATAAAGCAAGTTCCTCTCATAAGTAATTTTCTCATATTTCTCACAAGACCATTAAAAACTTGATTTCTATTCTTAGAAATCCTATGCAAAGTATCTGACTGTAACACAACATGTCTTAATTCATCATTTAGCATCTGCTGACAAATTATATTTAGCAGTCTTGAATTAGTAGCATTTGCTAAAGCAGTATAATAAGATAAGGCTATCATTTCGGCTGTTACTAATACGATAACTTCGCATTCTAATCCCATCAATTTTCTTAAGATTCTAAATATAGTATCAAGTGCCATGTTATTTACTGCTTTCATCTTGTATATATCCATATACTTCTTTAACGTTTGCGAATGCCTATTTTCTTCCAAAATAAACCATTTCATTATTTCTTCATATTCTGGATAATTATTTTTATCAGCAAACTTCTTAACAACTTTGCTTAAATGCTTTCCTTCTGAACCCTCTCCTATTTGAAATGCTTTTATAGATGGGGCTATCAAATTAATTTCTTCATTGGTTAACTCTGCATTATTCGCAAAATCTAATTTCAGTAGATGGTTGTTATTGTATTCAAAATATTCGATCCAATTAAAGTCATTTAAATTACTGATTTTTGTTTCTGTCAATTTTATTCTCTCCATATTCTTCCTCCTCTTTATCACTTATACAAAAATGTATAGATACAATCTACAAAAAGCACAACGATTATTAAATTACTAATGATTGTGAGCATTTTGCTCGATATTTGGTTCGTAAATCTTTCAAAAAGTGGTTGAAATACATATAAAAATATCATCCCACCGATTCCAAAGGGCAGAGCATTTTCAACTAATTGTCTGCCCTATACATGTAATTTTTCGCTTATCCTCCTCGTTGGAAGTCTATTTCAGTAGATTTTACTCTACCATTTTCATCAAACCTTATGAAAAACTCATAAAAATCTCTTCCACCAAAAAGTAAATAACACGTTATTTCTCCTGCATCATATATATATAGATGATCACCTTTATATAATGGCTCACCTAATAATGTAACAACTTCATCTTTTGATAAACCGATGAGTCTTTCACTATCATTTATTTTTTTCATTTCTGTATATACTTTATCAGGTTTTGCACTTAGATATTGTATAGTTGAATGTCCTACTAACATACAAAATATTATAATAATTGTATAGATTAAATCTTTATTTTCTGTTACTTTTTTTCTAATTAGCCATATTATTATAGCAGATAATATTCCCCCTATGATATATGGACTGAATAATGTTCCATATATCCAAATATAAAGAACAACCATTCCTCCCACTATCTTCCATACTTGTGCTAAAATAGCATTTATTATCATTCCGACTATGGCAAAATAATTTATATCTTCCATTTTAAGACTTTTTCGGTCGATTATTATGATGACAATTCCTATGATAAAGTTAAACAATAAATCTAATAGGATACTTCCTGATATTGTCGTATAAAATTTACCAATGATTAAATTGATAACTAAATAAACGATTAGTGAAATGATAGAATTGTATTTTCGTATTGCATCATAAAATATCCCCATACAAATTAACTCTATAACAGCATAAATTAGTACTGAAAGCATTGGTTCTCCAAATAGAAATACGATTGTTCTTATGAAAGGTATGGTGGAAAATATTTTTACAAAAATCCAATCCAATATCAAAAATTTAATTAGGAAAATTAATAGTTCCATATAATCTTTTTTTATTGCAAACTGCATAATAATAACAAATATCATTATTACTATGATTTTTACCATATTTTATATATTCCTCTCTGTTGCAATTTTTTTACATCTCTACAACTTATTGATTTTTACTTATATTATCATAAAAGCAGATAATTAGCAACTAACTATCTGCTCTACAACTTGTAATTTCTCGAGATGATTATAACACAAAATGATAATAATTTTCAACTTCTTA